>SPAW01000028.1 GCA_005239465.1 Nitrospira sp. | reverse complement strand
TCGGCGGGCGGGATCATCTTGGCCAGCATGGTTTGCAGGAAAAGAAGTTCCCCGTGGTCAATAGCGGGCATTCCAGCCTGATAGCGGGTCTTCTCCAGCTTGCGGGCCTCGGCTTCGTAGCCGTCCTTGCCGCCCCACACGACGCCGAAGGGTGGATTGCTCAACATGCGGTTGAAGCGGTGTTTGGGCTCGGGCCACTGGTCGCCCGGTTCTTTGCCGTGCGGGTCATGCGGGATGAGCGAGTTGCCGAGAAAGACTTTTGCCTGCCGATCGTTCTTGATGAGCAGGTCGGCCTGACAGACGGCGTAGTTCGTGGGGGAAAGTTCCTGCCCGTGGACGGTGACGAATTTCTCGACGTTGTCTCGCTGTGCGGGTGTCGCGGCCCGGTCCAGCAGGTGTTCCTTGGCGACGGACAACATGCCGCCCGTGCCGCCGGCGGGGTCGTAGATGGAGAAATGCCGGTCGGGAATGGGAATGTCCAGCAACTCGACCATGAGACGGATGACTTCGCGCGGGGTGAAGTGATCTCCGGCCTCCTCGCCGCTCTGTTCCGAGAACCGCCTGAGCAATTCCTCATAGATATAACCCATCTCCAGCGGCGAGAGCTTGTCCGGACCGAGTTCCAGTTCCTTGTATTGGTTCAGGATCGGAGCGAGCCGGTTGTTCTTCACCATCGTGCCGATGGTGGCTCGGTAGTTGAAGTGCTCGATGATATCGTCAACGTTCTTCGAAAAGCCGTTGATGTAGGCGCGGAAATTTTCCTCCAGCAGGGCATGATCTTCCTCGTAGATCTTGCGGAGCGTCCAGGCGGTCTTGTTCGAGAATGGCGACTGCTTGGGATTAAGTTCGAGTTCCTTGACCAGCTTGGCAAGTTCCTTTTCAGTGAGCTTGGGACGTTTGGTGAGCACCTCAGAGCACTTCTGCTCCCGCCACGCGATCAGCACGCACTCCAACCTGCGGATGACAATGATAGGCAGGATAACGTTTTGGTATTCGTAGGCCTTGAACTTGCCGCGCAGCCGCTCGGCAGATTTCCAAATGTAGCCAGCGAGGTTATCCAGCTTGGGTTTGTTGAGCGAGAGAGTCATCTGAGCACCATTTTGGTTCCGAAGGATACCCCTTTCCCTCTGGGAAATCACCCCGACTTTCAGAGGATCGTCGTGCGTCCTTCGTGAAGCGTTTCTCGTATCTGATAAGAGAAGAAAATGCGAGGTTATTGCTTGACCTCGCACCGCCATCGCTCATGTCTTGAGTAAGACTCCGAAAGCTTTGGCGTGGGTTACGATCAGCAGGGGACGGTCCGGTCTTCATCTAAGTCCTGCAAGTCGGCCCAGCTGGTGAGACCAGTGCGGGAGGGATCGACGGCGTCTCATATTCACACAAGAGACAACGTTTAAGGTCACAATCTGTGACCTTGAACCTAGTGACATTCGGCTACAAGTAGGAGTTGTGGATGAAAAGCAGCATCGGGCGGATCACGCCGCCGCGTGCTTTTTTGAGCTTCGCTTTGAGCGGGCAGTTAGGCGTCGGGTTGCCTCAGAGACATCGAGGAGGGAGCGTAGGGCCGCGTTGACCGAGGCAGAGTCCCGAAACGCATTGGCGACATCTGGATCAAGCACTGCGACGTTCGCGCCTTCCTTCAGGAGCCGGCGATAGTACTTACCTCGAATGGCTTTTGTGTAATCGAAGGTATACTCCAACCGCATGTGATCCAACTGAGTTCGTCGTTTACGTTTCATGGTGTTTCATCAGGGGTAATCCAGTTAAGCCAACGACTCGCGCCTCGGAACCGTCCGTCCTTCTTCCAAGTCCTGCAAATCGGACCAGGCGGTGAGGTCAGTCCGTGAGGGATCGACGGCGTCGCGGAGTTTGTTGAAATACTCCTGCTTCTCCGGTGTGCTCGGTCCACGCTTCAACATCATCTCGTTCCACTCGTTTAGTTCTACCTGCGTGTGAGGTTTCGAGGCCTTCTTGAACCACTGGGCCACGCCCTCGTCAGTGGGATTGGTCTTTACTGTCGCGGTGAATTGCTCGGTGGTGATGCCCGCGAATTCCATCAGGCGAACGTCCATCGGGCAGGGGTAGATGTATTCGCCTTCGGTGCCGACAAGGACGGCGCGGCATTTGTCGACCATGCGCGCGAGATGGACGTATCCTTCCATCTTCACGCACATGCTGCGAGGGAAATACTTTCTCAAATCCATGACTAGATCAGCTTATGATTCTTGAACGTCAGGCTTTTCACGATCACTTCGCCGTTTTCATAGGAGATGATGCGGCGGGTGGCTGGCAGATCCGACGACCCCACGCGCACGTGGGTATCCGTGAAGCTTTCGACGTTGTTCAGCTTTCCGTCGGTCGGCGAGTAGTAGTACACGCTATATTTCGTCGTCAGGTTCTTCTGATCCTGCGTGACGGCGCTTTCTTCGACGTTGATTGTAAAGGCCAATGGGGTCATGCCGGGGTGCGCCATCTTGCGGTTGATCTGAGTGATGCGATCGTCCTTGAGGCGATAGAACGAATTGGATCCATGAATGGCCAGTTTTGTGCCAAACGGATGGCCGTCTTCTTCCATGGTCAAGGTATATTTGCCGTCCGATTCTTCAAAACTGCGTGGGCCCCGGTGGACGGCGATCATGCCCAGCTGCTCCTGTGCCCACTTCTGCACGTCTGCATCGCCCAGTTGGACCGACACTTCGCGAGGGCCTTTCACCATGACGGGTCCGCTGGTTTCTTTCCCGTTTACATTCACGGTAAGGTCGGCAGTGAATCCCTTGAAGTCATTCTGCCAACGTGCGGTCTTGTCAAACGCCCGGCGGAGCAGTTCACGCGCGTTGGGGTCATCGGCCACGGTCGGCTTGTCTTGTGTATGCTGAGTCATGATGCAGTCTCCTTTGAAGTGTGTGAATCCGTCGAGGATTATACATGCCTGCTGTGAGAACGCTCAATGGTGGACTCGCCTTCGACGGCATGCAAGACGTACAGATGGTTCTATCGGGCGGTTTCGGTCTTAATTTCCTGTGTGTGAGGAACTCAGAGGAGAATATTCCAAAATTCTTCTGGATTCTGATATACTTCAGAAATTTTTCTGATGGTGATTTCCTGATAGGGACCTGCGCGATCAGCAATTGATAGGTGCTGAGAAAGGATTGGTATGGAACGACGAGCGGCTTCCCATACCGAAGAAGAGGAAATGAACCAACGCCGCAAGTTGTTGAATGCGGCGCGGCGAGGCGATACGAAGGCAATCAGTAAACTGTTTGAGCTCTACCAAGTGCGCGTACTCAGTGGGGACCAGTTGGCAAAGGTGAATCGGACTTCCACCTACATGGTTCCCGTGAAACCCACGAAGGGTGGCAAGTCTGCAGCCAAGGGATCGATGAAAAGGGCGAAGCCGGCCCCATCGAAACCGACAAAATCTTCGAAATCGAAAAAATCTCCGGCGAAGAAGCCGGCCAAGGCTCGGGTGAAAGCTCAGGCCAGAAAACCTGCCAAATTCAGCAAGGCCAAGAAGCACAAGGCTAAGCACAAGTAACGGGTTACCGCTCGCTGAATTTTCCCGCTACTGCACCGCGACTCTGAGGCCACCTCCTGCCAGCTTTGCCGCAACATCCTCTGCCTGTTTTGTTGCACCGCTATACACAATTGCTTCTCCCTCGTGGTCAATGCGATAGGCCAGTTCGAAGGCCTTGGCCGATGTCATTCCCGGAATGAATCGACAGAAGAGGTCGATGACTTGCTGGTAGGTGTGGCAGTCGCAATTAAAGACGACCACACGGGCCTCGAATCCGGTGCCCGTACCAGTTTGAATGTCTTCAGTGGTCTCGGGGACTGTTTGAGGCGTCGACGGTGTGGGCATGGTCGTGAAATTCTAGCAGACCTGGGCGGGATGGTTAATACCCGCTTCGCTCAATCCAATAATTCTCGAGGGTGATGCCGTCGCGCTCGGCCGTTAGAGCGAGCAGGGTGAAGTGGGCATGCGAGTCTGTCGCCATGGCGAGCCGCTGTGCGGCGGCAAGTTGTATTGTATACACCAGAGAGGCTGACGTTTTCAGCAGAGCCAGGCCATAGTCGAAAGGATCGGCTTGCCTACCGGTGAGGCGCTGTCGGCTGAGTTGACCGATGCCTGCGACTGTAAAGGGAACTGCAGGGAAGTCTTCTTTCCTCAGGCGAGTAAATAAGGATGGTTTGTCCGTATGGGTCATGCTGCTTTCTGCGATGAGAGCCTCATCGAACAACCCGCGTTGAAAGCGACGATCTTCCGTCAGGGCAGTATGGAAGAGTGCTCGCCAGGATGGATCGGACAGGTCGCGATCGATGGCTGTGACCGTTTCCGGAGACAGTGGGCCGCTCACGTTGTAGCCCTGCAGCAGCCGTCCAACTGTAACGAGGTCTGGGAATGAGTCTCCCATGCGGTCGGGGTAGGCGGTGGTCCCACAGAACGGACTCAGTTGCAGAGCCATGAAGTCTCGGAAATGCACCCGAGCAAATTTCGCAAGCAGCCGCTCCAGTGTGCGCTCGTGGCACAGATGAAATGGGTAGAAAAATACGTCTGTCCGTGGCATGAGATTCATCGACAACAGCTAATGGTCATGCTAGGTTTCCTTCGTGCGACGATTCGTTACGTCTTGGCTGGATGTTCTTCTGCTGTTCATCCCCGTGACGGTGGCCCTCGAAGTCCTGAAGGCCGACCCCCTCTTCGTCTTTGTGACTTCCGCGCTGGCCATTATCCCTCTCGCAGGCTTGCTCGGCCGGGCCACCGAACACCTCACCACCCATGTCGGCGTCGGTGTCGGCAGTCTGCTGAACGCTTCGCTGGGGAATGCCGCCGAGCTCATCATTGCACTCGCCGCGCTGCGTGAAGGACTCCACGATGTGGTCAAAGCCTCGTTGACCGGGTCGATCCTGGGCAATATTTTGCTCGTGCTGGGGGCCTCGATGATCGCCGGAGGCATGAAGTACGAGCGGCAGAAGTTCAACCAGACGGCGGCGGGGATGGGGTCGAGCCTCCTGCTGCTGGCGGCTGTGGGGCTCATTATTCCAGCCCTCTTCCATTTCACCGCAGCCGATCGGGGCGTGAAGATTGAGCGTGAGTTGAGTTTGGAAATTGCGCTCGTGCTCTTCCTCATTTACGGGCTCAGTTTGGCGTTTTCACTGAGAACACATCGGCATCTCTTTGCCGGAGACACGCACGATGTCCATGACATCGGGGAAAAGCCTTGGAACTACCGCATGTCGCTCTCCGTGCTGACGGTTGTGACGATTCTCATTGGCGTGATGAGTGAAATGCTGGTCGGGGCGATTGAGCCGACGGCGCACAGGTTGGGACTCACGCAGGTGTTTGTCGGCGTAATTCTGGTTGCGCTGGTCGGCAACGCTGCGGAACATTCCACGGCGGTACTGATGGCCATGAAAAACAAGATGGACCTGGCGCTCGGTATTGCCGTCGGGTCGAGTCTGCAGATTGCGTTGCTGGTCGCTCCGCTTCTGGTGTTCGCCAGTTACCTCTTCGGCAGTCCGCTGGATTTGATCTTCACGCCCTTTGAAGTGGCGGCGGTGACTGTTTCGGTGTTGATTCTCGGCTTCGTAGCGATGGACGGCGAGTCGCACTGGATGGAGGGGGTGATGCTGGTCGGAGTTTACGTGATGTTGGCGATCGCCTTTTACTTCCTGCCTGCCTGACCTGACCGTAAAGTGGATTTCCGGATCGGCGAGATCCATTCAACATTCATCATTGAACATTCGTCATTCGGCTCGTTAGACCTTGTCCATATCGATCACTTCGGTCGCGTCCCACAAGTTCTTCAACTCCGCGTCAGCCAAGTCTTTTTCCCGGTCCACCTCGGTCTCTTCCCCGAATGTCTGACGTGGCGACACTGATGCGCTTGTTATGCGAGCCTGCTCAGGGGCCGGCGCAGACTCCGGTTGAGCTCGTCGGCGCTTCTTCGATGGATCCATGTTCACTGGCATATCAACTCCTGGCGAATGTCTGATAGTCTCCTACCCTTGTAAGTGACTTGTCAATTGGAGATGAACGCCTCATTGACCCGAAACAGGACGGCTGCTAGATTTCCGCCCTATGCTCGATGCGCGGGTCTGGTGGCCGCTGTTTCCGCTGTTGCTCTTGGTTGTGATCGTGTGCCTGACCTGGGCGCTGGTGGTCGTGGTCCGTCGAGGGGAGCAGGGGAAAGGGCGCTGGCTGCAGATCTGCGCGTTTGTCTGTTACTTCCTCGCGGCCGTTTCCGCAATCGCCAGCGAACGCGGACTCGTCTCCGCCCATCTGCACCGGCCGTTTTCCCTTCTGACGCAAGTCTGTCTTATCTTCGCGCTCGTCCATCATTGGAAACAGGGCAACCGCTCGCTGGTGCGTTTGAATGCGGCGGCTTGGGCTGGCATTCTGTCAGACGCGGCACTGCATGTGCTGGTCGTCCGGCACTAAGGCGAGCGCCGAACGTCACGGCCTATCGTTAGAACAACTCTTCCGCGACCGTATCGGCGTAGCGTCGCCCCAGCGGGGTGAGCCGCACCCCTTCGTTTCCGGCTTCGAGTAATCCCTGCGCGATCAATCGATCCAATTGACGGCGATGCACTCCCTGCGCAAGGTGGTGTCCGATCCTATGGCGCGGGACTCCCTCCAGCAGGCGGAGGCCGAAGATCAAGGCATCGCGTTCCCGCTCGAACGGTGATAGGGCGGTACGCTCTGAAACGGGGAGGGTGTCTTTGCCGAGCTGATCGACGTAGGCACGGAGGTCCGCAATGTTGCCGAAGCGGACGCCGTTCACATAGGACTGTGCGCTAGGGCCAAGGCTCAGATAATCGGCGTCGGTCCAGTGGAGCAGATTATGGCGGCAGACGAAGCCGGGTTTGGCATAGTTGGAGATTTCGTATCGCTCGAACCCTCCGGCAGTCAGGATGGTGTCGGCCGCACTGTCCATCTCGACTTGCAGCGAGTCATCAGGCGCCGGAACGCTGCATCGCGCGATGTCATGAGCCAGCTTCGTGCCTTCTTCAATCGTCAAGGCGTAACAGGAGATGTGGGATGGGTCGAGGGCGAGGAGTGAGCGCAATGTGTCGTTCCATGATTCGAGCGTTTGGCCGGGCAGGCCGTACATCACATCGAGATTGATATTAGTGAAGCCGGCGGCTGTTGCCGCCGCCATGGCCGTTGACGTGTCTTGCACCGTGCCGGGGCGTCCGATCGGTACGAATTCTGCTTCGTTCATGGATTCCGCGCCGAAACTGATCCGGGTGAATCCGGCATCAGTGAGAACGCGCAGATCGTCGGGAGTCACCGTAGAGGGATGGGCTTCAACGGTAACTTCAATGTTTTGGGTGGTCGGAAACTTCGCGTGGATCAGAGCAAGCAGCGACGCAAGCCGACGAGCCGGGATCACGGTCGGCGTGCCGCCTCCAAAGTAGATGCTCTGGAGCGGCCGTCCTCCGAGCAGATTCTGTTGCCCATAGAGGTGTATCTCTCGTTCGAGCGCCGGCAGGAACGACTCGATGCGTTCCGCCCTGCCGATTTCCAGATAGAAGGCGCAAAAGTGGCACCGCTGGCGGCAGAATGGAATGTGCAGGTAGAGCCCGATGTCGCGCTGAGCCGCCATGTTTAGTTGGAGAAGGGATGAGGCTCGGCGAAATTCCGTTCCAGCACCACTTCGATTTCATCCTCCGGCGACTTGCCTCTGTTGCGGGAGTGGACGGTCCAGTGAGGCGCCCGCCGGAGCGATTCGAACACGGCTTTGACCATCTCCGGCTTGAGGCGCGCCTCCCACGCGCGCACCCAGGCGTATTCATCGTCGTCGCCCTCGTAGTCGTCCGGAAATTGCGCTTCCAGACTGAATCGAAGCGTGAAGGTCTTCTCTTCCTGGTACATGCGATTCCTCTCGTTGCGATCCGGCCGGCGCGATCTTATAATGTGGCTCACTAGCAGGAGTGTTGCCTATGCCTATCTTCGAATATGTCTGTCGGGAATGCAATCATCGCTTTGAGCAGCTGATTCAAGGCTCTGCAGAAGCGGCTTGTCCACGATGTAAAGCCACCAAGCTGGAGAAGCAGTTTTCCGCGTTTGGCGTCGGCGCCACCGGCGGGTGGCCCACATCTGGAGGCGGCGGAGCCTGTGGGAGTTGCGGCGATCCCCGTGGCCCAGGCTCCTGTTCCATGAATTGATTGGGGCATGAGTGAGTTCGGCGAACAGGCGCTTCGACGCGCGATTGCAACCATCTCGCAGTCCGATCCTCTCATTAAGCTGCTGCAACAAGTTCAGTTGGGCCGCATGAAACCCACTGATGCAGGCTTGCGCGCCGTTACTGAATCCTGGCTTGCGACCTACCAGAAAGTGCTTGCCACTGAAGGATTTACCAAGCAAGCTCTTAGGCGGATCGATCCCATGCCCCGCGTCGCCGTGCTTATTCATGCCGGTGTCCTAACGTCGGAACATCCTGCTGTGACAGCTCTCAAGACAAGCTTCGAACAGGCCCTCACGCGCGCAGCTGAGTAGGTGTTCCCATGCGGGGTCCATGGTGCATGGCCTTGTGCTTCTTCATCCTGACCTGGGCATTGGAGGTCAAGGGAGAGGAGGTGAATGTCAGGGGGTATCTCCATGTATCTCACGAAAGTCTGCGAGCCATTCTTCCTCAAGATACCCATCTGTTGCTGGATCCTGCCTCCATTGAACAGTTTCTCGACGTACTCGATGGCAGTCCGCCCGATTGGGCAACAGTGTATGGGCATGGCCATGACGATCCTGGGCATGATGATCGGCTCTTTGCGCTCAACCGTGAGCGGGATGCAAAGCGGGAGGGAAAACTTGCGCTGTCCTGGCTCATCACGTTTGTCTGGCTTGGAGAACTATCGTCGTACAATCCCGATGCCGGCGGATTTCCTGTGGCCCTGGGGCCGAAGTTCACCTCAACGCGATGGGGGATCGTGCGGTTTAAACCGGAGGAGGTGCCCGGTAACCTCGTCGTTGTCGTTGATGCGCTACAGCGTGAGCAATTACAGCGCAAGATCGAACAGCGCCGGCACCTCGACATCGAAGTCGTGATGACCGGGCGGCTCATTCCTGAAGAATCCCTGGTCTATGACTTCTCGCATGACGAGGAAGGCCTGGGGCTGATCATGCCGTTTGTCAGGGTTGAGCAAGTGGACTTTATTTTGCCGCAGTAAGAGGAACTGTGTCCTGGCGATATTGTACTGAGTGCACGGGTGAGCTAAAACAATACCGCATTCCATTTGGATCAGGTTATGGCGCAATTATCTCGGTGAAGGTTGAGTCTGCCCGAGAAAGATCACCGAAGTTTGAACAAATCGGGTGACGGGTACCCGGACGAGTTCCGGGTCGCACGATGTGAGTGGTTTGCAGGCCCGCGGCGGCTGCGGCGTCTAGTTCTTGCTCGGTATCCGACAGAAAAAGAATGTCCTCAGATCGGAGAGCCATGCGGTCGACAATGTGCCGGTAGGAGGCTGCCTCGGTTTTTGCTCCACTGCGCGTGTCGAAGAAGTTGGAAAACAGCTCGGTGAGGTTTCCATCGGTCGTATGCTCGATGAGGAGGCGCTGCGCCTGCTCCGATCCTGAAGAGTAGAGCACGAGTTGGAGACCGTTCCGTCGCCAGCTATGGAGGGCAGGCGCCACGTCGTCATACAGATCGGGAGCGAAGGCACCGGTTCGGTAACCTTCCTCCCAGATCATGCCTTGCAGAGCCTTGATGCCTGGGTGTTTGCGGTCCTCTTCGATCCAATGATTGAGGAGGCCGGCAAGGTCCTCGTACGAGGGCGGCGCACCCCGTTCTTGCGCGATTGCATCCTGACAAGCTGCAGCCCACTGACGCACGACGTGGTCCTCGCGGTGGTCGTGCAGAAAGGACGCCATTCGCTGCCGGGAGTAGGGAAACAGGACGTCGCGCACAAACGCGACCGGGATGATGGTGCCCTCGATATCGAGCAGCACGCAGCGAATCGTCATGTCAGCGGTACCGTCGCTCGATGCCGGACTCGGTATAGTGGGGAATCCAGCCTGCCTGATCGGTGAAGATCCGAATGGCACAGACACGCGGCTCTGGACCGAGATCGAACCAGTGTTTCGTCTTGGCCGGTACGGTCAGCAGATCGCCCGCCTCGCAATGGACGGCGAACACTTCTTCATCGGGTGTTTCCTTGTGAAACCAGAAAAGGCCTTCTCCTTCGACGAAGAAACGGACTTCATCTTCACTATGGGTATGTTCGCGGAGAAATTTATCCCGGATTGCGGACAAATTTGGAGTCTCGGGCGTCACCCGTATGACGTCCGCGGTTCGATAGCCGTTCTTCTCCATAAAGGGCTTGAGCCAATGGTCGTGAGCCTGCAAGACCTCGGTCTCGGTCACATTGGCCCGCGGAGCCCCGGTGGTCCAACGTTCATAGAACACTCCGCGTTCGTGGAGAAAACGACGAATCTTACTCTCCTCGGTGAGATGGATTTGTTTATCAGGCACCCGTATTGTGGCCATGACTTCGCACCTCGCGCTCACATTGCAGGAGATATTCAAACACTTCGAGATGACGTTTTGCGTCGGATAAATCCTTGCCCCAGACGTAGAGACCATGTCCGGCCAACAGGAACCCATAGCACGGCTCGGAACGCGGGAGGCATGGTTCGATCAGCGCCGCCAGTCCGGCGATATCTTGCGAATTCGGGAAGATGGGCAGCCGGACTTCGCAGTCGTGCCGGTCGATTCCATCCAGACCCTTGAGCAGTTCCCAGCCAGAGAGGGTCAGGTGGCCTACTGCCTCGGCCGATCGGGACAACAATGCGCCGGCCACGGAATGAGTGTGAAGGACCGCGCCCATGTTCTCTCTGCGGTAGAGCATCAGGTGGAGGAAGGTTTCCGCCGATGGTTTCAGGGGATGTCCGTTCATCGGCCTTCCGTCACTGTCAATGGCCACAACATCGGCGGGATCGAGATGTTCTTTATCGACGCCTGAAGCTGTGATGGCACAGATCGCCGGTGCGGCTTCATCGGGCAATCGGACGCTATAGTTCGTACTGGTCGCCGGTGCCCAGCCCTTACCCGCAGCCCATCGGGCAGTCTCGGCAAGTTGGTCTGCGTATCGCTTGAAGTCCCTGAAGGTGTCCACGCTGCGCCTGTCTCGATATTGATAGGAGACGACTATTATATACGGGGAGGAGAGTTGCGACCACTACTGGCTGGTCCGCCAGGGAAGAGTGGTGAAGACCGATTTAGGTTGCACCGGTGAGAAGGGTGAGACCGGACTAGAAGGCATTTTTGGCGCAGCGGAATCCGGTTCCGCTAGGACGGCTTTCCATCGTTCCCCAATCACGATCGCTCGTCCGGAGGCTGATAGCCGGTTTTAGCCACGAGCCGCCTCGCATGGCTTTGATCGCGCCTCGGGCTGGGCCCGGGGGATCGGTGAGAGGCGCCCCACGGTAATAGTTCGGGTCGAACCAATCTGCGACCCACTCTGCCGCATTCCCAGCCATGTCGAGCACTCCATACGGACTTGCTCCCTGTGAAAAGCTGCCGACCGGCATAGTTAAAACTTCACCTTTGATCCCTTTCTCTCGTGACAGACGCGCGCCTTCGCCGTTGATCCAAAAGGCGTCCCAGTCGGCTCCACTCTGGAAATCGATTGTGCGCTTGGCCCAGTAGCTGGCACTATTGGCCATCGTGAAGTCCCAGTCGTTTCCCCAAGGGTAGCGCCGGCCGTCCGTGCCGCGCGCAGCCTTTTCCCATTCGGCTTCGGTGGGAAGACGTTTCCCCGCCCATCGGCAATAAGCCACAGCATCTTCCCAGCTGACGTTAACGACGGGATGGTCCTCAATACCGGGTATAGGGTGATTGTTTTCCCACAGAGTCCTAGCCGGGTTGGAATTCATAGGAGGCCGATGACCCGTGGCTTGCACAAATGCGGCATAGGCACGGTTGGTGACTTCAAGGCGATCGAGAAGAAAACTGTTGAGATATACCAGTCGTTCCGGGTGTTCATCAGGCAAACCATCAGTCCCTTCAGGGGTGCCCATCACAAATTCTCCTGCTGGAACCAAGACCATGGCTTCTGGAAGCGAGGAGCTAAAAGCTGATGGCTGATGGCTGATGGCAGGAACTAGACTGACGCAGAGAAGTGCTGAGGCAAATCGACGCAAGGTTTCAGGGTTTCCTGATGCCGCAGGCCTTGGCGACGGCATCGCGGTATTGGAGCCAATGTGAAAGACTTTTCTTGAGGTTAGCAAGGACGGATCGCTGAAGCGCCGGCGTGGTGTAATTGACGACCATGTCATAGGCGTCATGACGATGTCCTGCTTCGACCAGCTGGTGAGCGCGAATCAGATCCATGTAATCGGGCGGGAGTCCATGGTGCTGAACGAGCGGATGGTTCTGGATAATCGCCTCGATATCTTCTGCGTTCTTAGGCTTAGACGGTTCATGTATTTCTTTGCGATCGTTCACGCTGCCTTCGACGAAAATCGTCAGTGTGGCGGCGCCCATCACCCAATGGCGGTGACCCGACATCTTATCGAGCCAGGCGCGATAGATTCGGCTGGCGGGCAGGGGACGGACATGCTCGAAGTCCTGCGCGCTGAACCCCAATCCTTCCATCATGGTCAGGAAGAGTTCCGGGTGAGATTTTCCAAGGGAGAGGCCGCCCGTGTCTTCCTCATAGATGTTCTCGGCCAACATGCGGCGGACGGAACGAGGAGGATTCTTCCCATGGATGCGGGCGAGGAAGACGGGAAAGTCTCGGACGTACACGGCGTATTCTTGCTGGAAGTGAATCTTCAGCTGCTCTTTCGTGAGGCAGCCCGTGGCAAAATGCTCCCAGGCCCAGTGATGCTTTCTGTCCATGACACGGAGGAGGGTTTCGAGAAATCGAGATTTCGTCATGCGAGTGGTCATCGTGTCTTGCCTTCTTGACTGGGGCGTCGTTACAATTTGCCGCACGGAGGAGAGAGCCGATGAATCCGATAACGGTCCAAAATCCAGATGAAATCTTAAACCTGCTGGCCGAAGTGACCCTCCGCGGAACGGGCTTTACGTCCGATTCCCTACTCGATTATGTTCTCGAAGAAGGGTTTACGGAACCAATTTTCCTCAATGCCAGCGGTGAGGATCCCACGGCCTTCTACAAAGGCCAGCCGAATGCCTGGGCAATTTACCAGGTTCGTGAATGGAAGCGCGTGCTCACGATTTCCGGTGGTCCTGACCAGGAGCGGCGTGCACGGATTACGGAAACGCCATAGCTGACTCAGGAGTGTAAAGGGATAGGCAGGAAAGTGCAATCAATCAGCAGGTTTTTAGAGCGAACGAGAGGGCGGTCATCGGTGGGTCGCGCATGCAGATGATTCATCTCACAAACGCACAAGACGTGGTAGAGCTGGCCATGATCAAAAGCCTGCTCGACGGCAATCGCATCGCCTATGTAATCCACGGCGAACACGTGAGCAGTCTCTATCCAGGGGTGCCATTCTTCGTAAGCCGGGTGATGGTCGACGCGTCAGATCAAGCCCGTGCAGAAATTCTCCTCAGTAGACTCAGGCTCTCAATCCGGGAAGCGTCAGCCTAACAGGACGTTGAAAAAGTCCGCCAGCTTTGTTCTCGCATCACTCTTGACAACCGTAAAGTGTATCTCGAAGATCACCGTATCTCGTGAAGCGTCCCTCGACTTGGCTCGGGACGGTGAGCCTGCCCCTCGACTCAGCTCGGGGCCTGAGCTTGCCGAAGGCGGTCGAGTCGGACCCTGAGCATGTCGAAGGGTCGAACCGTGAAGCGTATCTCGTTTCAGATCAGACCCGTCGAACGGACGAACGACGAGATACGAGCGACGAGTTATGGCAGTTCAAAATAGTCTGCGCTAAGGCCGGAGTTTGGGGTGCGGTTTCTCGGCAGGGAAGTCCGAAAAGTGGCGCTCACTCGATCCTTCGTACCACCCTCCGATCAACGTGCCTTCCTCGAAATAGAGATACCGGTGCCGGACGATTGCCGCACTTTCCCAATCTTCAAAAATCCACTCTTCTCGCCGTATGCCGTCTTTGGTGAAGGTCGTGTTGATCGTCTGCGGCCCACCCCAGGATTTCAGGACTTGATCTTTTGTCATGCCGACCATGACACGATGTTGTTCGATGTGTTTCTGAAAGTCCGGGTCGCGGAGGTGCGCGATCATGGGCCATATCACCATCAGCAGGACAAAGAGTCCGAGCCCTACATAGATGATGACCCTCACTGGGCGGCGGCGAATAAACGATGGCTCTTCAGTTGGTGACTCGAGAGAGACTGCTGAGGGTTCGGTGGTCATGGCCTGTCGCAAGTGCGGGCGAATGCTAACAGCGGGGGGTAGTGGAGTCAAGGAACGTCCCGTTTTGTTCAACAAAGTCATAACGATAGGAGAAGGGGTATACTTATCGCTAGCAATGCCCTCGTAATTGAGGATGATGGATTATGAATAACAACAATAAGCTCCAAAGATATCAGGGCTTTGTTCTGTTATGGCTTATGGCCTGCGCCATGGTAGTGGGGCTGGGTTCTTTCACGGAGGTCTGTGCGGTCACAATCTATACGTATATCGATGATCAAGGGAATCCTGTCTATACTAACGCGCCGGAAACGATTCCTGAAAAGTACCGGGCGAAAGTGAAGACGCACGAGCAGCCAAATCCTGTCGTGCAAACACCCTCTGCGCTGCAATCGGTGCAGCAGACGGTCAAAGAGCAGGCCAAAAATTTTGGATTCATGGCGCCGTCGTTTCTTATCGGCACGGAAGGCCTCAGTCCTGCTCAGTCAAACATTCTCACCTATGCCGGAGCAGCGGCGGTCGTGTTGCTGCTGATGATGTATATCAGCAAAAGCCAGCTGGTGCGGATGTCGGGTTTCTGCCTGCTGATCGTCGTCGGGATTGGGGCTCCGGTTCTCATGTATGTGAGCGATGGTGGTCCGATGGACACCATGAAGAAAAAAGCCGTCGCGACAGGACAAGCCCAACTGGATCATCTCCAGCAAGCTCCTCGGTAAGTGTTCACACCTCAGACGGGATTCACACAAATCTCTACTCCGCGTACTTGGGCACCGGTATCGTTTTGGCCGGTGATGTTGCAGCGGCGGATTGTTGTGCGAACTCGCTGGAGTAGGGATTCAGAATGGGCTCATGGGTATACCGCTGTCGAAGTTTCACCAGTTGTAGGCTCTGCGTGCCGATCTCAACCCGGTCGATCAAGGCCCTCGTGGTGAGTCGCTCGGGGAGTCCCTGTAACGAAAACAATTGGTAGGTCAGCATCCAGTCCAGCTGGTCTTTTCCCTTCTCCTTAATGATGAAACGGGCTGCCGGCGACGGCGTACCTTTGAACAACAGCACCCAAATGTTCGATCGAAACGCGGGATTGGCCGGGTCGGCTGGGGGACGGAACTCAGGAATCAACGACGGAAGTTGGGAGATCGGCACGGCCGGAGAGAATTCGATGTCGACCAGCCGCACGAACAAAGGTCGGTTCTCGCGCTGATCGTTCGGATCGACCGCGTAACTGAATGAATAGCGGACATCGACGCCGTCACGCTTGAACGTGTAAACATCCTCTCCGTTTTCGGGTGACACCAATTTGCTGAAGTAGTTTGACCAGTCGGTAATCGAGTAATACGTGAAGACGCGAAGGGCAGATTTGCGGTCGCGTACCGCCTGGGGCATGCCGAGCTTGTCGTGCAACTCTTTCTGCGTTAAGCCCAAAAATCCGTCTTCGAAATAGGGAGCAGCGCGGAGATCCAACGGAACTGTCCACGAAAGAAGTACCGAGAGGACGGCCGTGAGAATGGCCGACCTTGCAATGTGGAGGCGCAACGGATTCCTCCTCACGATGGACGGGCATGGTATCGACGGACCTAAATCGATGTCAAGGAAGCTGCAGCCGGCTTGCTGGCTCATAATGCTTCCAGTATGATCGCGAGCAGGCCATGTTGATCCGCAGGAGGACATTGCGTTGACCGCGCAGATACCGAAGAATTCTCAGATAGAGGCGCTGCTCAAGAAGCGCATTCTTATCCTCGATGGGGCCATGGGGACCATGATCCAGCAACGCAAGCTGGATGAGGCGGTATTCCGTGGTGAGCGATTCAAAGAGTGGAAGAAGGACCTCAAAGGGCACAACGATCTTTTGAATATTACGCAGCCCGCTATCATTGAGGACATCCATCGTCTATATCTCGAAGCCGGCGCCGACATTGTCGAGACCAACACGTTTAACTCCCAGGCCATCTCGCTGGCGGACTATCAGATGAAGACCCTGGGGTATGAACTGTCCAAAGCAGGGGCAGAGTGTGCCAAGAGGGCGGTGCTCAAAGTGCAAGCTGCTCAGCCTGGACGGCAGTGCTTTGTAGCCGGCGCGATCGGGCCGACAACAAAAACATCATCCATTTCGACCGATGTGAATAATCCGGCTGCGCGAGGGACGACCTACGACGAGTTAGTGGCGGCCTATAGCGATCAGGTGCGCGGCCTTCTCGACGGAGGGGCTGATCTGCTCCTTGTTGAAACCATCTTCGACACGCTCAATGCGAAGGCGGCGTTCTTTGCCATTCAACATGTCTTTGCAAATGGCGGGCGACGTGTGCCCGTCATGGCGTCGGTCACGTTCATTCAGGCCGGCAGCAATCGCGGGGTGACCGGTCAGACGGTCGAGGCCTTCTGGAATTCCATTTCGCATGTGCCTCTGCTGAGTGTGGGAATGAACTGCGCGCTCGGGCCGAAGGAAATGCGTCCGCTAATCGAAGAGCTTTCGCAGCTCGCCCCGATCTACATCAGCAGTCATCCGAATGCGGGCTTGCCCAATCCGCTGCTGCCGACCGGGTTTCCCGAGACGCCGGAATCGCTCGCGCCACAGCTGAGGGAATGGGCGCAGAGCGGCTGGCTGAACATTGTCGGCGGCTGCTGTGGAACCACGCCGGCCCACATCAAGTTGATTGCCGAAGCAGTGCGCGGGATCACGCCGAGAGCGATTCCTTCCGTTGAGCCCTACACGCGTCTGAGTGGCCTTGAAGCGGTGACGATTCGCCCTGATTCCAACTTTGTCAATATCGGCGAACGAACGAACGTGACGGGATCCCCGGCCTTCGCCAAGCTCATCCTGGCCGGCGATTATGACGCGGCCCTGTCCGTGGCGCGGCAACAAGTAGAAGGCGGCGCGCAGATTATCGACATCAATATGGATGAGGGTATGCTGGATTCGAAGGCGGCGATGGAGAAGTTTCTCCGTCTCATCGCTTCGGAGCCGGATATTTGCAAAGTGCCCATTATGGTCGACAGCTCGAAGTGGGAGGTGCTGGAGACGGGCCTCAAGAATATTCAAGGGAAGGCGATCGTCAACAGTCTCAGCCTCAAAGAAGGCGAAAAGAAGTTCGTCGAACAAGCGACGATCGTTCGCCGCTACGGAGCCGCTGTCGTCGTCATGGCGTTCGACGAACGGGGGCAGGCGGACACGTTAGCGCGAAAGCAGGAGATTTGTGCGCGCTCGTACAAGATTCTGACGGAGCAGGTGGGTTTCCCGCCGACCGATATTATCTTCGATCCCAATATTCTGACCGTGGCGACGGGAATCGAGGAGCACAATAACTACGCCGTGAATTTCATCGAGGCCACGCGCTGGATCAAGAAGAATCTGCCGGGAGCCAAAGTCAGCGGGGGTATCAGCAACATCTCCTTCTCGTTCCGCGGGAACAATGTGGTCCGCGAGGCGATGCATGCGGCCTTTCTCTATCATGCGATCAAGGCCGGTCTTGACATGGGCATCGTGAACGCCGGTCAGCTCGCCATTTATGAAGAGATTCCTAAAGAGTTGCTTGAGCTTGTTGAAGATGTGCTGCTCAATCGGAGGCTGGATGCTACCGAGCGGTTGGTGAACTTTGCCGAGACGGTCAAGCAGAAGGGCACGGCAGTCGTAAAAGACGACGCGTGGCGAAGTGGCGCCGTCGAAGAACGCCTGTCCCACGCGCTGGTCAAGGGCATTACGGAGTACATCGACCAGGATACAGAGGAAGCACGCCAGAAATATCCGAAGCCGCTCTCCGTGATCGAAGGCCCCTTAATGGCCGGCATGAACGTCGTGGGGGACTTGTTCGGTTCGGGTAAAATGTTTCTCCCCCAAGTCGTGAAGAGCGCGCGCGTGATGAAGAAATCTGTGGCCTACTTGTTGCCGTTCATGGAGGAAGAGAAGAAACGGCTGGGCGGGTACCTAGCGCAGGGCAAAGTGTTGCTCGCCACAGTCAAAGGCGACGTCCACGATATCGGGAAAAACATCGTCGGCGTTGTGCTGGGGTGCAACAACTACGAGGTCATCGACCTTGGCGTGATGGTTCCCTGCGAGAAGATTTTAGCGACCGCGAAGGAACACAAGGTCGATATCGTCGGATTGAGTGGGTTGATCACGCCCTCGCTCGATGAGATGGTCCACGTGGCCAAAGAGATGACCCGCGAAGGGTTCGAGATTCCCTTGTTGATCGGAGGGGCCACGACGAGCAAAGCCCACACCGCGGTGAAAATCGCGCCATCCTACAGTTCGTCCGTGGTCCACGTCTTGGACGCGTCGCGGGCTGTCGGAGTGGTGGGGAGCCTGATCAGTCCGTCCCAGAAGCCAGGATTCGTACAGCAAGTACGGGACGATTATGCGCGGATGAGACAAGCGCACCAAGACCGCGGGGCGAAGCCGGTGTTGCCGATTGCCCGTGCGCGAGCCAATCGGTTCATGTCGGATTGGGCCACACTTGAGATTCCAGCGCCGGGGTTTCTCGGGATACGAACCTTGCAGGTTCAATCGCTTGCCGAACTGGTACCTTACATCGATTGGTCGCCGTTCTTTCACACGTGGGAACTGAAGGGACGCTATCCGGCCATCTTCGACAACGCGACCATCGGCGCAAAAGCAAAGGAGTTGTACGACGATGCGCGCCGGTTACTGGATGAGATTATCCAGCAGAGGCTGCTGACGGCCAAGGGTGTGTATGGTTTCTTTGCTGCCGCCAGTGTGGGCGATGATATTGAGCTCTATAGGGATGCTTCCCGCACGGCCCTATTGACGACCATCCACACGCTCCGGCAGCAATCGGAAAAGCCTGAAGGGCAACCGAACTTGGCGCTCGCGGACTACGTGGCGCCGCTGGACTCCGGACGGGCCGATCACATTGGGGCTTTTGCCGTGACGGCGGGGATCGGTCTCGATGAACTCTGTCGGCGATTCGACAACGATCATGATGACTACAATTCCATCATGGCCAAAGCCTTGGCTGATCGGTTGGCTGAAGCCTTTGCGGAATATCTCCATAAGCGCGTACGGGAGGACTGGGGCTACGGGAAGAACGAGGAGCTGACGAACGAAGAGCTGATCAGGGAAAAGTATCGCGGCATCCGTCCGGCGCCTGGATATCCGGCCTGCCCTGACCATACCGAGAAACGTCTCCTGTTCGATCTCCTTCAGGCCGAGCAAAAAGCCGGCATCACGCTGACGGAGAGCTTTGCCATGTTGCCGGCAGCCGCAGTCAGCGGGTTCTATTTCGCCCATCCGGAGGCCAAGTATTTTGCCGTGGGGAAGATCGGGAAAGACCAGGTCGAGGACTACGCCCGCCGCAAGGAGATGGACCTGCGCACGATCGAGCGCTGGCTGTCGCCCAATCTGAACTACGAACCTTCGTAAGAAACGAAGGTTATCTATCTTGCCCTGAAATATTTGTGGAAGACAGCGTCTCTGAGACTAGCCCACATTATTCATGACGGTTCGTGGCGAAATCTCCCGAAAGCGCGTTCCTCGTGAAGCGTATCTCGTATCTCGCATGCGACGATACAGACACACTCATTCCGTCCTGCGCTTCACGCTCAAGCGCGGCGAATCCGCGATTGCAGCAGAAGCGCTCATAAATAATGTGGGCTAGACCCTCGGCAACAGCAAGTCGTCGTGGATGGCGATGGCGGCGCTGCGGAGTGCTTGCACGATCCACCGGTATCGTTCTTCAGCCCACGTGTTAAAGGATTCGGCATCCGGAAATACGAGATCCCACGCCTTGGCGGCATCCAGCAGAAGGAGTTGCTGCGGCTTGTTCTGCCCGGGAAATAATACCACGAGCACAGCTGAATTACCGGTGAGACTGATATCGGTAAAGATATGCAGCATCGAAGAGGAGGGTAGATTCACTTCGCGTGATGCCGCCTCAACGATCGGTTGATACAGACGGTGGAGGAAATGCTTCGTTACTTCATGTGGATTGGACGGTCCCAGCAGGCGGGGATTCGGTTTTTCTCCAAACAGGTTTTCGGTCAGATAGGTGGCGGCTTCCCAGGTCGGCATCACACCTGAGGTGACAAGGGCTTCGCAGAGATAGGCGATCCAGTTTCTGCTTGCGGTGCGCTTCCGAACCGCAGTCGTCTTTTTTGCCATGATCGGCAACCCTTTCTTCAACATGCGCCGTAGTCGCGTGAGAGCCTGGTCTGTCAGAGGGGCTCTGCCGGAAGGTTGAAAAAAGTATATCGGGCAGGGGAAAGACGGTCAACGAATTGCGGAGAAACGAACGAGCCGTAGGCGGGCATTATCAACAGCCTGCGCGGATAGAGCGATCGGCGTACTGATCGTAGATGCGCGTGAGTTCCTCCGTGGAGGCGATGAAGACATCGAGCAGCTCCGGATCGAAGTGCTCGCCACGGTGCTTGAACATGAGTTCAATAGCGTGGCTGAGTTCGAAGGCCGGTTTGTAGACACGCTGGGTGGTCAGCGCGTCAAAAGCGTCGGCGATCGAGGCAATGCGGCCTTCGATAGGGATGGCCTCGCCCTTGAGCCCCCGGGGATAGCCGGTGCCGTCGAATCGCTCGTGGTGAGTATAGGCGATCACGGCTGCGACTTTGAGCAGCTCAGCATCCGACCCGCTGAGAATGCGATAGCCGATCTCCGCATGCTGCGCGATCACTCCGAATTCTTCCTGGGTGAACTTACCGGGCTTCAGCAACACGTGGTCCGGGGTACCGATCTTTCCGATATCGTGCATGGGGCTGGCCGTGCGGATCAAATCACACCGTTCAGGCGACAGGCCATACTTGCGCGCGAGCAACTCGCAGTAGTGGCTCATGCGTTGAATGTGTTGGGCGGTCGAGCTGTCGCGAAACTCGGCGGCAATGGCCAGGCGCTGAATGGTTTCTTCGCGCGACAGGCGCAATTCTTTCTCGCTGCGCTCCAGCCAATCCAGGGCCTGCTGCAAAGCTACGGTTCTGGTGCGCACGATGTCTTCCAGGTTATCGCGATGGAGGCGGTTTTCCATTTCGAGTCTGCGGCGGCGCAGGGCGTTGGACACATCGATCAGGACTTCATTCGACTCAAACGGCTTGACGATGTAACCGAACGCACCCACCTCGAGGGCAGCGTTGGCCAGGACCGCGCTGTCGAGCCCCGTGACCATGATCGCGGCGGTGTGTCGGCGTTCTGCGAGAGTAGTCCGCACGAGATCCATGCCGGATTCTCCGGGCATATTCACGTCGCACAGCATCAAGGCGAAGGGCTGCTTGTCGAGTTTTTGGCGCGCCTCGCGTGCATCGGCGGCGAGGGCGACGGTATAGCCGTGGGTTTGAAGGAGGTAACCGATCAGTCGTCTGATCGGTTCCTCATCGTCTACGACCAATATGCTGCGGTTGTCGAGCAGGGATTGGTGCGCGTTCCGTTCAAGGAGTGTTGGCATGCGTCGGGTGTTTCTCTGCGTCGGAAGGTGGAGGAGTCCTCTACATTTCTCTATCGGCTGATTTACTTTTGGCTTAAGTCCTGAAAGAACCTCGCAAATAACTGCACCTTTTGTGCCATTCAGCCATGCTCAGTGTTGTCTGCCTGGCGCGTAAGGAAATCAGGTTTCTGAAAGGCGATCATGGCACGATTCATCATGTCTGGCGAGGCTTTCATGAGTTTGTGTCGTGACGATGACTGCGTAAGCCAATGCGCCGGCAGCAGGCTGCGCGAACACTCGATTGTACAGATTTCGTCAGAGCCACGTTCTCGTTTTGTACAACAGATGCGAGTGGGGAATGAAAGGAGGCATCGGCCGGCTCTCTTCACGAGCCGTTCTGGAGCATGTCACTTTGTTTGCGCTTTCTCTGAGCCTCCACTATAATTCCACCCTTAGTGCTATAGGATTGCGAAAAAACGATGTGGGCGTGCCAGCACTTCACTCGGCCGCACATCTGGGCAACAGGAGCACCCACGCAAGATGCTCAAACAAGCTGCTGGTCTCACCCGCCCAGCCTTGGCGGGTGAGAAGAGAGGCTGTTTCAGCATCCTGCAAGAGGGGGTTTGGGGATGAGTGGAATCACAGGCTTAGTTCGGTTCGATGGGCGTCGGAAAGACCAAGTGCGTCCGGTCAAAGTGACCAGGAATTTTATCAAGCATGCGGAGGGAGCCGTTCTCATTGAAATGGGGGATACCAAGGTCATTTGCACGGCCTCGGTTGAAGAAAAGGTTCCCCCGTTCCTCAAGGGCAAAGGGACTGGGTGGGTGACTGCGGAATATTCGATGCTGCCTCGCTCGACGCATGAGCGATCGCCTCGAGAAGCGGTGAAAGGGAAGCAGGGCGGCAGAACCTTGGAAATTCAGCGTCTGGTGGGGCGCGCGCTTCGTGCGGTGACCGATATGTCCCAAATGGGAGAACGATCCATCTGGATCGATTGCGATGTGATTCAAGCCGACGGTGGCACAAGAACGGCATCGATTACGGGCGCCTTCATTGCCTTGGCCGACGCGTTTACCGTGCTGAAGAAGAAAGACTTGATCAAGAAACTGCCGCTGACCGACTACCTCGCAGCCGTGAGTGTCGGCAAAGTCGGCGGTGAGGTCATGGTGGATCTGGCCTACACGGAAGATTCGATGGCCGAAGTGGATATGAATGTGGTAATGACCGGTCGCGGTCAGTATGTCGAGGTGCAGGGGACAGCGGAACGGACTCCGTTTGCGAAGCAGGACATGGACGAGTTTCTGGCGCTGGGGTGGCAGGCGATTCAACGATTGACCACCATTCAGAAAGATTTGATCGGCGCGCTTGAGTGAGGAACCGGCGTTGAAAGAAATCGTCCTCGCGACCCGCAATCGACACAAGGGGGAGGAACTCACTGCCTTGCTCGGAGACCTGGGGATTCAGATCCGCACGCTGGCGGATTTCCCCACAGCCCCGGAAGTCGAAGAAGACGGCACGACCTGCGAGGCCAACGCGATCAAAAAGGCTACGGAGATCGCGCGGGCGACGGGATTGACGGCGGTCGCGGATGATACCGGACTCGAAGTTGATGCGCTGGGCGGCCGACCCGGCGTGTTTGCGGCCCGATATGCCGGTGAGCAGGCGACCTATGAAGATAATTGTCGCAAGCTCCTGCAGGAGCTTGCCGGTATTCCCGCCCTGAAGCGGACAGCGAGATTTTTGACGGTAGCAGCCATCGCATTTCCTGGTGGAGAAGTCCACATCGCACAGGGTACTCTGGAGGGACTGATTACGGAAGAAGCAATCGGAGACCGCGGTTTCGGCTACGATCCTGTGTTCTTGGTGCCTGAGCTCGGAAAGACGTTGGCAGAATTGACGGCGGGAGAAAAGAACCGCGTCAGTCATCGCGCGAAGGCCTTTGCGAAAGTGCGAGAGATCCTCAGCGCATCAATGGTGAATGTTTAATGATGAATGTTGAATTAGGGAATGCGCGAAGGCCATACGTTCATTCATCATTTAACATTCAACATTTAACATTATTGCAGATGTCGGGGCGTAGCGCAGCCCGGTAGCGCGTCTGCTTTGGGAGCAGAAAGTCCCCAGTTCAAATCTGGGCGCCCCGACCAAACCGCACTTCGTGTGGGCCGCGTGCTCGTTTTCGTTTTATCGTGATCGGTGCACGCGGATAGACACATCCAGTGATTGCATTGTCCGATATTTCGCTCGTACCGCCCGCCTCGCGGTAAGGGCGGGCGGATAAACACCACCAGTGATTTCGTGCCGTTATGAGCTTCGTGTGGGCCGCGTACTCGTTTTCGTTTCTTGTTATGAGCGCACGCGGAGAAATACCTCGGATGTTTCAGAATTTGCCGTGAGCTTGCTCGTTCCGTCGCCAAAAGTCTCATTCTTGGCGACGGGGTAAACACCTTAAGTGTTGAGCGCCCGTAGCTCAGTTGGATAGAGCATCAGCCTTCTAAGCTGAGGGTCGCTGGTTCGATTCCAGCCGGGCGCACCATGTGAATTGTGGTTCATGCGTAGGTTGGATTGTTCGCCCCCGCGTGTCGGCCGGTATTCTTCTGGGACTGATTAGTCTCTACGCGCTCGTCGGATTTCTCCTGCTCCCATACATCATTAAAGTCTACGGGATCCCCGCTGTAGCGGACCATCTCAAACACCCCATCGTTGTGCGTGAGGTGGCGCTCAATCCGTTTGCGCTCTCTCTCCGATTGAATGGGCTGGAGGTGCGCGCGCCCGACCAGACGCAGGCGAGCGAGCCCAAGAAGATGATGCCGGTGGAAATTGAGCTGCTGGAGATCGACCAGGGTATTCTGGAATTCAGCGACGAGTCCAAGCCAAAGCCCGTCTCGATGGACATCGTGCCCATTCACATTGGGCTGCGACATTTCAGCACAATCCAGGGAGTGAAAACGCCTATGCCTTCACGGCCGAGATCGGGAAGGGTGAAGCGCTGGCATGGGAAGGCGCCATCTCGCTGGAGCCGTTGGAGTCCGACGGCAAGGTGGATTTGTCCGGCGTGAAGGTCCGTAAGCTCTATCAGGCGGCTCAGGACCGGCTTCAATTCGATGTCCAGAACGGCGAACTCGGGATGTCGGGGTTGTATCGCTTCGATCTACGCAATCAGGCTCCTCGCGTGCAGTCAATGATGGAAAGGTGTCCGTTCTGAATCTTGCGCTTGCGGCGGCCTCTTGAAAGTCGTTTGTCGTTCGTCTCTCGTATCTCGTCGTTCGTCCCTTCGGTGGGTCTGATCTGAAACGAGATACGAAATACGCTTCACGGTTCGACCCTTCGACATGCTCAGGGCCCGACTCGACCGCCTTCGGCAAGCTCAGGGCCCGAGCTGAGTCGAGGGGCAGGCTCACCGTCCCGAGCTGAGTCGAGATACGCTTCACTAGGAACGCTTCACGGATGTTTGATACCACATCCTGGTCCCAGGCAAGAGCAAGAGCAAGAGCAAGAGCTCAATCTCCGAGGCGCTCAGCTCAGGTGGGAACAAGACGCCGGAAATCTTGCAGGCGTTGATGCTGGCGCCATCCGGATTCGCCTTGCTCAGGTCGACGCCGCGAAGGTCGGTCTGCCGAAAGTAACCATCGCGGAAATCGAGACCGCCGGTATCCAATCCCCGGAGGTCGAGACTGCGGAGGTCGCACCCCCGGAGGTCGCATTTGTCGCCGGACGCCTTCTTGACGTTGAACTCCTTGATGCATCCTTCGCGGAGCATCAGGTACATCGGGTCGTTCGAGATAGGGAGTTTGATTCGCGCAGGACCTGTGTTGTCCATCTCTAGCTCCAATGAGTGTCTTTGGAGGCACTATCGGCTGGGGCGCGAAGAATCTTGATTGAAACCCTCTTGAACTCACCCTGCGCGGCACAGTATCGTAACGGCCACAGTAAACGTCGATTCATTGTTCCATTTTATAACGATATATGGAGGGCATCATGGCACTACGATTAGGAGATGACGCGCCGAATTTTACGGCGGAAACGACTGAGGGAACGATCAACTTTCACGAATGGCTTGGCGGGGGGTGGGGGATTCTCTTTTCCCATCCAAAAGACTTCACCCCTGTCTGTACGACGGAGTTGGGGACCGTCGCCAAGATTACGCCGGAGTTCAAGCAGCGGGGCGT
Organism: Nitrospira sp.; assembly: GCA_005239465.1. Lineage (GTDB taxonomy): Bacteria > Nitrospirota > Nitrospiria > Nitrospirales > Nitrospiraceae > Nitrospira_D. The sequence continues at coordinate 18,557 of SPAW01000028.1, read as the reverse complement.
GAAAGTCATCGCCGTCAGCGTCGACCCGATGGATTCCCACAAGGGTTGGATCAACGACATCAACGAAACCCAGCACACCACCATGAACTATCCGATCATCGCCGATCCGGATAAGAAGGTGGCCACGCTGTATGACATGATCCACCCCAACGCAATGGACAACATGACCGTGCGGTCGGTCTTCATCATCGGACCGGATAAGAAGATCAAGTTGACCTTGACCTATCCAGCTTCATGCGGCCGGAACTTTGATGAACTGCTGAGAGTCATCGATTCGCTCCAACTGACCTCGAAGTTCAAGGTCGCCACACCGGCGAACTGGAAAGACGGGGAGGATTGCATCATTACTCCGGCGGTGAACGACGCGGAAGCCAAGACGCTCTTCCCAAAGGGCTTTAAGATCGTGAAGCCCTATCTGCGCTATACCCCGCAGCCGAATAAGTAGCGAACGGTAAGACCGGCATTAAGGGCGGGAGTGGCCATGAGCCTCTCCCGCCTTTATTATTGAATGAGCACCCCCCCTCTTTCGTAGGGGGGTAATGTCGCAAAAAAACAACATATTTTTTTCTTTCACTTTTCCAAAAGATTTTTCTTGCTATGTGTTGCCGACATAGGCATACTCTCGCCGCCATGATCAGTTTGAGCGGGTTGGGCATAAGATTTCAATCTTATTTCTCACAAAGGGAGGCTGCCACGATGAAGGTAAAAATGAGAGTGTGGAAAAAGTTTTTGGTTGCTGGGGCCACACTGGCGCTAGTGACTGGGATGGCATCCACGCTGCCCAGTGCGTACGCCGGCGGCACGATCAAGGCCGACGATGACAAGTGGATCTCCATCGGCATGGGTATGCGGATGAGTTTCAATGGGAACGAAAATGGGGCGCCGGACGGCACATCTTACGACAACAACTTCACGATCAACAACGCTCGTATCTATATCAACGGACAAATCCACAAGTACATCAAGTTCACGTTCAACACCGAATGCTTTAACTGTGCTAGCAACAGTGGAAGATTCGGCGGGACCAATACTTTCGCAGGGAATTCCAATATCGGCCTGATCGATGCGATCGGGAAGGTCGAGTATAATGAGAAAGTAAATTTCTGGTTCGGGCGCACCTTGGTGCCGACAGAACGAGGCGAACTGAATGGCCCGTTCTATCACCCGACCTTCGACGGCTTTAAGACGCCGTTCTTCCCGAACGACCAAAGCGCGAACTTCGGACGCTCAGCCGCTGCCAACGATGGGGCTGGTCTCTATGGCCGTGACAACGGTGTGGTCTTCTTCGGGAAACTCCATCCAGGTGGCACCCATCTGCTCTACGTCATGTCGGTGTTCCAGGGACAGAACGGAGGTCCTAATACAGGAGCCAGCCTGATGTATGCCGGGCGTCTCCAGTGGAACTTGCTGAACGATGAGATGGTCGACAATCCTGGTTACTACACCGCCGGGACCTACTACGGGGGTGTCGGGGACATTCTCTCGCTGGCGTTTGGGTTTAGCCATCAGAAAGATGGCGTCGGGACAGCGCTCACTAAGAGCGACTTCAATGGAATCGTGTTTGATGGGCTGTTTGAGAAAATCCTCCCGGGCAACGCGGGCTTGCTCACGATCAACGGGGAGTTCAAACGGTTTTGGGCGAATCACCGCGGCTCCTTTACTGACGGGGTACTGGCAGGAGGAACAGGCGAAACCGTCCCATGCGGATGTACCGTAGCTGGAACTTTCTCAGGCAACTCGCCCAGCCCCGGCATGTGGACGCTAAACGGGAATTCCTGGACCGTCTACGCCTTGTATATGATGCCGAATAATATAGGATGGGGGAAATTCCAGCCCTATGGGAGATTTACCAGAATCTCCCCGATTGACAGCTCCCAGCGCGAGGAATGGGAAGCCGGCATGAACTACGTCATTAGTGGGTTCAATGCGCGCGTATCGGCCTTCTGGCAGTATGGCGATCTCGCCACCAAAGGCTTCGTTGGCGGGCCTGGCGTGTTCGCCCCTGGCAGAGCAGGTAACAGGGTCGATTCTTTCCATGTGGCCTTGCAGTTACAGTATTAGGAAGGTGGGTCTGATCTAGACCTTCTCCCCTTCGGGAAAAGCCGGAACTCACATGGTGGGTTTCGGCTTTTCTTTTGCCCTCTTCTCTCAAACCTCGATCCTTGGTCTCAGGCTGGGCCGGGACACACTTCAACGCGACACCGTTGATGCAGGACCGTAACCCAGTCGGCGTGGGGCCATCCTTACAGATATGTCCTTGATGTCCTTCGCAGCCTGCGCAGTGGACTTCGGTCCTATACGAGCAGTAGGCCGGCGGAGCGTACTTTAACGGGAAGAAGGCGTACTTGGAGATGCTACAAAGACTTTGAGTGAGTTCCTCGCACGATGGCAACGTATTCTATTCGTTCAGCATTGTTCGAACCTCTCGATCGAGCGCAGGCACTTTGTTCTGCACGATATCCCAGACGATCTCCGCATCGAGACCGAAGTACTCATGAATCAGAATATCTCGAAGACCGGCTATTTTCTTCCAATCCAGCGAGGAATGCTTCGCGCGAAGATCCTCGGGGAGTTTCTTGACGGCCTCACCAATGACTTCAAGATTTCTGACGACCGCGTCAAACGTTTTCTCATCCTCAAGGAACGCGGCTTTCGAAAGACTGCCGACATACGCCGTGATCTTTCCAGTGGCCTCGAGAATATCCTCCAGGTAGACTCTAGAATCCCGAGGCATAGACGGTTTCTCGTTGAATGATCGGCAGGAGTCGCGGCTTGATCGAGCTCATGATGACCAGGTCCACGCGGCATCGGAACAGGTTTTCCAGAAAGCCCTTGAGATCCATGTAGGCGTCGAAGGACTTGTCTGAAAACTCGACGACAAAATCGAGATCGCTCCCCGCAGTTGCCTCGCCCCTTGCAAAGGATCCGAAGAGGCCCAGCCGACGCACACCCAGCTTTCTAAGCGTTACCTGATTCTGTTCAATGAGCTTGAGAACTTCTTCTCGACTTTTCACCATTGCCTGACTTCCTCTTTCCAAGGCTCCGAGCGTTCATTCTAATCTGGATCAGTTTCGTCATTTTAAACCACTGCTAGGCGGCTAATTGTAGCATGGAAAAGAATGACAGGCACTAGAGGAATGCTCACTCTGGTGCGTGGCGCAATTTTATGCCCTTCGCATCGTGGGCCGTGGGCTGCGGTCCTATACGAGGAGCAGGCCGGCGGAGCGAACCTTTTCCCATGAGGTAGAACCGAGAAAGATCTCAAACTCCTTGACGGTCCCTGGAAATGTGGTTTTCGCTTCCCGCAGCGGGGGGTAGGGACGTGATGGGGTATGTTGTAGCGTGGATCGCCGGATCAGATCGGCAAGCCATTGGGCCTGTTGGCTGACGAGCGTGACGGCGTGGTCGCTGGTACGCCCCGGCAGAATGAGACGCGTCCTTCTCCCGACTGGTTCACAGACCGGCTGCCCCGCTAGCCATACGAACCGTCGTTCTGCCTGTGGGTCATCTTCAACCATTCGACCCTTGAGGAGCCGCCGGACCCAGGTGGAGGAGACGCGTGGCCGTGGCACGGAATGATCGAACCATTGGCGGACGTCCAGGGTGAGCCCTCGCCCTTCCAGGTAATTGAGCATCGACCGTCGCAGCCCTTCGCCGAGCCACTCCGGCGTCTTGCCACGTTGATCCTGGTGCAGGAGATCATTCTCTGCAAAGCCCTGAAACTCAGGCCCAAGGATGCGCAGCCCATGGGCAGCCGGATTCAGGCCGATCGGGCTATGGGCCGTGGCGGTGAAGCGATGCCAAAAGGCAGATTGAATGAGATCTGCAGCCACCAATTGCCGCACTCGCTCCAGCGAGTCCACCGTTTCCTGGACTGTCTCAGAGGGGCAACCGTACATGAGATAGGCATGGATGAGTATGCCGGCCTGTTTGAAGGCCGCTGCCACCAGCGCGGTCTGATCGACGGTAATCCCTTTCTTGATCTTTTCCAGCAGGCGGTCCGAGGCCGCTTCGAGTCCGGCCGTCACCGCGATGCAACCGGAGGCGGCTAGCAGGCGACAGAGGTCCGGCGAGAACGCCTCTTCAAAGCGGATATTACCCCACCATGAAATGGTGATGCCTTGTTCCAGTAGCGACAAGGCGAGCGATTTTAAGGCAGCGGGAGGGGCTGCCTCATCGACAAAATGGAATCCTCGGCGGCCTGTCTCGGCGATCAATTGCTCGATCTGCCGGATGAGCCGATCGGTCGGCGTCATTTCGTAGTGACTGATGTAGTTGAGCCCGACGTCGCAGAAGGTGCATTGCTTCCAATAACAGCCATGCGCCACGGTGAGTTTGTTCCAATGGCCTTCCGACCAGAGGCGATGCATCGGGTTAGTGCTGTCGAGGATCGTCAGGTACCGATTCAGCGCGAGCCCGTGATAGGTCGGGCAGCCGACGTCGTTCATCGAGAAGTCGGGGGTCGAGGGATCGCTCGCAAACCGCACCTGATCCTTCTCTCGATAAAACGTGCGGCACAGGGCCTTGCGTGGCCGTCGACCGGAAAGATGCTCTACGAGGGAGAGGAGCGGCCTCTCGCCATCGTCGAGCGTGATGAAATCGACATAGTCGAACACGCGGGGATCGGCGACCAGCCGCAATTCGGTATTGGCATACCCGCCGCCCATCGCAATCGGAAGGTCCGGCCGGCGCTGCTTGATCGCCTGCGCGATGCGAAAGGCTCCATACAGATTGCCGGGGAACGGCACGGACAGACCGACCAGTGTCGGCTTGACGCGGTCGAGGTGAGCCCAGAGCGCGCGCCGCAGGAATTCATCCGTGAGGCTCGGTGGCTCAGCCAGCGCAGCGACGATACTGTCGAACGAAGAAGCGGCGCGCGCAATGTGTTCGGCGTACCGGCTCAATGCAAAGTGCGGCGAGACGGTCGCTTGAACCAAGTCAGCGAGATCTTCAAGATAGAAAGTGGCCCATTGCTTGGCCCGGTCTTCTACCGGCACAGACCGCGCAAACTTCGTTCTGCCTCTAAATCGTGGGCCCTGGGGCAGTACTCCCGGTTGAATCAGCTGAGAGGCGGCAGCGGGGTTCGTTCCCTGAAGAAAGGCGACGACAGGACCGATAGTTTTCAAATACGCCTGTTCGGCAGCCAACATCCGGACCGCTTCTTCCGGCAGACTGTCCCCCAGTTCGCGCACCAGGTGAAAAACCAGCTGAAGACCTTCGGGACTGAACAGGCGCAGCACCATCTCGATTCCAAGGTCGGCCTGGTCACAGGCGACATCGCGAGACCGAAGAAATCCGGTGAGATAGGCGGTGGAAGGGTAGGGCGTGTTCAGTTGTGTGAGCGGGGGAATCAGTAACAGTACTCGCTGGGCGGTCATGGACTCGACATAGCATACTGGTGGACGGGAATGCTACGCCGAGAACGACCCGAGTTGGAGAGTGGAGCCCCACGGCTTTAGCCTGCTCCGCCGAAGTAGCTTCGGCTACGAAGGCCGGGCAGCCGTGGTCCCTTTTATATCTTCGGCGAAACCCGCCGAGCCTACTCCGCCGAAGTAGCCATCAAGGCTATGAAGGCCGGAAGCATGTCCTCCTTCGCAAGGCTTCGGAGGACACCCGCTGCGCATTCCTCCACGGCTTCATCCACCCTCCGTAGCGGGCTACTGCGGAGGACGGGCAGCCGTAGCTTCCTGCGTAGGCAGGTGAACGGCTGGTCCATTACTGTCTACGTCTTCATGTCCAGAATGCTCCCGAGTATGTCATCCGCTGTTTTCAAGGTGCGAAGATTTGCTTCGAAACCGCGCGTTTCATACATTTCGGCCATGCGGTCTCTGCCCATTCGCCCGGTGGCTGTCGGAAAAATCGGCGCGAGGTTTCCCCCAAGCCGCATCTGTCACAACCAGTCTGAATTACTAATGGACTCCATTTCGTGGGTTGGGGTAGGGTGGCGTTATGAGTGATGTCGGCGCTTCCGGTCGCTTTGCTCTCTACAGCGATTTCAACTGTCCCTTTTGCTATGCGATGCATGAGCGGTTGCATGCCTGTGGGGTCATGGAGTTGGTTGAGTGGCGTGGCGTGCAGCATGCGCCGCATCTTCCGATCCCGATGGCGCGCTGGAACGGCCGGCTGTTGGATGAGCTGCGCCATGAAGTGACAATGGTCGGGCGGCTGGCGCCGATGCTTCCCATTGTGGTTCCTGAAGGCAAACCTAATACAAGACCGGCAATCCAACTGGCGGCTCAGGTGTTGGCAAGAGATGTGGCACAGGGAAGCGCGCTCGTCCGTCGCTTGTACTGGTTATTCTGGCGTGAGGGACGGGACATTTCTGATGTCGGAGTCTTGGGTGAGGCGCTGGCTTCACTCGGCCTTGATCCTCAAGGACTGATCGAGAAGGACGAGGCAACTGCGCACATCCTTGACGGCTGGGATGACCTCTGGCGCAGCATGGGGCAAGCCGGAGTGCCCTTGCTCGTGCGGTCCGATGGAACTCTGCTGGTGGGGCTTGCTCGAGAGTCCGACCTGGACCGATTCCTCGCGGTATCTTGAATCCGACTAGCTCTCATGGCTACGATCCTAGTCGATCCTTGAACGTCAGTTCCGCAACCGCTGATTTATCCAGATCGCCCTTTCCTAATTCAATCAAACGTCGGTACTGGCCGAGTGTTGCCTGAGCGACAGGGAGTGAGAGACCTACGTTCTTGGCCAAGTCGAGCGCAATGACGGAATCCTTCGCGGCATGGGCTGCAGAAAAGTAGCAATCGTGTGCGCGTTGTTGCATATCTTCTCCGTCGGTCTCCAGCACACGTGAGGCTGCGCCGGTTTGACTGAAGACTTCTCGGAGCAGGGTTAGATCGACCCCGAGAGCCGCGCCTAATCCCAACCCTTCCGCTAATGCCGCAGTGTTGCAGTTCATCACCATATTCACTAGGGCCTTCACTGTTGCCGCTTCCCCCGTTGGACCGATATAGCGAACCGTTGTGCTGAGCGCGTCGAGGACAGGCCGGGCCTTGGCAAACACATCCGGTGTGCCGCCGCACATCAGATACAGGGTGCCTTGGCGCGCCTGGGTGATGCTGCTTGCCATGCAGGCTTCTAAACTGGTCCCGCCGCGTGCGGTCACCAGTCGTTCGATTTCATGATGGAGACCCGGCGAAAGGGTTGCGCAATTGATGAACAGACGGTCTTGCGCGTGGGCCAAGAGACTAGTTCCTCCGTGTTCCGCGAAGATCGAACGCATGGCTAGATCATCCGAGACGACCGTGATGATGAGGGAGGAGGCTTTGGCGACCTCGGCAGGCGTCTGCGCAGTTTCGAGGTGGAGTTCTGCGGCAAGCGCACGGGCGGCAGGGTGGTGAATGTCAAAGACTGAGGTCAGGTGAAAGCCCACCTCTTTGAGGCGGCGCGCCATATTGGCGCCCATGCGGCCTACACCGACGAATCCGATCTGAAAGTCGTTCTGCTGCATCACGCATCTCCTGGTAAAGTCGCGTAGATGCTGTCTGAGGTTATGGAGATTGTACACAGATGCGAAGGTTCTCGCATCTGTGGGCGCAGGCGTGCTGGTGCAACGTGGAATAACAAGCCCCTTCGAGGGCTAGGAGGCGACGAATTTCAGCGCCACCCCGTTGATGCAGTAGCGCAGGCCGGTGGGTTTTGGGCCGTCTTTGAAGACGTGTCCTTGGTGGCCGCCACAACGGGCGCAATGGACTTCCGTGCGGGGTATAAACAATTTGAAATCGGTGCGGGATTCAATCACATTGGGATCGATCGGCTGCCAGAAGCTGGGCCAGCCTGTGTGGCTATCGTATTTGTGCTCAGAGGAAAACAGCGGCAAGTCGCAGCCGGCGCAGTGATAGATGCCGGCCACATGGTTCTCATGCAGTGGGCTGGTAAACGCCCGTTCGGTATCTTCATGCCGCAGCACCTTGTAGGCCGCAAGCGACAGGAGCTTCTTCCATTCATCATCTGTCTTCGTGACCTTCACGATGGGGCCGATCTCAACTTTGGGAGGCATAGGACATCTCCTTCATCCGCTCGTATGGAGCCCCACGGCTTTAGCCTACTCCGCCGAAGTAGCTTCGGCTACGAAGGCCGGGCAGCCGTGGTCCCTTTTGTATGTTTCGGCGAAACCCGCCGAGCCTACTCCGCCGAAGTAGCCATCAAGGCTACGAAGGCCGGAAGCATGTCCTCCTTCGCAAGGCTTCGGAGGACACCCGCTGTGTATTCCTCCACGGCTTCATCCACCCTCCGTAGCAGACTACTGCGGAGGACGGGCAGCCGTGGCTTCCTGCGCAGGCGGGTGAATTACTTATCAGTCGAATCGCACGCGCAATCCTTACATAGCCTCTTCGGGAAGGGCAAGGCGAGTGGATGTGGATGTTCCGCACTCGACCCACCCCAGACGCCCCAAGTCACGCCTTCTCTCTGGCAACATATGAATTCTGCAAATCATAAGGTTCAGGGAGTCGGAATTCAAGCGCGAGGGAAGTGGGGTATAGTTGGGGAAGCAAAAAGCGTAAGGTCAATGGTCTATCGCTGTGTGAGGGGAGGGTGGGGGTAGGAATGTTCAATGTTAAATGGTGAATGTTGAATTGTCCGGACGAACGACGCTTCATGGACGACAACCCCAGGGCGGTTTCTCTGGTGTGTGGGTCTGTCTTGTTTCTCTCGTTCGTCGAACCCAAACAAACGAGACAGACCAAACAGACCAGATGAACCAGCTCCCCGCCACACGCTGCGCAATGGGTCCGGACACCGTTCCATATTCTCTAGCCGTTGCAGTTTGACGGTGCTACGCTTTTACTGAAACGGGGAGCCGCATGATCCGCTGTGCAATTCTGCGACAACTTGCAATCACCGCCATGATCTTGGTGGCTGTGGCCATGGCCTATGAAGTGGCCTGGATTTTGACAGGGCAATACGGTGAGGTGGGGGCCTTACTCTACCTTGCGGCCTGTCTGCTCAGTGGCATTCTCATTCCCCTACGATTCATACTCCTGTCAAAAGCGACGCCGATGCGACGCGCCATCGGTTGTTCCGTCTACCTGATAGCCTTGTGGATGATCTGGACAATGGTGTGGGGTGACCTTGCCCTTCGCTATCTCGATGCACGCGAGCTCGACCGTTGGCAAACAACCCTGCTTTTTTATGCAAGTACCATCGGGTTGCCGCTACTTACTGCTTTCTCGATCGGAACTCTGTTATCCCGTACCGTCAATGAGCGATGGTCAACAGCCAACCAACCGCACTGACTGAGGTAGAAGAACCAGGACATGCTACGTTTTCAGCTCGGTCTGGTCCATCGTTCTGTGAGGGGAAGGCGTGTAGAAAAGAGCGAATGGCGTATAGCCGATAGCTCATGGCGGGGAAAGAAGAGCGTCTCTCGTGAAGCGTCCCTCGACTTGGCTCGGGACGGTGAGCCTGCCCCTCGACTCGGCTCGGGGCCTTGAGCCTGTCGAAAGGTCGAACCGTGAAGCGTATCTCGCAAGCCAAGAAGCTCACCGCTTACGAACGACGTGATCAGGGTGGTAGGTCTTGTTGGTTTGGTTTGTCTTGTCTCTCTCGTTCGTCGAACCAAACAAACCAGATAGACCAGAAAGACCAGATGAACCAGTTCCCCGCCACGCGCCGCAACATGGTGCCTGACACCTTTATCTACCCCCCATAAGGAATAATTTCCTCGACCGCCAATCCCCGCTCTCATATAATTAAAGGCACGAGGAGGGTTTATGCAACATGCCGTTGAACAACGCAAGCACCAACGTCACCCCGTCAATTTCCAAGGGGTCTTTTCCTCTTGTACAGTGCAAGGCGAGGAAGGTGTTGTGCTAGACCTCTCCCTGGGAGGATGTCGGGTGGCGAGCCCGATTCCCATGCATTCCGATACAGCAATTCAACTTCAGATTCGGCCTCGCCAAGCCGCCCCCATTTATATCCCCAGCGCGGTCGTGCGTTGGGTTAGGGGCTCCGCATTCGGTGTGCAGTTCCAAGAAATGGCTGAACACGAATCAAAAGCGCTGACTCGCCTGCTGTGGTCGTTGCCCCCTTTAGAGCAGGACGGTTCATCGAATCCGCGCAGCGAGGCCTGACGCTATGCCTGAAACCTGGAACTAGAAACTCCAAGCCCGAAACCGAGGGCAGCGAAGGACGAACGACGTGATCAGGGCGGTAGGTCTTGTTGGTTTGGTTTGTCTTGTTTCTCTTGTCCGCGGAGCCAGACAAACGAGAGAGACCAAATGAACCAGATGAACTAGATGAACCAGATTCCCGCCACGCACCGCAAAATGAGTCCTGACACCTTTTCCCCTTCCTTTTCCCCTCTCAAATCTTGTTGCACTTCTGCAAGGACTGAGCACTGAGTTCCGTACGGTCAGTTGGTGTCCGTGCATTGAGGTCGCTTGGGGATATCATTGAAGTCCGGCACCTCTTTCCTTGAGACAGTGAATTCGTATGGTTCGGGACGGGCTTTAAGGTATGGCTTTGCCTGGTTCAAGTCGTCCGGCGGTGAGTCTGCGCAGAGAACTGTGAGGGAAAGGGAGTCTTCGGTAAGGTCCGCCACGCGGTTTCCGCTCAGAATCCTTCCGCACACATGCGTATTCTGTTCCGGGTCGATCACTTTCTTATCGCTCTCGCGCGCTCGGAATATGATCCCCTCTGGCCTTTCGTCATATGGCATCACGTTCAGGCTGCACTGCGGCAGGACCCTGACCGTGCCTTCGCTGGTATTGAACCAGACTGGCCGCTCGGTCTTGTTCCAGAAGAGAAGGAATTGCCGGTGTTTTCCCTGTGAGTCCTCGGCTTCCAGGGTTCCCGAATAGATGTAATGATGGGCGCAGCCTGACAGCAGAAGCGTCCCGAGGGTAAGCCCACGGAGTGCTTGATGCATCATTGGGTCCTCCCAAGAGGAGAAGCAACGCGGCAAGCGTCTGCTCTACGGTTGATAGCCTTGTGTGACAGGTTCCGGTTAGCCCAGCAAGCTCACCAGATCATCTCCCAGGCCGGGGTGGTGCCAGTAGCCGACATGGGCCATGAGCCAGGCTTTTCCAATGTCTACCACGCGGTCCTGAATCAACCAGCCGCAGTTTTCGTCATCCGTGGCAAACCGTTCCACGATGTCATAACGCGCCTCCGGTTTGCCGTAGAAAGACCCGCTCACGATGGGATCGGTTCGATCCCAGTAGTTGATCCACCGGAAAAACTTGCGACCTTCTCCAAGTGGCTTGACGCGATTCCGCTTGAACATCTTGAGGCCTAGCGGGGAGCCGATGGTCACCAGCCCTTGGACTGGCCAGCTTTTCCGATTGTCCCGGTCAAAGTGCTCGGCTGACTTGATGAGATGGTTGACCGCGTCAAAAGCGTAGACCGAACCGAGGCTGTGGGCCACCAGATATAAAGGGTTTCCCTCCTCGTAGATCTCTAGAATCCGATCGACTAATCCCTGACGGATGATCTGGGCGGTGCTGGCCTTCGCTCGAGCAATGGCGACATCCCCGATGATGTCGACAGCTAAGTCTATCGCCTTTTGCTCGATCATGTTCCGGGCGAAGAGGGAGAGGACGGTCCGTAACCTCTTCTGGGCTTTATCATTGATGTTTTCAAAGCGATACATCTCCGTATCGAAAGGAAGAGGTGCACCGTTGAGGCGGTTGAGGATGAGCTTCCTAATATCGTTGTGTTGGTTCTGGTCTTCGTCCTCCCCGAGCTCCACACCATGCACGACGAGAACTCGCTTGGGCTTGGTTGAGTCCACTGCCATACGACCTCCAATGAAAAGCGTCACCGTAGGCAAAGCAGTGGGGACATTCTACTTTTTCAGGTCAGCCTGGTCCATCGTGGTGTGAGGGGAGAGGGTGGGGGTAGGAATGTTCAATGTTAAATGGTGAATGTTGAATTGTCCGGACGAACGACGCTTCATGGACGGCGACCCCAGGGCGGTTTCTCTGGTGTGTGGGTCTGTCTTGTCTCTCTCGTTCGTCGAACCAAACAAACGAGACAGACCAAATAGACCAGAGGGACCAGCTCCCCGTCACGCGCCGCGAATTGGTTCCGGCACGTTTGTATTCCCACGCCTGCGCTGGTTCGCGACGGCAAAGCGAGGCAGTTATTGCCTCCAGCGAGGTGTTAGGCGGCTATGACTGCTTCGCACGGTTCTTGCCCAGCGCACGGGCCTCGTTGTCATCCAACACCACGGCAACATCTACATCCAAAAGGCTATTCCATTTTAGTGCCCAGTTCGAGATAGCCTCGGCACTGTCGGATTCACAGATGGCTACACCTCGGCCTCGTACAAGATCATGCCAACGGCCAATCAGCTTGATGTTGCTTCCCCTGTCTGCCCGGTCTTGCTCCGGCGTCATCTGCAAGAAAAGGGATAACCCATCGTGGAGCTTGCCTTGGTGAAACTGCCAAGTAATCATGAATCTCATTCTGATAGCCCTTTCGTGTTAGTTTTTACTGTCTCGTAGTGCGATCACACAAGACCCGCATAACTATCTAGAATCCGGTTCCATGCAATATTCCAACAATCTTGTGCTGCTGGATGAGGCATCGCCAATATCCTGCCAGAATTGCGACTCGTCCACGATCAAGAAACCAGGACATTCTACCTTTTCAGGTCAGCTTGGTCCATCTCGGTGTGTGGGTAGAGGGGGTGGAGGAAAAAACGTCTCTCGTGAAGCGTCCCTCGACTTGGCTCGGGACGGTGAGCCTGCCCCTCGACTCGGCTCGGGGCCTTGAGCCTGTCGAAAGGTCGAACCGTGAAGCGTATCTCGCGAGCCAGGGCAATCACCGCTTGCGAACGACGAGAGACGAGCGACGAACGACGTGATCAGGGCGGTAGGTCTTGTTGGTTTGGTTTGTCTTGTCTCTCTGGTTCGTCGAACCAAACAAACCAGAAAGACCAGATAGACAAGATAGACCAAACAAACGAGATGAACCAGATCCCCGTCACGCGCCGCGAGATGGGTCTTGGCACATTTTTCTTCCCCTCATTTTTTATTCTTCAGCTGGTAAAGGGTTAGTCCCATGAGAGCGACCCCGCAAAACACGGCTCCTGCGTAGAATGTGAATGATGCGCTATACTGATCCCACAAGAATCCTGCTAGTACGCTGGCAATCAACATCGCCAGGCCGCTGGCGAGGTTGAAGAAGCCATATGCTGTCCCGCGAAGATCGGCGGGTGCCGAGTCGGCTACCATGGTGGCGAGCAAGCCTTGGGTCATGCCCATATGAAGGCCCCACAACCCGACGCCTAATAAGACAACACCCCAGTGATCGTTCGTAGCTAAGACTAAATCGGCTGCAATCAGAACCAGAAGACCGAGAGTGAGCAGCCTCATGTGACTCATCTGATCGGAGAGCTTGCCGAATGGATAGGCCGATAGGGCGTAGATCAGATTCATCGCAACCATGACAAGAGGGACCAGGGCGATGGGAATCCCCCCATGCTGAGCGCGGAGGACCAAGAAAGCCTCACTGAACCGAGCCAGCGTGAAGATTGCTCCGATACCCACCACCCACCAATAGGCTGACCCTAAGCGGGTCAGATTGTCCCATCGGATGGGATTCTTGCCCTTGGATGTCTGCCGATGCTCAGGTTCATGGACACCGAACAAAAAGAGCGCCACGGCCATCAGTCCAGGCAAGACGGCTACCCAGAAGACGGCCCGGAAATCATTGGCCCAGAGCAGCATCAAGCCGACCGCGAGCAGAGGGCCGAGGAACGCTCCGACGGTATCAAGGGACTGCCGCAAGCCGATGGCGGCACCGCGGATCTGAGGTGGGGTGATGTCCGCGACCAAGGCGTCCCGTGGTGCGCCACGCACACCTTTCCCGACTCTGTCCAGCAGGCGAGCGGTCAAGACGAGACCAACGCCAGAGGCGACGGCAAAGAGCGGTTTGGCGAAAGCGCCCAAGGCGTAGCCGAACACGGCCAGCCCCTTCCGCTTGCCCAAATAGTCGCTCAGCGTCCCTGAAAAGACTTTGACGACGAGCGCCAGAGACTCGGCGAGCCCTTCAACAAGGCCGACCGCCATGGTGCTCGTCCCCAGGATCGTGACCATAAACAACGGCAGCAGGCTATGGATCATTTCCGACGAGATGTCCATCAGCAAGCTGACAAAACCCAACACCCAAATCCCCGAGGGAATGTGGCGCAGGGAGTGCTTCACCTGTAACTCACCCTTCATCGTGCAGATCCTTCATGAAGTTCTTGTGCGTCCCAACGATACAACGCAGGACAGGCAAAGAAATCGGGACATTCTACTTTTTCAGGTCAGCCTGGTCCATCGTAGCGTGAGGGGAGGGGGATTCAGAGGCAGTCTATCTGGTCTGTCGGTCTGTCTTGTCTCTCTCGTTCGTCGAACCAACCAAACGAGACAGACCAAATAGACCAGAGGAACCAGCTCCCCGCCGCGCGCTGCGGAATGGTTTGCTTATTTCTCCCCTGGTCCTCATAAGTCAATATCCATGCCCGGCTCTATCTCTCTTGACCGCGCGTTGCGGAGTAAGGGATCAAAGCCTGTTTCCCCGCACGGTCTCTATGAGACTAGGCGACAACTCTTTGCCTCATCTTGTGGCTAGCGTGATCCGGTCGTCTGTGTAATAGACCGCATCGGGTCGCGTCGAACAACCTCAAACAACAATAGCAAGATGCCGACTTCCATTGAGTTGATCTTCATCGTTTTCTCCGGCCTCGTCATTCTGAGCATTTTGACGATCAAGCTCTCGAATCGGTTTGGCATCCCCTCACTGGTCTTGTTCCTCGCCATCGGCATGTTGGCGGGGTCCGACGGTCTCGGCGGCATCTATTTCGACAATCCGTCTCTGGTTCAGTCGATGGGTATCATTGCGCTCGTCTTGATTCTGTTTGCGGGCGGATTGGACACGGAGTGGGCGGGGGTGCGTCCCATCCTGTGGCAGGGGTTGTCTCTCTCGACGATCGGGGTTCTGCTCACTGCGCTGCTGGTCGGGATGTTTGTCTCCTGGGTCCAGGGGTTCTCATTTCTGGAGGGCCTCTTGCTCGGCGCGATTGTGTCGTCCACCGATGCCGCGGCCGTCTTTATGGTGCTAAGGGCGCGGAACGCCAAGATCCCCCGGCGATTGGTCCAATTGCTCGAATTGGAATCCGGCAGCAACGATCCGATGGCGGTCGTGCTAACGATCGCGCTGATTCGACTGTTGACGGAACCCTCGACCTCCTTCGGAGAGCTTGTCTCATTCTTTGTGATGCAAATGGCCGTGGGGGTGGTGCTTGGCATTGCAATGGGAGAGATCATGAGACGATCGTTCAATGCGCTCGACTTGGAGTTGGAAGGCATTTATCCGGTGCTGTCGGTGGCGCTGGCGCTGCTGACCTACGGCCTGACCGCGTTCCTCAACGGGAGTGGCTTTCTGGCCGTGTACCTGGCGGGGCTCATCATGCAGCGAAAGCCGTTTACTCACCAGCAGAGTATCTTGCGTTTTCACGATGGGCTGGCCTGGCTGATGCAGGTCACCATGTTTTTGATGCTGGGGTTACAAGTATTTCCGGCACGGCTCGCGCCAATCGCTTGGGTGGGGCTCCTGGTTTCCCTCTTCCTGATCTTCGTCGCCCGCCCTGCGAGTGTCCACACGGCGCTGGCTTTTTCGCCGATGCCGTTTCGAGAACAGACTCTTGTGGCCTGGGCGGGTCTCCGTGGGGCCGTGCCGATTATCCTGGCCACGTTTCCCTTATTGGCCGGGATCAAGCAGGCCGACACGATTTTTCACATGGTGTTCTTTATTGCGCTCACGTCCGTAGTCCTGCAGGGGCCACCTATTCCATGGATAATACGAGCTTTGAAGATCGATGCTCTACCATCGGATGAAGTTCAATCTCGCTGGCAGCTCGATCCGCAGGCGCCCCACAAACCGTTGCCGTAACTCTCTCCTGGTCCGGCCACTGCTGTTTCTGACCCCATTATGTCGTACGCTTACTTCCAAATACTGCGCCGATCCGTGCCGTAATGATCGATGGCATGGAGAGCACACCGAACATCACCAAGCCAAGTGGCAAGAGATTACCCGGCCTTTGAGTTAATAGCATCCAGGAAACTGGCCAACAAGGGGAGCGATCCCTCATCGCCACGGCCTGCTCGGCTCAATAAAGCCAAGTACGGCAGATGCGGCGCAGACCACCGGCATGCCAACGAGAAAATACCACTCGAATCCCAGGCTTCTCTTCTTCCGGAAACCGTGGAGACGACAACTGCACCACGATTCCAATCACGACGGCCAACCCGTACAACCAATACTTCTTGTTCATGGGCAAGCCCTCGTCATATCTTCTACCGTGCTTTCACAACACGCCGGAGCGGACCAGTAACAGGTCCAGCATCGTCCCGCAATACACTGCGAAATGTTTCCAGGTACAGTATTATTTTCCTGCCGCCCGCCTGATGACCCCTGCTACGCCACCCCCATGATCCCGCAACTGTTGGCGGCGTTGACGATAACTTGCACATCCACGTCCAGGATGCTGCTCTGGATGACTCTGATCTGCAGCGGCATAGGACGGTTTAGTTCAGACCGCCGATAATCTTCCGGTATTCGTCTTCCGGATAGGCTTTGAGCGTCGTGGTTCGCACATTTCCCATTGACCCAAGTTTCAAGACGAAGCTGGCCAGCTTCTCGTCATTGGGCATCTCTGCGACCACGGCAAGATCGAAACTCCCTTGCGTCATGTAAACAGTCTTGATCTCACCACCCAAGTCTTTGGCAAGCTTTTTCGCCGCATCCAACCGCTTCGGCGACTCCTTTACAGTCCTGATTCCCTGATCCGTCCAGTTGAGGAGCATCAGATAAGTAGCCATGGCGCCCTCCTTTAATGACAAGGGTTATTGCGAGTGAACAAACCGGGACATTCTACTGTTTCAGAGTCGGCCTGGTCCATCGCTGTGTGAGGGGGGGGGGGGGGGTAGGAATGTTCAATGTTGAATGGTGAATGTTGAATTGTCCGGACGAACGACGCTTCATGGACGACGACCCCAGGGCGGTTTCTCTGGTGTGTGGGTCTGTCTTGTCTCTCTCGTTCGTCGAACCAAACAAACGAGACAGACCAGATAGACCAGATGGACCAGATCCCCGCCACGTGCGCGAAAGGGTTTCTGGTGCCGTTCTACTTACCAGAGAGATTGCTGCTAGGATTTCTTGCCGAGGGATTCCAGGAGCTGTGTGACCTTGAGCTTCCAGGCGGGTAGGTCTCGTTCGACAACGTCCCACACAAGTTGGAGATTGATGCCAAAGTAATCGTGGATCAGTTTGTCTCTCATGCCGGCGATGGGCTTCCATGAGATGTCTTGATGAGCGTCTTTGAGCGAGGTGGACACACGCTTGGTCGCCTCGCCGATGATTTCGAGATTGCGCACGACCGCGTCTTGAGTTTTCCGATCCGCGAAGAAGTCCTCTTTACCGGTTGCGGTGTACTAGAGAATGTGTTGGATGGCGTCTCGAACGTGCAGCAGGTAGATGCGGTCGTCCTTCATAATGGGACGACTTCGGCTTGGATGCGCTGTTCAAGGTAAGGACTGAGTCCCCCATCAGTGAGGATATCGACTTTACGTTGGAGGAATGCTTCCAACTCCTGACTGAGTTCGATCAAATCCAACAGACTGCGTCCGTGGTCCATCTCGACCAGCAAGTCCACGTCGCTTGTTGGGCCTGCCTCTCCTCTGGCTACGGACCCAAACACACGCACATTGTGAGCTCCGTGCTGCGCGGCAAGTTGGAGGATACCGTCCCGTCTGGCTTTCAACATGTCAGTGGTGGTCACGCTACGCACTCATGTTTCTGTCTGCACAGGATACTCATTTAGCCCCGTTCCGACAAGCGTTCCAGGCCTCGGGTAATGGAATGGCGGGGTGGGGTGGGCAGAATGCTCCATGTTCAATGGTGAATGGTGAATAGTTCGGACGAACGACGCTTCACGAATGACGAATTGGGAGCCGGACCGCCACGCGCCGCGAAATGGTTCGGGTTATTCATTCCCGTCTATCGGTTTCGTCCGAGGTGCAAGGTCAAGAACTGACCCTCGTTTTCTACTCGGGGTTCCTGGGCAACTACGCGCAAACAGTTACGCGCAAGAAGGTCGCAGGAATGGAAGTGGTATCCTTGCTTGGGCTTTTGTTTTGGCTGTTGAACAGAACTTCCAGCTCATTCTGTAAATCACCGGCTCGACCATTCTTTTCTGCAGCTTCGAACGCATTCATGGTTGGCCCATAGTATTTTCTGAATGTACCAAGCAGCTCAGAGGGTGTGCTGGGATAGTTGAAGCTAAACGTGTCCTTGACGAAAGAGATATTCTCTTTCGGAACCTCCGCGCCTGCAAATCGCTCTATCACGTTGCTCTCGATCCCCCACGTCATAGGACTAACGAAGCCTTCCGGCGGTGGTGGCGAGTACGAGGAGCTGATTTTCAAGATTTGTGCGACCAATGTCGGATCATTGGGAATCCAGTTCCCCATAATGATCCAACCTCCGGGCCGGGTCACGCGTACCATCTCTTTGGCCACATCAAACGGTTTTGGCGCGAACATGGCTCCAAA
>SPAW01000027.1 GCA_005239465.1 Nitrospira sp. | reverse complement strand
CCCGGAGCGCGCCGAGGCCACTCGCGCGATCACGATGGCACCATCCCGGACGCGGAGTTCCACCTCATCCGTCAGTCTGGCCTCTTCAATCAACGGTTTAGGCAAGCGGACACCGCGGGAATTGCCGACGCGAACCAAGCGGGTCTTCATCAGAGAACCTCTTCACAAGTTGTACGTGATTACATTCTAATCACATGCGGAGGACCCGTCAACCGGATGTCGGGCTAACGTCCAAGCTCACCTGCCGCTATGAAGCGCAGCGGAACAGCGGTCAGGTGCAGCGTCTTGTTAGGCATTGATTGATCCTTCTGATGAAACCCTGACTCGATCCCAAACGTCGCCCAATTACCGCCGCTGACGCTTGAGCCGTGTACCTGTGAGAGTGGGCGCCCATGGGCTGTCTCCAGCCCGTTCTTGCGTTATTTCTCTCCCGGTTTGTTCGGTATATCCTCTAGCGAAGCGGGCAGCTCTTGGAGTGTCTTCGCGTCGAGCACGGCCAACACGACCGACTTATCGGCTGTTGCCTGGCGCATCGCAGGTGCCGCGAGTTGCACGTTGATCTTGCTGATCTGTCGCCGAATCTCCTCTATGCGATGCTTGTTCGCCTGCCGAACGGACTCTACCCACTCACCGGACGCCACTTGCTGGCGCATCGGTTTCATGACGGTCTGATCGAGTGAATCCACGTAACCCTCAGGGAGCGCGGGTTTTGTCGTACCTCTTGTCACATCGTCTGATGGAGTGGCTTTCTTGGTGCCTGTTGTTGTATCGGATGATCTCTTGGCTTCGAATTGATGAAACCATTCTTCAGCTGAAGCACGCTGCCGTTTGGCTTCTGCTTGCAGATCTGCTTCACTCATCGATTGGCGTTTCTGGAGTTCCTCTTGTAACTCACCCTTTACGGTCTCGAGTGCGACCAGATCGCTCACGTTCACTATCCGCCGCAGCTTCTGGCGGTATTCACTTACCTGCACGCCGTGATGTCGGCATGCGCGTTCATCCGCCTCCTGACCGATACGTTGAACCTGGCCCATCAATTCAGTAAATGATTTTTCCTTTCCTGCCCGGCTTCTTGCCGCCTGCACTAACGCCTCCTCACGCAATGTATCCGCCGTATTCCTGACAGACATGACCATTTCGATATCCGCCTGCGTTAACGGATTACCGTCTGCTCGGGAACTAATGAAGACCACAGAAAATCCCACAAACACAATAAGCCACACCCATCTAATTATGTTGCTCTTTGTTCTCATTACGAAAGCCATTCTCATGCCCTGCATTTGTCTAACGGGGCGGCACTCAGCCGCAGGGACCATCTCCTGGGAGCGAATTGGAGACCCAATGGAAAGAAGAGACCCACAAGGCCTAGGAACCGAACTCGGTCCCTGTCAGCCTGAAGCGCTTGGTTAGGCAGCACACCGGAACGTCCCTTTGAGAAATAGCGTTAGGGAAGGTACGAATCAGGGCCATGCCCCCCGGTCGATCATCGAGGGGAACCTACCCGGTAACAGGGGTGAGACGGAAGACACGGGCCAGCTTGCTTGCGGTCGTGAGATCGCCCCGCCGCAGCGCCTCCCGCACCTCGTCCAACTTCTGGGCATCCTCCAGCGACAAATATGGTGCCCACCCCTCCGCCGACTCGATTAGCTGCACCTCGACTTCAGCGACGTATTCCCCCTCATGGACGAATTTGGTCTGGCGCTTACTGGTCATGGGCGTCTCCTCAGGAAATCACTGGTCCATTCAGCCGGATCCGGGCGGTACGCGGTGACCACGACGGCAGGGCTCGACGCCCGTCGGGGAATCCCCCAGACAACATGGATAGGCTTCCCTTGCTGGTCCCGCTGCAAGACCAGCACACACGGCCCCTTGGGATAGTCCGGATGCTCTTCCACGACCACCCCTTCCTCGACCCCGGCCACGATATCCCTGACCAGGATGTCATCAGCGGCCAGCTCATCGTAGCCATGCGCCGAAATCTTGACCTCCCAACGGGCGACCAAATCCCGAATCACCTGGAAGGTCTGGCTCATGAGAGAGTATATTCATCCGAAGGGATGCTCAGCAATGAGATTCCAAGGAAAAGGCACCGTTATTGAAGACTCCGCCCTGTGCCGCCTAACGTCATGCCGTAACCCCGCGCCGTAAGGGCGTCGAGGTTGAGCGGCAGGTTATGCGACCTGCTGCATCTTGTTCACAAAGTCGCGGCCGGAGGTGGGAGGAGGTAACGGCTTGTTGTCCTTTCTGTACAAGGCTATCGTATGTTCCACAATCTGGCAAAGCTCATCGAAGACCCGCTTTTCGCCATCCCCGTGGCAGCCGCCGTAGAGCAACCCCGGGGAACTGCCCACGTAGCACTGATCCTCCTCGGACCACTCGACGATCTTGATGTAACGCGCACTATCCTTCATTTTCGCGACTCCTCGATGGCTAGACGCACAGCACGGATCTGGTACTGCTTGGCGTCGTCGCTCGGGTTCCCGGATACTGCAACAGGTCTTGCGACCTTCGAGTGAACGAGGTTTCGATGACTGCCCTTGCCGCCGCGATCCACGAAGCCGGCCCGCTCAAGCTCGGTAACAAGTTCC
>SPAW01000026.1 GCA_005239465.1 Nitrospira sp. | reverse complement strand
GTCCCGCTCCTCCGTCACCCGCGCCAGCTCGCGCTTCAGACGGGTCACCTCGGTCGTCCGCTCCTTGCGGGCCCCAGGCCCGGGAAACGCCGTATTCCCACGAGCCCGTAGTTCGGTTTGCCACTTGTAGAGCTGGTTCCGGCGTACGCCCAGCTCGCGGGCAATCGCGGCCGCTGGACGGCTCCCACTCTCCACCAACTGCACCGCCTCACGTTTAAACTCCGGGGTGAACTGCTTGCGTACACTCATCGGACACCTCCTTGGGACATGCTGTCCCCGTTCAAAGGTGTCTGTCAAATCCGGGCCACCTCAGACATGACTATTGACTTATTGCGCCGCACGAGACCCGCTTCACGACCGACGCCGTCTTCAATCGGGTGATCAAAATCACCGATGCGCTCAACAATGTGACCGAAATCGGGCATGATGCCGCCAATGAGGGCGAGAATCAGGGACATTCTACATTTCCGACAAGTTGTTGCGGGGGCGGGGTGATGTAAGGAGATAAAGAGAACGCCTGCTCATTACAGCACCTCTCGACCCACAGGCCCGCCGAAGTCGACCTCCTTGTGCACATTGCGGGGGGTCATGCGCTTGACCAGATCCTCCAGTCGATAGACTTGGCATAAGTGGGGTCTCAGCACAAGCGCCCTTTTCCTCACTTCGATCTCCAAGTCATGCTTCACTTTGAGTCCTACCGCTGGACGATGTTCTTTGGCATACGGATAAGTAGGTGATGCACATGGTGCCTGTCGCCATTTTCTTTTTCAAGCATTTGGGATAGGATTGGCAACGTGACTGGATCGTGGGGGTAATGATCATGCGCCAAACAATCAAAGCGCGGTACCACGATGGCGTTCTGCAGCCGCTGGAGCCGTTGGCCCTGGCTGACGAGGCCGAGGTGCAGGTGACGGTGGACACCGACGTGGCCGTGAGTGCGGACGAGATTCTGCAGCGCGCCGCGCGCGTCTATCAAGGCTTGACGGCCGAGCAGGTCGCGCAAGTGGAGACCATCGCCTTGGACCGCCGGCAGTTCTTCCGTGAGCCCGCGGCCTGATGCCTCAGGCTGCCGCCCTTCTCGATACCGATATCCTCTCGGAACTGCTCAAGCAACACCCACAGGTAATGCACCGGGCACGCCTCTATCTAGTCGAGCACAAACGGCTCGCCTTCTCGATCATCACCCGGTATGAAATCCTGCGCGGCCTTAAGGCCAAGCAGGCCCAGGCTCAAGAGGTCGCGTTTGAAGCTCTGTGTCAGGCCTGTCTCATCCTCCCTCTAACAGACCGCGTCATCGAACGTGCGGCCACACTGTACGCGGAGCTCTATCGGCGCGGCGCGTTGCTGCCGGATGCCGACTTGCTCATCGCCGCGACGGCGCTCGACGCGCAACGCACAGTGGTCACGAATAACCTCGCCCACTTCCAGCGGATTCCCGATTTAGTCGTGGAGACGTGGAAACAGTAAGGATGGGAACGGAGCCGTTGGGCCGCATTTCCACCGACGAAATCCTGGCCGTGCTTGACGCCGGCGAGATCATCGAAGAGTATCCTGAGGACGTGCCGTATTCGAGTTGCCTCATTTTTGGATATGCGCGGCAACAGAGGCCCTTACACATCGTCTGTGCCCCGGTCCTGGACGAAGGCCGACTGATCATCATCACGGTCTATCAACCGGATCCAACGCGATGGGAAGCCGATTGGCGACGGAGGAAACTGCGATGACATGCGTAATCTGTAAGCGAGGCGAGGTCAGAGCGCAAAAAGTGGAAGCCGAGATCAAGATTGGGAACGATCATCTCCTGGTGGTCGTGGATGCCGAGGCCTGCACGGAATGCGGAGAGGCGTACTACTCCCCCGACGCTATGCGCCGCCTCGAACAAGTGCGAGAGGATTTTGTGCGCAAAGCGATCACCCCGCCGGCCGTAGGAACGGTGTACCAATTGACGTAGCAGCCAGCTCTCTGCACTCCGAGACAGAAGTCGGCCGACGTCCCCGGGACCCGCGCCATAAATTCAGAGCCGGTCATAGTCGGTGTCGGCGGGGTTGTCCCAAACTCGCGTGAAGGCGGTTGTGGCAAGTTGTCCGGCGGCATGGGTCAGCCCACGCTCATCCGCCTCACGGTGCACCAGAAAATCAACGAAATCTTCGACTTCGGCAAGCCGTTTCGGTGGCAACTGCCGGAGCTTCTCTAAAATCGTCTGCTCGTATCCCTTCGTCATGTGAGTCTCTTCGATCATGATCAGCCTACATGCTCGGAACTAAAGATCAATCGATTCACTATGGCTGACCGACGAGGCCGCCAACCACGAGGTGCAGTCTGCTGTCACCTGACTCTCAGGGGTAGTCCATCATCTCACCGTACAGACATCGCCAACCTCCAATTGGAGCACCTCTGATGTATGAATATATAGAAGGAAGCTGGGAATCGATGAGGACCTTCACACTCGGTCCTACTTCTCTCTAAAATCTGCCTTGGACATGCCTTTCAGCGCTCCCTTGAGCGATGTGAGCGGAACAGCCGGCACCAGGGTGATGAGGCCACCCTTCTCTACGACGTGAAGGCGCTGTCTCGGCCTGAGATGCAATTTGTCGCGCACTTCCTTGGGGATCACAATTTGGAACTTGGGTGAGATCGTCGTCGTGGCCATGTCGGGGTCTCCCTACTCATCCGCGATCGGTCATAATCTCGTCATGCGCGTTAAGTCAAGACAACCACGGCCTAACTGGTACTGCCTCCTGCGGCCCTGATCTGGGTAACCCCGGCGGACATTCTGAGTTTCCGACGAGTCGCTGCGGGCGTGGAGGGATGCTGAGGTCTACAGAACCCATTGGCTAGCTCATCCGGACGGCACAAGCAGGAGAACCACCTTCACAGGCGGGTTTCATCCGGCGCCATCAACGACAATGCCGCGATAAAGAGGCGCCGGCCCCACGAAGTGCGAAAGCAGAATCCAAAACTACGGTCAAGCTGGTCGCCTGCTGAGTTGCTTCAAGCGTTCTAAATCACCGGCAATAAGGGCTTCCTTCTTGGCCAGGCTCCACCGCTTCAGTTGAAGTTCCCGACGGACCGCCGCGTTGACCGATTTGAGGGCTTCCCTGTAGACCAGACGGACAGGGCGTCGTGTTGCTGTGTATCGTGCCCCACGCCCGGCGTTGTGTTCCTTCTCACGTATCTCGGGATTCTTGGTATGCCCGACATAGATGGTGCCGTCAGCGCAACGGATCATGTAGACGAAATTCATTCGGAAGCCCCTCGACTTGGCTCGGGGCACCATTCGATGCGCCGGCAATCCGTAGGAGAAAGGGTGGCCTGCCATGAGTAAGACGGGAAGCACCTGCGAGGGCTTCCCCGGCGCATCGAATGGTGGTCCCAACGGGATTCGAACCCGTGTTTAAGCCTTGAGAGGGCTCCGTCCTAGGCCAGGCTAGACGATGGGACCATCCGTGCTCATGCCGCTCTTCTCCGCCGGTGCGGAAAGCTCCGTACTCGTTGGAGGCAGATGGGAAGAGGAACAGGAGGAGGACCGTAACATAAGCCCTTTTCGGTTTGCAACGAAGTCGCCGCCCCGGTGCCATCTTCATGAAAATGGGCCGCCCTTGGCGAGCCACCGGTCTTGCGACCTTCCCGCACCTAGACTATAAATAGCCCTGCGGAAATCGGATTGAGCAGGTTCGCGGGACCTGATATCGTCTGCGAAGGAGGAACCTGTTATGCGTGATGACCACGCTCTAGCGCCTCCGCACATCCTTGAAGTCCAGCCTCGGAACGTATCCGTTCGATTTGCGCTGACGCTCCTTGTACTGTGCGCCACGAGCGGCGGCTGGGGATGCGCCGGTCGCGCAGGGGTGCCGTCTACCACTGTCCAATGTCCGAACTCAATCCATGCGAAGGTCAGTGCGGCAAAGCCAACGGTTACGGTCTCCTACACGGAACCGTCCGTGACCGTAGCGGGAGGGTCACTCAACGATCTAGCCAAGACAACCATTTACTATGATCTGGGCAACGGACGCACGCTCGCCAAAGACATACCGGCCACGAAACCGACCGGAGGAGGACAGATTTCCGAAACCATTACTGTACCGATTCAAACCCAGGGCGAACAAACCGCGATGATCTGCGTGACTGCAACGGACCGCCACGGGAATGAGAGCACGACGACACGCTAGCCCGGATTATTCACGAAGCGTGAAGAGTCCACCCTGCGGGCTTCGACCCTTCGATTTTACTCAGGGTGGTGAGCCTGTCGAACCACTTCGCCCCGCAGGGGTAGGGCTTCGCTCAGGGCTAGCCTTGAGCCGGCCGTACGGCCTGTCGAAACCAACAGGTGCAGAGGAGCCGACCTGTCGGCGCATGATTCACGAACGCTCATGGGTCGTGAATAATGCGGGCTAGTCGCTATCAGCACGCGAGCCCAGCTTGGTGCGGGGGCTTTCCAGGCAGGACACTCTTGACAGAATAGAGGCCGAGAGCCTAGCCTGCCAACGCGTTGCGACAAGCCGCACGCAACATGCGCTCAACGCACACGACCAGAATCTGAAATCGTTCTCCTGGGGACCATGATGGACGAAACGGTTGAACCTCGAAGAACCGGACCCTCTTCCCACACAGATACGGCCGCAGCGGAGACACAGAAGCTGGGCCTTGAACTTCTCATCGGATCAAATGTTTTTCGCAACACCAACGGTGTGGTCAAGATTCACGGGAAGGAACAGCTCGTCCTCGAATCCAGACCAGAACAAGGGCTGCTCCTCGTGACGATCGATCTCTATGGTGAAGGCGGCACCCACATCGCGCATCTCCGCCGGAACGTGTTGGTGTTGAATCAGGCCGGGCAATTCACCATCGATATCCATCAAGCCCAAAGCGATTCGCCGACCGATGCCCCGTGGGTTCGCCTGTCTGACCAGCAGTCCGACGAGATTGTTCTTGAGGCATGGGTGGCGTCGGAGAATAAAATCCAGATCACGTCGGGAAAGTTTTATTCACATAAGGGAACATTGGTCGAAATTACCCCTCACTACTGCCGCATCGGTTCGGGCATGACGCTTTTCGGCGATATTGTGGAGAACCGCGGCGGGATGGTCGTCCTCGGTTGAGGACTCTCGCGACAGCTCCCTACCCGATCTTGAATTTCTTTTCTGCGAGCATCACGCGTCATCGCTCTCTTTGCACCGGCCGCGACTCAAGAAACTCGATCCCAAATACACCCGCATTGATCCATCGCACGATAGCTCGTTGGACTTTCAGCAGCCATTCACAGTCCGGGATATACATCTACTCGTCGCTCTTAGCCCCTACCGAGAGCTCTGCCTCACGTTGCACTTGACAGCCCCCTCTTTAGAGAGATCGAGAACGACTCCCTCACTCTCCACCTCGCTTGCCGTAAAGAATATGCGCACAGGCATCTGAAAGCGCGGAGCCTTCCGTTCGATATGCGCGTCCCCAGGGGATGACGCCGTCCTTTATGTATCCGGAAATGCAAGAACCCTTTTGCGATTGACCGTATTTTTTATAGAATGGCACCTATGACAGACATCGCAAAACCGAGCGTCCAAGCCTTCCTGGTCTGTGACCAGGTCATTGAAGACAGCCTGACGAAAAAGAAAAGCCTGATCGGCATTTTCACCCATCTCCAAGCCGTCGCCTTTCCGTTCCAACATCAACAAATGGGACTATATTTTTGCCTCACGGATGCCGAGGGCACCTATCACTTCGACATCGACTTGGTGTACCTCAACGACGAACAACTGGTGTGCCGCGCAACTCTCCCGAACATTGTGATTGGGGACCGCCTCCAGATTTCCGATTTCGGCATCAACATTCCCTCGTTGATCTTCCCCGCCCCCGGTCGCTACGAGTTCCGATTGAGGATGGAGGGCCACCTCATCGCTCAAAAAGACTTCAATGTGATGCAGCTGCCGAGCCATCGAACGACGGAATCGTCTTCCTAACCCCTTCCCCATTCCTCCCCTCGGCCTGTCTGTGGTAGAACTGCCCCGCAGCATTGACCGCATATGGTGGTCCGGCGATCCAACGAAGACGAGATTTCATGACGACACCAGCGCCGTTAAGCCCCTCTGACTTCATTCGCGATATCGTAGCGGCAGACCGCAAAGCCGGCAAATATGGCGGCCGTGTCGTCACCCGATTTCCTCCGGAACCGAACGGGCATCTCCATATCGGCCACGCCAAATCCATCTGTCTCAACTTTGGAATCGCCAACGAGAATCCAGGGGGCATCTGCCACTTGCGATTCGATGACACCAACCCGACCACCGAAGATCCCGAATTCGTCCAGGCAATCCAAGAAGACTTACGGTGGCTGGGATTTGATTGGCACGGGAACATGTTCTACGCATCGGACTATTTTGAGCAGCTGTATTCTTTCGCCATCACCTTGATCAAGAAGGGCAAAGCCTACGTCGATAGCCTCACGGCCGATCACATGCGCGAGCATCGCGGCACGCTTACGGAACCAGGGCGGAACAGTCCCTACAGAACGCGAGCCGTCGAAGACAACCTCGACCTATTCCAACGCATGCGGGCAGGAGAGTTTCCCGACGGCGCCCACGTCTTGCGGGCGAAGATTGATATGGCCTCTCCCAATATCAATCTCCGCGATCCAGTGCTCTATCGGATCCGGCATGCTACCCACTATCGAACGGGCACAGCCTGGTGCATCTATCCCGCATATGATTTTGCTCATCCGCTATCCGATGCCATCGAGGGGATCACGCATTCAATCTGCACGCTTGAATTTGAGGATCACCGCCCCTTGTACGATTGGGTTGTGGCGGAAGCCGACGCTCCGCACCGCCCGCAACAGATCGAGTTCGCCCGCCTCAATCTCACCTTCACGGTGATGAGCAAACGTAAGCTACTTGAACTGGTCGAGAAGAAGTTGGTAGCCGGATGGGATGATCCGCGTCTTCCAACAATCAAAGGGCTCCGTCGACGAGGCGTTACCCCAGAAGCGATCCGCGCCTTCTGCGAACATATCGGAGTCGCCAAACGCGATGCGATCGTTGAGATGCAACTACTGGAACACTTCATCCGTGAGGATTTGAACAAACGGTCACCGCGCGTGATGGCGATCCTCAAGCCGTTGAAAATTGTCATCGATAATTATCCAGAGGGCAAGGTGGAGGAGCTGGATGCCGTGAACAATCCAGAAGACCCATCCGCAGGAACCAGAAAAGTTCCTTTTTCCAGGACCCTCTACATCGAGCAGGACGATTTCCGGGAGGATCCTCCCAAGCAGTTCTACCGCCTCGCTCCGGGCCGGGAAGTCCGGCTGCGCTATGCCTACATCATCAAGTGTGTGAGTGCGACGAAGGATCCGGATTCAGGCAGGGTCACCGAGTTGCATTGCACATATGATCCGGAAACGAAAAGCGGATCGTCGCAAGATCGGCGAAAAGTGAAGGCCACGATTCATTGGGTCGCTGCGTCTCACGCCGCCGATGCAGAAGTGCGCCTCTACAATCCGCTCCTCATCACCGACCCAGCTAAAATCCCCGCCGATCACGACTGGACCCTGTACATAAACCCCCAATCCCTCGAACGCCTCACCGGATGTTTGGTCGAGCCAAGGCTCCGTGCGGCCCAGCCCGGATCCCGCTTCCAATTCGAACGGCAAGGGTACTTTTGCGTCGACCCCGATTCCTCTGCACAGGCACTCGTTTTCAATCGGACCGTGTCTCTCAAAGATGCCTGGGCCAAGATTGAAAAGGCCCAGCAGGCCCGCTAGGCCATTTTTCGTCACTCTCTTAATGTCGTTTCTTCCTTCTTTCCGGTAGCTTCTGCTCGTCTGTACATCCGGAGCATCCCTGCTAGGCTTGAGGGGTGCAACTGACAGCCCCTACAAAAAGAACATTACAACAGCATGTCTCGCAACGGCTCGTTCAAGCAGTCGTGCTGGTCTGCTCGCTTATATCTGCCTGGAATTCACCTTCGCTGAAAGCCGCAGAGCTCTCGACAACTCCTGCCGAATCAGCCGCGACTGAAGCCGTCAAGAATACCGTCGCCGAACTGATCCAGGTGTTGGACGATGCGCGCCTGAAAGCACCAGAGCGAGCCGAACAGCGGCGCCACGAAATCGAGCGCATTGTTATGCGCCGCGTCAGTTACGAAGAGATGGCGAAACGCGCCTTGGGCACTCCTTGGTCTGATATTAATGAACAAGAGCGGCAGGAGTTTGTGGGGCTTTTTATCCAACTGCTGCGAGACGCCTTCGCCGGCAGAATCAACGAACATACGGACGAACAGGTCGTCTACCTGGGCGAGCAGCGGGAGGATCAGTTTGCCGAGGTCAAGACCCAGCTCAAAGGCCAGAAGGTCGACACGCACGTTGATTTTCGCTTAATGCATGCCTCAGGGGACTGGTTGGTCTATGATGTCGTTATTGACGGCGCCAGCATTGTGAGCAACTACCGCGCACAATTCACCAGCATTATTCGCGATGTGACCTACGTGGGCCTGGTGAAAAAAATGAAGCAGAACGCCATCAGCGTCAAATTCTTCGAGAAGACGACGCCCGCTCACGCACTCCGGAGGCAGCCATGATCGAATGTCGGGAACATCCCCGAATCCCTGTTGAGTTACCGGTCTTCTTTTCGACAATCGGGAACACCGATATTCGCGAAGGCACAATGTTCGACATTTCCGCCGGGGGCTGCGCAGTGACGAGTGCTGCCCCCGTCAATCCCGGTACTGGAGTCAAACTACTGATACGGGCGACCGACTTAGGCTCACCGATTACCGTCCATTCCGCCGCCGTCCGGTGGGCGAACCATGGCGAATTCGGGGTGGAATTCCTGAATCTCACCGAACTGGACCGCAGCCGACTACGACGATTCCTCCACGTCGCCACACCACGGTCAGCCCCACAGTACTGACCGGTCCTCATTGCAGCACAGGCTTTTCTTCCCTCCCCCCAACGGTGCTACACTGGGCACATGACCTGCCTCATCTGTCGTCAACCCACGACGTGGGAAGAGAATCCGTGGCGTCCGTTCTGCTCGGAACGGTGCCAGCTTACGGATTTGGGAACATGGGCAGCGGAACAGTATCGAATCCCTGGGCCTCCCCTCACAATGGATTCTTCTTCCGCTGATTCTCACCAGGACGAGAAGACAGACAATATTGGACAGGAAAGTTAGGCCAAGCTGTCGAGGGAGACCACCCATGCTACACACAACAGGCTTTGCCGCGTTAACAGCGAAAGCCGCCCTGCAACCCTTTTCATTCGAACGACGAGACGTGGGTGCTCACGATGTCCTCATCAAGATTACCCATTGTGGCATTTGCCACTCGGATATCCATCAGGCTCGGGATGAATGGGGCGGATCGCTCTTTCCTATGGTGCCA
The DNA here is from genome assembly GCA_005239465.1 of Nitrospira sp. Lineage (GTDB taxonomy): Bacteria > Nitrospirota > Nitrospiria > Nitrospirales > Nitrospiraceae > Nitrospira_D. The sequence continues at coordinate 141,933 of SPAW01000026.1, read as the reverse complement.
GGCCATGAAATAGTCGGCACGATTGCGCAGGCGGGGAAGGCGGTTAAGCAATTCCGTATCGGCGAGACAGCGGGTGTCGGCTGTTTCGTCGATTCCTGTCGAACCTGCGCCGCTTGCCGCGAGGGATCGGAGCAGTACTGTGAAGCAGGAATGCTCCTCACCTACAGTGGGCGCGACAAGAATGGCCAGGTCACGCAAGGTGGGTACTCGACCCAGATCGTTGTCGATGAGAACTACGTGCTGCGGATTCCCAAAACCCTCTCGCCGGCCAGAGCAGCTCCGTTACTCTGCGCAGGCATCACCACCTATTCTCCCCTTCGCCATTGGGGTGTGGGGAAATATCACAAACTGGCAGTGGCGGGGCTAGGCGGGCTTGGCCACATGGCCGTGAAGATCGCAAAAGCCATGGGCACCGAAGTGACGGTGTTGAGCACCTCGGAGCGGAAACGAAAGGATGCTGAACGGTTGGGAGCCAGAGACTTCGCCCTCACTTCGCAACCCGATACGTTCACGCGGCTGCAGCGGAATTTCGATTTCATCCTCGATACCATCTCCGCTCCACACAACTACAATGCCTATGTGAATCTCTTGAAGACCGATGGCACGATGATCCTCGTCGGCGCACCGGACAAACCGACGCCGCTCGAACCATTTCCACTCATCATGCACCGGCGCAGAATCGCCGGCTCCGTCATCGGCGGCATCCGCGAAACACAAGAGATGCTCGATTTCTGCGCCGAGCACCAGATCGAATCCGATATTGAAGTGATTCCGATCCAGCAGGTCAACGAAGCCTACGAACGAGTCCTGAAAGGCGATGTGCGGTTTCGATTCGTCATCGACTTGGCATCGTTGAGTTGATTCGGACTGGCAGACCAACTGCAGGAAGTAGTGGCTGGGGGACTAGGAATCGAACCTAGGTAGCCGGCTCCAAAGACCGGCGTCCTACCGCTAGACGATCCCCCAGCGCGGTACGGAACCGAAACGGAGATCTGGATAGTACGGCGTGGAAAAGATTATTGGCTGGGGGACTAGGAATCGAACCTAGGTAGTCAGATCCAGAGACTGACGTCCTACCGCTAGACGATCCCCCAACCGACGCTCACAGTAATATACAGCTCTCGACTTCGTCAAGATCGGCGCTGATTTAGCAGGATGTTCAAACAGTCCGCCAGCGGCGTTCTCGCCTCGTTCAGAAGCCTCAGGGGACTGGCTCCGGCATTGCCGGTGCCTGTCCCGCTATTTAAACAGGGACAGTCGCCGATCGGAAGGGACTTCGGCGAGCTCAGTCGAGCCGCGACAGTCCCTTTCACTCGCTGCGGCCTTGACCGCGGAACGGCGCGTCTTGGACTTCGGCGAGCTCAGTCGAGCCGCGCGCCGGGGTCGGGCGGGTGAGAACAGGGAACTGTTTGAGCATCCTGCGGGATTGTTTTCCCATTGTGCTAGACATGCGCACCATTGAATTTCTGCCTGAACGGCATCGTTTTTCCGCAGCCTGTTAGAGATAAAAACCGCCTCACGCGTGGGATGCCCGCTCGATCCCTTTCCGGAGCCGGAACAACGTTCGGTCTCGCCCCAGAACTTCCATCACCTCGAACAGGCCTGGACTGGCGGTGCGACCGGTAAGCGCAACGCGGACTGGCTGGGCGAGCTGGCCCATCTTCATGCCCTCTTCTTCGACGAATTTCTTAAAGCTGTCTTCCCACTCCTGCTTGGAGAAAGCCGGGAAGGCTTCAAAGCGCGCAAGCAGCTTGCCGAGAATCGGCGCCATGGCCGGCGAGAGAAACTTCTTCGCTGCCTCCTCGTCAAGTGTGACCGATTGCCCGAAATACGGCCTAACCCAATCGACCATCTCCACCAAGGTCTTGGCCCGCTCTTTGACCAGCACAACCAGCTGCGCCAGCCAGTCTGCCGACATAGCCCGGACTTCGTCTTGCAAGCCCGCCCCTTCTAAGAAAGGCACCAGCGCCTGAGCGACCCGATCGGGAGGACTTGTCTTGATGTATTCGGCGTTCAGCCACAGCAGCTTGTCCGGGTTGAAAACGGCGGCTGAGGTCTGCACGTTCTTCCAGGAAAATTTCTCGATCAGTTCCTGACGGGTGAAGAGTTCCTGATCGCCGTGCGACCAGCCGAGCCGGACCAGATAGTTGACCATGGCATCGGGCAGGTAGCCCATGTCTCTGTAGGCCATGATCGAGGTGGCGCCGTGGCGCTTGGAGAGCCGGGCCTTATCCGAGCCCAGAATCATTGGCAGATGGCCAAAGCGTGGCACCGGGAAGCCGAGCGCCTCGAAAATAGGTATCTGGCGCGGCGTGTTAGTGAGGTGATCGTCACCTCGTACAACATGAGTGATGTTCATCAGAGCATCATCGACGACGACAGAGAAGTTGTAGGTCGGATAGTCGTTGGACCTGAGAATAATCAGGTCGTCCAGTACATTGTTGTCGAACGCGATCTTGCCCTTGATCAGATCGTCGACCACCGTCCGGCCCTCCTGAGGCGCCTTGAACCGAAGAGCGGCATCCCCTGACGGGTTCGCTATTCCCAGATTACGGCAGCGGCCATCGTAGCGAGGCGAGAGCCCTTTCGTTTCGGCTTCTTTTCGTCGGGCTTCCAACTCTGCTGCTTTACACACACACCAGTAGGCATGACCCTTCTCAAGCAACTTCATCGCGTGGCTGCGATAGAGCTCCATCCGCTCGGTCTGGCGAAAGGGGCCCTCATCCCAATCGAGCCCCACCCATTTCATCCCGTCGATGATGGCTTGGATGGATTCATCCGTAGACCGACTTTGATCCGTATCCTCAATGCGGAGAATGAAGACACCCTTCTGCTGGCGCGCAAAGAGCCAATTGAACAGGGCCGTGCGGACCCCGCCGATGTGGAGAAGTCCTGTTGGACTGGGAGCAAAACGCACGCGGACTTGTGTCATACTGAATCCTGGTGAATTCATTCGAAGGCCGGTATCTCTATAGCATGCACGGAAAAGTGTTGTACAGAATCGACCGCCTCCTGGCACTTTCATCTGGACCGGACTTCTGATAAGAGGGTAGAGGGAGATCGCTATGGCGGAACTCACCCAGCCGGCGACGGTACTCTCGGTCATCGATCTCACACCTCACGTTCGCCAACTCGTCGTCCTTCCCAAGACACAAAAGCTTTCCTTCCAACCCGGCCAGTGGGTTTCGTTGAAGTTGCCTGTCGGCCCTAAGCCGCCGCTCAATCGTGCCTATACCATGGCGACACCGGAGTCGCCTTCCGGCGAGCTGACGTTGGTGTTCGACCTGGTACCTGAAGGGATGGGATCCGGCTATCTGTACAATCTCAAGGCCGGGGATAAACTGCTGCTGTCCGGCCCCTATGGGAACTTCGTGCTTCCTCAGCCGCTCGATCGGGAAGTGCTGTTCATTACACGATACACCGGTCTCGTTCCGATCCGATGCATGCTGAAAGCTCTATATGCCCATCGTGAGACATCGCCGATTCTCTTGATCGCAGTCGGCCCAGCTGAAAATGAATTGCTCTACCACGACGAATTCCTCTCGCTTGCGGTGCTGCATGCCTCGTTTCGCTATCTCCCACTCGTCGCGTCCAGCGACGAATCAGCCGTCGCGTTGACCGTGACCATGCTGCGGCCACTGATCGAAGGAATGTCGCACGTCCTCCCCATGCTGTGCGGCATCAAGAAGTTTGTGCGACCACTACGCACATTCTTGGTGGAAACAGGGTACGAGAGAAAAGAGGTGAAAACTGAAACGTATGACTAGCCCGGATTATTCACGAGGCGTGAATAGTCCACCCTGCGGGCTTCGACCCTTCGATTTTACTCAGGGTGGTGAGCCTGTCGAACCACTTCGCCCCGCAGAGGCGGGGCTTCACTCAGGGCTAGCCTTGAGCAGGCCGTACAGCCTGTCGAAACCGACAGGTGCGGAGGAGCCGACCTGTCGGCGCATGATTCACGAACGCCCTTGGTTCGTGAATCATGCGGGCTAGAAGATCGTCAACCGGCATTGGTCGATCGAGACGAGATTGGATAGCAGAGCCTGAAACGAATGACGCATCGCTCAGTGTCCCTCTCTAACGAGGTTCTTATTCACGGCTGGGATCTCGATCACGATGTCCTTCGTTCCATTGGGTACACACTGGCAGCCGAGACGTGACTGCAATGTCGTCATCGGGGCTTCATCCAGCTGATCATATTCATCGTCAGTGCCTTCGTTGCAGCTTTCTAGCCCCTGTTTTACTATCACGTGACAGGTCGAGCAGGCACAAACCCCTCCGCACACATGCTCCAAATCCACCCCGTTGCCCATGGCTATATCAAGGATGCTCCCGGGAAGCCCTGTTGGACCATAGGGGATCATGGCCGGGTCTACAGCGACCTTGGTTATAGCGCCATCCGGCTGAATGAACGTGATAGTATACGAGGTCTTAGGGAGCTCGTAATCGGCTTTCTCAATGTAGGGATTCGTCCCGCCCATGGGCACGTTCCTTTCTCGTTCTGAGTCCGACTCTAATCCTGTGTTGACAGCCTGGAAACTCGCGTGCTATCCTTTATCCGACTAGATTGATCGGAGATCATTATAGTCTCCGACTCTATTGATCGGCAATAGCCATGTTGAAGATCTCGAAAAAAACAGATTACGCCCTGATGGCGCTTCAGCACATCGCCTCCGTCCAGTTCGGGGATATTACCCCAGGCCGTGTGGTGAATACCAAGGAGATTGCCGAGGAGTTCAATATCCCTCTCGAACTGTTAGCTAAGGTCCTTCAGACCCTCGCCAAGAACAGGATGATCGAAAGCCACAACGGCCCCAAGGGCGGCTACCTGCTCGCCCGAAGCACTCGACAGATCACCATCGCCCAGATCTTAGAAAGCATCGAGGGCCCGCTGGGGATCACCGATTGTTCTCACGAGAAGGAAGGCGAATTCTGTATGCAGCAGGAACATTGCAACATCCGCACGCCGCTGCTGAAAGTTCAGGACAGCATCTACCAATTGCTGAACAACATGACCCTACAAGACATGATGGGCGGCACACCTCTGATTACGATTCAGTCGCCTGCGGCACAAGGAGTCGAACGATGAAGCTTCCTATTTTCTTGGACAACCATTCCACCACGCCGATGGATCCCCGGGTGCTGGAAGCTATGCTCCCCTATTTTGTTGAAAAATTCGGCAATGCCGCCAGCCGCAATCATGCCTTCGGGTGGGCCGCGGAAGAAGCGGTGGAAAATGCCCGCAAGCAGATCGCCAAGTTGATCAAAGCGGATTCGAAAGAAATCGTTTTCACCAGCGGCGCCACTGAATCGGACAACCTCGCGATCAAGGGCGTCCTGGAAATGTACAAGGAGAAGGGCACCCACATCATCACGTCGTCCACGGAACACCGCGCCGTGCTCGATACGGCCAAGTCGCTCGAGGCCAAGGGCCTGGCGACGGTCACCTATCTGCCGGTCGACAAACGCGGCATGGTGAATCCCGACGACGTGCGGAACGCGATCACGGACAAAACCATCCTGATCTCCGTGATGCTGGCCAACAACGAAATCGGCACGATCAATCCTGTCCAGGAAATCGGCAAGATCGCCAAAGAAAAAGGCATCCTGTTTCACTGTGATGCAACACAGGGCGTCGGCAAAATTCCCGTCGATGTGCAGGCCATGGGCATCGACCTTATGTCGTTCTCGGCCCACAAGATCTATGGACCCAAGGGAGTCGGCGCGCTCTACGTCCGGAAGAAGAATCCTCGGGTCCGAATCTCGGCACAAATGGATGGCGGCGGCCACGAGCGTGGCATGCGGTCCGGCACGCTCCCTGTTCCGCTGATCGTCGGATTCGGGAAGGCCTGTGAAATTTGCGATCAAGAGATGGCCAAGGAATCCATCCGGTTGGCAGCCATGCGTGACCGGCTCGAAGCCGGCATTATGGCGGCATTGGAAGAAAGCTATCTGAACGGCCACCCCACCAACCGGCTGCCGGGCAACCTGAACATCTCGTTTGCCTACGTCGAAGGCGAGTCGTTGCTGATGGGCATGAAGGACATTGCACTCTCATCCGGCTCGGCCTGCACCTCAGCCACGTTGGAACCGTCCTACGTGTTGCGCGCGCTCGGTGTCGGCGTGGAACTCGCCCATTCCTCGATCCGCTTCGGCCTGGGCCGTTTCAATACTGATGAGGAGATTGACTACACGATTACAAAGGTTATTGAAGTTGTCACCAAGCTACGAGAAATGTCCCCGCTGTACGAAATGGCAAAAGAAGGCGTCGACCTGAAATCAGTTCAGTGGGCCGCCCACTAGGAGAACGCGTGAAGCGTGAAAAGACCCTCGTGAAGCGTATTTCGTATCTCGTTTCAGATCAGATTCACCGAGGGACGAGCGACGAGATACGAGCGACGAGTTCGGAGGACGCTTCACCATTCGACAAGCTCATGGCCCTGAGTTACATCGAAGGGCGAGCGACGAGATACCAAGGAGGTTTTTATGGCATACAGCGATAAAGTCGTCGACCATTTCAACAACCCCCGCAACATGGGGAGCTTTAAGAAGGATGAAGATGGCGTCGGCACCGGAATGGTCGGCGCGCCCGAGTGCGGCGACGTCATGAAGCTCCAGATCAAGGTGCAAAACGATACGATCGTGGATGCCAAGTTCAAGACCTTCGGCTGCGGTTCGGCCATTGCCAGCTCCAGTCTGGCCACCGAATGGCTCAAGGGCAAGACGATCGAGGAAGCCCAGAAGATCAAGAATACGGACATCGTGCAGGAATTGAACCTCCCGCCGGTGAAGATTCACTGCTCCGTGCTCGCGGAAGATGCGATCAAGGCGGCATTGGCCGATTATCAGAAGAAGGCTGACGGACAGCCGGCCGACGCCAAGTAACGGTCACGAAGGGAGCGCCCTATGGACACGACGAATGCGGAAACTCAGACTCCGGTCATCACGCTCAGCGAGGCAGCCCTGAAGGAAGTGAAGCGGCTGATCAACGTGCAAGGCATCGAGGAAGGCGGGCTTCGCCTCGGCGTCAAGGGCGGCGGCTGCTCGGGTCTGAGCTATACGATCAATTTCGACGAGAAGATCGGCCAGTACGATCAGGTCTTTGAGTTCGACGGTGTCAAAGTCATCGTCGATGCCAAGAGCGCCATTTATCTCCAGGGCACCCAATTAGACTTCCAAAAAGATCTGATGGGCGGGAACTTCAAATTCGTCAATCCGAACGCCAACAAGACCTGCGGTTGCGGGGAATCGTTCTCGGCGTAATCGGCAGCGACAACCACCGGAGAGAATCCTCACACAGGCATGGCCCGTTGCCATGCCTGTCTTGTCAGAGCAGGTAGAGATATGGACCATCACCACACCCACGGCACAAATTCCCGCGAGCTCCAGATGGCGCGGAGCATGTGTTGGCACTGTCAGTCGGAGGTCTCCGGCGAGTACTTCTGTGAACGCTGCGTCAAGGTACAGCCGGTCTCGAAAGACCTCGACTATTTCACCTGCATGGGCTTCCCCCGTCGTCTCACGATCGATCTGCGTCAACTGGAAACCAAGTTCTACGAACTCAGCCGCGCGTTCCACCCGGATTTCTTTCAGAATAAGAGCGAAGAGGAGCAGACGATCAGCCTCGGCAATTCGGCGATGCTAAACACCGCCTACCGCATGCTCCGTGATCCGATTCAACGGGCCGAGTATCTGTTGGACCTGGAAGCCGGGGCGGTGAAGGAGATTCGCACGTCGCCTCCGGCCGACCTCTTCGAAGAGATCCTTGAGCTCCAAGACACACTTGACGAGTATCGAGCCACCGATCGCACCTCGGAAACAGGGCGGCAACTTCGCACAAAACTCCTAGCGGAACAGCACACTCTGGAGCAACGCAAACGGAGCATGGAGACGCAGCTCCAGCAGCTCTTCACCGACTGGGATGCGCTCCAAGATCGTGGAGAAGCGAACAGCCAAACCCGCGTCGAGCGGGACCGCTTGTTAAAGCAGATGCGAGAGATTCTCTCCAACCGGGCCTATGTGAAGAACATCGTCAACGACCTCGTCGCAACGATCGCATAATCATTCCATGGCACGTATCGTCGGAATCGACCTCGGCACGACCAATTCATTGGTCGCCTACATGGACAAGGGAACCCCTCGTGTCATAGCCGGACGGAACGAACGCAATATCGTACCCTCCGTCGTCGCCATAACAGACAATGGGTTGATCGTCGGCGATCCTGCGAAGGAACACTTGACGCGCAATCCGGAACGAACCGTCTATTCCGTAAAGCGGTTCATGGGAAAAGGTCTCGCGGACGTGCAGGGCGAGCTGGCCTACTTCCCCTACTCGCTCACCGAGCAAGGCGGCGTGATTCGCATCAAGCTCGGCGAAAAGACCTATTCACCACCGCAGATCTCGGCCATGATCTTACGAGAGCTGAAGCAACGCGCGGAAGCCCATCTCGGCGAAAGCATCACGAAAGCCGTCATCACGGTCCCCGCCTACTTCAACGATAGCCAGCGACAAGCCACGAAAGACGCCGGCATGATTGCCGGCCTCGAGGTCCTGCGGATCATCAACGAGCCGACGGCCGCCTCGCTGGCCTATGGTCTCCAAGAGAAGACGCAGGGCACGATCGCCGTGTACGACTTCGGCGGGGGCACCTTTGACATTTCCATCCTGAAGCTCAAGAACGGCATCTTCGAAGTATTGGCCACCAACGGCGACACACACCTTGGTGGAGACGATCTAGACCGCCAGGTTGGCGACCTTTTTCTCGCAGAAATTCGCACCCGACATGGGATCGATCTCAGCGCCCACCCCGACCACATGCAAGCGATCCGTCTCGAATCGGAGCGGGCCAAAATCCGTCTGTCCGATGAACTGAAGATACAGGTGTCGGTCGAGCTGCCGGACAACAAGGGACGCTTTACGAGAGAGCTGACGCGGGACCAACTCGAATCCTTGATTATGGATATCATCGACCGGACGTTGGGACCCTGCCGGATGGCCTTGAAAGACGCGGGGCTGACCCCCATCGAGATCGACGAAGTCTTACTCGTCGGTGGCTCCACCCGCATGCCGCTCGTTCGGCAACGTGTTCAGGAGTTGTTTGGAAAGACCCCGCACTGCGAACTCAATCCGGACGAAGTCGTGGCCCTCGGCGCCGCCGTGCAGGCGGACATACTGAGCGGCGGTACCACCGACATGTTGTTGCTCGACGTCACTCCCCTCTCGCTTGGCATCGAAACGATGGGCGGCGTGATGAGCAGCTTGATCAGACGGAACACGACCATCCCGGCGAGTGCGAAGGAAATGTTCACCACCTATGTCGACGGCCAAACCGGTGTGGACATCCACATTCTGCAGGGCGAGCGCGAACTGGCGAAAGACAATCGCAGCCTTGGAAGATTTCGGCTGAAAGTTCCTCCGCTCCCGGCCGGCGTCCCTCGCATCGAAGTCACGTTTCTCATTGACGCCAATGGGATATTGAACGTGAAGGCCAGCGACATGCGGACCGGACAGAGCCAGTCGATCGAAGTGAGGCCGTCTTACGGGTTATCCGGCAATGAAGTGGAGCGAATGATCGAGGATTCGTTCAAGTTTGCGGCGAAGGACGTCAACGCCCGCAAACTGATCGAGGCCAGGTTAGATGCCGCCGCTTTGATCACGACAACTGAAAAGTTCCTAGGCGAAGGGAGCCATCTTATTCCCCAGGAAGAGGTTGCGGCCGTTCGAGCGGCCCTGTCGGCATTGGCAACCGCGAAAGACGGCAACGACCCGCGGGCAATCCGCGCGAGCATGGCCGACCTCGAACAAGCGGCGAAAAGCCTGACCGTCGCCATGCTGGATGATTCGCTCAAGCGAGGGCTACAGGGCAAGAAGCTCTCCGAAATAACGTGAAGCGTTCCTCGTGAAGCGTATCTCGAAGATCACCGTATCTCGTGAAGCGTATTTCGTATCTCGTTTCAGATCAGATTCACCGAGGGACGAACGACGAGATACGAGCGACGAGTTCGGAGGACGCGGCTCGACTGAGCTCGCCGAAGTCTTCCCGAACGACGAGCGACGAGATACGAAGGAGTTCTGAATGGCTCTGAAATGGCAGGACACGGAAGATATCGCGATTCGACTGGTTGAAGAGCACCCGGAGATAGATCCACTGACCGTTCGTTTTACCGATATGCACGCCTGGATCATCGCGCTGCCTGATTTTCGAGACGACCCGAAGAAGTCGAACGAGAAGATCTTAGAAACGATTCAGATGGCCTGGCACGAAGAGTCTCAGGACTCGAAGTCCTAGCTGTGTGCGGTTAAAAGCTGCCGTCCCCGGCCGGCTGCCCCTCAGGAATCTGATCTAGCTTATAGAAGTCCGTGGGATCGAGGCGACGGTGAGCCGCCTGCGTCGGTTCACTACCCTTGGCAAAGAGTTCCACGGTCCCCTTCTGGCCTTCACCCTCCTGCTCTGATTCCAGCAGTCCCGTCGATGAATCGACTTTCACAAATGTGACCCCATCGGGAATTTCGAACGGCACGACAGGAAGTTGGTTCAGCGCCTCCTTCATGAACGCGATCCAGATCGGCAAGGCCGAACGGGCTCCCGTCTCGCTCTCTCCGAGCGAACGGCGATCATCAAACCCCACGTACACACCGGCGACCAGATTGGGAGTCCCTCCGATAAACCACGCATTGATGTAGTCGTTGGTCGTTCCGGTCTTACCCGCGATCGGACGATCGAGGACTTTCGCGGCCTGGCCCGTTCCCTTCTGCACCACATCCTCCATCATATTGGTGATCAGGTAGGCCGTCTCTTTGGCGATGACCTCATGAGATTCGGGCTCGGCCACCTCGTGCGTCTTGCCCGTGCTATCCTTCGCCACTTTGATGGCAAAGGGTTCCACCCGGCTCCCCTTGTTCAGGAACACCCCATACACCGACGTCAGTTCCATCAAGCCCACTGACGACGAACCCAAGCCCAAGGAGAGATCGGCCGGAAGCGGACTCGTCACCCCGACCGAGCGCGAAAACTCGATGACGTTCTTGACCCCGACCTTGTCGAGCAGCCGAACCGTCGCCAGATTGTGCGAGTGCGCCAGTGCGTCCCGTAGACTCACCATGCCATGAAACTTTCGCCCGTAGTTCTCCGGTTTCCAAATCTTGTCGTCTTCTTCCTGCTCATAAACCACCGGCGCATCGAGAATCTGCGTGGCCGGACTCAATCCTTGGCTCATCGCTGTCGCATAAATAAGGGGCTTGAACGCCGACCCTGGTTGGCGATGCGCTTGAACGGCGCGGTTGTATTCGCTCCGAGAAAAATCGTAGCCCCCGACCATCGCCCGGATCGCTCCCACCTTTGGATCGATGGCGATCAGGCCTCCCTCGACAATCGGTGTCTGTTCGAGCGTGAGCTGCACCCCGTCTTTGGCGACTTTCTTCACCTCAACTTCAATCACATCACCAGGCTTAAGAAGCTTCTTGAGGTTGGGATTCACGACGAAGTCGACGGCAGGGTCAGGTCCCTTGAGTACCCGCTTCGCCCAGGCCATGTCGTCAAATGCCAGATTCGCCGCGACCGCCCCGACTTGAACCACATAATGATCTTTCGCGACTTTCAACACGATTGCTTCGCTCATATCACCGGGCTTGAGCGGCTGATCGGTCGAAGTAGGCGCAGAAGGTTGGAGCGTCCCCAGGTCAACGGTTCGCCGAGGCCCTCGCCACCCTTGCCGTTTGTCGAGTTCGCGGACCCCGGCCAAGAACGCCGACTCCGCCGCCTTCTGCATCTCCAAATTCAGGGTGGTGTAGATTTGCAGGCCGCCCTTGTAGACCATCGCCTCCCCGTATTTCGCCACCAGCAATTGGCGGATATATTCGACAAAGTACGGGGCAAAGTGTTCGCTGCCGGGCCGGAGGAAGTTGAGCGTCTCGGCAACCGCTGCTTCGCGTTCAGCCGCCGTGATAAATCCGGACTCTTCCATACGGGAAAGCACATGCTCCTGCCGCATCTTTGCCCGCTCATAGGCCGTGAACGGAGAAAACCGGCTGGGAGATTTCGGAAGTCCAGCTAAGAAGGCCGATTCGGCAAGGGTCAGCGTCGTGACCTCTTTCCCAAAGTACGATTGGGCCGCTGAGGCCACCCCATAGGCGCCTTGCCCAAAATAAATTTGATTCAGATAGGTTTCAAGGATCTGCTCTTTCCCGGACACCGCCTCCATCTTGTAGGCCAAGATGATCTCGCGGATCTTGCGCTCATACGACCGCTCCGATGAGAGAAACAGCGATCGGGCCAGCTGCTGCGTGATGGTGCTGGCCCCTTCGACCTTTCTGCCTCCATGCCGGATGTTGGTCCAGGCCGCCCGCAGCATGCCGACATAGTCCAAACCAGGATGCTCAAAAAACCGCGCGTCTTCCGTTGCAATCACCGCCTGCGTGAACGTCTTGGGAATTTCGGCGAGCGGGGTCAGAATGCGGCGCTCGATGAAGAACTGGCCGATGGGTTGGCGATCGTCGGAATAGACGATTGTAACCAGGCTGGGTTGATAGTTTTGGAGCAAATCGAGGGAGGGAAGATCTTGGGAAAAATGCCAAATCACCCCCGCGATCGTCGTAATCCCGATGATGGCGCAGGCCAAAGAACCGAGCAGTGCGATCTGCCACCAGCGCCATCGCCGATGCGGCTGCTCATGAATCTCGACGAACCGATCATCGCCTGGCATCGTAATTGGGACTCCTGGATTGAACTCCTGAGGAAGTTTGGTCTGCGAGAGTGGTAAAAATACCTTACAATGCGTCCTCCGAAAACTCAAGCATCCGCTGCCAACGACGCGTGAGATGATCGAACGATCGCTTGCTTGTATGGCGACCGGCCCTTCAGGTATACTCCCACCGACGCCTCACTGTCGGGGCGTCTTTTTTTTCGCCAAGAGAAGCACAGAAACCATGTCGCAACTACGCGCCCCTCAAGACCGCCGGAGCGATATCCGGAACATCGCCATTATTGCCCACGTTGACCACGGCAAGACGACGTTGGTCGATGCCGTGCTCCGCCAGACCCACGCCCATCGCAAAATCGACGACATGGGTGAACGCATCATGGACTCGATGGACCAGGAGCGCGAGCGCGGGATTACGATCCGGGCCAAGAATGCCAGCGTTACCTACAACGGTGTAAAGATCAACATCGTCGATACGCCGGGGCACGCCGATTTCGGCGGTGAAGTCGAACGGACGCTTCGGATGGTGGACGGCGTGCTGATCCTGATCGACGCCAAAGAAGGACCCATGCCGCAAACGACCTTCGTCTTGCGGAAGGCCTTGGCGCTCGGGCACAAAGCCATCGTCGTCATCAACAAGATCGACCGGCCAGACGCCGTGATCGACGACGTCGTCAACCGCACATTCGATCTCTTCGTCCACCTTGGAGCCACCGACGAGCAACTCGATTTTCCGATCGTCTACACCTCGGCGATCAACGGTATCGCCACGCTCGATGTAAATAAGCCCGGATCCGACATTGCACCGTTGCTCGATACAGTCCTGGAGAAAATCCCCGCACCGGCCATTAACGCCGAGGCTCCGCTCCAAATCCTGGTCCTGGCCCTCGTGCAAGATTCCTACAAGGGCAAGATGGGGATCGGCAAGATTCAGTCCGGGTCGATTGCCCGACGGCAGAATGTCATGGTGCTCGGCAAGAACGGCGAACAGTTTCCCGGTAAAGTGTCCGACCTGGCGGTCTATTCGGGCCTTGAACGGGCTGATACGGAACGGGCCGAGGCGGGAGAAATCGTCGCTGTCGCGGGTCTCGATGAGGTCAGTATCGGCGATACCATCGCTGATGCGGAACGTCCTCTCGCCCTTCCACGCGTGACGATCGATGAGCCGACCGTCCAGATGACCTTCTCTGTGAACAACAGTCCCTTTGCCGGACGGGAAGGAAAGTTCCTGACGTCGCGTCACTTGCGCGAACGCCTTTTCAAGGAACTTGAGACCAACGTGTCGTTACGGGTGAGTGAAACGGATAGTGCCGATCGTTTTCTCGTGGCGGGCCGCGGCGAACTCCACCTCGGCGTGCTGATTGAACAGATGCGGCGCGAAGGCTACGAACTGCAAGTGTCCCAACCAGAGGTCATTCTCCATCGTGATGGCGACAATGTCACGGAACCGTACGAGGAACTGACCATCCAGATACCGGAGATCTATCGGGGAGCGGTGATCGAAGAAATCGGAAAACGTCGCGGCGAAATGCGGCACATGCGGCTCATCCATTCCGATGTCGGCGCCAGCGAAATGCATTTGGAATACCACATCCCCACGCGCGGCATTATGGGACTGAAGAACATCCTTCTCGCCAAAACTCGAGGCACTATCATCATGCACCATGTCTTTAAGGCCTACGAACCGGCGGAAGAGCGCGACTTTATCGTGGCGCCGCACGGATCGCTCGTGGCATTCGAAGACGGCACCAGCACCGGCTATGCTATTTTCATGACCCAGGAACGGGGCGCCATGTTCATCGGCCCCGGCGTGGAGGTCTACCGCGGGATGGTCGTTGGCGAGAACAGCCGAGACGAAGACCTCGACGTGAATGTGTGCAAAGAAAAGCATCTCTCAAACATGCGGGCCTCGGGATCCGATGAAGCCCTGGTCCTCACGCCTCCGAGGGAAATGACGTTGGAATTCGCGCTGGAGTATATCGGTCCCGATGAGCTGGTTGAGGTCACTCCGCAGAACCTGCGTCTTCGCAAGCGGCTCCTCAACCCGGATGATCGCCGCAAGGCCCGCAAAGCCGGCAAATGAATCCTAGTGCCAGTCGTTCATGAAGCGTCGCTCGTCTCTCGTCTGAAGAGAAGAGCATATGGCCTATAGCTGATGGCCTATGGCCAGGAGCTCAGAGGGTTTGGTTCTCTGCCATAAGCTATACGCCATCAGCCATACGCTCTTGTCCCCAACGAGATACGCTTCACGAAAAGCGAGATACGGCCCTTGGCGAGTGGCAAGACCGAAGTTGAAGGAGTGGTTCGCTCTCCTGCCATGAGGATCAGAAAGAAAACGTCCAAGCCGTCCGCCAAGCGCCCGCCCCTCTACTTCATCGGCTATCGCGGCACCGCCCCGGCCACAGACGAACTCAAGATTTGGTACGAGCGCGAGTATGGCGGATCGCTGACCGTTCGTCATGAAGCGGGCTCGCCCGAATCCTGGCAGGCGACTCACGTCCCATGGTCGGCCCATGTGGTGATGCCGCTGCCGATGAGCCACGTCGCCGATGTCATGAAGCAATTGGCTTGGGAGCACGATGTGATGGGCGCCGTCGCGCCGTCCCCCGCATCCCCGCGGGACTTGCCGGATACGATTCTCTTTGCCGCTCGGTTGGCCCGAGGTCTCACCCTGTTGACGCAGGGGACCGCCTATGACGTGACCACCCAAGCCTACGTGAACCCGTCGGATTGGCAGAATCGCGCGCTTACAAGCTTTCTCATGGATGACCACCTGTCCATCACCCACGACGATACGTCGCGGCCTGAACAGGTCTGGTCTTATTCGCTAGGCCTCAGTAAGTTCGGACTGGATGAGATCGAGTTGTTTCAGGGCAAAGGGCTCCCTGAAAGCACCGCCAAGGAGATCCTGATCGAATCGGCGAATGAGCTGCTGCGTACGGGGCAGTCCCCCAAAGTTGGGATGGCAGTCCTCCTTCCATTGCTCGGTCGCACCATTCGCATCGTGAACTACCGCACTGCAGCCCCAGCTGGACGCATGTTGGGATTCCGCGAACTTCAAGTCTAGCGAATCATTCGATAACTCAACACGTTATCGATCTTCCCCGAGAGCCTAGGCCTTCAGGCCCGTTGACAAACTTTCAAACCACAGGTTACAAAGTTTACGTTCTGAAGACGGGGTTCTCTCAACCTGAGACCTCATTCACGCCAACATATAGCGAAGTTCGCAAAGGAGGATCCGAGATGAGCGACGTGGCAGCAGAAATCAAAGTGGGCGATACAGCACCGGACTTTAATCTGAAAGATCAAGACCAGAAGGACGTGAAGTTGAGCGACTATAAGGGCAAGAAGAACGTCGTGCTCTGTTTCTACCCGCTGGACTGGAGCCCGGTCTGCCAGGGCGAGAACAAATGCTTGAGCGACGACTTCCCCAAGTTTCAATCCGCCCACGCGGAGTTGTTCGGCA
The DNA here is from genome assembly GCA_005239465.1 of Nitrospira sp. GTDB lineage: Bacteria > Nitrospirota > Nitrospiria > Nitrospirales > Nitrospiraceae > Nitrospira_D. The sequence continues at coordinate 125,768 of SPAW01000026.1, read as the reverse complement.
TCAGCTGCGATAGTTTCTACTCGCACAAGGCCTGGGCCGATTCCATGGATCTCAAGCATCGTTTGCTGTCGGACGTCCATCGGACCACCGCGAAGGGCTATGGCCTCTACTTCGAGCCGCTCAACTGCTCCAAGCGTGCGACCGTGATCGTCGACAAGAACGGCAAGGTCGCCTACCTGAAGGTGCAGGAGATCAAGGTGGCGCGTGAGGATAAGGAAATCCTCGCCGCTCTCGCGAAGCTGAGCTAACCTCAACAAGTGCTAAGGACTGAGTGCTGAGGTTAGGGAGGACGCTCTCTGGTCTCAGTACTCAGCACTTTATTCTCATGTCTGGCATGGTCGAAGACGTTCGCGATGAGAACTACAAGGAGTTCACCGACAGCACCGGCGCGGTCATCGCCTATGGCCTTGCGACCTGCGAACCCTGCAAGACATACGATCCAATTCTGGAAGAGACCGCCGCCAAGTTTCCAGCCATCAAAGTCGGTAAGGCCAAGATGCATGTTCCTGGCCGCTGTCGTGAGATCAAGAAGACCCACACGTTCGAAACCTATCCCACCACCCATTTCTTCGCAAACGGCAAGCTGCTTCTCACCCGCGAAGGGGTCGTCGAACCGGCCGAACTCGCCGCATTGATTTCAGACCATCTGCTCAGGTAGTCATGCTCTCTCATCGGTAACAAGATGGGGTCATTGCTCACCTTTCACATCTGATACAACATGCCGCATAACATAACCGGGAGAAGGAAATCCTGCCGCCATCGGGTGATCATGTGCGTTGGGCGGTTTGAAAATCTTACGGAGAGCTGAACATGAAGAAAACGATGACTGGCTTTGTGTTAGGCGCGATGCTGGCCGTATCGCTGCCGGCCTGGGCGCATATCGACGAATATTTCGACTCCGTCGCGGCGCCTCACGGCGGGCAATTACGCATGGTTGGGCCGTATCATCTGGAACTTGTAACCAAGGACAAGGAAATCACGCTGTATGTGACGGACCATGCAGACAATAAGATCAACACAGACGGCGGCCTGGGTAAGGCAACCATTGAGACGGGCCAAACCAGGACTCAGATTGGACTGCATCCGGTGGGGGATAATATGCTTAAGGGTTCCGGGGTGTTTTCCGTCACGCCGGATACTGTGATCATCGTTTTCATCAGATTGCTGGATCAAGAGGCGCACTCCGTCCGCTTCATTCCGCTCAAGCCCAAGAACACGCCGGCCGAGAAAACCCGGGATGGAACACCCCAGACAGAAGACGGCTACCATCACCATCACCACACGCAGCATTGATTGGCAATTGCTCGAATAGATACATACCTCGTTGGAAAGAGATGGGGTAATTAATTAAGCTCTGGACCGCCATGCGGCGCCGACGCCCAAGGCACGGACTATGTGCAATGATCGGCAGTAGGAAGACGGAGCGGAGAGCCTGGGCGAGGAAGGGGCCACAGGTTACCCCTTCTTGCTCCAAGGGATACGCTTGGTTATTGGTTGATCCTGGTCTTCGAACAGTGCTCGTGGAAGATCAGCCAGGCGGTACCTTCTTTACGGAGGAGGCTGGTACATTTGCCGGTATCCTGGCCTTCGATTTCGCCGTTTCTGATCGCTTGAAACACATAGTCGTAGGTGGCCCACGCCATGGACCCCGCAAGACCCGGCTTCACGTTGGACACCATGCTGATGAAACGAAGCGTGCTTCCTCGTTTCAGCTCTGATTCGTAGTCCGCGAGCCATTGCTCGATTGAGTCCCGCGTCTCAACTTCACCGTCCTGAACCCCAAGGTAGTCCTGGGTATACAGCTTCAAGACCGCTTGTTTGTCCCTGGTTTCGGAAAACGTGGCAGTCGCCTTGGCAGCGTCTTTAATCACCCTCTCGATCGCCACCTCGCCCTCGGCAGCCCAAGCCACCGCTGCCCATGAGAAACAGGCCATTAACAACGCGCTGGCAAGTCGTCTTGCCATAGGTGCTCCGAGGGGGACGAATGTCGACCGATCAACCTGCGTAGTCGAATGAGAGATCGCGGGACTGGACCAAGCGAACGTTGGCGAGTTTGCCCGTTGAGATACCGGAAACGAGCGACTTCCAAATCCGTTCGGCAAGTTGCCCGCCCGTGACATGCTCAGCGCCGAAGATATGACAGAGATCCTGGCGGTCGAAGGCCTTCACCACCTTATCCTGCACCAAGCGATCCAGCGCACCGATATCCGTCACCATCCCGGTCACCGGATCAATCGTGCCACGGACCGTGACAAAGCAATCCCATTCGCGGCCTTGATTGCCCTCCTGAATAGCGGTGAATGAATAGCGCCGAGTGACGTCGGCGACATCTAATCCTCCCGCCGCTGTCACATCGGCATAGAGATCCTCATCCTCGCACAGGCGAATGGTGTGCAGGGTGCCGATGTCTCGTTGGGGAGCCAGCTTGGTCCAGAGCACTCGCGCGAGGTTCTCCGACGTGGGAATCCGGTCGTTGAAATAGGGCATGTCGAGATTCAGATTCTTGTGATCAAATTCTTCGATCACGGCAAGCAAGACCCGCTTCAGATCGAACAGATTGACGACCATGCCGGTCTTGGGATCGATCTCACCGGACACGGTGACTTCGAGCAGGTAGTTATGCCCGTGCGCAGGGGGGTTGTAGCAGGCGCCAAAGACGGCACGATTCTTCGCCTCATCCCACTCCGGCTTAATGTAGCGGTGGGAGGCGGCAAACTCGATGCGTTTGGTCAGTAAGACGATTGACATAATGTTTAGTTTTGAATGTTCAATGTTTAATTCCGATGAGAACGGGCAATCCATCCGTTCCGGCAATTCAACATTCAACACTAAACATTCAACATTGACTTGGTCATTTACGCGCCCAAGTCAGAGAGCCATTCTTCGCGCATGCTGCCGGGTACGGTCGTCTGGGCATGGTAATCCTTGTGGTCCACCGTAAGCATGACAGGCTGGCGCAGATCGGCAAACGAGGCTTTCATCGCCGCCGTGGGTCGAAACCTGACGAAATGGACGGCGCTGATCTTGGTGTCATGGCTATGGCCGCCTTCGAACTCGCCGAAGACCCGTTCGCCTCCGGCTACAATCGCTACCTTCTCCCCGTGATCGAGCCCCATCAACCGGTCGAGCCACTCCTTCATCTTCGCCTCATCAGTGATTTCGATCAAGAGGGTGGCGCTCAGTTCGTCCTGTGAGAGCAGGAGCGCGTTGTACACGTCCAGTTCATCCTGGACCTTGGCCGGATCGAAGATCCGTTCGACACGGATCATCTCCTGAATTTGAAATCGCAACGTGTCCCGATTTTCAAACACCATGGTGATCAACGGGCCGACGGATATCCGGCGCCGCTGCTTGAGCGCGATAATGCGGGACCGAAATTCCTCCCGCTGCCGTTCATAATCCGCCGTGGACAGCAGATCTTTCTGCACAAGTTGCTTCATTGTCTTGCTCGCGCTTCACGAACGACGTTTCACGAACTACGAACTAGTCGACGGCAACCCATAGGCGTCACGGACAATCTGAATCGGGTGAAGGGCCGCCTTCCCTCCCACGTGCGCCAAGGCCCCGGCTTGATCCAATTGCAACCCGGCTAATGGACAATCAGATGCGACGAGATCGGCCGGCGTTTGCTCGATCGCGCGCACGGCTTTCCCTGCAATCTTCATCGAGAGCGAAAAGAACTCGGTCTTGGCGGACCAGGCACCATCGTGTCCTGAACATTTTTCGATCACCTCAACTTGCGCGCCGGCACATTCCATCAGTTCTTTAGACTTGAAGCCGATGTTTTGGTCTCGCAAGTGACAGGGAATCTGATAGGCGACGCGGCCAGGCTTCGTCGTAAAATCAGTCGTTAGTTGCCCGTCTTTCTTCATCATCATCAGATATTCGCAGACATCGAAGGTCCGCTCGGCCACCTTCTTTGTTTGCTCATCGCAATTGAGTTCCGGATATTCGCGCTTGAGCATGAGACTGCAGCTCGCGATCGGCACAACCACATCATACCCCTGAGCGACCCAGAGATGCAGCGAGGCGACATTGGCCTGGGCTGCCTGTTGAATCGCCTGCGTATCGCCGATATCGAAACTCGGCATCCCGCAGCAGCGCTGCTCCGGCACCACCACCTGTACGCCGTTCTTTTCCAATACCTGCACCGTCGCCTTGCCGATATCCGTTGCCTGATAATTCACCAGGCAACTGGAAAAGAGCGCGACTTTGCGGGCGGGCGGACTGGCCGGCTTCACCTGCGCACGACGGCCAAACCACCGGGGAAACGTCTCGCCTGAAAAATGCAGGAACTGTCGCTCTTGATGAACGCCCACGACCTTCTCGACAAGGAAACGGACAAGTCGATTGTTCATCAGCCAGTTCGACAGCGGAGCCGTGAGGCTTCCCATCGCCCCAATCAGATCCGTCTTGATGAGCAGCCAGTCCCGCCAGCGCACGCCTCGCTCTATGGCCAGCCGCTTCTTCCACAGGATCATCAGGTGGGGAAAGTCGAGTTCGTATTGATGCGGCGGCGTATAGGGACAGTGGTTGAAACAGAGTTTACAGTAGTAGCACTCGTCGACGACCTGATGATGGTCATCAGGCGTCAGTTTGGCCACATCACCTTCGTAGCCATCAATACGATCGAGTAGCGTGTTGAACGAAGGACAGAGATTGAAACAGCGGCGGCAGCCGTCGCAGATCTCGTAGATACGCAGTGTTTCTTTCTCCAGCTGGGCGCGATCGACTGGCTGCAGCAGGCTGAGGTTTTTCATCACGCTCCGAGCAAAAAGCAATCAGCGGCCAGCCATCAGCGACAGGGAGGAATCGTTCCTCATTCCGCCTTGCTGAAAGCTGACCGCTGAACACCGAGTGCGGGGCTGGTTCCTCTCTAGCCCTGTTTCAAGCTGTCGAGCCCCTTGGTAAAGCGGTTTGCATGGGACCGTTCCGCCTTCGCCAGCGTCTCAAACCATTCGGCCAATTCGGCGAATCCCTCGTCGCGCGCGGTCTTGGCCATCCCCGGATACATTTGGGTGTACTCATACGTCTCGCCCTCGATGGCGGACTTGAGGTTCGCATCCGTGTTGCCGATCGGGACGCCGGTCGCCGGATCGCCGACTTCCTTCAAAAAATCCAAGTGGCCGAAGGCATGGCCGGTTTCGGCCTCCGACGTATCGCGAAACAGCCCGCCCACATCGGGATAGCCCTCGATATCCGCACGCCGCGCGAAATAGAGATACCGGCGGTTGGCCTGCGATTCGCCTGCAAAGGCATGCTTGAGATTGTCGTGGCTCTTGGTTCCTTTTAAGCTCTTTGCCATTTCATCCTCCTCGTTGTTCTACAGGTACCGGTCTAACGGTAGAGAGGGTCCTTATCTAGTCCCACCAAAATATAGATAGGATAGCGCAGCCGTCGTGACAGGTTCAAGGGCTTTCCTTCATGCGCCGTTCATGTTCCCTCGGTCCGTTCCCGTGTGAATCCACCCGCCTACGCAGGGAGCCACGGCTGTGAAGCCGTGGGGCTCCACACCCTGTGGGGCGTGCCCTGCGTCCCACCTTGTCGGTTCAACGGTGTGTGTGGCGAGGCACCCGTTCTCTCCGCGTTCAGCGCGGCCGTCAAGGTCTTTGTCTGCCTCCTACACCATTCCTATCTCGGTTATAGGATCGCAACTTCTCCAGGAGGGCATGGCCATGAGGTAACCAGCAGGCCGGTGCTTCGTTACCGTAGGCCCAGGAAAATATGTTAGACTGAACAACAATTGACCTACCCCAAGCATTTCTCTTGTGAGGGCCACATGACGATTCCTTGCCACCCCTTCACCCGCCCGATTGTGTGCACCCTCGCCCTTCTCGCCTTGATTGTGTCAAGCTGCGCGCACGATACCTATCAACAGCGAGCGGACGTCATAAAAGACCACGTCGAGGACTTCTACGCCCATCTCAAGGCCAATCGGGTGGGAGCCGCCGTTCATGAGAATCAACAGATCGAAGCCATGGCTGCTCAGATGGCAGAGACCGTCCGGAAACGGGCTCAATTCCAAGGGACGTTTCAGGTCGAGCGGGAGTTTGCCCTGATGAAAACGGCCAGGGAAACGGCGGCGCAAAACTGGATTGCGCTGGGCCAGTACTTCGCCATCAAGCAACAGACGGACAAGGCCCGTGCGTCCTATCAGCGTGTGGTCGACGCCTACACCAACCCGGCAGAGCGAACATACCGGGAACAGGCCGCGCGAGCGCTCAAGGATCTGAATATTGTGTCGCCGGCCTCCAACCGGATGACTCCTTAGAATCACCGGTCAGGACATCTATGACGTCTGCTTGTCGACATCCGTTCTCTTGACTCCGTCCCCATGCCATGCATGTCAGGCTCCTCATCCTCCTGCTGATCGTACTCGCCGGATGCGTTCACCGAATCCAGGTGAATCCCCTTCCCGCTGGCCCCACGTCAACGACGATCCCCCGATCCCTTCAGATAGCTATCGGCCCGCTCTTGATGGAAGGCGCAGACCATATGCCGGGCATTGCTTTGCTGGAATGGCCGCACCGCGACATGAGTCAGGCGTTCATCCGGTACGTGCAGCAACGGGACACGTTCAGTTCGGTCTCCACTAACCCCGCCGATCTCACTCTCCGCATTACCACGAAATTGGCGCTGACCTCTCGCGATCGCTATCACTATCGCATCCGATTGCAGGCGGAGATGAGCGAGACAGCCCAGCTCATCAAAGCCTATCTCGTTGAACATGTCGTGGCGGGATCATCGGTGCGGTGGGTCACTGCTTCCGACCGTGACCCTATCGAAGCCGCGCTCCAGCTGGCCTTGGATGATTTGTTTACCCAGATTGAGGCAGACCAAGCTCTGTATGTGCGCGGGAAAGAATGACCCGCCAAGTAGCGTCCGACCTCAACCACTCATCTCGCGCTGGCGTGACGGGAATGTCGTTAGCCCGCATTTTTCGTGACGGTTCAACGCGAATAGCCCGGCGCAATCGGCTTCAGGCTTCCTGAGCTTGGGCTGTGGGGGCTGCGACATATTCCGGGCAATCGAGGCGGAGGGCTCGATCCCCGAACGGAACGTTGAAGAACTGACAGTGATGGGGCTGGTCCGAATGTGCGTGCGCGTGCGGACGGAAATGCTGGCAGAAGACGCACATGCGTGCAACGGGAATCTCTCCCTGCAACTGCAGGGCGCGAATGAGTTTCAAAGGGACAGTCAGGAGGCCAACCTGCTCTTGCGTTGAAAGGTGCTGAGTCGCAGCAGCCGGGATCTCCGGCCACCCGTTCACTACTTGGCAGCTTTCGCGCCTTTCGCGGTCAGATGAACCGTGACGATGCGGTTGTCGATTTCCGTACGACGGCGGCGCACAAGCCGCTTGTGCTCAAGCGTCCGGATGACTTCGGAGGCAGTGGGCAGCTTGACCAACAATTCTCTGGCAATCGTCGAGACGGTAGCCGACCGATTGGGCCGCGACCGGAGAAAAGTCAGCACCTGGACCTGCAAGGGCCCGACATCCTGCTGGCCCAACCGTCGCCAGGTTCAGCTCTTCATGACCAAACCGATCTTCGAAAGGCCCGTGAGCAAGCGATCAGGAAGGCCGTCCTGATTCATCTTGATCAATGGAGTCATGAAAGCCTCACAAATAGTCGCATGGCCTAGGAGCTCGGCCGAGTCATCGGTAGCGCAACAAACTCAACGTTCATCATTGGCCCAGGATCAACGATCGTGCTTCGGCGAGAGGTTCAGAAATATCCCCTAAAACGATGCTCCCACTGATGGACTCGTCTCACCCGCCTTCGCAGGAAGCCACGGCTGTCCGTTCTTCGCAGTAGCCTGCTACGGAGGGAGAATGGATGACGCCGTGGGGCTCCGCTGGTCCGTCATCGAACCACGAGCACGGAACAGGTGGCATGCTGAACCACGCGGGTCGAGACACTGCCGAGCAACACTCGGCCGATCGCGCCCAATCCCTTGGCGCCGGTGATAATTAAATCCGCCTTGTGCTGTTTGGCCACTGTGAGGATTTCATCAGCCGGCTTCCCCAGCCTCATGGCCTCGCGCACCTGGAAACCGACTTTCGCCACCTTGTCCACGTAGCGCTGCACCACCGCTCTCCCGGCCTCACGCAGTTCGGGGTACTTCAGGTACGGCATCACATGCACAACGGTCACCATAACCGGTTCATGATTAGGGCCATCGGGGGTGGGATTGAAATGACGGAGCAGAAACCGGACCGCTTTATCTGATGCCGGCGAGCCATCGATGGCCAACAGAATCTGTTGCACAGGTCGAGGCGCCTCCTTCACCACCAGCACTGAACAGGGGGCATGGTGGATCGCGTGGTTCGATGCGCTACCCAGCATAAAGCGATCTAACGCATCGAGCCCGCGCGAGCCGATCGACAGAAGACCGATGCCTCGTTTGGCGTGCTTGACGATTGTCGCGGCGACTCCACCGCGATCCACGACCACCGTTCCACTCAAACCCAACGAAGCCAGCAACAACGCCGATTGATTTTTCGTCGCCTTCGCGGTCATCTCCATCCGCTTTATTTCAGCCTGGAGATAACGTTCTGTCCCAACGATCACGGGCTGAATCATAAAGGGCGCGCGCAAGCCGGCCACGTCGACGACATGCAGCACGCGAACCACCGGCTGGACGCTGAACGGCACCTGTGCCAGCCATTCGATTGCCCACCGGCCATACTTTGACCCATCCGTTGCCGCTAAGACTTTCATGTCACATGTCCTTTCGTCTGGTGATTCAGATCCTGCTCAGCCAACATTGGCAAACCGATTCCGAAATGCCTCCGGCGACAGACCGGCCAGTGCGGCGCAGCGGCCAAGTACGGCCGGATCGTTGAAGTCACCATCCGTGAGTCGAATCATGTATTGCCGGGCGATCTGATAGGACTGGGAACCGATGTCCACCATCCTGACCTTTGCCCGCCCGGTGGCGGGGTCCACCATCTGCTTGAACGGAATCGGCGTGAACCGGCCGTCCTGGATCGACACCATCGCCGCCGTCCCCCCATCGAGCAGATACTGCGCGGCACAGTAGCCGAGATCGCGAGTGTATTCGATGTCGTAGGGAATCGGGTCCGCACAGCGCAATTCGTAGCCGATAGTCTTGGACACGATCGAGATAGAGAGTCCCAAGGCTTTCATCCCCTTCGTCGCTTCTCGCCGCAGCAGGCCGCCGATATCCACCTCGGCCAATCGCAGGTGGCCGTGCTCGTCTCGCTCGACATGCTCCAGCCCTCCCAAATCCTGTGGATCGAGAATCTCGACCAAGCCCTCAGCCAGCACGACGACGCCATCGGCTCGCCCGCTGTTGAGACGTTTGATGATCGTTCCGATCAAGAGATCCAGAAGACGGTGCAGCTTCACAGGTCGCTCGCGAAATTCTTCGGGAATCACCGTCAACGTGGCGCCGGAGGCCTTGCCGATTCCCAGCGCCAAGTGGCCGGCCTTGCGTCCCATCGTTACAACAAAGTTTCTTGACGATCTCCACGCCGAAATGACGCGCCGTTTGAAACCCGAACGTCGGAATACCATAGGGAAGGTCGAGGTCATTGTCGATGGTTTTGGGCACATGCACGATTTGGATGCGGCCGGACGATCGTTCCTCAAGCTTGAGCGCGGAGAATGCCGTATCATCGCCGCCGATGGTCACGAGCCGCATGATCCCAAGCCCCGTTAAGGCCGACAGGACGTTATCGAGATGCTTGGCCTTCTTGGTTGGGTTCGCCCGCGAGGTTCCCAAATACGACCCGCCTTGGAAGTGAATCCGGTTGACTTCCTCAATGGAGAGTGGCCTAACCCGACTTGTGCTCCCCTCCATCAGCCATTTGAAACCGTCGAGAATACCGACTACATCACACCCGCCGTGAATGCTGCGGATCGTGACCGCGCTAATCACGCTGTTGATGCCGGGCGCCGGTCCGCCCCCGACCAAGATACCGACAGTCGTTCGCTGCAATGTCATCCTTTTTTCCCCTCGACCTTAACCCAACGGCCTACCAACTTCTTCATGATCTGCGGCATGGTTGTATACTCCATCTCGTCGAGGGGCAAGCGGTGCGGCTCGAAGGGGCCATGTAGACGCAGAACATCCGCTATCCGATTGGCATCTCGCCGCGCTTCATCGTAGGACGGATCGTCGAACATATCGCGCGGCCCGATGAGTCGGCCATCGGCCAGCTGAAACCCGATGCAGGCTACGCGCGGAGGACCGTCGAACCTGGTCGGCGTCGCTTGCTTCACCGACACCGGCATGAGCGGGCCGTAATGCGAGCCCCGCATCCAGCCTTCGATAATCCAGGGGTAGCGAAACGGTTCCAGCACTTCTCCCACGGCAGGAAAATTCTGCTGCGCTCGCACGATCATGACTGGGTCGTCCTTGCCGACGTACTTTCCCGCGATGAGCGAGAGGCGCTCCGTCGACGAGGCTGCCGCAATAGTCCCGTCTGCGCGAGAAAAGACATGTTTCACCGTGAATTTTCCGGGCGAGCCGATAAACATGAGCATGTCGTAGAGGTCTTCCGGGCAGTCGAAGGTGATTTTCTTGTGTTCGTAGACGTCAAGGACCTCGAATCGGAATCCCTGATGCAACGTCGGCGCAATGACAAGGCCGGACGTCGTGAAGGGATCGGCGAACATTTTATAGAGAGGAAGGTTCCACGCCCCTGCCGAGGCCTTGTCGGCCATAAAGATCAGGACCGGTTCTGATTTCCGTTCAACGAATTCCATCTCAGCCACGCCGGGCCCCTGGCCCCTGACATTCCCGCTGAAAGCATCGGCGAGCAGATCCTGCCCCGCTCCATAGAGATGGAGGTCCTTGGCCACCTGCGTTCCGGCCACGAAGGTCTCCCAGGCGAGACGGTGAATGTCCGGATGATCAACGCCATAACGGTGCGTCATGATGAGCTGCAAGTCATCCCCGCAGGCCGACACGTGATAGTCCAGCAGCACCCCACTTGTTTTGGCCGCCGCGAGTTTCTCTCTCGCATCCTCGATCAAAGCCGGATGGATAGCCGAGTGACCGACCCACCCACCGATGTCCGCCTTGATCACGCTCAACGTAAGCTTCTTCGACTCTTGTTTGTTCGTTTCAATTGCCATGTTGGACCTCTTTCTGAGGGAACAGTGGTTACCCTACGCGTTCCGGATGCCCCTCGCTGCCACCGCGAAGATACACAAACCAATAGACCAAGGCCACTAGGATCGTCCCTCCAAGGATGTTACCGATCGTCACCAGCAAGAGATTGCTCAATGCTCCGAGAACTGAAAGCGGGGCTGGACCGCCGGCTGCCAGCACAATGCCGATCGGAAGGAAATACATATTAGCGACTGAGTGCTCGAATCCGCAGGCCACGAAGGCACTGATGGGGAAAAGAATGGCGAGGATCTTGTCCGCGACGCTCCGCGCTCCCATGCACAACCAGACTGCCAGACAGACCAGCACGTTGCAGAGGATGCCGCGCGCAAGGGCCGAGACCGGATCGAGCGCGATCTTGCTGCGCGCGATCTGGACCATCGTCTCCCCGACCGCGCCGTCGCTCATGGTGTGCACGCCGGCCAGCAACACAAGGGCGGAAGTGCCGACTGCACCGAGGAGGTTGCCGATATAAACCCACCACCAATTCTTGACCACTTGGCTCGTCCGGACACAGCCGACGGCCCAGGCCATAGCGATGAGATTGTTTCCGGTAAAGAGCTCCGCTCCGCCCACGACAACCAACACAAGGCCCAGGCTAAACGTCACGCCCCCCGCGAGGCGGAGGAGCCCGAATGGGACCGCGGCATCGTTCCCGGTCGTCACGGTGACGGTGTAAAACAGAGCGCCCAGCGAGATAAACGCTCCTGCCAAGAGAGCCAGCGCAATCATCGTCGGGACCGGCGTGGTGACTTTCGCCAACCCGATCTTGCAGACACGCTCGGCGATCTGAGCCGGTGCGTAGGCATCGAGCGTCAGGGGATTCGACTGTTCCATTGGTTATTAAGCTTTCAGCACTCAGCTCTCAGCCTTGAGCTCCGGAGGCATAATTCGAGCTGACAGCTGAACGCTGATGGCTGATCGCTTCCTTCACAAGATTAATTGACGTCGCATGTGCCTCAGTTCTTCCTCGTCCTCCGCGTCGAGTTCTTCGCGTTCAAGCGGTTCCACTCGAACGGCGGATACCTTGTACTCCGGACATTTTGAGCTTTCATCCGCACTCGACGAGAGCAATTCATTGACGGTGGAAGCCGGGAAGTGAAAACTGGTGAAAAGATGCCCTGGGAGGACCCGTTCGCTCCTCACGGCGGGAAGGAGCGCCTCACCGCGAGCGCTCACGAGGCGCACGATGGCACCGTCATCCAGGTGCAGCCGCTTCATGTCGGCAGGATGCATCTCGAGCACGTCCGTATCCACGACCTCCAAAATCTCCGTCCGCCTGGTTTGGGCCCCGCAGTTATAATGTTGCAAGATTCGACCAGTGGTCAGGACGAATGGATAGTCTTCGCTCGCCGCTTCACCGGGCGGCAGATACTCCACCGCGACGAAGCGCGCTTTGCCCTTGGGAAATGTCTCCTGGTGCATCAGCGACGTGCCTTCATGCATGGCAGTCGGAACCGGCCACTGCAAGCCCGCAGGCTGGTCCAGCCGATCGTACGATACACCGGCAAACATCGGCGTGAGCTTTGCGATTTCGTCCATGATCTCCGAGGGATGCCGGTACGGCATGGGATAGCCCATTCGGGTTGAGACTTCGCAAACCACACGCCAATCCGGGAGGATACCGTTCGGCGGGTCGATCGCTTTCCTGATCCGTTGGATACGCCGTTCGAGATTCGTGAACGTGCCGTCTTTTTCCAGAAAGCACGCGCCAGGCAGGACGAGATCGGCGAACTTCGTTGTTTCGCTCAGAAACAGATCTTGCACCACCAGAAACTCTACCCGCTTTAACGCCTCGTGGACTTTCTTCAAATTCGGATCGGTCTGGGCGACATCGTAACCGATGATCCACAGTCCTTTGAGCCGTCCATCCAACGCCGCATCCCACATATCCGGTGTCTTCATGCCGCGCTTCGTGGGCAACGGCCGACCGGTGATCTGCTGATGCAATGCAGCTAGTTGCGGATCGTCCAACGTCTGATACCCGGCAAAGTAGGTCGGCAGGCACCCGACGTCCGACGCGCCTTGCACGTTGTTCTGGCCGCGCAGCGGATTGATGCCGGTCCCCGGCTTGCCGATATTTCCGGTGGCCAAGGCCAGATTCACGAGCGCGATGACGCCGTGACTCCCCCAGCGATGTTCCGTCACTCCTAGCCCATGCACAGAGAGCGAGGCCCCGCTTGAGGCATAGAGGCGAGCCGCTTTGCGAATGAGGTGCGCGCGCACGCCGGTGATCTGCGCAGTCTTCTCAGGGCTGCACTCGGCGACCGTCTTTATCCATTCATCCAGCCCTTCCGTTCTCTTGCTCGTAAAGACCGAATCGACGAGTTTTTCTTTGGCGATCACGTGGCCCATCCCGTTCAACAACGCGACGTTGGTGCCTGGTTCGAGTTGCAGATGCAGATCCGCCAGTCGAGCCAACTCGGTCTTACGCGGATCGATCACGATCAACGGTACCCCGCGCCGGTGCGCCTGTTTGATGCGCGCGCCGACGACCGGATGGGATTCCGTGGGATTGGCCCCGACCACCATGATCAGCTTGGCAACGTCCAGATCTTCGATCGAGTTGGTGGCGGCAGAAGCACCCAACGTCTCCATCATACCGGTGACGGTCGCGCTGTGGCAGACACGGGCGCAGTTGTCGATATGATTGGTGCCGATCACGCAGCGCATGAACTTGCCGAACAGGTAATTCTCTTCGTTCGTGCCGCGGCTGGACGATATCGTCGCCAACGCGTCGGGACCATGCCGTGCTTTAATCCGAGAGAATTCCTGCGCGACGCGGTCTAACGCTGCATCCCAGGAAATTTCTTTCCATTTACTCCCCTCCCGCAGCAACGGCGTTCGTACACGATCTTCGGCGGTGATATAGGTCCAGCCGAACCGTCCCTTCATGCAGGCATGGCCTAGATTGGAAGGGCCGTCGTCAGCCGGCATCATTTGCACGATTTGTCCATCTCGCACACCTGCATTGAACGCACAGCCGACGCCACAATAGGCGCAGGTCGTGCGTACCATTCGAGTAGGGGCGCCTTGCTCAAGAACCGTCTTCTCCGTCAGCGCGCCGGTCGGACATTCCTTCACACAAGCTCCACAGGACACGCAGTTAGAATCGGCGAATCCGCGAGCGAATGGCTGATGGCTGATGGCTGATGGCTGGTACGGCCCTGCCGCCGGCCTAGCCTCAAATCCCCGCCCGAACATCGTCAAGGCATGCGTGCCCTGAATCTCGTCGCAGGCCCGGACACAGCGCGCGCAGGAGATGCAGACAGCATTGTCAAAGGTGAAGAAAGGGTTCGAGTCGTCTCGCACAGCCGCGCGTGTTATGTGCGCCCCATCGGGATACCGGACCTTGTTGACTTCCAATGAACGCGCGAGTTCGCGCAGTGGCCCAGATGTCTGGCCACCCTCAGGCTGTTCAGACAGATACAGTTCGACAAGATTGTGCCGGTGTCGGATGACTTGTTGACTCTCCGTTCGCACCACCATATCGGGTCTGACCGGCGTCGTACAGGAAGCCGGTGTGCCGGGCTGACCTTCGATTTCGCAGATGCAGAGTCGGCAGGAACCAAACGGAGCAAGATGGTGCGAAACGCACAAACTAGGAATCGCAATCCCGGCCTTCCGCGCGGCCATATAGATGGTATCGCCCGCTTCGGCAGTAATAGGCCGACCATTGATGGTGAGGTGTATCAATTGAGCCATTTCGCCATTGCTTGAATTCATCATTGACGACTGAGGGAAAGTCTCGACCGAACAATGATTAATTGAAACAATCGTCAATGAGTAAATCGTCGTTGAAATTCTTCACGGAAATGCTCGATCGCCGTCAACACCGGATACGGGGCACGCCCCCCTAATGCACAAAGGCTCGTCGCTTTCATGGTCTCCCCAAGATCCTTCAAAAGATCCAGGGCCTCGGCTGACCCCTCTCCCGCTTGGATGCGCTCAAGAATTTCACGCCCACGCACCGATCCGATTCGACAGGGTGTGCACTTGCCGCAAGATTCGTCCGCGGTGAAGGCCATGAAATGGCGAGCCAGGTCGATCATATCCGTTTCCTGGTCGTACACAACGATCCCCCCGTGACCAAGAATCGCACCGGCTTCGGCAAACGCGTCGTAGCAGATCGGAATATCCAGTTTCGATTCTGGGAAGAGACTGCCCAGCGGACCTCCGACTTGCACGGCTTTGAAGCGCGCCCCCGAGGCTATGCCACCGCCGAATCGGTCGAGCGCCTCCCGCAACGTGAGGCCGAACGGGATTTCCACCAATCCCGACTGTTTCACTCGCCCTCCGATTTGCAACACCACCGTCCCTCTCGACCGTTCGGTTCCCATCGACGCATGCCAGGCTCCGCCGCGGGCCAGAATCTCAGGAATCGTGGCGAACGTGAGGACATTGCTGACGATTGTCGGTTTTGCATACAGGCCGGCTACAGCGGGGTACGGCGGCTTGGACCGGACGACCCCTCGCCGGCCCTCGATCGATTCCAGCAACGCCGTTTCTTCTCCGCAGACATACGAGCCGGCGCCTCTGACAATCGTGAGCTCAAAATCCTCCCCATCGACCTCGAGCAGTTCCGCCTCCTTCGCCTTGTGAATGGCATACTCCAACGCCCGAGCAGCAGCCGGATATTCTTGCCGGCAGTAGATGTATCCGCTGGTCGCTCCAATCGCGCGGGCGCAAATCAACATTCCTTCGATCAGGCGGAACGGATCGCCCTCCATGAGCATGCGATCACAATAGGTTCCCGCATCGCCTTCATCGGCGTTGGCGACGACGAATTTCTCAGCCGATTCCGTCTGCCGCGCCACCTCCCATTTATTCCAGACCGGAAACGCAGCTCCACCGCGACCGCGCAGTCGCGAGACGTTCAGTTCTTGGATGATCGCCTCGGGAGTCATCCCAACCGCCGCTTCCAAGCCCTTCAACCCACCGCGCAACTGGTATTCATCGAGAGCAAGCGGCTCAGTGATCCCAAAGTTGGCAAACGTATGGCGCGATTGCCGCGCCAAAAATGGAATCTCTTGAATCGGCGTCCCGCCTTGTCCCGCAATGATGGCAGGCAATGCATCCGGCGCCACATTGAACCAAGCCATGCGCCCCCCGAGCGCGTCTCGCTCCACAATCGGTTCGAGAAAGAAGGCCCCGCGCGCCGAGGTCCTGACCAGTTGCACCTCGGGTCGAGCACTCAACGCCTCCGCCAGCCGGTGAGCACCGGCCGCGTGAGACGAGGTATCGTTCGAGAGATAGAGACGAGTCATAAAGCCGCCGCCAAGCTGACAAGATTACGAGCTGACAAGGAACACGCCGGCTGATGCCGGCATCGTTCTTCCGTATGTCAGCCTGTCACTTGTAACCTGCCAACTCCTTTCCTATTTATAGCGCTCCAATAACGCAGGGAGCCGGTCGGGCGTCACCCGTCCATAGAGATCCTCGTCGATTACGACCGAGGGCGAGACCCCGCAGTTGCCGACGCAATAGACTGTTTCGACGGTACACCGTCCATCGGATGTCGTCTCTCCAACATCGGCCTGCAAGTGCTTGCACATTGCCTGCAACACTCGGTTCCCGTGATTGGCGAGACAGGCTTCGCCTAGACACACACGAACAACATGTCGTCCTGTGGGCTGCGTGTGAAGGTCGGGATAGTAGGAGAGAACGCCGGCGACCTGAGCTTCGCTCACGCCGAGTGACTGTGCAAGACGGGGAATACTTTCGAGAGGTACATAGCCGATGGCTGCTTCCACTTTCTCAAGCAGGTCGAGAATGCTGACGCGAGTTCCCGCTTGAGCAGACACCCGCTCAAGAACCTGTTCGACCCTGTGCGCGACTGACGGCTCCACTACGTCTTCTCCTCCAACCCAACATGGGCGCGGAGTGTATTATAGTCGAACGCCTTCTTGCCCGTTCGTCGAAGACCTGGATCGTGTCGTTCCATCTCGTCGATCAGCGCATCGACCATTCCACGCGTCGCAGAGGAGACCGCCGCATGCCGCGGCGTCTGTCCGCCCAGCGCCAGATGGGCCTGATCCGACCATTCGAGGTATGCTTTTTCGAGAAAGGTCTTGAGCAGCGCCAGATCTTCTTCCGCCGTCACGACGACGGTCAGCGGCTGATCAGACGTCAGTTGGTCCAGCGACACACGACGAGCCGGCGGAGTCAGCGTCTCTCCACGGAAATGCAGCGAAAAGCCGAAGGCCGCTGCCAGGCGATGCTTCATGGCATCCAGTCGCTCCGGCGAGTCACATTCCACCGTAAGCTGCGCGGAAGTCAGCGTGACGCGCACCACGGTCAGCTTGCTCGACCCGTTTGCCTCCTGCTGAATCCAGCTTCGCACGAGCTTCGTCGAGGTTTGCTGCACATCCGCTGCCGGATCCGGCGTGAGTTCCTTCATCTCGGAGAGACCATCGGCCAAGAATCGATACTCATGATGGTCGTAGAGGGCCACGGCATACAGATACGGTCGGTTGTCACCGGTTCGATACTGAATGTGGATCACGGCATCGACCAACGCGGCCATGCGCAGCTGCGCGAACGCCCAGAGCACCATATGACCGAAACGTTTGGCAAACTCCTTCCACTCCCCCAGCGCAAAGGACCCGGAACTCATCTCCATCTCTCGGCGCCATTCCGCGGTCATCTCGAGAAGCGCTTTGGCATCGGCCGGCGACAAGACAATCCCGCACCCGGCCCACACCGCCTTGCCGGATTCGTAGGCGTCCGGAGCGCGAATGATACGGGTGAGCAACACCTGACCCGCCGTAAAATCCTTGACGAATTCTCCGCCGGGCACCACAAACGTGGTTCCATCGCCAATTGATCGCAGCGTGAGCGTTTCGCCTGGCATCAGCGGGAAGGTCGGTTCGAGCAGATCGAGATAGGAAAGTTTCAGCGGATCGAGCCAGACCCGCTCTTCGTTCGGAATGTGTTCGGTGATGACGTCCCGCAGCTGTTCGATGAGCGTCAATTGTCCATCTTCCGGATAGAAATCGCAGAAGAGAGAGAGGTTGGCCAGTTCGATCTCTTGCGCGAGCGGAACGATCATTCTTCCCGCCACTCCTTCGAGGTACGGCTTAAGGGCCCGCGCCAGCGCCAGTTCCCGCTGTAGCGCGAATTCCGGCTTCAACGAGAGCTGTTCAAGGCGGGCAATGACCGCATCAAGGGCTGGAGGACGGGAAACCCAGAATCCTGCGGCCTCTTCATTCGCGAGCTTCATGAATTTCGTCCATCACGATCTCTTCGGCATCGAGCCAGTCTTGCAACGCATACCCCTCTTGCCGACCTCGTGTATCCCACAACTCATACGCCTTCGTGGCAATGCGGCGCCACATTCCATCCGGAAGCTCGATCGGATCTACGGCGGACCGCGCAGATGCGCGATTGGCGGACTTCCACACGCCGATGGTTTGCATGAAATTTTGGGCTCCGGACCGTAAGGACAGGGCAGCGGGCCTTTCGCAACACCGATTCCGCCACGCTACCCCACAAGGTATGAGACAGGCCCCGGCGGCCATGTGTCCCCATGATGATCATATCGGACGGCTGTGCTTGGACCGCCTCAAGAATCGAATCGGCTGGGAGCCCCCCACGAATGAGGAATTCAGACGTCACCTGCGCGAAGGTCAGCGCCGACACAAGGGCGGAGAGACGTTCGGTGATCACCGTTCGCATGTGTTCCCGCTTCGTCACGTGGAGGAGCGAGAAATCCAATCCATACGAGACCGGCTCCAACACATGCAGAAGTTTGATGGAAGCCTTCGCTCGCTGCGCGACTAAGACCGCATATTCCAACGCGTCGAGCGAGCAGTCCGAGAAATCAATCGGCACAAGAATCCGATCGAGCGCGGCAGGATGGTTCGGGGCTCCGCGGTCTCCCTCGGCCCTCTGTATCCCCGTCGGCACTGCCAGAACGGGACAGGGCGCCATCCGAATGATTCGTTCAGCCGTGCTCCCTAACAGTACATGCTCCAGGCCGGTCTTCCCCTTGGTGCCGACCACAATCAAGTCCATATCTTCGGCCTCGGCTGCGGCCAGCACTTCCTCGCTTGGAATCCCGGTCGCTATGCGCGTATGCACCGAGAGCCCCCGACTGGCCGCCCGTGCCTTCAAGTCAATTAATTGCCTTGTCGCCTGCTTCATCAACTCGCCGAGGTACAGGCGATTCACGGGATAGTCTGGATTCATGCCGGGAGGAAATTCCAACACGCTGATCACCGTGAGCGTCGCACCCCAGGACGAGGCCAGGGAACAGGCATACATCTCCGCGCCCTCTGCCCATCGCGACAAATCCGTTGCGAGGAGAATTCTTGGTCTCCCGCTCGCCTCGCTCACACAGCCTCCGTACTCAGCAAGAGCAACTCCCCGCTCATAGTAGGATGGATCGAGCATCGAAACTCATGCCGCCCGGGTCGAGACATGTTGAACCGAAGGGCTGCGTCCCGTTTTGGATCGAGAAACACGCCACCCACCCCGCGGCCATAGACAATCACCCCATCCTTTTCAACCTGTGTCGGAAGCCCCTCAAACATGGTCGAACCAAAATCGTGCCGCTCGGCATCCTCATTCCGGACTTTGATCACCGTGGGAAACCCGAGACGCAATGTCCCCTGCTTCGTCACAAACCTATAATCCTTGATCGTCACTTCAACCACCTGTTCAGATTGCGAAAAGATAAATCCTCCCTGGTTCCATCCCACGGCCAACGTCAATCCGAACATCAGGCACCAGACCCACGGTCGATCACTCTGCATGGCCATATCACCCTCCTGTTAGTGCGTCGATTTCCGTTGAACCGCGGAAGCTGGAAGCGGAACGGTCAACACGGGACAGCCTGCAGTACGAACGACCTTTTCCGCCGTGCTTCCGAAGAAAATCTTATCCACGCTGCCGGAACGTCCACCGTAGCTTCCCATCACAACCAGATCGACTTTTTCCGTGCGTGCGGTTTTGGCGATCTCGGCGAACGGCGCGCCCTCCATAATCATGCGCGTGAGCACCACGTCCTTTGCCTCCTCGGAGTCCAGCAATCGCCGCACGTTCAATCTGGCGTGATGGCGCAGCCGCCGCCGTTGAGCGGCGGCATCGGACGGAACGGCCAACAAGCCCAAACGATTGAACGCGGCGAGGGCACTGGTGTCGATCACGTGCAACATCCGCATACTCGCTCCACACAGACGCGCCACCTGACATGCGACCCGGAACGCCTCGTCCGAACAGGGAGAGAAATCGACTGGAACCAGGATCGTCTTAAAGAGACCAGTGTCTTGCCCCATGCGCAGCCCTCCTGACCGTGAGTTGAGCAAGGGCGGTGCCCGTCCACGCCTCTGCGCGCTGAGCTTGAATTCCACCACTTAGCAACATGATTCACCGAGCAATGCATGGGACTCGTGGAGAGTTGCTACAGTGGCCATTCGCCCGCTGTAGCAGAAGGCACCAGAGGACCAGAAACGTGATAAGGTGAATGGTGAAACGTAACAAGAGGCGCCGCCTCAAGAATACCTTTTCCGTCTTATGTCTCACATTTCAAGTCCTCTATGGCACTGGACTTGCTCAGTAAACTATTCACCAAGGAAAGAGACGGATGACACGCGCACAGTGGTTACTTCTTGGAGCAGTGGGGTTGGGCCTGGCGATCGTGATCTACCTCATCTTCTTCTGCCCGACAGACTGTCAGTGAGGCCTCAACCGAGGGGAATGAGATGACGACCGCCGCAGAGCTGATGACCGTGGACATTCCCCGGGGCGACGGACACCACACGGTCGGCGACATGATAGCCACTCTTCGGCGTCATGCTTGGGAAGAAGTGGGCCATGTCTACCTCGTTGATGATCAGGCCGCACTTGTCGGTCAAGTTCCGATCGAACGGCTTTTCCAAGCGAAGGAGAATACCTCTTTGGCCGAACTGAAAGGCCTCCCACCGCTTGAGGTACTCCCCGGTGATGCGGCCGAGACGGTGGCGTTGCGCGCCGTCGAACGCCATGATGCGGATGTCGCCGTCATCGACAACCGCCGCCGGTTGTTGGGCGCCATTCCGATTGGCCGACTCTTGGCTTTGCTGCATGATGAACATGTGGACAACTTTCTCCGAATGGGAGGCGTAAGCCGGGTAGACCTTCAGTCGTCCACCGGGCAGCAGACACTCAGCGCCGTGCGCGCACGGATGCCATGGTTACTGGTTGGACTTGCGGGAGGGTTCTTGGCTGGAGGCGTGGCCTCGGCCTTTGAAGTGTCGTTGAAGCGCGAAGTGGCCCTCGCGTTCTTTCTTCCCCTGGTCGTGTACATGGCCGATGCCGTCGGGACGCAAACTGAAACCGTCTTGGTTCGCCGTTTAGCCTACGGCGAAGTCGCGCTCTGGACGCAACTGACGCGAGAAGCGTTGATCGGCGCTTCCATCGGAGCGATCGTCGCGGTCGTAGCCGCCGGAGGACTGTGGTTCTGGAACGGACATCCTGCCTTAGCGATAGTGGTGGGAGCCTCGCTGGGGGTGTCGGCCATCGTCGCCACCGTCATGGCCAGCCTCCTCCCGTTGGGGCTGGCGCATCTCGGTGCCGACCCTGCCTTGGCCAGCGGACCCATGGCCACCGTCGTCCAAGACATTTTGAGCGTGGGGATTTATCTGATGATCGCGACCGCTCTACTGCCCGTGTGACCCATGAAGGTATGGATCAGCAACTCGACAAGTGGTAGATGGCGCCTATGAAAATCTTGCTCACAATCGACGGTTCCGACCACTCGTATGAAGCGGTCCGGTCCCTCAAGTACCTGGCTCGTGCGGAGGAACTGCATGTCTTGCACGTGCTCGATGTCCCGACCCCGGCCTATCCGATGATGATGCCGGAAGTGGCGCAGGAACTGTACGAGACAGTCGAGCGAAACATGCGCGAAGACGGCACCCGCCTCTTGGATCGCATCGTGTCGCTCCTCCCGATGGGAACCGGCCCTGTCACGAAGCATCTGGTCGTCGGATCTCCGGCAGACCAGATCGTCGCGTTGGCCGAACAACACAAGGTGGACTTGATTTTGCTAGGCACCCGCGGCCTCGGCCCGATCAAAGAACGACTCATCGGAAGTGTCGCCCATCGCGTGCTGACATTCGCACCCGGCGCGAAACTGATTCTTCCCTGTCCGTTGAAAGCCCTGAAGCAGATCCTCCTCCCCTTGCAGGGAACCTACGATGCGGAACATGCCCTGCGCTTCCTTCAGCAGAAACCGTTTCGCGAACCAGCCACGATTACCCTATTCACAATACTCCCGCACACCAGACCGCCCTGGCCGGTGGATGCCGCCTCGGCCGAGCAGATGGAGATCCACGCGCTCCGCAATGCGCTAGACTTCCTCAACGACACAGCCGCCAAGCTCGGCCCGCTGGGCTACCAAACCCGCGTTGCCGCTGCGCTGGGCACCCCCGTCGATGGGATACTCCAGGAAGCCAAGGCTTCGAATGCCGACCTCATTCTCTTGGGATCCCGTGGACGCCACGGCTTGACGCGCATGGTGCTGGGCAGCGTTTCTCATGCCCTCCTGCATCAGGGAACCTACCCGCTCATGATCTTCGGTTAGGAGGAGGGGGATCGACTATGCCGATGTATGACTATAAATGTCTGGACTGCGGAAAGGAATCGCTGATCGTCGTGACGCTGAAAGAGCACGAACGTGGTGACGTGAAATGCCCCGCGTGCGGAAGCAAGAAGCTGCAGCAACTGTTCAGCCCTTTCATCGCCCACACCACCAAGAAGAGTTAGGAACATGCCAGAGATGCCGCTGTCGCGCCGCTCACGAAATCGACTCCCTCTCGTTGGACTTTCGGGCCTTCTCGCCATGAGCAGCCCGGCGATATCCTCCCTGTACGCCCAGGACTATCCTCCCGACATCGCGCGCGGGAAATCGGTGTATACGCAGCACTGCCTGGCCTGCCATGGAACCGGAGGGTGGGGCGATGGGCCAGCCGCTGCTGCCTTGAAAGTTGCGCCGGCGAATTTTCACCGATTCCGGTCCTTCCTGAAATCGGATGAGGAGTTATTGCGAACGATCGAGCACGGCGTCGTCTTCAGCCCGATGCATTCCTGGAGAGGGCGACTCACCGACGGAGAAATGCACGACGTGTTGGCGTACATTCGCCTCCTGTCGCAACAGGGACAGTGACGTGACCTGATCGTCTTTCGCGCAGCGTCCTCCGAACTCGTCGCTCGTATCTCGTCGTTCGTCCCTCGGTGAGTCTGATCCGAAACGAGATACGAAATACGCTTCACGAGATACGGTGATCTTCGAGATTCGCTTCACGAGGAACGAGAGACCGTCGTTGAGTGCAACGAAGCGAGGAAGGCTTTCAACCCTGCTCGATGGAAGCGTACACTGCTGATGGATCCCCTGACAGCCAACGATGCGTTGCTCCTTGCGGACATCCAGAACGATTTCCTCCCCGGTGGAGCGCTCGGCATTAGCGGTGGCGATGAGATCATTCCGATCCTCCTACGGTATCTCCACCGATTCCACGTCCAAGGTCTCCCAATTTATCTCACGCGCGATTGGCACCCTCCCAACCATTGTTCTTTTCGTAAACAGGGAGGGCTGTGGCCTGTGCACTGTGTCGCCGGTTCACCCGGCTCCTTGCCGCCACCGTCACTTGTGACACCCGCATCGGCCGTCATCATCTATAAGGCAATCGACCCCGGCCAAGAAGCCTACTCGGCCTTCCAGAACACTGCGCTGGATCGCCATCTGCGCGCACTTGGCGTGCGGCGATTGTTCATCGGCGGATTGGCGACCGACTATTGTGTGTTGAACACGGTCAAGGATGCTCGGGCATTGGGATATGACGTGTGCCTGCTGATGGACGGCATCAAGGCAGTGAACCTCCGGCCTGAAGATGGTCGTCACGCCGAACAGGAGATGATCCGCTTGGGAGCCTTGCCCGTCCAACTGGAGATGCTCGCGGCATGAATCCTTCGACCAGCGCCCTGCTGACCGATCTGTATGAGCTCACTATGGCCCAGTCCTACCAGGAACAGGGAATGGACGAGCAGGCGGCATTCGAGTTCTTTGTCCGCAAACTGCCGTCCCATCGGAACTTTCTGGTAGCCGCCGGTCTTCAGCAGGTGCTTGACTTTCTCTCAGAGCTGCGTCTCACGCAAGAAGAACTCGCCTGGCTGGATCACACAGGACAGTTCACGCCGGAGCTCCTTCGCTATTTGGAGGCGCTGCGATTCACCGGCGATGTGGACGCCATGCCCGAAGGGACTATTTTCTTTCCCCACGAGCCGATCCTCCGGATCGTCGCGCCGCTCCCACAAGCTCAGCTCGTCGAAAGCCGTGTCATGAACCTGCTGAACTTCCAGACCATGGTCGCCTCGAAGGCCGCACGGTCGGTGCTCGTCGCAGGAGCGAAACCGATCATCGACTTTGGATTGCGCCGCGCGCATGGCGCCGAAGCAGGCCTCCTGGCAGCACGGGCAAGCTATCTGGCCGGCTTCGCCGGGACTGCCACCGTGCTGGCAGGCATGGCCTATGGAATCCCCCTCTACGGCACTATGGCCCATTCGTTTGTACAAGCCCACAGGGATGAAGAGATTGCCTTCGAGCACTTTGCGCAAGCCCAACCGGACAACGTGGTCCTCCTGATCGATACCTACGATACCGAGGCGGCCGCGCGAAAAGTCGTCTCTTTGGCCCCGGCGCTCAAAGCCAGGGGGATCACCGTGAAAGGTGTGCGGCTAGACAGCGGTGATCTGGCCGACCATGCCCGCAAGGTCCGCCGCATTCTGGATGAGGGAAGCGTGTCCCACGCACAGATCCTCGCTAGCGGCAACCTCGACGAATATCGCCTGAGAGATCTGATCGAAAGCCGTGCGCCAATCGACAGCTTTGCCGTCGGAACGGCGATGACGACATCCGCCGATGCGCCCTCGTTAGACTGTGCGTATAAGCTCCAAGAATATGCAGGCCGCCCCTGCCGCAAACGATCGGAGGGGAAGGCCACCTGGCCTGGCCGCAAGCAGGTCTACCGCCACTGCCACCGCGATGCACGATATGCATACGATCTGGTCACCACGATAGATGACAAGGTCGGAGACCTCCCGCTGCTTGAACCCGTGATGAGAGACGGCCACCGCCTCGCTCCTTCACCTGCCTTGACCGAAGTGCGCCGACGTGTGACGGCGCAGCTCGAGCAGCTCCCTGCCCCACTCCGAGTCCTTGAGGACGCCCCCGCCTACGAGGTTCGGATTTCTTCGCCTCTACAAGATCTTGCACAAACCGTGGATCGCTATGTTTAGTCATGACAACGACCATGAAGGAGACACCAGATGAAGAGAGCGCCTATGACAGTCGTCATCGTCCGGGCGGTTCTGATCGTAGGGCTGACGATCGGCTTCACCAGCGTGACCAACCCGGGGGAGTCCAGTCCAACCACACCCCACACCGGCCATTGCAGCAGCCCCTACAAGAAGAAGCCGATTCCGGCGAAGGTGCTGCGCTCGCTCGTCGCATCGCACGGGCTGTGGCTCGATCAACGCTACAATCCCGGCCATCAGCGTGCCGATCTGTGCCAGGCAGACTTGCGACAAGCGGCTCTGGCGGGGGCGAACCTGGAACGAGCACAGCTCGAAGGAGCCATCCTCCGGCAAGCGAACCTGTACAAAAGCAGTTTAGGCCAAGCGAGTCTGGCCGGAGCCGATCTCACCAGGGCTGTCTTGGAAGACAGCAACCTCTCCGGTGCTGACCTCCGGCATGCCCGATTGTCCGGCGCAAATCTGGTCCGTTCGATCGGCGATGAAGCCGCCCTCTACAACGCCGTTCTCATCGCGGCCCACCTGCGCGAGTCCACCTTTGAACGAGCCCATTTCGAAGGCGCCGATCTCTCATCAGCCGACCTGACCAATGCCAACTTTGCAGACAGCTACTTTTACGGAGCTACGCTGCAGCGCGCGATCCTCTCCGGGACCGATCTGACAGGAGCCGACCTTCGCCGCACCGTGCTCACTAAGGCAGACTTGCACCAGGCCAATCTCCAGGGGGCCCTGCTCGACAGCGCGCAACTCGACCACGCTCAGCTGGTCGAAGCCGACCTGGAAAGCGCCTACCTGGACGAAGCGAATCTGCGCGAGGCCAACCTGCGAGGCGCCATTCTCCGCGGAGCGGACATGCGCTACGCCAATCTGCGGAAAGCTGGCTTGCATCATGCCGACCTGGAAGGAGCCATTCTGGAAGGGGCCAATCTGGTCAAGACAAATCTGCAGTCGGCCAAGCTCCGGATGGCAATTCTCTATCACGCCCATCTCGATGAAGCCGACTTCCGGGACGCGCACCTCAATCGCGCTGTCCTCATCGGAGCGCGGGGATCGCATACCACCTTCACGAAAAGCGATTTGAACGAGGTTTATGCTCCGAAAGCCTCCCTCCGGCGGGCCCAATTCAACGAGAGCAACCTGGAGTCGGCCAATTTCGTCGCGGCAGACCTGAGCGGCTCGAATTTTAACGACGCCAACCTGAGTCGTACGAATCTCCAGGAAGCCAACCTCCAGGATGCCACGCTGGTAAGAGCCGATCTCACCGGCGCGCGTCTCGATTCAGCGGATATCCGTCGCGCGAACTTGGGGGGTGCAACACTGATATCCGTGACCGGACTGACGCAGGCACAACTCGATTCCGCCTGTGTCGACGAGCAGACGAAATTGCCGCCCGAGCTCAGCCGTCCGGCTCCCTGCAGCCCCGCAAAGAAAGAGGCACGGCCATGACATCCTCAGAAGAGCACGCCGTACGGATCACAAAAGGGAAACTTGCCCTGGAGGGCATACTCGGCCTTCCAGCCGGTTCGCGTGGCGTGGTCGTGTTTGCGCACGGAAGCGGCAGCGGCCGATTCAGTCCTCGAAACAATTTCGTCGCCCGCTATCTGCAGCAGAACAGTCTCGCCACCCTGCTTCTCGATCTGCTGACACCGGAGGAGGCCGATGATCGACGCAAGGTGTTCGACATCGATCTGCTGGCGGATCGCCTCTTGCTGGCCAAAGCCTGGCTCGGAGCGGAGCCTCGCACGAAAAACCTGGAGATCGGCTATTTCGGCGCAAGCACCGGAGCCGGCGCTGCCTTGCAAGCTGCTGCGCGAGATCCTGCGTCGATCCGCGCCGTTGTCTCGCGAGGTGGAAGACCTGATCTGGCGGAACCGTATCTCGCTTCGGTCACGGCACCGACTCTACTCATTGTCGGCGGCTACGACGAACCGGTCATCGAGATGAACCAAGCAGCCTACGAACTCCTGACGTGCGAAAAGAAACTCATCATCGTTCCCGGCGCCACCCACCTCTTCGAAGAACCCGGCACACTGGAACAGGTCGCGGACCATGCAGGCAGATGGTTTCAGCGGTATTTGAAGAGTGATGGGAGAGCGGCGATCTAGCAAGGCTACATCTGAAAAAGTGGCTGCTACGCGCCTGTATGAGAGGGAGAAGCTCATTCTGCCCCCATACATCTTGCTTCGCTGTGTCGCGCCTGCCTCGATCTTGCAGATTCTGCCGGGCGGAGCATTCTTCCCAGAAGAACTTCTCCCAATCGGCGGTTTTGTCCCACCATCGTTTATGCCGCCTTTCGCCCTAAAACGCAGTCGGAGTGACCTGGTAACAAAAGCCCCGGATCTCTTCGGCGACCTCTGGCCTGATCCCTCCTTCGCACTTCTCCAGCATGTCCATGAATCGGTTGACGGCGACATAGGTACCGCGGTACCGCGCAGGTCATCGTTTCGCCATGTATTTCGCACCAGCAGGAGTTGCCCCAGATAGGGCTCGAACCAACTCTCCCGTTCAAGGCTCTTCTGGATCAGGACAAAGCCTGTGAGTTTATCGATCCAGCCTTCTGGTAAAAGAGCTTCAGATTGGGCTGCCAACGGCAGAGAGAAGAGCGCGACTATCCCTAGCGCACTCAGCACGACTGGCACCGGCGAGGTCTTCTCGTTCACGCCAGGATGGTCCCTGCCTCCCAGTTTGCTATGGCATCACCAGAATCTTGCTGCCCACATCCGTATCTCCCCGATGGAGCGGACAGTAGAATCAATAGCTCACCGTGCCTCCTTCGGAGTTGAGCGCATCGTTCGCCAACCGGTCCCGGTCGATCACAGTCTGCGCGGTTTCTTCCGTGGAAATGGTGATCCGCACCGGTCTTGTCGTCAGGCCACCCCCTTCTTCCACCGACTCAAACAGCGCGGGGGCTTCGAACACATGGGTCCGTGCGGTTGGATTCTCAAACCGGAAGGTCAACAGCTCCGCAAAGTCCGTGCTCCGGTGAATAATGACTTCCCTGGGAAACCAGACCGCTTCCTCGTTTTCGACATCGCGAATTACAAAATAAAACTCCTTTGCCGATCCCTTGTCCGGCATCGCAATCACTCCTCCTCCGACCACGAACCCAAGACATGCACCCATGGCGCGATAGGAGAGTCTCCGGAACCAATTCATGTGGCGCCTCCTTGTGACTGCTCTGCTTGGGACGATCACGGTAAGACATGGATCATCCCTCCGAGATGCGCATCTCCCTTATGGAGCGGGCAAAAGTACGGGAACTGCTCTTCACCTTTCATACCGTCGACCATCCTTCCCAGGGTCGCGAATTGCACCGTGCTGATCTGTACCCGGACTGTGTTTTCTGGAGTTACATTGACCCGTAACGGCTTGGCGACGATGTCTCCGTGAGCAACCATGACTTCCTCAAAAAATCCATAGGCGGCAAAGGCATGAGTCCGATCCGTCGGGTTCTCCAGGACGAACACCAAACCGTCCTGCATATCCGTGCTGCAGTGAATGACCACCTCCTGCGGCACCCACACGGCCCGCTTTTCCCCGACGTCGTTCACCACAAAATGATACTCCGCAGCCCTGGCCGAGCCCCAGAGAAACAGGGTACCAGCCAGGGCTGCGGTCTTCAGGCCCCTCGTCAGAAGGGTTGGCCTCGTGCGTGTCATGGTGTGAGATCTTCCGGATTGGGACCAACGGTTCAATCATCCGCCGCCAATCTCGCCTCTGGTTTCGATAACATACACTTCGCCTTTGACTTCCGGGTGGATGTCACACCAGAGCGCATGGCGCAGGCTCTCGGCGATACCTGTGGCCGGATCGAACTTCGACGGCGCGGTCGCAAAGTGAAGTGTCATTGTTTTCCCCGGATCCACGTGGAACGACCTGAAGTTTTTCCCGCTAACTTTCATCCCGCCCTCCATCCGGACCGGAATATCCTTGAAGAGGTTCGAAGCGAACCCGTGCGTCACTGTATCCAGGTTGCGCACCACGATCGTCGTGTCGTGAGACGGCATGGTCAGGCCGAGGGTCTCGTACCCCTCGTGCCGATCTTTGATAGTGATCTCCACCTTCGACGGTGGCGTCCCCATCCCCTCGTCCTGCGCGTATACGGTGTCCGTACCCGCATCCAGCAGCATCAACGCCGCCACGGCGAAAGGAACGGTTACCAAGGTAGTTGGATATCCTCTGATCTTCATGACTCCCCCCTTCTTTTAACTATGTGAACCACTCACTCTCCCACACGTCCGAACTATCCTCTGGCGCATCTCATCACCTTCTTGCCCGCCGTCACCTTCTTTCTGCTGACTCAGCCTTCCTGTCGTTAGCCAGTACGCTCGATGATGAACGCTCCCTCCTACAGAGTAGAGCCAGGTGAGAATTTCACCTTCACAAGCTCCAATATCTTCTCAGCCGCTTCTTTGGGAGAGAGCTGTGTTGTACCGACTTTTAGCTCCGGAGTAAGAGGCGCTTCATAAGGCTCTTGCAATCCCGGCACGGTGGAGGACTCCCCTCGTTGGCCCCGCTGATACGTCCCTTTGTTGTCGCGCTGCATACATGTCCCGAGGGGACATTCCACCGCCACCTCGATGAACCGAGGAATCACCGTGCGCGCAAAATCGCGATAGGCTCGCCGGCTGGCCGTCGCATCGAAGATCACCGTCACGCCGTGCGCCACCAGCCTCGCTCCCATAAACGCTAACGCACGGTAAAAGAGATCCCGCTCCGCTTGCGAATAGGTCGGCATCGGCGTGAGCACCCGCCTAACGGCGTCGGATTCCAGCACCTCGACCGAGCATCCCAAGCCTTCAAGTTGAGGAGTCAGTGCGGCAACGATAGTGCTCTTCCCCGAAGCGGGCAGGCCGGTGATCCAGATAGCGAAGCTGGGGGGATGGCCAATGGTCATAGGTCAATAGTCAACGGGACCCAACGTGGTTGTTATAGGCTTCGCGACAGGTTCCAATCTTCACCAGTGACCAATGACTACTGACCAATGACCTTTCTAAACCGCACAATACTCGTTCACGCGAGACGGATCGAAGCGCGGCACGTCGAGCACATTTTCGATAAACCGAAAAATACTGCGCCGCACCTCAATAGGCAATTTGGGGTACCAGACGGGACTGGCCAACACCAATCCTCGAAAGGCAAAGAAGGGCGCGGCACATGAAGTGATGTCCTCATCCTGGCTCGCCTCCACATATGCGTCCCAGAACAGTCGGAATAGGACCTCGAAGGGTCCCTGGAGGCTTCCCCAGCGGCAGAGGGAGAAAAACAGGTAGTTGATCGTCATGGACGTCACATCATCGGCCGGCTCTCCCCATTCGCCGCGTGACCGGTCGAGTACCGCGAAGTCGACGCCTTCTTTAAATAAGACGTTCCACGGATGGAAATCCCCGTGGACTTGCGACAGCCGCTGCGTCTTCCCTCGCAGATGCCAACGCCACCGGTTGCAAGCCTCCTCGACTGTCCGCAAGAGATCGTCCGTGATGAATCCGAACCGCTTGGGGTAACTATCGGTCAGTCCCATAATGCATTCGCCATGACCGATCAATTCCCGGAGGCGACGGCGGTAGAGATTGGCATCCCGTCGCTTGCGAGCGTGGATCTGCACAAGATAGCGTGCGAGCGCCACGGTTCGCTTCCGATCGAGCTTGCGCAGCGCCGCACCTTTCGCGAGCCGTTCGAGATCGAGGTGGTAACTCGCCCCCTCTGTCCACTGAGTCAGGACGAAGAACTCCTGAGCTTCTGCAACCGATACCAAGTCCTTCTTGTCGGTAAAGGCGCCCACGTCGAGGGCCTTCACATGGCGTGGAAGCCGCCCGTAGGACTCAAAGTCCCACAGCATCGCTTGTGCGCGATCGGCAGGATGTTCATGGCCGAACGGACCGGGCTTCATGGTTTCGAGCACGGCGGACCGCACGCGCCGACCGACCCGGAACGTCAGCTTGACCGGCGTCCCGTAACCATATCGTTTCTGCGCCCCATTCGAACTGGCCTTGCCGATCACCCCATAAGACAGAAGCGTAACCTCGGGACCAAAGCGGTTCCGGAGATACTTTTCAAGCGAATGCTTTCTCAACATCGGCATCGAGATACAATTACGCAAGTCACGTTCCAACGGAAATCGACCGCCGCAAGAATCACGCGGCAAGTACCAGCCTTTTGATTACACAATCTCTCCTCACCATCCACGTGCCCGACAACCCTAATTGTTTTCGACTGGCGCATTGAGCTTCAGTGGCCAAGAGCTAACTGGGGCAAAACGCGCCACCTCACAGCCAGGTTCGGGTTGAGACGCCAGGGAGAGATTGAAGAGTCTCAAGCCAATAGCCCCCTTGTCTCATACCTCCGGCCTCCAGGAGAGTGCGGCACATCGCTTGCTGATCTAAGATCTGAGTCCATTGACGATCAGACTGCGAGAAACGAATTTCGGCCCAGCCGAACTTCGCTAGCCTGTGTGTCATGGAGAAGCGAAGAGCACCCGAGCAGGATGCTCAAAAAGGTCGCTAGTCTCACCCGCCCAACCCCGGCGCGCGGCTCGACTGAGCTCGCCGAAGTCCAAGACGCGCCGTTCCGCGGGCAAGCCCGCAGCGAGTGAATGACCGAGGAGGTACATACCAAGCTTCGCTTGAACCGCTCGCTTCGATCGCATGCGAGCGGATAGGTACCTTGCCTCAAGCTGGCTTCTCCGTACGTCGAGGGTCTGAACGCTGCGAGAACGAAGCTGCGGATTTTTTCAGCATCCTGCCAAGAAGGAGGAGACCGTATGGATCTAGAAATCGAGAGCCGGCATGTAGACATGACACCTCGGTGGAAAACCGAGATCGAAACCCGTATGGGGGATCTCCAGCGGGGCCATGAGGATCTGCTCCATGGACGAGTCACCCTGACGAAAAACCCCCACCACAAGAAGCTCGACAATGTTGCCGAGGCACTCGTGATCGTCACGCTCCCCGGGCGCCATACGCTGACTGCTCGCAAGGAAGACAAGACCTTCGAGGAAGCCATCAGAGCCGCGTTCCATGCTATCTCCATCGAACTCCGCAAGTATCGCGAAAAACGCGCCCAGACGGAGGTTCGCATTCCCCCGGTCCCGCCGCATCGCGGTGTGATCTGCAAGCTCTTCCCTCAAGAAGGATACGGGTTCATCCTCAAAGAGGGGGGCGGCGAGATTTATTTTCATGCGAATGCTCTGCAGGGACTCACCTTCGAGCGACTGGAGGACGGAACGGAAGTCGTCTTCGGCCTTGAACAAGGGAAGAAAGGTCCACAGGCGACGGTCGTCACGCTCCCACCCCCCATTGTGTCGAAGGTGTCGTAGATGACCACGGAGAAGTTCAAAGTCCCCGTCTCGATGCTCTCTCCGATGATCGATCCCGGACAGCTCGGCTTCGAGGATACGGGCGAGCTGGAACCCCTCACTGAAATCATCGGGCAGGAACGGGCGGTCGAGGCCCTGGAATTCGGCCTGCACATGAAGAGCCCCGGATTCAATCTCTACGTGTCGGGTCCTGTCGGAACCGGCAAAGGCACGCTCGTTCGGCAAATGGTGAAACGAATGGCCCAGGGCGCTCCCGCCCCGTCTGACTGGTGCTATGTCAATAACTTCCAGGACCCCTCGCGTCCAACCTGTCTCTCACTTCCGGCAGGGCAGGGGGCCTCGTTCAAGCGAGAGATGGCGGGCTTCATCGAGGGATTACGGCGCGACATTCCCTTGGCGTTTGAGAGCAAGAAATATCTCGATGCCAAGGCCAAATTGAACGAGGACATCGATTCGAAGAAAAAAGCGCTCTTCCACGAATTGACGGAACTCAGCCGGACGCGAGGGTTCGGCTTTGAAGAAACCTCAGTGGGCTTCGGGATTGTCCCGCTCAAGGCCGGCCACCCCATGACAGACGACGAAATGGAGGCGATGACCGAGCAGGAACAGCAGGATTTGACTGAACGGCGCAAAACCCTTGAAGGCGAAATCCGTGAATTTCACGTGCGTATCCATGGGCTTGAGAAGGAAGCGGAGCAGCAACTCCGCAATCTCGACCGCCAACTGGTCGCCAACGTGCTGGAGGGCAGCTATGAAACGATGCGGCGGACCTATCAGGACTTGCCGGCGGTCTCCGCTCAATTAGCGCGTGTTCAACAAGACATCGTCCATCATTACAAAGATTTCCTGCCACGCGAGGGACCGACACTGCCGATACCCGGCTTGGAACCGCGCCGGCCTGATATGACGCGCTTTCTCGTCAATCTCATCGTTCAGCACGAC
This sequence comes from Nitrospira sp., assembly GCA_005239465.1. Taxonomy (GTDB): domain Bacteria; phylum Nitrospirota; class Nitrospiria; order Nitrospirales; family Nitrospiraceae; genus Nitrospira_D. Next base: position 92,080 of record SPAW01000026.1, on the reverse strand, counting down.
CCTACGGAAGGCGCTCCCGTGATCGACGAATCCCACCCGACTTATACGAATCTGATCGGGAAGATCGAACGCAAGGCGCATCTGGGCGTCATGTATACCGACTTCACCGAGATTCGGGCGGGCGCCGTCCTATTAGCCAACGGGGGCTATTTGATCGTGAACGCCCTGGATACCCTCCGCCAGCTGTTCTCCTGGGATGCCTTGAAGCGCGTGATCAAGACGGGAGAGGTAAAGATTGAAGATCCCGGTGAATTCTACGGATTCTCGACGGCAGGACTCAGACCTGAGCCGATCACGGTGAATGTAAAAGTCATTATGGTCGGCCCGGCCATGCTCTACCACCTCCTTCAGGCCTATGAAGAAGACTTTGGCAAGCTTTTCAAGGTGAAGGCGGACTTCGACGTCGAAGTGGTCCGAAGCGAGCGGCAGGACCGCCAATACGCCGGCTTCATCGCCAAGCTCTGCCGCGAAGAAGGACTGCCGCATTTTGGAGCGGACGCTGTGGCCGAAGTCATCAGGCAAGGGTTCCGTTTCGCCGATCGGCACGACCGGCTGTCGCTGCGGTTTAGTCTGGTGAGCGATCTCATCCGCGAAGCCGGATACTGGGCCAGAAAAGAAGGCCATTCCTTTGTGACCAGGACGGATGTCGATGCCGCCATCTCGCACAAACGTCACCGCTCGAATCTGGCTGAACACTGGATCCAGGATGAAATTACAGAAGGGACCCTGATGGTCGATCTTGACGGCGAGGTCGTGGGCCAGGTCAATGGACTCTCCGTCCATCAGCTCGGTGACTACGCGTTCGGACGCCCCACGCGCATCACAGCTCGCACCTACGTCGGCACGAAGGGGGTCATCGACATTCAACGTGAGGCGGAACTCGCCGGCATGATCCACAGCAAAGGCGTCATGACGCTGGCCGGCTACCTCGCCGGGAAATTTGCCGGGTCCCATCCTTTTGCCATGAGCGCCTCGTTGACCTTCGAACAAACCTATTCTGAAGTGGAAGGTGACAGCGCGGCCGTGGCCGAGCTCGCAGCCATTCTTTCCAGCCTGGCAGACCTTCCGATCCATCAATGGCTGGCGGTGACCGGTTCCGTCAACCAATTGGGCGAAATACAGCCAATCGGAGGCGTGAATGAAAAGATCGAGGGGTTCTTCGAGTCCTGCTCGCGCAGAGGCCTGACCGGCAAGCAGGGCGTGATCGTTCCCGCTCGAAACACGAAGCATCTGGCGCTTCGCCGCGAGGTGGTGGAGGCCGTCGAGTCAGGACACTTCGCAATCTACGCGGTCAATACGATCGAAGAAGCCCTGGAACTGCTGACCGGCGTCGCAGCCGGCGAACGGGGTCTCGATGCTACGTATCCGCCCGACACGGTGTTTGGCCGCGCCGCGCAGCGACTCGAAGAAATGGCGCAGGTTGTTGCTCAATGGATTGAAGGCGAAGAAAGACCCGGCGGGCACATCATCACGGAGCCGTAATAACATGATCTGTTGTCCACAAAATCTGCAAGAATTCTTGCCCTTAAATCCTGGAAATTTCAGCCTGCCAAAAATAGCTGTCCTGTGTCCATGAATCAGAAGATTGGAGGACAGGTTTAGCCGTAGGAACAGCGGTTTAGGAAACCATTCTCACAACCCTACTCCAGCCTACTCAGCCCCGTTCAGGCTGTATCCAGCCAAGGTTTTCGAGAAACCTGACTTTTGGCTGGAGTAGGCCAGACTTGGGTGGAGTGAGGTGGCGTTGAGCACAAAAAAGCACAGCGCAGGCTCAGAAAAATGGGTGGGGTGGAAGCGCATAGCGTGTATCCTTCATGGGGGTCTCCCATGCATGGCCTCGTATCCGCCAGGCCCCACCTTCGTACGTTAAAAAATGAACATCGACAAACCAACTGTCAATATTGACTCGTTGGCCAGTACGGTTGGAGGTTGCCCAGAGACTTCCCGTGCAGGTGATCTCAGCCTTGGGAACTTTGCCGCCTTCCACTTTGATTTTTGAGAAAACATGGGTGTTGGAGAAATCGTGATGGTCCTGAAATAGCCCCTCCCAAATTCCTCTTAAGATCTCTTTCGTGTAGCCATGGTGCCTATAGTCCTCCGAATACAAGTCCATAAGTGCGTTCAGATCCTGTCCTCTGAGGGCTTCGTCGGCACGTTTGAATATGGACATGATTTCCTTTATGGTCTGATCGTCTGCTTGAATCTCCGCCGTATGCGCGATCATGGTCGTACCGATATCTGGCATGGAGGGTCCAGTACCCAAACGGCATCCTTGGAGCACCATAATAAGCCCCATGACAATACTGATTGCCGCCGATGTTGCCCTCGAGTACATATTTCCTCGCTTTCTGGAGAAGGGGCCTCGGAGTTTATCTATGCGGTCGCACGGAGGGAAATCCCGCGCCCAAAGCCGCCAGAATCCCGGCTCTCTTTCCCATGTCCCATCATCATAAATATTGCTATGATCCCTGAGCCTCAGGTCAACAACCTTGGTCTAAGAAAGCAAGCTAGGCCTTGAAACTAATGAGATTACCATGGTCATCTGTGCGGTTCAAAATCAACAGTTATTGGACCCACAAGAGCTTGAGGCTCCAAAACCCTCTAGTTGGATCGACGCCTTCGCTTGCCACCTTCTTTCAATGACCCGCCGGCAGGAGAATAATGCAGTTGGGGTTGAAACCCTGGTTCTTCAGCGTGTCCACGCTGGCGATGGCCTCGCCCTTCGTCATGTCGATCACCGTGATCGAGCCGTCACTCATTCCCGGCAGATTCAAGAAACTGTTCTGGACAAAGAGGTAGTGCTCATCCGGAGAAAGGACCAAGTGGTGAGCACCGGGAGCCGCAGGAATGGCCTTAAGAAACTTCGGTTGCTGGGGGTCGCTATTATCATAGATGTTCACGTGGCCGGGCTTGGCTGTGGTGACAAACAGACGGTCCCCTTTCCGGTTATACAGCATTTCCAACGGGACTCCGTGGCCTCGCACGCTAAAGTCGTCAACCTGTTGAAAGCTAAAATCCTTGGAGGTCGAGTTCCAGACCCCAGCCCACAGGGTGCCCTCCAACATCACTGTGATGTGCACCACGGGGGGTTCCGCTTCATGGGAGAACATGACTTCAACCGGCGCCGCGTTCGAAGGGGAGGGCTTGTTTGAGACCTTATGGGTGGACAGCACCTTCCCGCTGCTGGCCTCGAGCACCGTCACGGTCTCCCCAGGGTCCCCTAAATCCGATGGCCTCACCGTGCTGGTGACGAGGACGCGATCGATACCGCTGTGGACGCTGATACCGTGCGGGTAACTGATGAACGGAGGTCCAGGCGCTGGCGCGCTTATGATTTTGAGCGGCTTATCAGTCGTCGCATCCCCGATGACAACCGTGCTCGACCCCATACAGGTGAGATACCAGGTGCGATTGTCTTGAGAAAAGACAATGTCCTCCAGCACCTGGCAGCCTGGGGTCTCCATGACCTTCATGCGGTAAGGAAACCGTGTCAGATCCAGGACGTGCAGAATACTCTTCCCAAGTGCGGTCACATAGGCCTTGCTCTGATCGCGATTGTAATAGATGTGATGCGCCACCAGATCAGGCGGCAGCGGGATGTCCATCAGCATCTTTCCAAACGTCGGGGACTTCGGGTCCACGTCGATAATCGCCAACCCTTCTTTCCGGATCATCTGTTCCGGTTTGGACTCATAATTGAGCATGGCGAGAAGTTCAGCCTGAGCGAGAGCGGCAGCAAGGACGACAAAACAAGCTGCGACCAGTCCCGAGAAGTGTGAACGTTTCATGGGATCCTCCTTCTAGAAGAGGCCAAAATAGGTACGCCTCTCTAGAGGCGAATGCAACACGTTATCTTTCTCGCTGAAGCAAATTCATTTGTTTGTGGATCGGCTGTAGGATAAATCAAACTCCTTGAGAAATCGACCAGCCATCAGTGGCATGTTGGGTTGGGATGTTGGCACGGGTAAGTCCGGCGTTTTTGGACCGGAGTGTGACCTCTCCTTCCAGTAACGCGACTACTATGAGCCCCAATCCAAAAATCATTTCGCGGAGCCAGGCCGATGATGTGAACTTTTGGACCGCGTATGAGTGGGATCATGCGAGCGTTCTCCACCTCACCGCTTAACACACACTCGAACAGTCGCTTCGCATCCTCCAGCTCCGGCTCTTTCGGGATGCCGTACTGCTCCTTCTGCATCGGTTCGTTGTAGAGGCCGATACAGCCGTGGGAGGCGGGATAGCCCGGCAGGTCCCGCCCGTGAATCCAGTACGAAAGGTGCAAAAGCCGCGGCATTCAAGGGTTGACGTAGGAAACTTACGATACTATTCTAGTTTCCATAGTATATGGCTACGAGAGCCTCTATGCCGCGCCGCAAGGTGCCGGTGCCACAATCGGCCGCCGAGCATGCTGTCCGTCACCGGATCATCTCGGAATCCCGGCGGCACTTTTTCGCCCACGGGTTCCGCCGCGTCACGATGGATGATCTCGCGGAAGAACTCGGGATGAGCAAGAAAACGCTGTACGCCTGCTTCCCGAGCAAGTCGGCGCTTCTGGAGACCGTGATCCTCGAGAAGTTCCGCAGCGTCGACGCGGATCTCGGCCGCATTACGTCCGAGGCCTCATCCGATTGTCTGGGCGCGCTGCATCGCCTACTCGCGTGTGTCCAGGGGCACATGGAAGAGATTCAACCGCCGTTTGTGCGTGACATCCGACGGGAGGCACCGGACCTCTTTACGGTGGTGGAGAGCCGGCGGCGGGACGTGATTCAGCGCCATTTTGGCAAGGTATTTCTCGAAGGGCGCAGAGCAGGACTCCTTCGCCAGGACATTCCCCCCAAGTTGGCGATCGAAATTCTGCTTGGCGCCGTCCAAGCCATTATGAATCCGCCCAAGATGGAAGAACTGGGCCTCACACCGAAGAGCGGATTTTCCGCCATCATCAGGGTGGTGCTTGAAGGGTTGATCACGGAGAAAGCCAGGTCGCGCTGACCCGGCTAGCAGCGCAGGCTGACGACAATGAAACGAATGGTCCTGATCATACTTGGGGCACTCGCGGTGACGGCAGGCGGGTACCTGTACGTTCACACGGCGGCAAACCAAGCCGCGGACACCACGCTTCGGATTTCAGGCAACATCGAGGCTCACGAGAGTGTAGTGAGCTTTAAAGTGCAAGGCCGGATCGTGGAGCTTCCCGTTCAAGAGGGGCAATCCGTCACACAAAGAGACTTGTTGGCTCGACTGGACGATGATGACTATCGGCAGCAAGTGAGCGTGGACGAGGCCACCGTACGCATGCGCGAAGCTGAGCTCGAACTCGCCCTGGCAGGAAGCCGTGTCCAGGAGATCCAGGCGGCCAAACAGACGTTGCTCGACGCCCAAGCGGACCTTGAGCTGAAGCGAGCGGAGTTCCGCCGGCGTCAGGCGCTCCTTGCCGAACAAGGCGTCTCTCGTGAAGATGTCGACAGCGCCGCGACACAGTTGAAACGTGCGCAGGCCACGTACGAACGCGTCAAGCAGATCTATGATCAAATCGTGGAGGGCACTCGCAAGGAAGAGATTGCGGTTCGGCGCGCCAATCTTCAGCTTGCTCGTGAAGCGCTCCAGATGTCTCGGGTGAAGCTGACGTACACCGTCCTCTCGGCTCCCGTCTCCGGCGTGATGTTGGTCCGGCAGGCGGAGCTTGGCGAGGTCGTGTCCCCCGGGACACCGGTGGTGACGATTGCCGACGTCGACCATCTCTGGTTGCGGGGCTATCTCAACGAGACGGACCTGGGACGCGTCCGGTGGGGCCAGTCGGCAACCGTTCACACCGACACATATCCTGACAAGGCCTACCAAGGCCGAGTGTCGTTCATCTCCTCGCAGGCTGAGTTCACGCCCAAAAGTGTGGAAACTCATAAGGAACGTGTGACCCTGGTCTATCGAATAAAAATCGACCTGGACAATCCGAACCATGAACTCAAACCGGGGATGCCGGCGGAGGCCGTGATTGACGTGCCGCCGCAGTAACGAGTCATGTCTGCTGCCATTTCTACATCGGAGCTTACGAAGCGCTTCCCCGGCGTCTTGGCGGTAGACCGTCTGCACTTCGAGGTGCACCCCGGCGAGATCTTCGGCTTGGTGGGACCCGACGGCGCCGGGAAGACGACCACTCTCCGTATGGTGGCCGGCGTCCTCACACCCGATTCGGGATCTGCGACGGTCGCAGGCTGTGACATCATCCACGATCCCGAAGCGGCCAAGGCCCACATCAGTTATATGCCTCAGCGATTCGGCCTCTACGAAGACCTGACCGTCGACGAAAACATCCACTTCTACGCCGACGTCTTCGGCGTCCCCCGCACGAACCGTGAACAGCGAAGCCGCCAACTGCTCGACGCGGCCGGTATGGATCAATTTAGAACCAGGCTGGCAGGTAAGCTCTCCGGCGGCATGAAGCATAAGCTCGGGCTCGTCTGCGCGCTCATCCATCGCCCCCGCGTCATTCTGCTCGATGAACCCACCAACGGAGTGGACCCCGTCTCGCGCCGAGACTTCTGGCGCATTCTATATTCGCTGCTGCAAGAAAGGATCGCCATTCTGATGTCCACCGCCTACCTCGACGAGGCTGAACGCTGTCATCGGGTCGCGCTGCTGCACCAGGGACGCATCCTCTTCTGCGAGACACCTGCCGAATTGAAGACGCACATCAGAGGCGCGGTTCTTTCCGTCATTTCTCCCGAACCGCGTCGCGTACGAGCCGCCTTGGGCGGCGCCGAAGGCGTCCTCAACGCCTTGCTCGTCGGTGATGGAGTACACCTCGTGGTGGACGATGCAGCGAGTCGAATCCCTGAACTGCGAACGCGGATGCAGGCGGCGGCACTTCCGTTCGACCGACTCGAAGAGGTGGCCCCTACGATCGAAGACCTCTTCGTCGCAGCCACCTCAGAGACTGACGGGAGCCGAACATGACGGACAACGATGCTCCGCCCGTAATCGTCCGAGACCTCGTCAAACGGTTCGGCGACTTCGTCGCCGTCGACCGGATCAACTTGGAGGCACGGCGGGGGGAGATAGTAGGCTTCCTGGGTCCGAACGGCGCGGGCAAATCGACGACGATCCGCATGTTATGCGGATTGCTTCGCCCCACCGCGGGACAGGCCCTCGTGGCCGGCTACGACGTGGCGCGGGAGCCGGAGCGGGTGCGTCAGCGGATTGGGTACATGTCCCAGAAATTTTCTTTGTACAACGATCTTCGGGTCATCGAAAACATCCGATTCTTCGCCAGCCTGTATGAGGTGCCGGATTCGGTTCTGAAGGAACGCGTGTCGTGGATCCTCGACATGGCCGGCTTGAGCGGCCGCAAATCGACCCTGACCGGGACCCTGCCCAGCGGATGGAAGCAACGGCTCGCGTTGGGATGCGCGGTGCTTCACCGGCCGCCCATTCTGTTTCTCGACGAGCCGACATCGGGAGTCGATCCCATTTCGCGACGCCAATTCTGGGAACTGATCCACACGATGGCCGCGGAGGGCGTGACGGTGCTTGTCACCACCCACTACATGGATGAAGCGGAGTATTGCAACCGCTTGGTCTTGATCTTTCAAGGCCGCATCGTCGCCTCCGGGTCGCCGACGGAGTTGAAACAGCGCGCCATGACCGGCGAATTGGTGTTGGTGGAGTGCGCTCCCCTCGGCCTTGCCCTCGACCTGCTCCGGCAAACGCCGGATGTGGCCGATGCCGCCGTGTTCGGCAATGCCCTGCATGTCGTCGTGCCGGAAGCGAGGACCATGATCCCGCGGCTCCGAACGCATCTATCGCAACACGGTGTCATCGTGGCGAGAATGGAGCCGATCCGCCCAAGTTTGGAGGACGTCTTCGTCTCGTTGACGGCCGCGCAAGGGGCCGGCGGAAAGGCCTAGCCGGCACATGCGTTGGCATCGACTCGCAGCCATCGTTCGCAAAGAAATCCTTCAGATCCGCCGGGACCTGCCCAGCTTGCTGATCACCGTGGCGATGCCGCTGTTGCTCATGCTGGGTTTCGGTTATGGCGTGAGCTTCGATATCCGGCACATCCCTGTCTACGTGTACGATCGCGAGAGCAGCCAGCAAAGCCAGGACTTCCTCAAGCGTTTTCAAGCCTCGGAGTATTTCAACGTCATGAAGACGGTGGACAATTATCAGGCTGTGATTCAGGCGCTTGACGCCGGTGCCTGCCGGCTGGCGATTGTGATCCCAGTGAATTTTTCGGAGCAGTTAAAAACAGGAGGCCCAGTGAGCGTCCAAGCGCTGATCGACGCCACGGATAATAATACGGCCAATGTCAGCATCAGCTACAGCGAAGCCGTGGTCCAAACCTATAACCAGCAGATTCAACTGGAATGGCTGCAGCGCCACGGACAGGCGAGGCTTCAGCCCCCTCTGAAAGTCGACGCCAGGACCTGGTTTAACGAAGACCTCGAAAGCACGGCCAACATCGTGCCGGGGGTCGTCGCCATCATCATGGCCGTGATCGGCTCCTTTCTCACATCGTTGACCATCGCGAGGGAGTGGGAGCGCGGCACCATGGAACAACTCGTCTCCACTCCGGTCACGCCCCTGGAACTCATGGTCGGCAAACTCGTGCCGTACTTCGTCATCGGGTTGCTCGACACCGCCCTCTGTGCCGGCATGGCGATCTGGTGGTTCGAGGTTCCGTTTCGCGGGCAGTGGAGTGTGTTCTTTCTCAGCTGTACCCTTTTTCTGATCGTCGTGCTGTCGTTGGGGTATTTCGTTTCGGTCGTCGCCAAATCCCAGCTCGCAGCCAGCCAAGCGGCTCTGATCGCCACCTTCCTACCGGCCTTTTTGCTCTCGGGTTTCATTTATCCCATCGACCAAATGCCGGCCGTCATCCAAGTGACCACTCATCTCATCCCTGCACGGTATTTCATGACCATTATCCGCGATGTCTTTCTCAAAGGGACGTCCCTACCGCTACTCCTGGATGATCTGCTCGCGCTGGCACTCTTTGCCGTGCTCCTCACGATCCTGGCCACTCGCGCCTTTCAGAAAAAGCTGAGTTGAGGACATCGTCATGCTGGGACGTCTACGAGGCATGTTGATCAAGGAATTCATCCAAGTCTTCCGGGACAAACGCTCTCGCTTCCTCTTGTTTGGCCCGCCGGTGATCCAAATGCTCGTCTTTGGGTACGCGGCGACATTGGAGATCCGCCACATTCCGACCGCGGTCCTGGATTTCGACAACAGCCAGGTGAGCCGGGACCTGCTCTCGCGTTTTACCGCGAGCCCTTACTTCGATGTTCGGGCTCGCCTGAACGACCGCCGGCAGATCGGCGAGTTGATTGATCGCGGGGACGTGACCGTCGCGCTCCAGATTCATGCGGGGTTTGCGCAAGATCTCCGAAAAGGCCGGACGGCCCGGCTCCAAGTGATCGTGGACAGCAGCGTCTCCAATACCGCCTTGATCGCGGTCGGATATGTCAATCAGATCGCCGGACGGTTCTCGCAGGACTACCAACGAGAGCGCCTCTTCAGCACCTCCCCGCTGGTACAGTCTCAACTCCCTTCGATAGTGCTCGATCGGCGCCCCTGGTTCAACACGGACTTCGACAGTCAATGGTTCTTTGTGCCGGGCGTGATCGGCAATCTGATCTTGGTGATGGTGGTGAGTCTCACCGCGTTTGCCGTGGTGCGTGAGCGGGAGATTGGTACCCTCGAACAAATTATGGTGACGCCGATTGGCCGGCTCGAATTCATCCTGGGAAAGACCGTGCCGTTTTTTTTGATCGGACTGCTCGACACCACCCTCATCTCCCTGGTCGGCACCCTCTGGTTCGGCGTGCCGCTCCGCGGGAGCATCGGCGTCCTCGCAATTGGAGCCATCCTGTTTATCCTGTGCATGCTTGGCATCGGTCTCTTTATCTCGACCATTTCGATGACCCAACAACAAGCGATGGTGTCGGGCTTCTTCTTCAATATGCCGGCCATCACCTTCTCCGGCTTTGCCACTCCCATTAGCAGCATGCCGGAATTCATGCAGTGGCTCACCTACCTCAACCCGTTGCGTTATTTCTTAGATGTGCTTCGGGGCGTCTATCTGAAGGGGGTGGGGCTGGATGTGCTCTGGCCGCAAATGACCGCCATGGGTGTCTTAGGCCTCGTCATGCTCACCATCAGCGTGGCTCGCTTCCACAAATCCCTTGATTGAGAATTGCACGACGGCCTTGAAATGCCTCGACGGAATTACGGCTGGTGTCCCGGCGGCGGGCCGATGATGTGAACTTTTGGACCGCGTATGAGTGGGATTACGCGATCGTCCTCCACCTCTTCATGAATTGACGGAACTCAGCTGGACGCGCGGGTGCGGCTTTGAAGAAACCCCAGTGGGCTTCGGGATTGTCCCGCTCAAGACCGGCCGTCTCTGACCGGCTCCTCCCTGTCAGCATGCGCGAAGAATGACTGTCTGACTTAGGCGCATAAATGCTCAAGTCAATGTTGAATGTTTGGTGTTGAATGTTGAATTGCCGGAATGGATGGATTGCCGTTTCTCATCGGAATTAAACATTGAACATTCAAAATTAAACATTATGTCAATCGTCTTACTGACAAAGCGCATTTATGTGCCGAGGACACCTGCTGAGCTAGCTGCGCTTATGATCGGGCAATGGGTATGGTAAAGGAAAAGCGGCTACCTTCGCCGAGGGTGCTGTCCACCCGGATCTTCCCGCCGTGCAGCTCAACCAGATTTTTGGCGATGGCCAGTCCCAGTCCTGCACCGCGCGCTTCCACAGGAACCGACTCGCTCCAATAGAACTTGTCGAACACCTTGTCAAGTTCATGCGGCGGGATCCCACACCCGCTATCAACCACGAACATCTCGACATAGGCCTCGTCTCGCGTCTGTGCTTCGACTCGAATCTCTCCACCCTGAGGGGTAAACTTGATCGCGTTTTGGATCAGATTGGTCAGGATCCGGTTGAGCTTATCCGCGTCCCCGTTGACCCTGGGCACAGTCTGCTGGGGAACGGCTCGCAGAGTAATGGACTTCTCGCGGGCAGCTGTCTGAAAGCTCTCCACCACATCTGCCGCCACATCAAACAGAGAGACCGGGACCATATGCAATTCCATGCGGCCCGCCTCAATTCTGGAGAGATCCAACAACTCATTGATCATCCGCGTGAGTCGATCGATGTTGTGCTTGACCCGTTCCAGAGAGTGGGACTGTTTCTCAGTAAGTGTGCCGGTCAGACCGTCCAGCATATTTTCCACATAGCCCTTAATCGAGGTCATTGGCGTCCGCAGCTCGTGTGATACGATCGAGACGAACGCTGATTTAAGACGATCCAGCTCTTGCAGCTTTTCATTGGCGGTCTGAAGTTCACGAGTCCGTTGCTGGACTCGCTGTTCGAGCGTCCGGTTGAGCTGCTCGAGCTCCTGGTAGGCCTGCTTAACCGCAAGATCCCTATCTTTTAACGACTTGGTCATCTGGCTGAAGACTGTCGTCAATTGCCCAACCTCATCACGCGTCATCGGATCGACCGAGGCGGTCAGGTCACCTCCCGCAACCTGTCTCGCGACCCCGACCAGGTTTTTCAGCGGCGTGGTGATCCGACGCGTCAGCAGAATGGTGGCCAAGATTCCGCTGAAAATAACCACGATCGTGATCAGGACGACGTTGCCGATAATCCTGCTCAAGGCCTGGCTCATCTTCTCCCCGGTCAGTCCGATCTGGACGATGCCAAAGACTCTGGCGGGCGATTCCGCGGTCATGCCTGTCTCAGCCTGCGGTTTCTCCGCCTCAAGGGAGAGCAGGGGAAAAGGAGATTTGTTCTCACTCCCTCGCCTGATCGGTACCGCAAAATCATACAGCAGTTCGCGTTGCCCACCGTTTTCTGCGGCGAACGAAGCGATCACCACCTCGGTTGAGTCCGACCCATATAGCGCCTTAGCGAGGGCCGTGTCCGGATAGATACTTCTCTTGCTCATCGCGGCTAGTTGCTTGCCATCAGGCCCCGTGAAGACGACATAGACACCCTCCTCCACTTCCATCACACCGTTGATGAGTTGGTCTAGGAGCACGAGGTCCTTGGCGACGAGGCCATACCGGCTGTTGTGGGCTAAGTTTTTAACCAAAATGCTCCCCGCGCTGATCAAGGAGCGGGTCATTGAGTCAGCCTGTTGCCGTATGAAGTACCAACTGAGACCAGAGCAGACCGCGATAATCACCAGACTGATGAACACAACAAACTTTGTTCTCAGGCTGATAAAAGCGGGCGCCCTATTCATGTCGCTTCGGTTATTCAACCCAGCCACAATCAGTACACCTCATCGACTATGCTCAGCACATTCGGCGGGATAGTTATCCCAAGATACTCGGCAGTCCCCAGATTCAGCGAAATCCGCTGCTTCGGCAGGAAGGCCTTGGGTGAAGGAACCGTCAGGCCGTCTAGGATGGCCTGTGCAAGTTGGCTCGCCTCCTGGCCTACATCAGCTGAATCTACCCAGAAGCTAATCAAGGCACCTCTGCGCACAAATTCCGGATCGAACCCGATGACGGGCACGCGCCGGTCGAACGCTGCACCCAGGAGAAAAGAGAAGGACTCCTCGGTCAAGACGGTGCTGTCTGATATGAGCCAAAGTGCTTCAATCTCAGGCAAGAGTTCCCGTAGCGCTGTGGGTACTTGTTCTTCGGCCCTCACCTGGCGTTCGATGATCGTGATTCCGAGTTGCCGCGCTTGATGAGTCGCTTCTGCCGACAGGCGAGGGGTTTTTTCTGGATCGTACAGGTAACCAATCCGTTTGAGGTTCGGCATCACAGTATGCAGGATGCTGAGTTGCTGCCCGATTGGAATCTTGACCGAAATCCCGACCATGTTGTTGGCCTTGAGGTCATACTTCGCGGGATGGAGCACCATGCAAAAGACGACCGGGATATCGAAGATTTCGAGCCTAGCCGCAATCGCGGCTTTCAATCCCACTGCAAGTACTAGATCGGCGCCGGAGGCACGTATCTTACTTGCATACTTCCGGCCGAAACTGGCATCGCCTTTCAGGTCATATTCGATGAACTTGGTGTTGCTTGGCATTGAGGATTTGAAGCCACGCACCGCCTGGTTATAGGCGGCGATGTTGGCCGACTTAAGGATGGCAACTTCATGTGCATGGATCGGATCAACTGATAAGGCCACGCTGAGCGCAGCAAGCATGCAAGCCACTATGCATCGAGCTAGGATGGTTGACCGAGGTTGGATTTGAGATCTGTTACGCTCTTGGAAGATCTCTAAATCCGGTGATGGTATAGCGGGGTGCGCTCTCACTGAAGCCCTATCGCTTCTGAAGGTTTGATAATGAATCAGGTTGTAAGTCCGCTGACGATCGTGCCGCAAGGCAAGTGCTCGTTTTCATTCAAGGTAGCACCGGCTATTCCAATCTTACAGAGGTTCGTATCCATAAGACACTCGCCATTCTAAGATTCAAGGCAAAGAGACAAGGATTCCATAAAGATACTGTGTGCCTCCGATTGAGGGACGGTGCCCCATAACTCAAGAGCCCTCACCACGTGCGGTCCTTGTTAGATACAGTTGATTGAGTGTTTCACAAAGGAATGGACTCAATGTGGCCGTTGCCGCTCGAGCTGTGAGCTTTCGCTGGCTGGCTGAGGCAGTCCACCCTGACTATGGTCAAAAATCGCTCTTCTGTCCGACGGTAAGCTTTGCTGGTAGAGAGCGCTGAATGTATGGTGTGCTGGTGCCGCAAGATCCGTTATGGCAAGCGCTTTGCTCGAAGGGTGCATATCGACGGCTTGGAGCGTTCTCGGACCTACACCGAAGTTGAGCTGGCGAAACACTAGGGATTGACCGGTAGAGTTGTCGCTCTACACTCCTGAAACGCAGATCGCGGCGAACGACCAGAGCGAGGCGGATTCTGCTTTCTCTCCAGCAATATCTCAGTCATGCCGGTGCGAGAGTTTTGACGACCAGCAATTACAATTTGAGCGTCAACCAGGCCATGACTCGCCGCTCGATCGTTTCGCCGAGTGGATGTTCCCTGTGGTCGTCGTCGAGAGCATTGAAGACCGAAATGGCTGCTTCGGCTGACCGCCTATTGCCAGCCGCAGCTTCCTGCTCCCAAAAGCGGTAGCCGGCGCGAAGGTTGAGGAGACTATAGCTTTCCACCCTGGTGCCCGGGGACCGGCCAAAGATGTCGAAGGATTCGGCAAAGGGATAACTCGCTGGTCCGACGTAATGCAGCACGGCTTCACCGCTTATGCCATTGTCCCATTCCCCGCGCAGACCAGCGTTCACCTTAGACTCGGGTGCGCCGCGCCGAGAGAGTCCCGTTATGTTCTTCCCGATCTCCTGGTATGAGTAATTGGCGAACCCGGTCAGCCAGGAAGTGGCCTGGAACTCGACCCCGACTTCACCCCCGTAGATCTCTGCCCTGCCTGTGTTCACATTTCTCGAAATGTTGCCAGACGATTCAAGGCCAATAAGGTCTGAGATGCGGTTGAAAAAGAGATCTGCTCTGACTCGGAGGCGGTGGCGATAAAACCATCCCTGGTAGCCGAGTTCATAGGAGAGAATCTCCTCGGGATCAAGATTCTTTGATCCGAGAACAGGATTGGTTGTGGTGAATAGTGGGTTTGGGACTAGAGGGACCAAGCGGGCGTCCTCATGCGTTTCAAATAAGGTCGGAGGCCGATAAGCAACAGAGACTTGAGCACGCAGTGTGTGCCCAGGAATGGGGGTGTAGAGGATGGCGAGGCGCGGGCTGAATGTAGGATTGATCTGGGTGTGGAGGTCATATCGTAACCCCCCGACCACGTTGACGGAGGGTGTGGCGGACCATTCACCTTGAACATAAAACCCTAATCGATTTTCATGCCCGAAGGTGGATAAACAGTTACAAGAAAAAGTATTATGGCGATAATTGATCCCGTACGTGAACCGGCCAGATTCTCCAACCTTTAGGGAGTGCTGTCCCTCAACGTTGTAGGTATTGCCTGCAAATTCCAGATCCGAGTTCCCGGTTGGATCCGTGGTCTGGACGAAACCCCTCAATAGGGGATGCGCTAACGCCTCACTGTCGGCGAAAAAACCGTTCCAGTAGGAACGGACAAAGAAGCCTTGGTTCTCATACGCCACATTGGCGTACGGGAGTTTCACGCTCGGTTGGACGAGGGTATTTCCTGCCCCGACGAGCGGTCCGTCATGGGGATTCATATATACGAGGCCGCCTGAGACCGACACCTTCGACAGGCCCGAAAGGGCATATTCGGTCTGGCCGTTGAACTTATAGGACCGAAAGGCGAGAGCGTCGTGATCACGCCACTGGTGATTCTGCTCATACCCCCCCGACAAACGGTACCTGAGTTTCCCTCGCGTGCCGGCATTAATGGCCGAGGTCGAGACGGTCCCTATTTCGCCACCTCCGATTTGCAGGGTCGTGCCTTCCAACTCTTCCGGCGACTTGGTGATGATGTTCACAAGTCCATCGAAGGCATTGAAGCCGTACAGAGCTGCAATGGGTCCTTTGATCACTTCAATCTGTTTGATCTCAGGGAGGGTAACTGGGAGTCCCTTCCAGAACACAAACCCCTGCACATCAATGTAGACGGAGCGTCCATCTACCAAAACTAGCATCTTGTTGGCCAACAATTGATTGTTACCCCGCGCACTCACGTTGAACTCCGCTCCGGTGATCTGCATCACCTCGAGGCCGGGAATGCGGCGAAGGACAGTCGGCACATCGGGGGCGCCTGATTGACGAATGTCCTCAGCTGTAATCACGTACACATTGGAGGGCGCCTGAGAAATGGGTTGTTCGCGGCGTATCGCGGTACTGACTGTTTCTTCCTCTATGAACGAGAACACACCAGAAGAGCCCTCACCCCCATCGGTTGGCTCCGAAACAGCGAGGGTGGGAACCACGGGTGCGATCAGCATCAGTTCGAGCACGATGGCCGCGATCGCGACACGAGGCACGGCATAGGTGGTGGCGTTCGGTGGAGGGACGCCTTCTTCTACGATTCCCTTGCCCTTGGGGAAAAATGTCATCACACAATAAGGACTCAGACCGAAGTGCCCACAACTATGACCAAAATACGAGTGCTCATCTGTCGTTCTCCCCTTCGAGTGGCCTTCCGAACCAGCGCTCTGCCAGGTGCTTGATCTGTGGCGTGTCAAACGGCTTTAGGAGGTACGCTTGTGCACCCGCGCGGATAGCCGAGATAACGTTTTCTCTGGCGCTAGCCGCTGTGACGATCACCACCGGGATCGACGGATGGCGATCCCGGATCTGACTTAACACCTCCAACCCATCCATTCCTGGCATACGAATATCCAAGAATACGCCACTGGGGACGAGGCGCTCCAGCTTTTTGAGAGCCGCACGTCCATCTGCTGCAGTTTCTACCAGATACCCATACGATTCTAAACGGTCTTGAAGGACCTGTCTGATGTCCGGATCGTCGTCCACCACAAGAATTTGCTTTCTCATTGTCCTGCTTTCCCGCTTCTGTGGCCCTCGGTTAGCCTGCACGCCCTGGCTTCACTGGCTGAACCCTGTGCAAGAGCTGTGCTCGCGCAGAAAATATGACTTGCTGCTGCGCGACGCCCCGCCCCTCTTCCAATAAGATACAAATTCCGAACAAACCGATACACCCCGTTCCCGGAGTAGTTCAAAACAAATAACAATTCACCCAGGTTGTCAACGGGTTCACTGTGTCCTTTGTGCTGGCAAGTAGATTGCGTTTGCTCCCTGTGTGAATGAGGTCTGTGGCCCGAACAAGGAGTAAGTCATGTCAACGAACCAGAGCCGAGTGAGCCATGACCTGCAAAGGCTGCTGAGCGACCACATTCGCCATGAGAACCATCAGCGTCATTGCACCGACGTTACTGACAGCGATAAAGGTTGCGAACATTCCTATTATGAAAGCGTTAGGCCCAAATGATTGCGACCGCATACCCATGCATGATGATCCGCAACGTCGTGTTGGAGCAGGGGAATGTTCATCTGAAGAAAAAACCGTCGGAACAGCACAACCTCGGTGGCATGGTTGGCAGCAGCAAGGCCATGCAGGATGTTCTCGCACTGATCCGGACTATCTCCGGGTCGGATGCGACCGTGCTGATTAGCGGTGAAACGGGTTGCGGGAAGGAACTCGCCGCGAGGCTCATTCACCAACTAAGCAAGCGCGGGCATCGACGCTTCGTGACGGTCAATTGCGGGGCCATCCCTGAAGCGCTGCTGGAGAGTGAGCTGTTCGGTCACGAGCGCGGCGCCTTTACCGGTGCCGTCAGCCAGGCCAAAGGCAAGTTCGAGTTGGCTGAAGGCGGCACGATTTTTCTGGATGAAGTCGGTGATTTGCCTCCACCCGTTCAAGTCAAACTCCTGCGCGTGCTACAGGAAAAGGAATTTCCGCGAGTCGGAGGCACCGCCGACATCAAAGCAGACATTCGTGTGATCGCGGCGACCAATCAAAATCTGGAAGCCATGATGGAGCGAAACCAATTTCGTCATGACCTGTACTACCGTTTGAACGTCATTCCGCTCTACGTCCCCTCCTTGCGGGAGCGACTCGAAGATCTACCGGAATTGGCCCGGCACTTCATCACGCGGTATGCGGATCGCACCGGCAAACCGATCCAGGGTCTCACTCCTGAAGCACTGAATCTCTGTTTCTCCTATACGTGGCCGGGAAATATCCGTGAGCTCGAGAATGCGATGGAACGGGGTGTCATCCTCGCGTCGGAGCATTGCACGTTCATCACTCGAGATCTTCTTCCCCCTGCGCTTCGCGATCCAGCCCTCCCCACACCGGCGCTTGACCTGACAGCGCTCGTGACTCGCATGGATTGGGCTTCTTTGTTGCAGTCTCTCCGACAAACGGGATCGCTCACAAATGTCCTCGCTCGACTCGAATGGGCAATCACGAATCGGGTAGTGGCCGAGTATGGCGGTAACAAGAGTCGCGCTGCGCGAGCCCTGGGCCGTACGTACCGGTGGCTGCGAAAGCTCGAAAGCGAAATGAGCGATCAAGACACTTCTCCCACAGAACAGAACCGTAGCAGCGAACCCTAACCGCGCCCTGCTTCCTGCTCCTTTCGATTCCAAACTCCAGCGTGCAGCGTATCGCTAAGAACGGCTGTTCGATCTCTAGGGCACTGAGAATGGCTCCAGGAACCTCTAGTCCTCCAGCCTGTCAAAACTAGCCATCCGCTGTCCTTGAATCTGATCGTGGGCGGACACCCGTTTGGACTTCTTGGATTTGATTGAACCTAGAGCCGGCGGTTTAGGAAAGCGTTCCCGGAATCAAACTCTGCAGCACTCAGGCTCACTCAGGCCAACGAGAACCCAGAGTTAGAGGAAAAACGAACGTTGGCTGGAGCAGGCTGGAATGAGCTGGAGTGAGGTGGAGTTGAGCACAACATGAGCACAGTCGGGCTGTTGGATTCAGCTGAAGGCTAGTCGCTTGGTTCCCACTCGCCGTCCAGAATTCCTATGATGGCTCGTTGGAGGTTCGCAAGGCTGACTGGCTTGGTGAGAAACGCCTGCACCCCGCACGCCAATGCCTCAGCCTTCGTATGGTGATCTCCAAACGCCGTCATCAGAATGATCGGGCAGGACGGGGACAGGGCTCGCATGGTTCTCACATATTCGAAGCCGCCTGCGGGCATCCGAAGGTCCGTCAGGACTAAGTGAGGCTCTACGTCCCTGATCTGTTGGATGGCTCCATTCCCGTCAGTCGCTTCGGCGACCTGCAATCCCAGCTCGTATAAGACATCACGCAACAAGCTTCGGTAGTCGTCGTCGTCGTCGACCACCAGTACCAGTTTCCCCTGGTGGTTGTGCCGAACGGGCATGCCTTTCTTTCCATTGTATGGATGCAGAGAAAACCCTCGACCAGTATGAGGAAACAACTCTCATGCCGAGCTTCAATCTGTTGATTATCAATAACTTCTGCACGCGGTCCTTGTCCTCATGGGGCAGAATGTCTCCGTGAAGCGGGAATGATAGGACCAAAACGCAACAGATTATTGCTGGAACGAAGGCGCGACTTTTGGCAAGAAGAGCGTGAACGTGGTCCCCTGGCCGGCCATACTGTCCACCGTAATGGATCCGCCGTGTTCGTGAACGATCCCGAGGACCACCGTGAGGCCCAGGCCGGTCCCTTTCCCGCGTTCTTTGGTTGTGACAAAGGGCTCAAAGATTTTCGGTAGGACATCGGGCGGAATTCCGTGTCCGGTATCCGCAACTGTCAGCCTGATGTGGTGCTCTCCTTCCCGGGCGGCAGCCACACGCAGGGTGCCGCCCTCGGGCATGGCCTGCACCGCATTGAGAACAAGATTCAGCAAGACCTGCATCATGAGATCGCTATCCCCGTGGATTTGCGGTAAATCCTCGTCGTGCTCGGATACCACCTGAATGCAGTGTCGGCTCAGCCGTTCCTCGACCGCATCCAGACAATTCTTGATCACTCCCCGCAGGTCCAGGGGTCCGAAGTTGGGTGGACCACGCCGGGCAACGGTGAGCAACTGATTCATCAGCCTCGTAATGCGTTCAACCTGTGCGGCAATTATTTCCAGACCTTTTTTCATCGTCTCATCGTCCGTCCGTCGCATCAACAGTTCGGCTCGCCCTAAAATCACGTTCATCGGTGTGCCGATCTCATGGGCCATACCCGCGGCGAGCGTGCCCAATTCTGCTAATCGCTCCGTGAGACGGAGTTGCTGCTGCGTCTCACTCAGAACTTGCCGGTTCTGAGTCAGTCCTTTTTCCAGTTCACGAGTGAAGCCTGTCAACTGATTGACGGCATACTCCTGTCCTTCCGAGGATTTCTCGATGTATGCCTCGAGGGCCAATTGCATGTCCAAGAACATGATTTTGGTCAAGGCGATGCGGATGGCCACGTACTTGGCCGGCTGGGTGCGAAACCTCTCAAAGATCAGCGGCTCCAGGAGCGACAGGTAGAGGGCATAGGCCCCCAAGTACCACTCGGGGGTCAACCCCAGACGCGCATGGACCTGGCCAATCCGCCGCCGCCCTTCCTCATAGTCTTGGTCATAGGGACCCGTTACCAGTGAGAGGAGGTATCGCTTCTGGGCCTCCAGCAGCCGGGTGCTGATCAGCTCGTCCGTGAGGAATGTTCTCGTTTCGGGAAAGGACAGGAGATGACGGTAGAAGGCCCCCACTAACTCATCCACGTGCTGGGCCATGATCGGCTGGAGGGCCGTGAGGGCGACTTCCTCTTCTTTTGTGAATCGCAGAAATTCTTTGCGGGTTTCCCAGTCGTCCACGGCCATGGTTTCGGACTCCTCCCGGCTAGAGGCACGAGCATGGTCTTCGGAATGCTATGCGCAGGGAAAGAGGCGTGCTGTCCACTGCGCGAAAAAGGGTCATATTCTAAAAAAGACTGTCGCTCGATGCAACAGCTGATCGGCCAGACGTGATCAACGGGTGGCCGATCCTGAACCGGCGCCGTGTTCGTACAGCGCTTGGCGCAATAACGTTTGGAGCGAGGCGGTGAATCACCTTGTGATTTCAAAGAGACTCCAACTCATTCACGCCTTGTTTCAAAATCAACTGTTGTTGAGCGCCCTGTTTGGACGCCTTCCTAGCGGTACCACCAGCAGCAAAAGGCTCGAAATCGCCGCTCGCAGGAGGTGCGGCGATAGGAGGAGATACCCAACAGACTCAGCCGGCGTTCGAGAGTATTCCGGCGCGTCTTTTCACCGATCCCCTTGAAGCAGATCGGGCATCGCGGGTAGTATGCCACAGTTCATACCGTTACCCTTTGCTCTGGGGTAAGTTACTTTCCTTTCTCGCGCAGGAATCTCGGTCGGTCCCTGACCGAGATCACCCTGATCAGATCCCGCACAGACAGAATTCCCACGATCTTGTGGATCTCCGTCACTGCCAGGTGGCGAACACCCTTTTCGGCCATGAGCTCGCTCGCATCGTGAATCGTGCGGTTGATATCAATGTCAATCACCGGATGGTTCATGAGCGAGCCAACGCGGATGAGGCCAGGATCCAGGTTGTATGCCAGGGCTTTACGAACCATGTCGCTCTCGGTCACGATGCCCACCGGTTTTCCAGTTTGAGACACGAGCAGAGAGCCGACATGCTTCTCCGCCATCCGCCGCGCCGCAGCCAGAAGAGTCTCCCCATTGTCAATGGTTTCAATCGACGTCCGCATGAGCACACTGAGCGGCCGGTAGACGTCGTCCAGTGCGCGGGCCGGGCCGGCCTCGGCCTCAACAAAATACCTGACAAGGTCCCGCACTGAGATTAACCCGACAATGCACCCTCCCTCCGACACACACAGATGCCGGACATGGTTGATTTCCATGAGATGGCTTGCATCCAGCAACGGCTGGTCAGGGGTGATCGTCAGGAGGGGCCTCGCCATGATCTGAGCCACCGTGGTTTGCGACACGTTTAACCCTTGCGCGATCACCTTGCGGACAAGGTCTATCTCAGTGACGATCCCCACGATCCTGTGCCCTCCTCCGCCGGGCTCTACCGATCCCACCAGCACAGAGCCGATGCTTCGCTCTCGCATCCGAACAGCTGCGTCAACGATGGTGGCGTCCTGGGCAACCACTTCAAGGTCTCGATGCATGGAACTGCCGATGGTTCCCCCTGACTGTGCAGTCATGTGCGCCCCCTTCGTTCGCTGTCAGCGCTCATTATCATTTGTTGTTGGATCGGCTCAAGGATAGGCCAAGTCGCATGAGAAATCGACCAGTCATCATTGGCCTTCTGGGTCGGGATTTTGGCGCGGGTAAGTCAGGCGTTTTTGGATCGGAGTGTTACCTCTCCTTCCAGTGACGCGACTACTATGAGCCCCAATCCAAAAATCATTTCGCGGCGCCAGGCCGAAATGCCGCAGGTGGAGTGGCGAACGAGGCGATGGTCTCACCCGCCCAACCCCGGCGCGCGGCTCGACTGAGCTCGCCGAAGTCCAAGACGCGGTCTTTCACCGAGCGCGCGCAACGGAAGGGCCCCACCGCGCACACAGCGGGACAGGCACGGCTCGGCTGAGCTCGCCGAAGTCCGGCGAGGCTGGAGCCAGTCCCCCTGGGGCTGTTCGCCGCGACAGGACCCGCGAAATAGACCACCGAGACCAGACTTATTTTCGGATTGGCTTAGTAGTCGCTACGGCTGCTATCTTGGCGCCTGGCCGATGATGTGAACACGTGGACCTCGCGGGAGATGCATCATGCGGTCGTCGTCCGGCTCACCGCCTAACACCCACTCGAACAGTCGCTTCGCATCCTCCAGCTCCGGCTCTTTCGGAATGCCGTACTGTTCTTTCTGCATCGGTTCGTCGTAGAGGCCGATGCAGCCGTGGGAGGCGGGATAGCCCGGCATGTCGCGGCCATGAATCCAATAAGACACGCCTGTCCGATTCACATGGAACCGGAGCGCATAGTTCATGGGATAGGGACGATCGGTTCCCTCGATCGTAAAGAGACTGGATTGATGGCGGCGATGGGCTGCCGTCAGACGAAACTCTCCCGTCGGAGTTTCGTCGTGTCCGTTCCCTGAGGCGATGGGCACAGCAAATCGCAGTGCACCGTATTCATAGGCGCCGAGGAACTGTTCAGCCAGATCGATCAGGATGAATTGCTCGTCTTGTTCTGCGACTGGATAGAACAAGGGAAGCGGAGCAAACGAATCGAGGGTGTCAAGTCTCCTGGGGACTTTAATAGACGCGCCGGAACGTGCGTGGCGCCGGTCGATCCGGTTGAACCGGGCCACCTCGATCCAATCCTCCCCGAACAACTTTTCCAGCGATTCGCCGGATCGAAGGGTGCGGCAGTCCCACTCGACAGTTGTATCACTCGGATAGACGATGTCGCAGGGTCCTCGGTGCTTCTTGGGAGGTTCTGCTTCAGAGACAAATGGAAGGAGTGCCAACACTATCAACGCGAGGAGTATCAACGTGGTGCGTCGTTCGTATCGTGTCTGAAGAGATGAGCATATGGCGTATGGCTTATGGCCGATTGCATATGAGCAGAACGGGTACATGATTGTCTTTGTCTATGCTATACGCCATCAGCTATCAGCTCCGCTCTCTGCAGGGAGACGCTTCACCCTCTGCTACGGCACCGTCTGCCAGGATCCCTCCGCCCAAACATAGTTTTGCCGCTGAGGATCAGTCTCCAACCGTTGCAGAAGGACAAATCGACTGCCGCTTTGTTTATACAACTGCTCGGCTTTGTGTTCCATCAACATCGCCAGGTGCGCATCGGGCGTTGCTCCTGAGACGGTCACCGGAACGAAGATCTGGCCTTCCACTCCGCGGAAGACCTGGGTGACATCGACGCGGGGGTTGGATACATGTGGCTCTTCATGGAGAGCGACCATGTATCGCTGCAATACAGCCAGCTCATGTTGGTCCAACTCGGCTCGCAACCGGTCATTATGATTCATCAGCACCTCAATTCGTTGTTCGTGAAGACTTCGGCGAGCTCCCCTCGACTGGCTCGGCCTGCGANCAGTCGAGTCGGGCCTGAGCTTGTCGAAGGCAGTCGAGCCGCGTCGTTGGTCCCTAGCAGGACACTACACCTCCCTCCACGACGAGAGACGCTTCACGTTTCACGCTGCACGCTGCACGGCAACTCACGACCAATATTGCGAGGCTTTCGTATAGCCGAACAGCAGATCGCGACGGGCAAGAATGCCCACCAGCTTCTTATTGCGCACCACCGGCACACGGGTGATATACCGGTCCTGAAACAGATCGGCCACTTGGGCGAGTGTTTGGTCTTCCGTCACCGTCACGGGGTGGGCCGACATGATTTCGGTGGCCAGAATCTTCCGAAGATCACGGCCGTCGATCATCGCCTGCAGCAGATCGTATTCGGTGACGATGCCCACCAACGTCCCGTCTTCTTCCACGACGGGCAGGCTGCCGAAGTTCCGATGGGTCATCATGTGGGTAATCGTCAAGGCGTCGGTGCGTGATGTGCACCGAGTGACCGCATCTTGCATCAATTGTCCGACGGTCAAGGTCTTCGGATCACAGCCTTTCAAGAAGAACTCGGTTTGTCGCATCGTCTCATCTCACTTTCTTTTCGTTGAGCCGGCGGAGAGATAGGTACGCAGGACATCGCGCCGCGCGATGATGCCGACCAGCCGGTCCTTGGCATCGACCACCGGCACACGGACCAGATCACTTGCGCGTAACACATGCACCAGCGTTCCTAAAATGGTTTCCGCACGAACAGAATAGGGATTCCCCGTCATAATATCGCCCGCCGTCAGCGCGCCAAGGCTATGCCCATCATCGATCGCCGCCAGCAAGTCGTGTTCGCTCACGATCCCTGCGAGCTTTCGTTGTTTGTCGATGACCGGCACAGCCCCGAATCCTTCAATCATGAGCGAGGCAATCACGTCGCCCCTCGTCCGAAGATGGACGGACTGCACTCGCTTTTCCATCACCTGCTTGACGGTCATCGAGGAAAAATCCTTTACCTTGGCGGCTCGCACCTTCTTTTTCGTCGGCATGAATTCATCCTCCTTCACCACACTCGTCACTCTCGACTCCGGCATTTGGCATCGCACCTCACTCGCCCGGCAAATTCCCGACAAGGCCACGATCTTCGGCCCAACGCAGATGGATAACCCTTTGCTTTCCGGCTTCCACCTTGACGCCTTTCAGCCCTTGCTTGCTGTCACGATGGGTGGCCGTCACGTCATAGATTCCCGCGGGAAGATCCACAAAGAGCCAAGGCCCTTCGACCTGATCCTGGGGAATGGTCAGCACGGTTCCACCTTTGGCCGGCTGAATCGTGACCGAGACTCCGGATAGATAGGGTTTCCCACCCGCCGTAAAGACCATTTTCAACGAGAAGGGTGGATACTCAGCCGTGCGCTCTTCGAGACCCACACCCGCGCTGAAATACCGAATAGCCCCCGCACGATGAAGAGGAAGCGTGTCGACCACTGTGCGGCCATCGACTTGATGGCTCAGTTCAACAACCTCGCCTGTGGCTCCGATGCGAGCCACTTCACCGCTGTCGGCCAGGCTGACCCCTCCAACAATACAAACCCATAACGCGAATGCCCATACGATGCCTCTGTGCATGTTCCCCCTCCTCCTTCCCACTCAAGCTGCTTCGCAATGTAAGTGCCATCCTCTTTCAACGGATACCGCCTTACCAGGCCCACGAAGAACCAGCGATCCGCTTTGATGCAAAACCCCAAGCCCGAGCGACTGACGCCAATCACCACAGTGGCGCTTTCCTCTCTGCTGCAAAACGCCGCACCATCGATAGGAACAAGAGCACCGGTTCTCTTCACAACCCCTCAAAACAGGGCCGATTCTCCTTGCTTATTCCCATACGCCACAGGCACATCCAATGCAGATCTGATACCCGGAATTACCCGCGTGTTTTGACCGTCATTGAGGAAGGGAGCCAGCTATGCGAATTCTTTGTGCCGTTGATGGATCGGAATGCTCGCAGTGGGGAGTCCAATCGCTTGAGGCTCTTGCCAGCCGAGAGCCTGAACATGTCACGCTCTTGCACGTGGTCAACGCGCCAGCCCTCCGAACAGCCAAAGGCAAGAATTCCGTCGCGGAGAGACGTGCCCTAGCCGCCATGGAGAAGGCCGGCGGCATTCTGCTTCGGGATGCAGCGCGATTGGCCCGAGTCGTCCTCGGGCAGGCCGCAACTGGCCCGCGCACAAAACTCCAGACCGTCTTGGCCCATGGCCCCCTTGCCCAGACGATCACCAGACAGGCCCGGCGGTTGAAGGCAGATCTCATCCTGATGGGATCTCGCGGGTTGAGCGACATTCAAGGATTCTTGCTGGGGAGCACCTCTCGACAGGTGGCATCGATTGCTGCTTGTTCCGTCTTAGTCGTGAAACAACCCACGCCCAAACTCCTCCATGTCGCCCTCGCGGTCGATGACTCCAAACACTCACGTGCCGCCGCCCGGTTTCTCCGATCCCGCATTCTTCCGGAATCCGCCACCGTCACGATTCTGTCCTCGGCGGAGAGTCCCATCACGGATTTGGCCGCACGCTACTTATCCGAATCGCAATTAGCCGAGTTGACGAAACCGGTCATGGAACGCGCAACCAGTTTGGTCAATGCCCTGCGGGACGAGTTCATCAAAGACGGCTATCCTGTCGTCACGCAGGTCCAGATGAACCACGTGATCGACACCATCGTCAAACATGTCGAGGCCAATCATGACGATCTGCTGGTGATCGGATCTCGTGATTTGACCAAGAGCGAGCGGCTCCATCTCGGGAGCGTGTCCGAAAGCCTGCTGCGACATGCCCCCTGTTCTGTTCTCATCGTGCGAGGTGCGCGTGCCTGAATTCAGATATCATGACATTAACCGGCTCCCGGTTGAGGACGCCCTGAAGCGACTGGAGACCGATAGCGGCGGTCTCTCTCTCGACGAGGCTCAACGGCGGTTGGCTCGATATGGAGGAAACGTCCTGATTGAACCGGATCGCTACTCACTCCTCCGGGGGCTCATCCGTCATTTCACCCACTTCCTCGCCGTACTGCTCTGGATCGCCGCCGGTCTCTCCTTTGCCGCAGACTTCATGAGGCCGGGCGAGGGTATGGCCACGCTGGGCTGGGCCATCCTCGGCGTCATCATCATCAACGCCGTCTTTGCCTTCTTGCAGGAATACAAAGCGGAACGAGCAGTCCAGGCCCTCCATCGTTTGTTACCGGACAAAGCCTGGGTGACCAGAGGGGGTCAATCCCTTGAAATCGCCCGGAACGAGATCGTCCCCGGCGATGTACTCATCCTGGAAGAGGGAGAACGGGTGCCGGCCGATGGGCGCCTCATCGAGGCCACGGGCATGCGGGTGGATAACGCCGCCCTAACCGGCGAATCGAAGCCGAAACGCCGGACGGCCGAGGCCATGGAAGATGGACACTGGCTCGATCTCCCGAACCTCGTCTTCGCCGGCACTACGATCCTGTCAGGGCACGGACGTGCCGTGGTCTTTGCCACCGGTATGGCCTCAGAGTTCGGGAAAATCGCCAATCTCACCACCACGGTCGAAACCGGCCTTAGTCCTCTCCAGAAAGAGATCATCAAAGTCACCCGCATCGTCGCTGCCATTTCTTTGGTGATGGGAGCCACATTTTTCTTGGTCGGTTTATGGACAGGACTCGGCTTCTGGATCAGCGCGATTTTCGGCATCGGCATCATCGTAGCCAACGTGCCCGAGGGACTCCTCCCGACCGTCACTCTGGCCCTCGCTATGAGCAGCCAGCGCATGGCGAAGCGCAATGCCTTGATCAAACACTTACCCTCTGTCGAGACGCTCGGCTGTACGACGGTGATCTGCACGGACAAGACCGGGACGTTGACGGAAAATCGGATGAAGGTGGATCGGTTCTACGCCGACGGACTCGTAATCGAATCGCGAGAAGGCTGTTTCTTTACCCGAGGCCGCCTGGTCAGCACCACCGATGCCGAGCAGTGGCAGTCTCTCTTCGATGCGCTCCTCCATTGCCACAACGCAAAGCGCGTCCGGCGCTCCGACGGACGCTCCGTGGTCACAGGAGATCCGACTGAAGTGGCGCTCCTGGAATTTGCCATCGAGCATGGACTCGCCCACCGACGTCCGTTGCGGCGCATGGGAGAACTGGCCTTCGACGCTGATCGGAAACGGATGAGCACGCTGCACTGGGTGGAAGGGCGGCTGGTTGCGTTCACCAAGGGCGCTCCCGAATCGGTGTTACCGCTCTGCACCCGCACCCAGATCCACAGCAACGCCGTCACGATGACCCCCGATGAGCGCACGCAGATCCTGAGCCAGAGCCGGTCCTTCGCTGAGCAAGCCTATCGCGTGCTCGCCGTGGCCATGCGCGACGTGGCCCATCAGCCCGAGCACATCGAAGTGGAGACGATTGAAGAGGATCTGACCTTCCTCGGTCTCGTGGCCATGATGGACCCGCCCCACCGGGAAGTACCGGAGGCGATCGCAAAATGCCGGCGGGCCGGTGTGCGCGTCGTCATGGTCACCGGCGATCATCCGCTCACGGCCTTGGCCATTGCGCGCAAGATCGGCCTCGTGCCGGCGCAGACCACCCCACGCCCACCCGGCTTCGTCCCGGTCATCGAAGGACCTCAGCTCGACCGCATGACCGAGGAACACCTGCGTCAGCTGCTGACACCGACCCGGCCCGACGAGCCGGACCCGGTCTTTGCCCGCATGGCCCCGCGCCACAAGATGCGGATCGTGTCCACACTTAAAGAGATGGGGGAAGTGGTCGCGGTCACCGGCGATGGCGTGAACGACGCGCCGGCGCTCAAGAAAGCCGATATCGGCGTCGCCATGGGCATCGCCGGCACGGACGTCGCCAAGGAAACTGCCGACATCATTCTGCTCGACGATAACTTCGCGACAATCGTGAGCGCGATCGAAGAAGGCCGCACGGTCTACGACAACATCAGAAAGTTCACCACCTACATTCTGGCGAGCAACGTGCCCGAAATTGTGCCTTTTCTTGGCTATGGCTTCGTCGGCATGCCGCTGGCGCTGACGATTCCGCAGGTATTGGCGGTCGATCTCGGAACCGACATGATCCCGGCCCTCGGTCTCGGCACCGAACAGCCTCATTCCGATGTCATGGACCTTCCGCCCCGCCCGCGGAAGGAACGCCTGCTGAGTCTTCCGCTGTTGCTGCGGGCCTATCTCTTCCTCGGTATTGTCGAAGCCGCCGTGGCAATGTGCGGATTCTTTCTGTACCTCTACAGCCAGGGGTGGACGTGGGGAACCCCGCTGGACTGGTCGTCTCCTTTATATAAACAGGCGACGACGGTCACCTTTGCCGGCATTGTCCTGGCACAGGTCGCGAACGTCTTTGCCTGCCGATCCGATCGACTGTCGGTGGCGAAACTGGGATGGCTCACCAACCCGCTGATCCTTTGGGGAATCCTCACTGAGCTCACCATCCTCGCACTCATCACCTACACACCGATAGGAAACGATATCTTTGGAACCAGCCCCTTACCTCTTTGGATCTTTGGGCCGCTCGCTCTTGGCGCCCTCGTGCTGTTATTGGCCGAGGAGGGTCGTAAAATGATCGTGAACCGGTTCGTAAGCAGACCGGCCTACGGGCCCGCGCAAGAGGTGCATTGACTATGCCCACCGACCCCCAAGAACCCACCTGGGATGTTCCCGTGACTGAGGTGGTCCCGCGCCCTGCCGCCACTCCGCCAGCGCATCGTCATTCCGACTCATCACCGGAACACGAGCTCGCGCTTCCGGCTTCCGTCATCACACTCCCCCCGCGCCAGAAACGATCTCGTTTTCCTTGGCTCATCGGCATCGTGATTGTCCTGGCCACTGTCGGAGGGGGAATGTGGTACTGGTGGATCTCCGGCACTCCACCCGTCCAGTACAAAACGGCCTTCGTCGATCGAGGCCCCATTACCGCCATCGTCACCGCGACCGGCACCGTCAATCCCGTCGTCTCCGTCCAGGTCGGCAGCCAAGTATCGGGCAAGATCGCGAAGCTCTTTGCGGATTTCAATTCTGTCGTCAAGCAAGGACAAACCTTAGCACAAATCGAACAACAACCGTTCCAAGCCCGAGTGAGCCAAGCCCGCGCCTCGGTAAAAAGCGCCAAGGGGAATCTCGAAAAAGCAAAAAACATGGCGGCCCAGCGCAAACGGGAGCGTGACCGTATGGCCACGCTTCGACAGCAAGCATTCGTCTCGCAGGCCGATCTCGATCTTGCCGAGACGAATTATCGCGATGCTGCAGCCCACGTCGATGTGACGCAGGCGCAGCTCGACCAAGCGCAGGCGACGCTGTCCTCGGCAGAATTGGATCTCGGCTATACGACAATCTATTCCCCGGTGAATGGCATCGTGGTCTCGCGCAACGTGGACGTCGGCCAGACCGTCGCGGCCAGTTTCCAGACGCCGACCCTCTTTGTGATCGCCCAGGACCTGACCCAGATGCAGGTGAACGCCAATGTCAGCGAGTCGGATATCGGCGGCGTGGCTGAAGGGAAAGCCGCGACGTTTCGCGTGGACGCTTATCCAAAGCAGTTCTTTGAAGGGGTCGTCACGCAAGTCCGCAATGCGCCCATCAGCATCCAAAACGTCGTCACCTACGACGTGGTCATTACGGTAGACAACCGGGAATTGAAGCTCAAGCCCGGGATGACGGCCAACGTCACGATTGTAACCGCCAAGAAAGAAGATCCGCTGCGCGTCCCGAACGGAGCCCTGCGGTTCCGCATGCCGAACGTCCCCATTGACCGCAAGATCACACAGCTGTGGGTATTGGACCAGGCAGCGCCGCCGAGACAGACAACGATCACAACCGGTATCACCGATTCGCTGTTTACCGAGATCACCGAAGGACCGCTGAAGGAAGGCGACACAGTGATCATCGGCATTGAGACAGCGGAGGAGCAGGCCCAGAAGAAATTACCGCCGGGATTTGATGCAACTCCGAGGATGAGATAAGGCAGAAAACGGTTTGTTTTGTTCGTCTGGTTTATTTGGTTTGTTTGGTTCTTTAAACCAGACAAACGAGACAAACCAAATCAACCAAGAAACATGTCTTTTCTCTGGCTCACCTTTCTTTCCGCCCTCCGCATCCTCCGCCGCAATCCGTTGCGGGCCGGGCTGACAATGCTCGGCATCATCATCGGGATCGGCGCGGTGGTCGCCATGGTCAGTCTGGGCCAGGGTGCGACCGCCTCGGTCCAGGCGGAAATCTCGAGCCTCGGCACCAATGTGCTGATCATCGTCCCCGGAGCGACCACTGTCGGGGGCGTGCGCGGCGGACTCGGCTCAATTTCGACGCTGACCGTCGATGATGCGGAAGACATCGAGAAGAAAGTCGCGAGTGTCGCCACAGTGATGTATGCGACACGCTCGGTTCTGCAAGTCATTCATGAGAACAAAAATTGGAGCACGATCGTCCTAGGGACGACCCCTGTCTTTCCTGATATTCGGAGTTGGCCCATCGAGCAAGGGAACTTTTTCACGCAGTCGGACATGGATTCAGCCGCCAAAGTCGTCGCCTTGGGAAACACCGTCGTCCAAAACCTGTTTGAGCCTGGGGAAGAACTGGTGGGAAGTGAGATCCGTATCAGAAATGTCCCATTCCGTGTGATCGGCGTTCTGGCATCAAAAGGCCAGTCCATAACGGGCCAGGACCAGGACGATTTCGTCGTCATCCCGTTCTCAACCGCCGAACGCAAAGTCCTGGGGACGAAATTTCTCGGAACCGTCGGGATCATCCTGGTCGCCACTCACACGCGGCACGAAATCCCCGCCGTAGTGGACGACATCAAGGATCTCTTGCGAACGAGGCATCGGCTGCACCAATCTGAAGAAGACGACTTTACCATCCGCACCATGGAGGACATCGCCAAAACCATCGCCGGGACGAGCCGAACGATGATGCTCATGCTGATGGGCATTGCGTCGATTTCACTGCTCGTCGGCGGCATCGGAATTATGAATATCCTGCTCGTGTCGGTCACCGAACGAACGAGAGAAATCGGACTACGCATGGCCGTCGGCGCAAAGCGCGCCCATATCCTGCTTCAATTCCTGATCGAAGCGATCATCATGACCGCGATCGGCGGAGCCCTCGGCATCGGTGCCGGGATCGGAATCGCGCGCCTGCTGACCACCATGATCGGCTGGCCGACCATTATCAACACAGAAGCCGTGGTCGCCGCCTTTCTCTTTTCCCTCGTCGTCGGACTGTTCTTCGGACTCTATCCGGCAAACAAAGCCTCGAAACTGAATCCCATCGAGGCCCTCCACTACGAGTGAGGCGAGTATATGGCCGTGTCGGCCATCCCGCAGAATCGAGAGATCGCTCATAAGTTACGGGAGGTCGCACTCCTCCTGGACGAACAGGGCGCGAATCGCTTTCGCATCCAAGCCTATCGGACCGCTGCAGAGAAATTGGAGCGCCTGCAATCCCCCGTCTCCCAGATTATCGAGCAACAAGGCACGGACGGACTCCAGGCCTTGCCTGGCATCGGTGTGAGCCTGGCGCGGTCGATCCATACACTTGTCGTCACCGGACGGCTGCCGATGCTGGATCGCATGCGTGGCCACATGGATCCGATCGCCCTCCTGACTTCAGTCCCCGGCATCGGGTCAGCCCTAGCCCACCGGCTGCACGACGATCTGCATATTGAAACGTTGGAACAACTTGAAATGGCGGCACACGATGGTCGACTGGCGGACATCGAAGGGGTGGGTCCCAAGAAACTGCAGGGGATCATCGACTCCCTCACCGCTCGCTTAGGCCGTGTTCGCAGACCAACTCAAACAGTCGGGAGTCACCCGGCCGGAGAGCCTTCAATCGAGGAACTTCTGGATGTCGACAGGGAATATCGAGAGTCGGCCTTGGCCGGCAAACTACAGAAAATCGCCCCACATCGGTTCAATCCCAAGCGGGAGGCCTGGCTGCCCATCCTTCATACGCAACGGGGTAGCCGTCACTACACCGCGCTATTCTCGAACAGCGCCCTGGCCCATCAACTCAAGAAATCGCGCGATTGGGTCATCCTCTACTACGACGATGACCACGGTGAACGTCAATGCACGGTGGTCACAGAACGGAGCGCACCCTTCACAGGGAAACGCATCGTCCGAGGGAGAGAAGCGGACTGTGCCGCGTACTACGCAGGCATCTCGAAAAGGGCAATCCTTGATTGACCACTGCCTCCTGCTAGAACCCGCCGAGTTCATGCCGATAAGATCAGCGTCACTGCAACTTGCCGCCAGCGAGATATTGCCCGCTCGCTCTCAGCTCGTAATCGCCACCTAATGATCTCACTGAGGTATTAGGGTCAGCTGGTCAACTCACGCTGTGGAAACACTTCGGCATCGGCGCGCATGACCACATGAGATGCCGTTCATTTTCATTCTGTCCAACAGGCTGCCCCCACCATTCCTTCGTCGTGACTGCCGGAAGATATCTCACTCGAGATGGATTTGCACATTGGTTGCTCGCTTGTCCTCGCTCGAATGATGTATATTTTTGCAGCAAGCTCGGCTGCTCATGAGCCGCCTGTACGCAACCTACCCCATTCCTCACCGCGGAGGGACTCTGCATGGCTGTGAAACAGATCGCCATATTTCTCCTGCTCGTATCCATGCTCGCCACGGGATCTCTGCTCGCCGAGACACAGAAGCCCGCTCCAACAAGTAGCCAAGCCGTTTCTGCACAACCCCCCGGCGCCCCCGTCATATTCGAGGGCGAAACTCTCTTCGTTCTCTACGACAAGCTCGGCCCATTCACGCCACAAGAACGGACTCAAGCAATTGCAGAACGCCTCGCACGCTTGGCCAAGGATCCGTTCGCCAGAATCTATCCGGTCACAGCCGTCGATCGAGAAACGACGAGCGAACTCGTCTACGGGGAGACGGTGGTGATGACCGTGACGGATCGTGACGCCCAGCCTACCGGAAAGAGTCGCCAGGAGGTCGCGGCGGAATACGCGCAGAAGATCCAAGCGGCCCTCGCGAAATCCCGTGAGCAGGTCACATCCCGGGCCTTAATTATCGACGTGGCCCTGGCCCTGCTGGATACGGCCATCCTCGTCATTCTACTCGTGTTGTTCGGCAAGACCTTCCCGAAGCTCTATGCCAAAATTGACACCTGGCGCGGCACTGTCATTCACCCCATTAAGATTCAACGTGTCGAACTGTTCACGGCTGATCAGATCGCCTCAACCCTGACCGCAGCAGCCAGGGCCATCCGGTTCGGCGTGACTCTGGTGCTGCTCTATGTCTATCTGACGACGGTCCTCGGTATCTTTCCCTGGACGCGCGGCATCTCTGCCTTGCTCTTCGGTGCCGTGCTTTCGACCGTGCGGGCCATCGGTGAGGCTTTCGCCGCATACGTCCCCAACATCGTGTCCATCGCGGTGATCGTCGTCGTCACCCGCTACATCATCAAGCTGATCCATCTCGTCTTCGACGGGATTGAGCGGGGCGCGATTACCTTCGCCGGATTTCACCGGGAGTGGGCGACGCCGACCTATAAGATCGTACGGTTCCTGGTGATCGTCTTCGCCGCCATCGCCATCTTTCCCTATATTCCCGGTTCTCAGTCCGATGGCTTTCGTGGCATCTCGGTCTTTTTGGGACTGCTCATTTCACTAGGATCCGCTGCCACGGTCGGAAACGTCGCCGCCGGTGTCATCTTGACGTACATGCGCCCATTCCGTGTCAGCGATCGCGTGAAAATTGCCGATACCACAGGCGATGTGATGGAGAAAACGCTCCTCGTCACGCGCGTACGCACGATCAAGAACGTGGACGTCACGATTCCCAATGCCATGGTCCTTGGCAGCCACCTCATCAACTTCAGCTCCTGCGCCAGAGAGCAGGGACTGATCCTCCACACCAGCGTGACCATCAGCTACAATGCCCCTTGGCGAACGGTTCATGAGCTGTTGATTGCGGCCGCTCGCGCAACGGCTCACATTCTCAAGAACCCGGAGCCCTTCGTGCTGCAAACGAGCCTGAACGATTTTTACGTGACCTATGAGATCAACGCCTACACGGATCAGCCCAATCTCATGGTGACGACCTATGCCGAACTGCATCAGCACATCCAGGACAAGTTCAATGAGGCCGGGGTCGAGATCATGTCCCCGCACTACACTCAACTGCGCGACGGCAATAGGACCGCGATTCCCGACCAGTATCTGCCGAAGACCTATCAGGCACCGGGCCTGCGGATTTGGCCATTGGGTTCGTCTCCACCACATCCGGAATCCCCGTCGTCCGGTGGGAGTAACAGTTGATCGTAGTCCTGCCGGCCGGAATCTTGGCGGCCCTTGTCCTCTGTGTCGAGCAAGCTCTTGGAGAGGAAACGCCTTCCTCGGACTGGCACTATGGGGGGACGACCGATGTGAGTTACGCCGTCGACTTCAACTTTCCGGAGAATCATCAATGGCGGAGCAAGACGACGACACTCCGCGTCAATGAGCCGGTTCTTAATATGGCGATGGGTTACGTCAGAAAAGGATACGACTGTGCAATCCCGTTGGGGTTTGGAGTTCGGCGTCCAAGGCGGCTACGATAAGAACCCCTTGGTACCGGCGTCCCGGCCCGGCAGAGACAAGCCTGTCGACGGCGCCGACACACTCCGCCATGTGTCGCGGGCCAACGTGTCGTACCTCGCGCCGGCAGGCAATGGGCTGACGCTGACGGCGGGTCTCTTCAACAGCTATATTGGCTATCAATCGTTCTACGCGAGGAACAATCTGAATCACGCTCGATCGTACCTTGCCGACAACGCGCTCTATTTCATGTTCGGCCTGGGCGCGACCTATCCGCTCAGTGACTCATGGCAGGTCGGGCTATACGCCATTAATGGATACAACTATCTGTCCCATGCTGTTGGGTTCAATCCAGCATCCCGCAGGAAGACATGCTCGAACACGGCCATGACCAACGGCGGGGCAGATCCCATTAACTATCCGGCATCGCCTTCATCCAATCACACGTTGAAGAGGCGTCCAGTCAGCGGATCGCACGTGGGTACGAGCCAGCCAATCCCTCGGCATGCCGCGGCACCCATGAACCCGCGCTCCCACGTACTGTGCGGCCCGAAATCCTGCCACAATTTTTCGTAGAGCGCGGACTTCTTCCTGAGGGAGTCAAGACGTTTCACGAAGTTCTCGAAGTACGGCTCGTGCTGCCGCACGCCGTTGAACTCCCAGCCGAACCGTCGCTTCATCAGTGATTCTCCGGTAACCGATCGCTGAAACCGTGCAGACCGTTGAACTGTTCGAAACTCTTGGCCCGCTACATCGTGTGTCCTCCTTCTTCTATCTCCACGACAACCATCCTGTCGGTCTACCGGATCCCTTCCGCAATGCTTTTCAGGTCCTTCGGGTACAGAGCGATCTCAATCCGGCGGTTTTGTGAACGACCCTCCTCTGAGTCGTTTTCAGCCACCGGTTGCGTATCGGCATGCCCTGCTGCCGTCAAAAGCTCCGGGTCGACGCCGCCTTCATCGATCAGGTAGCGAACCACGCTGGTCGCCCGCGCCGTCGAGAGCTCCCAATTTGTCCTAAAGCGTCCCCGCAGACTCGGTCCGATCTGTATGTTATCGGTGTGGCCGCTGATATGAATCTGCCTGTCCCTCACATCCTTTAAAGCAGCACCGACCTTGTTCAACACGTCCATGCCCTCCGGTGTGATCGTATCGCTTCCGGACTCGAACAATACACGATCCACCACGGTGATCCTGAGGCGATCGCGGATCTGCTGAATCGTGATCTTGTCTTTTTCAATCGTTTCCAGCTGGGCTGCAATTCGCTCGTTTGCCAGACGTGCTTCGGCGAGGCGCTTCTCATCTTCGACGGCTTTTTGAGCCGCCTCTTGTCGAACCTTTTCGAGTTCGGCCAGCGTCTGCTCATGGGTCCTGGTGGACACACATCCGCTGAAGACGATCCCAAGAACTAAACCGGCGCTGAGCACACTCACTTTTTGTATCATTGACGAACCACTCCTCATTTCGGTTTCAGTTTGAACCGATCCATGTCCATGCATCTCATCATCCATACCTCCGTTCCAGGTGGTCAACTTCAGCGGTCTGACACTGCTTGCGCAATGTCTCCCAGGTCCTTCGGATACAAGGCTATTTCGATCCGTCGGTTTTGGGATCGGCCGGCCTCCGAGTCGTTGGAGGCCACCGGTCGTGTGTCGGCATGTCCTGCTGCGGTCAACACCTCCGGGGCGATACCGCCTTCATCGATCAGGTAGCGAACCACGCTGGTCGCCCGCGCCGTCGAGAGTTCCCAGTTCGTCTTGAAGCGGTCCTGCAGCCTCGCGCTGATCGGCACGTTGTCCGTGTGGCCGTCGATGCGGATCTGCTTGTCCGTGACCGTCATCAGTACTTCGCCGACGGTTTTCAGCACCTTGTGTCCGGCCGGTTTGATGGTGGCGCTGCCGGAATCGAAGAGAATGCGATCGACGACGTTGATCGTCAGGCGATCCCGTACCTGCTTGATCTTAATGTCGCCTTGGGCGATCTCGGACCGTAACGAAGCCTCCAGATCTTCATAGGTTCCTGCGAGGCGCTTGATCTCCGCCTCCTTCGCCGCTTTTTCCTGCTCCAAACGCATGGATTCCGCTTTTTGGGCCTCCAGCGAGGCAAGGGTTTCCTCATTGCTCTTCTTTAGAGATGCCGTCTCCGCCTCGAGCTTGGCGACTTGCCCGGCCAGATTGTCTCGTTCACGCGTGAGGGCCGCCGATTCCTCGCTCATCTTTGCAAGTTCACCGGTCAGCTGATCCACTCGCTGTTTGGTGTTCTTCAATTCCTCTCCCTGGGACACCAGGGCGGAGGCAACTGTATCGCGGTCGGCGACCGAACGCCGCAACTGGCTTATGTCTTGATCCCGCTCCTTCAACTGCTCCTCCAAATCCTTGACACGGGCCGTCTCTGTCTCTAATTCACCAGCCCGTTTCTGCAAACGCGCCATTTCGCTTTGCGCCGTGGTAGTCCCGCCCAACAACCGTTGTTTGTCCTCTTGCAACGCGGCTACCTGGGCCCGTTCAGCCTCGAGCCTGGTCGTTAATTCACGAGTTTCAGCGCGAGCCTCACTTACGGCCTGAGTCAGATCCTCCTCTTTCTGGGTTAAGGCACCAACGCGTATCAACGTCTCGCTCAGCGCGGCGTCACGGTTGGCGAGGTCCTGTCGAGCCGTTTCAAGCTTCCGCCCCAAGTCATCCGCTTTGGTCTTGAGCTGGTCCCGCTCGAGGCGGACCGTTGCGGACGATTCATTGACCTGCCGAATCTCTCCTGCAAGCTGTCGGTTCTTCTCTTGGAGCTGCCCGTTCTCCTCTTGACTCTTGGCTACCTGATCCCGCAGCTTGCGGTTGTTCTCCTTCTCACGTTCAGCCAATTCTCTCGTTTTGGCCAACTGGTCCCGCGCAGTGGCCAGCGCGAACCGGTCGCCGCTCATTTCGATTTCAAGCTGCTGCTTCTTCTTTGCGTCGGCCTCAGCTTGCTGGGCCGCCTCTTGTCGAGCCTTTTCGAGTTCGGCCAAGGTCTGCTTATGGGTTCCGCTAGACACGCATCCGCTGAACCCCATCCCGAGGAACATGACAATTCCGATAAGAAGCAAAGAATTCTTCATCAATGTTGGCATCGTCTCTGATCGTCTCATCCGCACTACATCCTGTTTCATTGGCAATGCTCTCCTTTTCAACTTCGCTTGCTGCGAGCCTCCGATCGGAACTCGTTGCCGGTTTTCAGCAGTGCCCGGAGGCTCCGCTCAAGTACCTCCACAAAGTGATCGCGCTTACGCCTGACCGCCTCCTGCCCTTCAAAGAGCACGTGGTAGGTCAGGAGCCCTGACGTATAGGCTGCGATCGCAGTCGCCACATCACGAGCGCTGACGACCATACCGGGTCCCATAGAAGGCCTGATCAACTGCGCAAGACGGCGAAGATGGGCATCATAGACCTCGCGCAAGTCTTTGGCGGTCTCGCCCTGAAGTTGCATCAGACCACGGACTTGGTGAAAGAGGAGCAAATAGTCCGGGTAGGTCAGAAAAAAGTCCGCGCGCGCGCCGATCACCGCTCCCAGGATCTTCGAATGAGAGGAGACGTTGCGAACGGCGTGGTCCGTCTTTAAGAGTAACTCGTCTAGCCCCTCCTCGAGGAGGACACGGATGATCGTCTCCTTTGAGTCGAAGTACTTGTAGAATGTGCCTTTCCCGAGATCGGCCAGCTCCGTGATGTCTTCGACCGTGGCCCAATAGATCCCTTTTTCTGAAAAGAGCCGTCGAGCGACCTCCAACAGCTGGCGTTTTGTCCTCTCTTTCCGTCTTGCGACACGAGACAGCGGAATATCAGCGAGTGCCGGCGTTTTTATCATGTCGAGTTGCGAACTCCTTTCCAATGGCAGGGCTCCCGTCACGAACTCCCCACCTTTCTGATCGAATTGAAGGTTCCATGCTCGTTGGGGACTCGATGTAGATTGAGCGGATCCTCCTCCCATCGCTCCCCATTAACCACAAACTTATACTGATAGATTCCTGGCTCCAATCGAACCGTGCCTTTCCAGAGCCCGCCGGGATCGCGCTTGAGAGGACGGGCCTTCGGATCCCACTGATTGAAATTCCCGACGAGCGTCACGACGGTCGCTGATGGGTCGAAGTACTCAAACGTCACAGCTTTCTTCGTCGATGCTTTCCGCACGGAGCGGGACAATGACGTCTGCTTGCGACCCGGCTGTTTCATTCGAGAGTCCTCCTGGAAGCAGCTGGTTCTATTGTTGTTCACCGCCGATCCTTATGCAACTCCGCTCAATTCGGGAGGGAAGACCGGAGACTTCCCGATCCGCCGCAAGCTTTCGGCAATCCGTTCAGGTCGTCCCCAATCGCTCCACATCACACCGCTCACTTCGAGGTCTGCCACCTCCTGCGGGACCTGCTCAAGGAGATCGAACGAGAAATTACGAACCGGCATCCGTTCATAGAGCCGTCCAAGCACCTGGAGCTCGCGCGATGAACCAATCGCCGGTTGGAACGTTTCAAACAGCCGCATCATCGAGGGCAGAACCTTCGTTCCCAACCTCCAGAGTGTCTCAACCTTCGCGATGATGACCATGGTATTCCACAACACATCCTCGCCGAGGGCTTGCACCATCTGTGATCCGGGCTTCTCGATGAACTGTCCCATCGTCCATAAGGCATGGGCTCTGTACGCGCCGAGATGCCGGTCCAGTCTAATATGGCCATACTCTAACTCCTTCCCATCAGGCCGCATTCCTAGCAGCACGAGTCGATCTTCCAGCAGGTCGACCGCTTTCACCGCGTGGCGAACGGCTTCGATGAACGCCTCCTCGGGATGAATGAAATGATCGGACGGATAGATCACCACGGTCGCATCTGGGTCCATTGCCCGCACATAGGTGAGGGGCAAATAGATGCCGGCGGCGGTATCACGATTAGCCGGCTGAAGCACGAGCTTGCCGCCGCGTTGGTGCAATTACCTGGTGGCTTCTTCTTGATAATGGGCTCCCACCACCGTCACCCGTTGCTCAGGAACGGTCAAGCAATCCGCGCGGTCCACCGTATGTTGCAGCATGGATCTCGTCCCTGTGAACGCGCAATACTGCTTCGGCCGCTCTTCTCCCAGCCAGCGCTTGATCATCGGCGCCAACCGTTTCCCTTCGCCCCCCGCCAGCACGATCGACCAAAGATGGGGATTGATCCTATCTTCCTCTACTGATTTCCGTTTCTCGATGATTTTCTCAGCGGTTGTCATAGCGCCCTCCTCATCTGCCAAACGTCCACTTTTCCATTCCGAGATCTGCAGAAGGGGCAGAATTTATTCAGGCTACGAGCAGGCAATCTGCAGGGGCACAACCTAACCCACGATCTCTTGGCGGTACATGTGCTCGTCAGGCTTGTCGAGATGTCGCGTCTTGAGGCCCGACCTGAGGAGACCCGGTTCCTGCAGCGACCGGTGGCGCCGGAGCCGCGACGGATTCCGGCTGGGCTGATATCGTGGAAGGCGATCCTCCTTCGGGCGCACTCGCATCTTCGACCGTAGGCTCCGGCTCATTGACGGATCGCTTGAATCCCTTGATCGCCTTCCCGACTCCTTCACCTAACTGAGGCAACTTCCCCGCGCCGAAAACAATGAGAACGATAAACAGAATGAGGAGCAGTTCCATCCATCCGAATGAGCCAAACATGAAAGCCCCTTTCCGAGGACGACAAACCCCATCGGCTTTGTCAGCCCTCTGCCGGGTCCATCAGGCTGCGACGAGACGTTCCCACATGCGGCGATCGCGTGTTCGTCCTTGATAGGGTCCTGTCGGTGCATCGACCCGATGCGTGAGGACCACCGGATCAACCACTTCGCCGCAATTGAGGCAGCGCCACCCCAGAAAATCCAGGTGACCCGTATCATCCCGTAGATCCATGAATCGATCTGGCACCATAAGACCTCGACATCGTGTGCACGTCATGATCAACCTCCTCAATTGCGGTTATCGCTGCTCCGTGTATGTCCTTCTCATCCTCACCACACCCACGCCATGAGCAATGTTTGGTGAGTTTCTCGTCAGGCGACCATCTGCCTTCCGCGTTCGATCACTTGATCGACCTTCAAACACGCATCTGTGGCTATGTCGCCGATCTCTTCTCCTAAGTCCTCGGCCATGGCTCTGAGGCGACGCCGGGTTCCCGCGCCGGAAGCAGGCGCCAGCAACAGACCTGCTCCCGCTCCAACAATCATTCCGAACAAGAACACCAATCCTCCCGTGACGGCTCCGTACATTTTGTCGTTCATGGCAATTACTCCTTTCTATCGATCCCGGACTAGTCATTCATTGCTTCTGCGATCCCGCCTAGCCAGCAGGCGGCATGCGCGCCGCCTGCTCGATGTCTTGAACGAGCCGGTCTTCCGAGAGGCACCGTCTTGGTTCATGGCACCGGCTGCACCGAGCGGCCAACGAGGTTCCTTGACTCCACGCACTCACACGCAGGACCAAATAGTAATGTCTGGCTCCACAAGAGGCGCAAGCCAAACCGGTCAACTCCTTGAAAACTTGCGTCGACAGCAGAGGCGTCCCTCTCCATCTTTGGCCCACAAGTCGCTCACTGTCCCGACAGGGGTTCATGATTCCTCCTTCCTTTTCAGCGCCATGGATGTGTTCCTCCTGGCACCGTACATCAGCCCAGCCCTTCGAATCCCTGGGTCACGGAAACCCCGATTCCAGGGGGAAACCCGAACTCGTCCGCCACCGGAAAGACCGAAGTCACTCTCCCTGTTATCGTCTGGGCCACGTTCGACGGAGCCTCTTGGCTTGCATCCAAAATCACGGAAGCTCCCAGGGGTAATATCGACGGAGTGGCGAGAAAAAGCCTGTTGTTTGCCGTCATATATCCGGGCGCTTCGCCTTTCATCCCTTCATCGGTGTGATAACGGAGCTGGATCCCCCTGCAGCCGTGGATGGACCCAATGGGTTCGTGGATCTCAGCTCGCTCAGGATGTTCCGGCTCGATCGCCTTCTCGCTTTGGCGCGAATCGCTCTGGTACGCGACGCCGCTTCGGACACCCAAGGAACTTGCAATCACGGCACGGCTCGTTTGTCCCGTACGTCTTTTCCGGACTCCGACTACTCCCATGACTCTCGCTTCCATACCGACACCTCCAGAAAAACAGGTTCACATAATGACCATACGACCACTAACGACTATATAGTCGTATATGACTATACGGTCAGTTTATAGCAATGCGCTCCCCTTGTCAAGGGGCCTCAATTAACTTCTTCGATAGGCGTCGGAGCCTTTCGCCCCGGTATCTGCCGACATCGAGGCGACGTTTGACTCATTTTCCCCGGCTTGTTACTGCACCCCCTCCCATGCGGCGACCCCTCTCTACCGCTCGGCATCCGTGCTCCACAACCCGGACGATCTCCTACCGGTCCGCAGGCTCCTGGCGCGGCTAGGCGTTGTCCTGTTCCTCCTCTGCGTGGTCATCGCCATCCTCTGGTTCGATCGAGACGGCTTGCGCGACCACAGCGACGGCTAGATTTCGTTCAGCGACGTTGTCTACTTCAGCATGGTTACCTTGACCACGGTGGGCTACGGCGACATCGTTCCCGTCACGCCTCGGACCAGACTCATCGACACGCTCGTGGTGATGCCGGCGCGCATCGCGGTCTGGCTCTTGTTCTTGGGCACGGCGTATCAACTCATCATCCGGCGATACATGGAGGACTACCGCATGGCTACGTTGAAGACCGCTCTCGGCCGACTGGTCATCGTCTGCGGCTTCGGCAATACGGGAGCGGCGGCGGTCAAAGAACTGTTGGCGAAGGGAACCGATCCGAAGCAGATCCTCGTGATCGACCACCAGGAGAATCGGGCCCGGGCCGCGGCCGGCTGCGGGGTGGCCGCACTTCAGGGGAATTGTACTCAAGAGGCGACGTTGAGAGACGCCGTGTTGGAGAAGGCGAATGCCCTCATCATCGCAGCTGGCCGGGACGACACGAGCGCCTTGATTCTTCTGACGGCGCGGCACCTGAATCCCTCGATTCGGATCATCGTCAGCGCCAAGGAAGAAGAGAACATCAAACTGTTTCGCCAGGGAGGCGCGAACAGCATCGTCGCTCCCGCCACGTTCGGCGGCTACGCTTTGGCCGCCGCCGTGGATCAGTCGCATATGGTCCAGTATCTGGAGGATCTGTTGACATCTGGGGGACGAGTGCATCTCATCGAGCGCCAGATTCGAGAAGAGGAGATCGGCAAGACTGCGGCGGACCTCAAGCCGGCGATCGTTCTCAGGGTGTATCGCGGAAACACCGTCATCCATCTCGCTGACGGAAGTCCAAGAAGGCAGGCAGCTCCAGGGGGGGAGACCTGCTCGTGTTGCTGAATCCCGTTGCCTAGCGCGCTTCAGCCTGGGCCTCTCGGAGTTTGCTCTCACCCCCGAAGGACAACGCGTGTTCGATGAACGGTACGCCCCGCTTGCTCAGTCCTCCGCGATGATCGTTCGACGCACCCGATCGGCTCCTCGATCCGACAACCCTCGAAGCTTCTCTGGAGAGCTGCGGCAAACGAGCCCTTGAGGAATCGATCGTGCGACAGTCTCCTTGACGAAGGGTTGCGTAAGCCTTCCGGCGCGCAGTATGGTGATAAAAGGATCGTGACATGGCTAAGGCCTGCAACAAGATCGTAGCTCCCGGTGTGAAAGTCGCCGGATTGGATTGTGAAGGGGAACAGGAAAACCGGCATCGGGAAGATCTTCGTACCCTGGCCGGGAAGCTGCTCACAGTCCAGGACGAAGAGCGGCGTCGCATCTCACGCGATCTCCACGACGATGTGAACCAGCGTCTTGGCGCGATCGGCCTGCAACTCGACTCGCTCAGCCGAAATCTTCCGGGCTCTCCGACCACCGTTCGCCAACGGATTCGCGCCATCCGCCGACATGTCAGCGAGTTATCGGACGATGTCCGTGAACTCGCCTATCGGTTCCATCAGACGACGGTGGAGGATCTTGGACTTGTCGTGGCGCTCCAACGCTATCTCAACGATTTCGTCAAACGCACCGGCATCAACGCTCGATTTACGAAGCCTCGGTCGGCCGCTCCCATCCCGCTGCGCCTGGCAACCTGCCTGTATCGGATCGCACAGGAAAGTTTGGGGAATGTCGGACTGCATGCCAAAGCCTCACAAGTAACCCTGGTGCTTACCGTATCATCCGATACAATCTCGCTGACCATTTGGGACAATGGGATTGGAATGGACCTCGAGGAAGTCAGGAGTCGCAAGGAAGGGCTCGGCATGCTCAGCATGCAGGAACGGGCTCGGTTATTGAATGGATCAGTGGTCTGGCATTCTTCGCCCGGCGAGGGGACTAGAGTCACCGCGAAT
The DNA here is from genome assembly GCA_005239465.1 of Nitrospira sp. GTDB lineage: Bacteria > Nitrospirota > Nitrospiria > Nitrospirales > Nitrospiraceae > Nitrospira_D. Next base: position 47,700 of record SPAW01000026.1, on the reverse strand, counting down.
TTTGTTCTGGGAGCGGAGTCGTCATGACCAAGCCGCGGATTCTCTTGGCCGACGACCATACCCTGTTTGTGGAGGCGCTGCATAAAGTGCTGGAACCGGAGTTCGAACTGGTTGGCGAAGTCGGAGATGGCCGCGCTCTGCTCGAGGCAGCGCCTCGTCTCCAGCCGGATGTCATCGTGTTGGATCTCTCGATGCCGCTCCTCAACGGCATTGATGCGGCCCATCAGCTCAGGCGTCTGGTGCCCGACGCGAGATTGGTGTTTCTGAGCATGCATGGGGATGCCACATATGTCACCGAGGCATTCAGAGCCGGTGCCGCAGCCTATATCCTGAAGCGATCCACCGCGACGGAGTTGCTCCAAGCCATTCGAGCCACCCTGCGTGGACAGCTCTACGTGTCTCCCATGCTGGCCAAGGGCGTGCTGGATCCGCTCTTACACGGCAAGCGCTCTGTCGGACAGGCGCACGCCCAATTGACGCTTCGCCAGCGAGAAGTCTTGCAACTGGTCGCCGAAGGCCGATCATTGAAGGAGATCGCATCGATTCTCTGTGTCTCGGTCAAGACCGTCGAATTTCATAAGACACGCATCGTGAAACAGCTTGGCGTTCATACGACAGCCGATCTCACCAAATATGCGATGACGCACGGATTAGTCTCTTCCTGACCCTTCCTATCAGGCATCCTCAAGCAGACATCTCCGGGGATCGCAAGAGCTACAACCAGGTATTTCCCCAGTTCCCCGCCGGCCTATTCTCTCGGACAATGCCGCACATGTTCATGAAGAATATCGGAGATCCGGCATGTCTGATTCTTCTCCTATACAGCCGCGGCTGCTCCTCGCCGGGCTACACCCGATGATCCTTGAAGACAGCCGTCTACAGTTCTGTGATCGGTATCGCATCGACACGGTAAATGCCAATGAACACTCCCTGCTGTCCGGCGTGGTGCGTCTTCGTCCTGACGTGGTGTTGGTCGACTTTCTATGCGCTGGCAGCCTCAAGACTATCACCCGCATCAAGGAGATCAGACCCAGCTGCCATGTCCTGGGTGTGACGGGGATGCGGCGCGCAGAGGTCAGAGAGGCGATCCTCTCAGCAGGAGCAGAAGGTGTGCTTTATCGATACGACGCCGCAGCAGAACTGGCACCGGCAATCGATGCGGTCCTGTCCGGCCAGCCGTACGTCTCACTGGCCGTCACAAGGGCGATAGAAAACAGCCGCACAAATCGGCTTAAACAGATGGCTGACCTGACGGATTTGGACAGGCGCGTGCTCCATTTGATTGTAAGAGACTATCCGGCTTATCGGATCGCCATGGTGCTAGGGCTGCCGATCGGAGCCGTCCGGTTGTCAATCGCCCACCTCAAGCGACGGTTCAACGTGCGGACGAAACAAGAACTTAAACACTGCGTGGTGACGCATGCGTTGTTCTCAGTTGTCCCGTAAGACATCCTCTGCACGTTCCAGATTGCGAGCAGGTGCTCGCAGTCGAATCATTGGAAACTCACGCCGAGCGTTGTAAATCATGCCAGGGATGCTCTCGAAATGTTCTGAAATATCCCTAGTTCTCCAACCCAAGACGGTGGAACAGACCATCCATGGTCGTTACAGAACCATACCTGTTCGCCTCACCACCACGACTCCGTGAAAGGAGGAACAAGAATCATGAGCGCCTCTCGCATGTCCAAGCTCCAGACCCATGATCTTGCCGTCCGTCGTGTCCGAGTAGGAGATACCGTCCGTGTGGATTTTCTCGCCTGGTCTGAAGAGGGGACTCTGGTCGACTCGTCGCTGTTTGGCGAACCGCTGGTCTTTACGATAGGGCAACATACCGTCATGCGGGGGGTGGAGAAACTGGTCATCGGCATGACAGTCGGTGAATCCAGAACCGAACAAATTCCACCTGATCTGGCTTTCGGCCCTTATCGCCCCGAGCTCTCCTGTCAAGTGAGTCGCAGCTGGCTGGAGGCTCAAGGTGTCGTGCCGATAGTCGGATTAGGGCTCGACGTACGGAAAAAGAACGACACGTTGGTCCGCATGATCATTACAGGATTGGACCGTTATCGAGTCACCCTCGATGCCAACCATCGGTTGGCAGGCAAGAGTATCATGGTCCAACTTGATCTTCTCGAAATTGTGGACTACCCCAACTCGGACATTCACTGTGCCTGATCGCGGTGGGGCAAGGGAGGAATCGCCTGTGATGGAACTTGCACTGTTGGTTCTCGGTGCGCTGCTTTGGGGTCTGTTCAGGTGGAAGAAACGGCGTCGGTGGTCGGCCCGCGGGAGGAAGAACAGGCCGCTGCGGCATCTTTCACTCCATTGAACAAGGCGACGGTCGAGTAGCCTTGTGACAACCGTTCAAGAGCACGCCAGTATGGTGGGAAGCGAACCCGTCACCTGTTGAAGAGGGAGGCACTGATGATCCCTACGGCGGTATTTCCCGTGAACCGAGCTTTCCTGGTGATTCCGATAATCGCAACCGGCCTATGGTTCCTTCCCCAGAAGGGTTGCGTCCCTGATGGGGATCTCCATCCGGACCCTGCTTCGGCAATCGCGGGGGTCCCGCAGCCGTCACACCTCGGTCTGCAAAAGGAGTTTGCTGGCCACCACACCAACCTTGAACACGTTGAACCCTCTGGGTTGTCCGGAACGCCGCGCCAGTCGCTGAAACATGCCGCCACCTTACTGCGTAACGCGGCAGATGTCCTCGACAAAAACGAACTCTTGGCTGTGCAACTCATCCGTCAAGTGATCGCTATTCTAAAACATCACGTGATCCCTTCACTCAAAACGCCCGATGCCGCCAGGATCTCCGTTTTTCCGCCGACCACCCGTGATGATCACCGAGCACTGAATGCCGGAACAGTCGTCCCGCGCATCCCGATGTCTCCCTGCATGCATCAGGGTACTGAAAAACGACGCGACACACCGATCGAACGCTACGGTGAGGTATCGCACCGATGACGACAACGTCGACCCGACCAATTCAGGGGATCACATGAACGACAATAGTCATAGTGAACGAACACGCAGCCACTCCCAGCTTCCCTGTGTGTTCTGTGGACTGTCAGCGGACCTTGAGTGCGACGATCTGGTTTTCGAGCTCCGTGCAAGCTTGCCATCCCACGACGCGATCCCTCACGTATGGCATCGACACTGTTATGATGACTTTCTCGATCAAGGCGAAGAAACCTGATGCGGTCATTCCACAGAGGGAGAAATCCGGAGTTGATGACCATCAACAAGCGGGTGGCCGGCCTAGTAAGCATAGCGGTCTTGGGCACCGGATATTTAAGCCTCATCGGTTGCGATTACTGGCCCCCCGCTCTTCAAGATCAAATCGAAGCGCTCCACGCCGAACTTAACGATGCCTTAGACGAACGTCAGCAACTGGACACGGAAAACACCGAGCTCAAGGCGCTGCAGGCCTCATTGCAGCGGGAGGTGGAAGAAAAGGCGCGCGAAAACGAAGGGCTGCGCCACCGCCTCATGGCGCTGACCGGCGCGGGCAAGCAACCGCCGCCACTTAAGCGCGCATCTCTTTCTCGGGTGGACTCGTCGCAATGGCCCGTCATGAAGGGGACTTATGCTTTCCTGCAACTGGAACGTCCCCCGATGAAAGGGCCGCGCGTCGTACAACTCCAGCGACTTTTGCGGCGCCACGATCTCCCCATTCGTGTCGACGGCATCTATGGACGCGATATGGCCGCGGCAGTCCGGTCGTTTCAACGGGTCCACGGACTCCCTGCGGATGGCATTGTCGGCCCGGCGACCACCGCGGCGCTTCATCGTCTACCGCGCTTAGTGCGTCCGGTCCGACAACTCTGGCTGCACTGGCCTCCGGCTAAGGGGCAGGACGTCTTCGTCATTCAGCGCGCCCTTCGTCGTGCCGGGTATCGTCTTGCCGTCGATGGCCATTTTGGACGGGAGACCGAAGTGGTTGTGGTCCGTTTTCAGCGGGCTCATGGCCTCCATCCCGACGGTGTGGTAGGCCCCAAGACGTGGCACGCGCTCAGCCGGTCGACGCGTTGAGTGAACGCTCTGGTCTCAAACTGCGACGGCGGAGAGCGCCTCTCCTTGAATCCAGAACCGGAGCATGAGAACCGCCGTTCATGTCCCCGTCTGGGCCAACGTCGATGCTGCTTGCGTCGGCTGCCCCCAGTAAATCGTCCGATGGGGAAACGGAATTTCGATCCCTTTGGCGTCGAATATCTTCTTGATCCGACGGTTCATCTCACGTCCGATCCGCCATTGTTGGATCGGCTTGGTCTTGATCCGGCATTTGATGATCACAGCGGAATCAGCGAATTGATCGACGCCCAGCATATCAAGAGGTTCCAGGATGTCGGCGCCGAACGCCGGATCGCCCTGCAACTCGGCAGCAATCTCTTTCAGCACGGCCATGACTTCATCCACGTCTTCTCGGTAGGCAACACCGACGTCGAAGAGATAGTAAGAATAGAGCTTCGTCATGTTCTTCACCTTATCGATGACGCCGTTTGGCACGACATGCACGTTCCCGGACAGATCCCGCAATGTGATGGTACGGAGTCTCACCTCTTCGACCAATCCTCCGACACCCGCGATTTCGACGACATCCCCCACACGAATGGAATCCTCGAGAAGAATGAAGAACCCGGAGATCACGTCTTTGACCAGGCTCTGCCCGCCGAAGCCGATAGCCAAACCACCCAGCCCGGCCGCGGCCAGTAGTGGCTTCAGATCGACACCGAGCTCCGACAAGATCATCATCCCCCCGACACCCACAATCATGACGCGGGCGACGTCCCTGATGACGTGAGTCAACGTATCGGCGCGTTTCACCTGAGTTGAGCTTGGAAACGTGCCTGCGTATATTCCTCGGAATCGCTCAATAGCTCGCTTCACGAGTGCCAATAACACTGCCATAACGATGACAATCACGACGACGCGCAGCCCGGATGTCGAGAACCATTCGAACGATCGATCAAAAAATCGCGAGAAGTACAATGTCGTCATACGAACCTCCTCTGATATCAGGTACATCCCTCCAAGTGGAGGCGCTTGCCCTACGACAATCTGGGGAAGTTAATCACCCCCCAGACGCATACCGGTATCAATATCGAAGAGATGATGCGGGCCTCTTGTGATACTGACAGAAACGGATTGCCCTGGTCGCAGTGAATCTCCGGTCGGAATGCCGCCGATCATCATAATCCCCTTGCCGGCTTGATCGACCTCGACGACTCCCCACGTTTGACTTCCGGTGTATTCGAGGAGCCGCACCACGCCCGAGATCCGTCCTTCTTCCTCGTCCGGAACGACGTCATGGCTCGCTCCCGAGGTAACCAGGACGTGCTCTGGACGAATGCCTATGGTTACCCGCGTTCCGTCGCGCAGTCTGTCTCCCCCTTCCGTGGCGGACCGCGGCAGGTTGAGCTCGCCCATTCGGAGCCGGCCGTCACATAACTCGCCGTCGAGGATATTGATCGCCGGATGGCCCACGAATTTGGCGACAAACAAATTGCTGGGCTGATCGTAGAGCGCTTGCGGGGGACCGATCTGTTGCACGACGCCGCGGTCCAGCACCGCCACTCGATCCGCCAGTGTCATGGCTTCCGTCTGGTCGTGCGTGACATAGATCATCGTCGTGCCCAATCGATCATGCAGATGCCGCAGCTCCGCGCGCATGACGGCCCGCAATTGCGCATCAAGGTTGGATAGCGGCTCATCCAGCAAGAACAGCCTGGGCTGTCTGATTAACGCGCGTCCCAACGCCACTCGTTGACGCTGGCCGCCCGAGAGTTCCCTTGGCCAGCGATCGAGCAACGACTCCAGACCCAGCAGCCCGGCCACGCGTTGCACTTCGGCTTCAATCCGCTGCCGATCGAGACCGGTCTTTCGCTTCGTCACGCGAAGCGGAAACGCAAGATTGTCACGCACGGTCATGTGCGGGTAGAGGGCATAACTTTGGAACACCAAGGCCACGTCCCGTTCCCGCGGTTCCAGGCCCGTGACGTCCTCGCCATCGAACAGGATCCGTCCGGACGTCGGGTGATCCAGACCGGCCAGCAGTTGGAGGAGCGTGGATTTTCCGCAGCCCGATGGCCCGACGATCGTAAAGAACTCGCCGTCTCGGACGGTCAACGTCACGTCGGGAAGGACGGTCGTCGCGCCGAACCGTTTCGACAGATGTTCTATTCGTACTTCCGCCATCGGCTCCTATCCTTTTACGCTGCCGGCCGTGAGCCCGGCCACAATGTGACGTTGAAACAGAGCGGCCAGCCCGGCCACCGGCAGGGTCACGACGAGAGACGCCGCCGCAATATCGCCCCAGGGAATTTCGTACAGACCCGGAAACAACGCCACCGCTACCGGCGCCGTCCGTGTGGCATCGCTCGCCGTGAGGGTCAAGGCGAACATGAACTCGTTCCACGAGAAGATGAATACCAGCAGCCCCGCCACGGCCAGCCCCGGACGCGCCAGCGGCAGGAACACCGACAATAAGGCCCGCAGAGGCGTACAGCCATCAACGCGCGCGGCATAGTAGAGCTCGCCCGGTAGCTGCCGAAAAAAACTCGTCAGGATCCAAATGGCAAGCGGTAGAGCGTAGACCGCATGGGTCAGCCCCACCGCGATCAACGTGTCTCGCAAGCCGAGGCTGCGCATCAAGAGGTACAAGGGACTGATGACGGCGATGGGAGGGAACATCGACGTCGCGAGGACAAGCCCAAGAATCACCGGTTTGCCGGCTATCGGCAGTCGCGCCAAGGCGAAGGCGCACAACCCTCCGACCACAATGGCGACCGCCGTCGCGCTGGCCGCCACCAGCGCGCTGTTCATGAGCGACTGCACCAGCGGCGACTGGAACAGGACTCGCTCGTAATGCGCCGCAGTCACCCGCTCCGGGACGATCGGCGGCAATCGCACGAGATCCTCGTCCGTCTTGATGGACGTCACCGCCTGCCAAAGCACCGGTCCCAGGCAGAACAGGCCGGCCAACGCGAGGGCGCAGAGCGCCAATCCGCGGCTGCGGTACCAACGCATCACGCCGCGCCGCCCGTTCTCCCCTGCATCACTCATTACGTCGTCTCCTGCAAATGCCGCCGCAACAGCAATAGGTAGAGGGACGAGAGCGCCGCAACAATCAAAAACATCGCCGTGGCCAACGTCGACCCGTATCCGAACTGCAACGTTTGAAACAAGGTCTTGTACGCGTAGATCGACAACGTTTCAGTGCTGTTGCCCGGACCGCCGCCCGTCAATACATAGACTGCATCGAACACTCGAACCGCATCCATCGTGCGGAAGATGAGCACAATCACGACGACAGGCATCAAGAGCGGCAACGTGATATGGCGAAACTGCTGCCAGGCCCCGGCTCCATCGACCCTGGCAGCCGCGTAGAGATCACGCGGAACCGTTTTCAGTCCGGCCAGGAGCAAGAGCGCGGCAAACGGCGCAGTCTTCCAGACGTCCATGACGATGGCCGCGTGAATCGCCCAGTCGGGGTTCGCCAGCCAGTCGATCGGCCGGGTAATCAGGCGTACTTGATGGAGCAAATAATTGAGCAGCCCGAAATCCGGCTGGAAGAGCCAGGCCCAGATCTGCGCCGACACGACCGTCGGGATCGCCCATGGCACGACGATCATCCCCTGCGCCCAACGCGGCGACCCCCCCGTGCCGCTCGTCAAGCCATCCAGCAAGAGCGCCAGTCCAAAGCCCAGCAGCAGTTCGGCCGCCACAGACAGTGCGGTGAAATACAACGTCGTTCGGCAGGCGGCCCAGAACCGATCGTCGCTCCACAGTTGGACATAGTTCCACAGTCCGACAAATTCCTCGACCCCGAAGACCGGCAAGCGACGATGCAGGCTCAACCACAACGCCGCGGCGATGGGGGCGACGGCGACCAGACCGACCAGCAGAAATGCGGGGCTTGCCAACAGATAGCCCCACGTTCGTTCGGACAGCCGAATTCCGCTTGTTGAGTGACTCGCGCCGATCGATGGCCGTTCGGTCATAGACCCTCCACCGCAACCGGCAGGTCGGAACTTCCGACAATCCTCGTCAGCTGCCGACGCACGGCGTCGAGCGCCTCGCGCGGCGTTTTGCGTCCGACTACGACGGCGCTCACTTCCGGCTGCAAGGCTTGAGACAGCAACAAGTAGTAGGGCGTAACTGGGCGAGGCCGGGCTTCGAGAAAGATGGGATACAGATCTTTCAGCAAAGGCCGGGCTCCGACCAACGATTCGTCGGCATACAGATCCCGGCGCGTGGGGTTGTATCCTAATCCCAACGCGACCAGTCGCTGCGCATCCGGCGACGTCAAGAAACGAATCAACTCACCGACTTCCTGTTGGTGGGCGGATGCCCGCGGCACGGCCAGCATCCAGCCCCCCAACACCGGTGCGCTGGGATAGCCGGGGAAGGACGGGAGCGGAGCGATGCCGACCTTTCCTCGAACCAAGGAGCCCTCCCGTTGGAACAGGGACCAAGCATAGGGCCAATTGCGCATGAATAGCGCACGCCCTGACCCGAATATCTGGCGAGTCGATTCTTCGTCGGCCATGCCGACAGAGACGGGAGTGATTCGATGTCCCGCGACTGTTTCACGCAGAAACCGCAGGCCTGCTTCCGCGCGCGCTCGATCCCCACCCCATAGATCAGACCCGTTGCTGTGGAGGACTTCCAGCGCGAAACAGACCAGACCTTCGTATTGTTTCCCTTGCCAGACAAAGCCCGCCAGCCTGGGATCCCGCTCCGCATCGAGAATACGCTGAGCGGCGTGGACAAGGTCCGGCCACGTTTTGGGTGGAGCCACCCCATGACGATCCAGAAGATCGCGTCGGTAGTAGAGCACCCCGGCGTCGATGTACCAGGGTACGGCGTAGAGTTGCCCTTTGAACGTGGCGGCCTTGATCGGCCCGGGAAAGAACTGCTCCCGCTCGGCTGGAGGGAGGACCTTCTCGAGGGAAGCGATCCAACCGGCCTTCGCGAATTCCTGCACCCAGATCGTGTCGACGCCGAGCAGGTCGAACGGGGCCTGCCCTCCGTCAAGATTCATGGCGTAGTATTGATGTTGTCGGTCCGACGAAGACGGGAGCAGTTCCTCACGAACGACGATACCTGGGTGGCGCCTCTCAAACTCGCGGAGGATGTTAGAGAGGATCGCCCCGTCACCGGAGAGTTTTCCATGTTTGAACACGAGAACGATGTTCGGATCGTGCGGTCGATCCCCTGCCGGCGCGCAGCCGAGTGCCAGCGCCGCACAGAAGGTGACGACGGCGCGCGCGATCATCATAGGTGCCGCAGGTCGTCCGGCGGACGCTCACGCGCCCGATTCGACAACGTTCGCTCCAGATACTCTTTCGCCAGATCTTTGGCCCCAAGGCCGAAGGCCAGCCCCGATGCGAAGACGATCCCGCCGAAGGTAATCCCAAACCCGACGACCACCACGCTTTGCGCGATACCCAGTTCCTCCAACGCCATTGCAAGGGCAAAAAGCTGGACACCCCAGCGGGACATCGCCGCGATCAATCTGGCCGGCGGAAGACCCGCGTTCACTGCCGTGATCAACACGCCCTGCGAGATGAAATTGGAGAGCAGATAACCAGCGATCAGGATCACCGAAGCGGTCAACAAGTGCGGGATATAGGCCAGAAACGATTGGGCGAATTGGTTGATCGGCTGAAGATTCAGCGCACCCAGTCCCGCGATGACCGCGAAGGCGATCACGATCCAATAGGCGGTGCGCCCGACGAGGTGCGACGGGTCCGACTTCACGCCCCCGCGCGCCAGGGCTGCATTGATTCCGAGTCGATTGCAGAAATCATCCAAGCGCACGACGCGCAACAGCCGTTCGACGGTCTGGCCCAATCCCCAGGCCGCCACGAAGCCGAAACCGACAATGATCGCCATAGCCAAGACGTTCGGCAAGACCGCCAGAACTTGTCGACCGAGTTGCTCCAACGGTGCGAGCAGCGCTGTTTCAAAAAAGTCTTTCATATCCGCCTCCCCCCATTCCGCCGACAGCGGCGAGCCTCAAGTCCGCGGCTTATGGTTCCACCGCTCGACGAGATAGGATTTCCTCGACTCATATGCGAGGCACAATTGCTCGATCCGTCCTTCTGCTTCAACCGTCGTCAATCCCTGGGTCTCCAACACGAATGTCGCCGTCCGACCGAGATAGAGCGGGGTGAGGGCCTTGAGCAGATGCTCGCGAGGCATCAGGCACGCATGGTAGGCCAAGGCGGCTTCGTAGATTACGCGGACCCACAGGTCATCGGGAATGCGAAACTCCGCTGAGGACACCGTTCGCAAAGGCATGAGCTCCGCAGTCATCTCCCGGCCCAGTACTTGTTCCCAGATGGGAGCCAGATCCGCCAATCCTTGTTGAAACGCGGCGATCATGCGCTCCACGTTCACGTTGACCGGCTCAACGCCCACTTCATATTGAAAACCGAATACCTTCACCGGCGTTGAGTCCTGCCGACTGGACCAGACCGAGTGGTGTTCTTCCATCAACGCGAACACCGCTCCCAACACCTGCATCAGCATGGCGGCCAGATCCGAAGCCGGATCCTTGGGATTGTGAATCTTAGCCCCGAGAAAACTCTGACAGACCCGCGCGCCGCTGGCGATCGCCTCCGTCGTCATCCAGATGTCGATGCCGAATCGCGCGACGTCCGATTCCCAGACGTGCTGATCAAGATAATGGTCGGTCAGGCGTCCGGAAAATCCGAAATCGCCCCCGATCGGCTGCCGGACCCGTTGGCCGTAGAGCGCCCGCGTCAGCGGATACACGATGCTGTTCGTGATCGTGCCGTCGTACTTGTGGCGCAAATAGTATGGAGCCACGTAGTCGTAATTCTCGTCGAGGATCGGACGAAGGAGCAGTTCGATCCATTCCGGCGTGATGCTGCGCAGGTCGGAATCCACGACCGCGCAGGCCCTCGCATTGAGGCGACGAGCGATCTCGAAGATCGTGCGGAACGCGCTCCCTTTACCCGGGATCCCGTGATAGGGGGTGATGATCTTCTGAAGCCGACTCTGCTGATCGCTGATGAGCAGCGCGCCGAAATCCACCACCGCCCGCGAGACCGCGTCGGGCGTCCCGTCCGACGAACCGCCGTCGGAATTGACCAGCACGGCGCGCCGGTCGGGAAAATACTTCGCCAACCCCGCGCTAACGGCACGGACCACATGCCCGATCGTGTCGGCATTGTTGTAACTGGGAATGCCGACAAGGATCTCCACTTCACCAATAGCCTGCACTCGGGACTCGGTCTCGGGCGTGAGAGCCACTGATGGTTTCATCAGCTGGACGTCGGACGGCCCTCTCTGGTCGGATCCCACCGATGATCCTCCTCTATGGCATGAACCAGACGATCGAAGACGTCCGGGACAGCAGCCGCGACACGACTCCAATTTGAAATCATGGGCACTCCCATGGGATCTTTTTGAAATAGCTCAGAGGCCAGCCTGATTCCTTTCAGGAACGTCTCGACCGCGGTCCGTTCCGCGTGCCGATCGAACTTTAAACTATTGATAGCAGCGCTGTCCTCATAGCGGCGAATGGCCTCTTCGGACGTGCGGAGATAGGTCGCCCGCAACGTTTTGAGTTCTGCGTCGCCGAGCACCACCCCTTCGCTGGCCAGGTGGCGAAACAACGACTTCGTAATATCCACGCTCATCTTCAGCAAGCCCTTTTCAGGATCGTCAGGGGAAAGCGCCTGGTGCTTATGTTCGTAGGCGTCGGCAATGTCCGCCTGGCAAACGCGGCGCAAGGCACAGTTACGGTACACCTCCGCCAAGATGCCGATCTCGAGCCCCCAATCTCCCGGGATGCGATTCACCCAGGCGAGGTCTCGTACCATCGCGAATTCTCCCGCCAGCGGGTAGCGGAAACTGTCGAGGTAGGTCAACAGCGGGTGAGGCCCTACGAGTTGCTGCAAAGTGCGCACAAGGGGGGTGATGAACAGTCTCGTGACCCGACCATGCAAACGATCCGTCACGCGACTGTAATAGCCCTTACAAAATTCATAGCCCAAATTCGGGTTCGCAAGCGGATAACAGAGCCGCGCCAAGTACTCCCGCCCATAGCTCACGATATCGCAGTCGTGCAACGCGATGATCTGGCTTCGGTGGCGCGCCAGGACATACCCGAAGGCCAGCCAGCAGGATTGGCCCTTGCCGGGTAATCCAATGTCGATCTCGTGCTCGACCAACGTCTTGAGGATCTCCTGCACCCGTGCTCCATCGACCCATACGAGACGCATGTCCTGCGGGAGCGCTTTGAAATACTCTTTTGCACGCCGAAACTCGAGGGCCGAAGCATGGCCTAACGCTACCACGATTTCGTTCAGATAGGTCACGCCCTTCAGTTGCTCGATGATCCCGCCAAGCGCAGGTCCTTCCAGTTCCGAATAGAGACAGGGGAGAACCAGTGCGATCGGGTTGACGCTCCGATACTGCTCGAGTTCCTGCTCTAATCGCTCCACGTTGGGGGAGCCCAAGCGATGGAGGACGCTCACAACCCCATTCTGGAAAAAATCCGACATGCGGTCCTCCCTTCCTATTCAACGAACCGGCCGAGTCTCCTTCAGTCCGAAGCACCCGCCCCCAGACAAGATCCTAGCCCGCATTATTCGCGATGACTTCCACTGCAACCGCCGATACGCCGCTACGACAAGCCTGGCCAAGAGTTTGGAGGCAGCCAGGCGGATGGGCTCGCCGCCTGCACCCTCGACATACGGTATCAAGTATGCCTCGGGCGCTCGCGGCTCCGCACACCCCTCTCGCAAGGCGTCTCCGCGGTTTTGTAACTAACTCTCGTGAATAATGCGGGCTAGTGTGCCGCAAAGTCGAACCTCGCCACGAGCATGACAGATCTCAATGGCTTATCCTATAGGAAACTTGAGAGGTACTGAGGTCTGGCGTCTTCATATCCCGATAGCCAGACAGTGGCGTCTACCATACTCATGCAGAGCCCCACAAATCCTGTTTCCGTATGGCTCCTCTTCGGGTTAAGGTTCAGGATACATGGAGAACGCGGTCACCGATGCGAACCGGAATGCGTTTTCGCCAATTCGTCACGCATGAACTCTGGACCATGGATCTCGACAGGGTCCCGCGTGCGCAGCGCCTCGCCCTCCAGCTCTTGCGTTTGGTCCTCGCCGTGGCATTCGAATTCCGTTTTCGCCTGCTGGACGCGCGCGCCGCCGGCCTCGTCTACACCACGCTCCTGTCGCTCGTGCCGTTTCTGGCCGTCATGTTTTCTGCCCTCAAAGCGTTCGGCGCGCATCAGCAGATCGAACCCCTGCTGAACCAACTGCTCGAACCGCTGGGCCCGAAAGGTGCGGAGGTCACCAGCCAAATCATCGGGTTCGTGGACAACCTCAAGGTCGGCGTCCTCGGCGCCGTCGGCGTGGCTGGTCTCTTCTATACGACCTATTCGCTCATCGACAAGATCGAACAGGCTCTGAACGCAATTTGGCGGGTCAGGCAGGGCCGCACCTGGGTCAGAAAGTTCACCGATTATTTGAGCGTGGTCCTGGTCGGGCCGGTGCTGATCTTCACCGCATTCGGAGTGCTGGCCTCGGTGCAAAGCCATGCGCTCGTCGATCGCGTGAGGGATATCCAACCGTTCGGAACCTTGTTCCTCTGGGCAGCGGAGCTGATCCCCTTCCTGCTGCTCTGCAGTGCCTTCACGTTTATCTACAAATTCGTTCCATACACCCAGGTGGCCTTTCAAACGGCACTGGTCGGCGGCGTGACGGCAGCCGTGCTCTGGGGGATTGCCGGAGAAGCCTTTGCCGCCTTTGTCGCAGCCTCCGGGAAATACAGCGCAATCTATTCCGGATTCGCCGTCTTGATCCTGTTTCTCCTCTGGCTGTACGCCGGCTGGCTGATCATCCTGGCCGGCGCCCAGGTGTCATTTTTTGTTCAACACCCTGCGGCCTATCGAGCGCAGTTTCTTTGGCAACAGGAAACACCGGCTCTCCGGGAGCGACTCGCACTAGAGATTCTCACGACATTAGGGCGGCACCATCTGCGGGGGGACGGCCCGATGCGTCTGACAGGATTGGCGAACGAGTTGGGATTACCTCCCGCTGTCGTCGAGGAGCGAGTCGTCGAATTGGTCGACCAGGGTCTCCTGGCTCGCATGAAGGAACCGGAAGGAATCGGACTCGTCAAACCACCGGAGTTGATTCCTATCAACGAGGTGCTGAATCTGGTGCGCAACGGACAAGGTATGATCCCCGGCTCGCCGCAAAAACCGGGCGAGCCGATCGACGACCTCATCCGGCGCCGCGACAGCGCCGTCGCGCAGAGTCTCGACGGCATAACCCTGCGCTCGCTGATCGTTGCGCAAGAGGAGTCAACAGACAGACTCGGCCCTGCCGATCATGTCTAGACTCACACGTGGAAGGAAAGATGGAACACAGACCGACTCCACACAAACCTGTCGAGGACAATAGGACCATGATTGTCTTTACGGATTTGGATGGCACCCTGCTCGACGGCACGAGCTACTCTTTCGATGCCGCGCGCGAGGCCATGGCCGAACTACGGGCTCACGAGATTCCCCTCGTCCTCGTTTCGAGTAAAACACGTGCGGAGATCGAGCCGATCCGCCTTCAGTTGCAAAACGATCATCCTTTCATCGTGGAAAACGGCGGCGGCATCTTTATTCCCAAAGGATATTTTGACGGTCCGGTGGAAGGCGCGACGGTGCGCGGCGAATACGAAGTGGTCGAGTTGGGGATACCCTATGCCCGGTTGCGTGCGAGCTTGAAAGAAATTCAGCACGCTCTGGGGATTCCGCTGAGGGGATTGGGGGATATGACCGAGTTGGAAATCGCTCAGCGGACGGGGTTAAGCAAGGCGGAGGCCGTACTTGCCAAACAACGGGAATATGATGAACCGTTTATCATCGATGGACCACTGTTCCAGATAGAGGACGTCCGTCGCGAGAGTGCCGAGCACGGTCTTCGATGCACCAGTGGCGGCCTATTCCATCATCTGACGGGGGAACACGACAAAGGACAAGCTTGCCGGTTGCTCATCGATTGTTACCGGCATCGATCGACCGCCATGGGTGAGCGGGTCATCACGGTCGCCGTAGGGGACAGCGCCAATGATCTCTCGATGTTGCTCGCGGTCGACCGGCCGATTCTTGTCCAGAAACCGAATGGATCATATGATCCTGAGGTCCGTGTCCCCAACATCATCCTGGCGCCGAGCACGGGGCCAGTCGGGTGGAACAAGGCTGTACTCGAAATCCTCGCCGGCCTCTGAGAAAACGCTAGGATGAGGTGGCTCCGGTGGAAGACGTGCACAGCAGTCGTCCGATCGTCAGCCCCTGTACGAGAATCGAGAACACCACCACGGCATAGGTGATGACGATCACCGCACAGTGCTCCTCCCATCGAAGGGTGATGCCTACGGGATAAGAAGACGCCGTCCCTTCCCTGGCACTGGAACGTGGTTGTGCCGGATGACTGCACGACCTCCGAGAGGGCCGCCTACTGCTCGTCAGCATGGAGCGGCAGCGGGGTCGAGAGGATGGCGAGATGGCGATGATGACTGTGACGGATCGGGACACTCGACGCTATCATAATTCCTCCTTATTTCTCTCGAATGTACCTCAAGAAGAGCCATCCTACCGTCCCGGCCGTCGTCGATGCGAACAGAATGCCCACTTTGGCCGACATCAACGACGGGCCATGAGTGAAGGCCAATCCTGTGATGAAGAGCGACATCGTGAATCCAATCCCCCCGAGCAATCCAACCGCCCAGAGGTGAGGCCACGACACACCCTCGGGTAGGGTGGCGAGGCCACCTCGAATCGCGAGCCAGGTTGAGAAAACGATGCCAACGGGTTTGCCCACGAGCAAGCCGAGGAGAATTCCGAGCGCCACCGGGTCGATCAGCATCGCTCCGATGTCAGCATTAAGCGTCACTCCGGCGTTAGCGAGGGCGAACACCGGCATGATCACGACCGTGACCCATGGATGAAGTGCGTGTTCCAATTGCTGTAAGGGCGTCTCAACGTGCGCGACGGCGGTTTTCATGCGGCGGGCGATCCGATGCCGCTCCCGGTCGATTAAGGGATGGGTGTCCGGAGACAAGACCTTCTCGAACCGTTCGAGGAGGACCTTGCCTTTGGCAAGAAATTCTGACCCGGTGAGCCGCGGGCGGGCGGGAATCGTCATCGCCGCAATCACACCCGCGATTGTGGCATGCACGCCCGATAAGAGAAACGCCAGCCACAGGCCGCCGATCCCCAGGACCGAATACACCATTGGATGCCGCACTCCCGCCAGGTTGGCGGCAATCAACAGCACAAGGAACAGGGCGCCGATGGCTAGATTCACCCAAGAAATCGTCGACGTGTAAAACAACGCAATGACCAGCACCGCCATAAGATCGTCGGCGATCGCCAGCGCGGTCAAAAATACTTTCAGGGCCAATGGGACCCGACTGCCGAGCAAGGCCAGAATCCCGAGCGCGAAGGCGATGTCGGTCGCCATCGGGATCCCCCATCCCGGAGCGCCGGGCCCGGTCATATTCATGGCCGAGTAGAGCGCTGCTGGAAGCAGCGCTCCGCCCAACGCCGCTATTAGCGGGAGGGCGGCCTGCCGGAACGACGCGAGTTCACCGACCAAGATTTCGCGCTTGATTTCCAATCCGATGACGAAGAAGAACATCGCCATCAGCCCGTCGTTGATCCACTCCAGCAAGGTTTCCGTTAGTGCGCGAGACCCCACCATGATGCTGACGGGAGTGTTCCAGAATTCCGCATAAGACTCGGCCCAAGGGGAATTGGCCCAGATCATCGCCATGACCGTCGCCACCAGCAACAATACGCCGCCGGTCGACTGGGCGTGAATGAACTCCTGAAAGGGCTCTACTAACGGCTGGATGAACCGCGTGTCTCGCGCCTCTGTCCGTTGCCTGATGGTTGCCATAGATCGATCTTCACTCACTCTTCACGCCGACCTTCTGGCTTGCTTCAGCAGCTATGCCGACCAATCGTTCGTCGTCTGCACTCCAACTCTTTTCTACACCACACGACCATGATCAAACGATTGAGGAAGTTCACCGACAAGGCGCGTACCTCCGTCAGCAGTACGTTGGCAGATTGCGCCGCATTCTCTCCACTACTACACCCGCCACAGCCAGACGCGACCCTGTCGCACCCAGTCGCATACTTGCCAGACTGCAACGGCGTACCGTGGAATCCTCCACCCTAGGATTCATTTGCGGCTTCTTGGGACCAGCGGGTCTGCCCTTCGCCCTGATCGGGGGATTCCGGCGTCCTATCCATGCGGCGGACGAGGAACCGGATCACCTCTTCCATCTCGCCCGGATGTCTGACGTAATACTGCGCCCGAGATTCGGCATGGTGTCCGACCAGCACTCCCATCGCCAGACCCTCCGTGAGTCCAAACACATCCTCATCCGTCTCATCGTCGCCGACAAAGAACACACCGGTTTGCCGGAGATCACCCATCAGGGCCAACACCGCTGGTCCTTTTCCGCTTTTCCCCGGAGGCAGCACGTTCACAGATGATTTTCCAAAGATCAGGCGCGGGGTCGGCTCGAGTTGATCGAGCAGGCGGAGAAGAGCCGTACGAGCTTTGGCGGGCTCATCGGTCTCTCGATAGTGAACGGTGAGGGAGTACCGCTTGTCTTCAATCTCGACGCCAAGATCTTGTAGCGGTCTGGCCAAATCAGTGTTCAGGTACTTCATCCAGCCAGCACCGATGTTCTCGGCCCGGATCAATGTCACGGGGGACGTGAGTGGACTCTCCAGCCCGTGGTTGCCGATTAGGTAGGGAACTGCCCCATTGATTCTCGGTGTCAGGTCCGCAAGGGCCCGTCCGGAGACTATGGCACAAGGCACGCGCTTGGCCAGTTCCTTCAGCCACTCGCTGAGGGACCGAGGAATCTGGACGGCCTCCCGATCCGACGAAATGGGGGCGAGGGTTCCGTCGAAGTCGAAGGCGTAAAGAATGGGGCGGCTCACCAACGCTCTTAGCGCTTCACGCCCCTCACCCGACAGCAGAAAGATCATGCTTGTCCCCCCGTGGTGGTCCGTACACCTCGCGCACCCACTTGACGAACGAGACGGGCTCGCTGCCGCATGCGGGCGGCATCCATCAGCATACGTCCGGCCCAGCGATAGATGTTGAACTCCTGCACGATGCCGCGCATGCTGCGCATCCGAGTCCTCTGCTCGGTCGGCGGCATGGTCAGAGCCAAGTGTATGGCGGCCGCGAACTGGTCGATGTTGTAGGGGTTGATCACGAGTGCCTCCGCCAATTCGGTCGCCGCGCCGGTGAATTGACTCAGGATCAGCACGCCTTGCTCGTCGTCCCGAGCCGCGACGAATTCCTTCGCAACCAGGTTCATGCCGTCGTGGAGACTGCTGACGATGCAGAAGTCAGCCCCTCGGTAGTAGGTGGTCACGTCTTGCGGTTCGTGATGTGCGATCCTCAAATGAATGGCCTGGTAGCCATCTCGCCCGAATCGCTTGTTGATGCGCGCAGCCAATGCCGTCACCTGTTGCGTGAACTGTTGATACTCATCGATTTTAGAGCGGCTGGGCGCCGCAATTTGCAGAAACGAGAAGGTCCCGATCCATTCCGGTTGCAGCTCCAACAAGCGCTCGACGGCGAGAAACCGTTCGAGGATGCCTTTGGTGTAGTCCATCCGCTCGACGCCGACGCCGACACGATGCGTATGAGGAAGGCCGTTGATCGCGCGGATGCGCGTCCTGCACGTTGACACGGGAGGCTGTTGGGAGAGTACCCGGCTGGGCCATTCGATCGATATCGGGTAATGATTCACCGCGGTCAATTCACCGCCGTATGAAATGGTGGAACTATCCCAATCAATCCTCGTTTCGAGCGAGCGATCCACGGTATTGATGAAGTTGCTGCAATGGAAGCGTGTGTGAAATCCGAGAATGCTGCTTCCCAAGAGTCCTTCGAGGATCTCTCGATACCAGGGACAGATGGCATAGCGTTCCGGATTGGGCCAGGGAATGTGCCAAAACGTGATGATCGTTGCGTGCGGCAGCTGGTCGCGCACAATCTTGGGCACGAGCGCGAGGTGATAATCCTGTACCAACACGACCGGGTTGTCGGTCTTAACTTCCTCGATGATCGCCATGGCAAACCGCTCGTTGATCACCTTGTACTGTTTCCAGTCCGAGGATCGAAAAATGGGACGAACATGGGCCAGGTGGCACAGCGGCCACAGGCCTTCATTGGCAAATCCGTAGTAGTAGCCGTCCTCTTCCTCGGAGGACATCCAGATGCGTCGAATCTCGTACGCGGGATCGTCCGGCGGAACGCGGACATGGCTCCGCACATCGACGACCTCGCGGTCAGCGCTGCCGCTGCCGTGCGCGATCCACACGCCTGAGCAGGCGCGCATGACAGGTTCGAGAGCCGTGACCACTCCGCTGGCTGGGACCTGGATGTCGATATGTTGCTCATTCCAATTGTGGATATACGGCTCACGGTTGGAGACGATCAGCACTTCGTCGCCGGCCAGATGATCGTTGAGAATAGTTTTCAGAGTTGCCGGCTTCCAGCTCATTTGGCTCTCGTCCCTCATCCGTTTGTCCGATTCGAGATCATGTATGAGGGCGCGAAGATCCTGCGCAACGGGATGTAATTCGGAACCGGGGCGCTGGTCTCCTATTAAGGCGGCGAGTCCCTCGCCGCGAAGCATGGCTCTCACGCCCGCGACCCATCCCCGCCAGCTCAGATGCGCGACCAGGACCGTGACAAATGAAATCACCGCGCCGATGACTACAAACAGATAGAAGAGGTACCACTTTGTGTCACTGCTGCGCCGCTGAACCCAGCTCATGTCGTGGACCAGCATCAGGCGCCCTAGCGTACGGCCGTTCCCCTCGATTCCCACAGCCGCGACGTGGACGGCTCCTTGGCTGAGCTGCAACAGGGCGGTCTGTCCGGTTTTGATGGTGCTGGTTCCGTCGCAAGGAATAGAATCGGGGTAGGTCAAGGTTTTGTAGGCCAGCTTGCCATCACGGTCGCAGAACCCGATGGCGAAGAGTCGTTCGTCCTGAATGATCCGATGAAAGTAGTTCAGCAGCTTGGCCTTAGACTCCGCCGCCAGGAGATCAACGAGGGGGCTTTCCGCCGTGCTGCGGATCAGTTCCGCACGGATTTCGATATCCCGCACGAACCATTTCAACGTGAGGGTATCGACGAGGGGAATGACGGCGTAGGCGAGGCCGGCCAGCACCAACGCCAGCGGCAACAGGAATCGAAGCGATAAACGCATAGGTCACCTCTCGTTTACATCTGACCAAAAATCGCCTATGGTGAAGGCATGTATCCTTACGGACTCGTCGGCAATTGTCAAACATCGGCGCTCATCGGATTGAACGGCAGCGTCGAGTGGATGTGCGCGCCGCGTCCGGATAGTCCGCCCGTCTTCGGCCGGCTGCTAGATCCCGACGGCGGGCAGTTCTCTATCACCAGTCTGGTCCCTTCCTCAGAACTCAAGACCGAGCAACACTATCTTCCGAACACGAATATCCTGTGCACCACCGTCACATTGCCAAACGGTGATATGTTCCATATCACCGATTTTTGTCCCCGGTTCGTGCAATACGGCCGCATCTATCGACCGGCGGCTCTCTTCAGACTGGTCGAACCGCTTCAGGGCACTCCGGCCATTCGTGTGAGCTGCCGGCCGGTGTCCGGCTGGGAGAAATCCCCCGTTCAGCCTGTGAGAGGCAGCAACCATCTGCGCTATGACATTCGGGGAGAATCGCTTCGCCTGCTGACTAACATGCCGCTGACCTATCTCTGCGAAAAGACCCCGGTTGCATTGACGCAGAAATTCTATTTTGGCCTCACGTGGGGACTCGGCATCGAAGATGATCTTATTAAGGTCACGCATGATTTTCTCGAACAAACGACGCGATACTGGCGCACCTGGGTCAAAAACTGCTCGGTGCCGGTGCTGTACCAACAGGAGGTGATCCGTTCCGCTTTGGCCTTGAAGCTGCACTGTTTCGAGGACACGGGCGCCATCCTGGCGGCCTTGACGACGAGCCTTCCGGAGCAACCGGGCGGACGGCGCAACTGGGACTACCGCTACTGCTGGCTCCGCGATGCCTATTTTGCATTGACGGCGTTTCATAACCTGGGCCACTTCGAGGAGATGGAGACCTTCCTCAAATTCCTCTTGAACATTGCGCACACGCATGAACATTCCCGCGACCGTTTACGGCCCGTCTATACGTTGAGCCAGGGGCTACCTCTTCCTGAAACCGAGCATCCGAATTGGGCCGGTTATCAGGGTAGCGCCCCGGTTCGCAGCTACAATCAGGCGGCGGACCAAGTCCAGAACGATGCCTACGGCGAAATGATTCTGACCTTCACGCCGATCTTCTTCGACGAACGGTATTTCGATCTGCGCACCAAAGACCTTGACGGGCTCCTGATGCACTTGGCTCAGTTCTGCGTGCGCAGCATCGGCCAGCCGGACGCCGGCCTTTGGGAAATTCGCAACGGCTGGCGGGAACATTCCTTTACCAATTTGCTCTGTTGGGCCGGCCTCGAACGATTGGAGCGCATCAAACAAGCCGGGCATCTCCGTTCCATCTCCTTAGACCTGACCGGCGCGCGAATCCGTGCGGGTGAGGCCTTGCTCCGCGCCGTCCACGACGGGGCTTTACGCAACGGCCCCACCGAATTCAGCTATGACGCCGCGCTCGCACAGCTCCCGATTCTTGGTTATCCGAACCGGCAGCTCTGCGAATCGACGGTGCTATGCATCGCCCATGAACTCGCCGCGAGACAAGGGACCGAGGACACCGGCTTCTTCTATCGCTACGTTCGCGAAGACGATTTCGGCAAGCCGGAGGCGGCGTTCGTGATTTGCTCATTCTGGATCGCCCAGGCCCTTGCTCGACTGGGACGGATCCCCGAAGCCCGGGCGACGCTTGATCGAGTACTTGTCGCCTCCAACCATGTTGGGTTGTTCTCGGAACATTTCATTCCTGCAACAGCGGCACAATGCGGCAATTTCCCCCAGGCGTACTCGCATGTCGGACTGATCAACGCCGCTTTCGCCGTCAGCCCTCCATGGAGCGACGTGCTTTGAGTCGTTCCACATCCGCAGGAGGTCAGCGGCCCGTCTCAAGTCGAACGGTCACCGTGGCACCCCTGGTCGGAAGATGCCCGCAGCCCGTCAGCACACATGTCGCAGCGATGTAAAAACCAATTCTGGTTCGTGTCTCTGTATTTCCTTTCTTTCTCCTCTTTCACAGTCACCGAAAACTGTATTCCACGAGTCCTCAACGGAAGTTTCGGATCTCATTCGATTCGCGACACCGTCAAGCTCACGGAAGTAAGTCGAGATGCGTCGATTGGCCTCAGCAGCGGGATACGAACCCAAAGGGCAGCAACAGGGACAGCCCCCATTCCAGCTCAGTTGAGGACGGTTGTGGCGTGAATCCAGAAAGGGAAACTAGTGTACAGGAGGATGAAACAGCGCGGAGGCTAAAATCCGGGCGTACACAGGGGGATGAAGCTCGGTCACCAGAACGGATTCAGGGGAAAGAGCTAATTCGGGAAGCGTCGGAGGAACAGAATAGCCCTCCAGGACAGAAGCCGCACGGGTATCAGAGACATCGGCAAGGTTGAACAGCGTCACTGGTACTCCAAGCATCTGCATGATCACGCAAACGCACAAGAAGATGACTACCACCTGAAGTCTTCGGTCAGCAAGACCGGCAGGCTGTTGAACGACCATCATTGGTGAACGATACCCGCTCTCGCCTTCCGTTACAAGAATATCCTCCTCGACAGATGCTGTTCCTGCACACCTGGCCACTGCCACGAGCCAACGATGCCCGCTTTCTACTATGAGAGCGCTTCGGTGAAACTGTGCCTTCGTTCACCTTCGACGCAATGTCTTGATCATTTCTATCGCAAAAAGCGGCAGAAGACCCAAGGCGCCCATCAACGCCCAATCTTCGATCGGCAAGGGAACGACCTTGAACACGGGCGCGACCGCAGGAACCGTAAGCACTGCCACCTGTACGGCGAGTGAAAGGAGGAAGGCCCATACGAGCGCATGGTTAGTTCCAACGCCGAGTTGAAAGAGCGACCACCGTTCGCTCCGGCAATTGAAGGCGTGTACCAGTTGCACAACCACCATCACAGTGAAGGCTACCGTCCTGGCCTGATCGAGCGTTTGATGCAGCCGGAACAGGCTGTAGCTAAAGGCTCCTAAGGCGATCAATCCGAGCATCAACCCCTCTCCACCGATGGCCAGCAATCGTCCGCTGTCCAGCAGCCGGGCATCCGGCCGGAGGGGCGGCCGCTTCATCAGATCCTGCGATTTCGGATCGACCGCCAGCGCCAAGGCCGGAATCCCATCCGTGACAAGATTCATCCAGAGGATCTGGATCGGGAGGAGCGGAAGGGGCAGACCCAGTAGCGTCGCAAACAGCATGACCAGCACTTCGCTCACGTTGCACGATAAGAGAAAATGAACGGTTTTGCGGATGTTGTCGAAGACCCCCCGGCCTTCCTCCACCGCCGCCGCAATGGAGGCGAAATTGTCGTCTGTCACCACCATGTCGGAAGCTTCCTTCGTCACATCCGTGCCGGCGAGACCCATCGCCACGCCGATGTCCGCCGCCTTGATCGCAGGCGCGTCATTCACGCCGTCCCCCGTCATCGCGACGATCGCGCCTCTGCGTTTCCAGGCCTGGACGATGCGCAGCTTATGTTCCGCCGAGACGCGGGCATAGACCGAAACACGCTCGACCGACTGGGCTAGCTGTTCGTCCGTGAGATTATTGATTTCGGCCCCGGAAATCGCCGTGCCATCGCCGTCATGCAGGCCCAATTCCCGCGCAATCGCGACAGCCGTCTCCTTATGATCGCCGGTAATCATCACGGTGCTGATTCCGGCCTTCCGGCACAGACGAACAGCCTCCACGGCTTCAGGCCGCAAGGGATCTTTCATGGCGAATAGGCCGAGAAAGACCAGCTCACGCTCCACCGCATCAGCGGACAGATTCGTGCGATGGTCATCGACACGCCGGTATGCCACCGCGAGTACGCGAAGGGCCTCTCGTGCCAGAGATGCGTTGGTATGGAGAAGAGCCCGCCGCCGCTGATCGCGCAACGGCTCGATCAGGCCGTCGAGAGTCAGACAATGTGTACAGCGGCTAAGCAGCACGTCCGGCGCCCCTTTGACGTAGGCCATGCTTCCTTCTGCCGTCCGACGGATCACGGTCATCATTTTCCGTTCGCCGTCGAAAGGAATTTCTTCCTCGAACGGCGCGTTGCGTTCCAGGTCCTCTTTCGTCAAGCCCACTTTCGCCGCAGCGACGAGCAGTGCGCCTTCCGTCGGGTCGCCGATCACCTGCCAGGTTCCATTCTCCTCTCGCAACGTCGCATCGTTGCAGAGCACCGCGGCAGTCAGCAGCCCGTGCAGGCCTGGTTGAAGGTTCGAGGGTGGAGTTTGGAGGCTCTTCCCCCAATTGGCCATTGACCATTGACCATTGACTTCGCGGATCTCGCCCGCCGGCTCATATCCTTCGCCCGTCACCTCGAAGGCCCTATCACCGACAAACAATCTCGTGACGGTCATCTCGTTTTTCGTCAACGTGCCGGTTTTGTCGGTGCAGATGACCGTCGCCGATCCGAGCGTCTCAACGGCGGGCAGTTTGCGGATCAGTGCATGCCGTTTCACCATGCGGGTGACGCCCAACGCCAGCGTGATCGTCACCACGGCAGGCAACCCTTCCGGCACAGCCGCCACAGCCAAGCTCACCGAGGTTAAGAACATCGCCACCAGCGGCTCGCCGCGCAGATAGCCCAAGACGAACACGAGAGTGACCACGGCCAGCGCCAACCACAGCAGGGTATAGCCGAACTGCTCCAGCCGGCGCTGGAGCGGGGTTTCTTCCCGCTCCGCCTCGGTTGCCGTCTGAATCATTGTGGCAATCCGGCCCAGTTCTGTTCGGAGTCCAGTCGCGACGACCAGCGCGCGAGCCTTGCCTGAGACCGCGATGGTGCCCATGAAGACCATGTTGGTCCGGTCGGCCAAAGGTACGTCGGCTCCTGTGAGAACGCCGGCGCCCTTCTGAATCGGCGTCGATTCACCGGTGAGCGAGGCTTCTTGCGCCTGGAAATTCGTGGCATAGACCAACCGCCCATCCGCGGGTATTCGGTCGCCCGCTTCCAGGAGGATCAGATCGCCAGACACCAATTCCCGCGCGGGGACAGGTCGGAGGACGCCGTCACGAAATACGCGAGCCATCGCTACTGACATCTTTCGGAGCGCCGCCAAGGACCGCTCGGCCCGGAACTCCTGCACGAATCCAAGCAGGCCGTTGAGGAGCACGATGGCCAGAATGGCCGCCGCATCAAGCCAGTCTTCCAACAAACCAGAGACGACCGCCGCTCCGATCAGCACCCAGACGATGACACTGGTAAATTGCGAGAGAAAGATCCTCAGCAGAGAGGGCGGCAGGGCTTCGGGCAGTTCGTTGAACCCATCGCTCTGTTGTCGGCGGCCGGCTTCATCGGCAGCGAGGCCGGCATCGAGATTCGTGCGCAGCTCCTTCGTCAGTGCATCGACCGGCACTGAGTGCCACGGCCTCACGGCAGGGGCGTCATTCCGCGTTTCCATTCAGCCCCCACTTCATCATCTAAACAACAGCCACAAACCCAGCACATAGCTTACGATCATCAGCAGGCTGTCCGGCTCAATCAACATGAACCGCTTCTCGGCTCGATAGATAATCCCCATCAACCCGATGTTCATCATCAGAATGGACCAGAGCGCGGTGAGGGCGTGGGCTGAACTCACCGTGCTCAGCAAGCTGCCTTCACGATAGGCCAGATCGGCGAACAAGAACGCCGCCATGTTGAAGGCATTGCTCCCGAACAAATTCCCCACAGCAAGATCGAACGCGCCCAATCGGACTGCGGCAATCGAGGTCACCAACTCTGGCAACGACGTGGTGATGCCCACCAGTGAGGCGCCAATGAATGTGGCACTAATACCTGATTGCTCGACAATCTCTTTCGCCGAACCTGCTAAGAACGGCGCGGCCACGAGCAGTACCAGGGTGGCCACTGAGAAGCGAACGACCGCGCGCCGCAGTTCAGCACGACGGGTAGTTGCAGCGTCCTGCTTGCCCACGGCTACTTCGACGAGTACTTCTTGTTCGCGCTGGCGGCGTTTCATATCTTCCTGACGGAAGACCATCCTCATCCCCAACACATACAGGAGAAAGAGGGTCAGGCTCCCGAGTCCTACACCGAGATGAGTCACCTCGACATCCAGCAGCAGGAAGAACGCAGCAAGACCCGTCAGCGTCATCGCGAGGGCAGCGGTGAGTGTGTGTTCCAACGCCGCCTGTTGCCAGACCCGCTTCTGGCGATACATCAGATCGATGATACCTAGAATGAGCATGTTTGCCATATTGCTGCCGAACAGATCGCCAGCGGCAAGGTCAGGCGAATCCATCAGGACCGCGCTGACATCGGTGAAAATCTCGGGCAGGGACGTGGCGGTCGACATTAAGACCACGCCGATCCACAAGCGTCCCAACCCCGTGAACTCGGCGATCTGATCCCCATAGCGCGATAGTTTCGCTCCAGCGAGGACAATAGCAGCACCGCTCATTGCAAAGATCAACCAGGGTCCGACCATGCTTCCTTTCTCTCCAAGGGGCGGGCTCGCAGCTTCTCACCTGCGCGCGTCATGCGACCACAAAAATGGTCCCTCCAAGCTGGCCTCTATTTTCCTTACCGGGATGGTGGCATGGTCAATCCCTCACCGCGCGCATCGAGGGAGCACATTCTGATCGTGCGGCTATGGCCAGCAAGACAGATGATTTGGCTACTCCCCCTTCCAGGCTTGCTCGTTCCATCCCATCCCCTCCTTCTTTCTCTATGCGGCGGGATGAACGGATGCGCAGGGAGATTCGCGCCGTGGCGGGCACTGCCACTCAACCACCCAATACCCTGCCGACGTGCACCGACATTGCGATGCTTCATCGCAGCTTTAGAGGCGCACTCGGCACGCAGTACAATATAATAGGAATTGTCGTCTGAAATCCGCGCATCATGGCGCGACCGAGCCGCGCATCCGTTCGTCACCAGCCGCCTCCCCCTCCCCTACACCCATTCCGGCGCATATTCCTTCCCCGCCTCTTTCTCCGCAAGCCTTCGATAGAGCGCCGGCAGCACCACCAGGGTGAGCGCCGTTGATGTGAAGAGGCCGCCGATGACGACGGTCGCGAGCGGCCGCTGGACTTCGGCCCCGATGCCTTGCGCCAGCGCCAGCGGCAGGAGGCCGAGCAGCGTGGTCATCATGGTCATGACGACCGGGCGAAGCCGCAAGCTGCAACCGGTGACGATCGCTTCGTCCGTCTGCTTCCCTTCGTGACGCAGCTGGTTGATATAGGAGATGAGCACGATCCCGTTCCCCACCGCAAGTCCGAACAATTCGATGAAGCCGATCGATGCCGGCACACTGAGGTATTGTCCGCTCAACCAGAGCGCGACGATACCCCCGATCAAGGCAAAGGGCAGGTTGAGAATAATCAACGTGGCGTAGCGCAACGAGTGGAAGGCCCAAAACAGGAGAAAGAACACGAGGCCCAGCGTGATCGGCACAACGATCAACAGCCGCGCGTTGGCTCGCTCCATGTTTTCGAAGGCCCCGCCCCACGTGACGTGGTACCCTTCCGGCAGGTAAATCTGTGCTACCAGCTTCCTTCGCCCTTCATCAACGACGCCGCCGATGTCCCGGCCGACGACGTTAAAACCGATGTAGATGCGGCGTTTCACCTGCTCGCGGCTGATGCGGAGCGGCCCTTCGCGCATCTCGATCGTGGCGAGATCGCTCATCGGGATCAGCGCGCCGGAGGCCGACTTCACTCGAATCTCGCTGACGCTCCCGACACTGTTCCGGTACGGTTCCGGAAATCGCAGGATGAGCTGAAACCGCCGCTCGCCTTCGTAGACATGGGTCGCCGCCTTGCCTCCGATCGCGGTGGTGATGATCTCCTGCACGTCGGCCACGTTGATGCCGAAGCGGGCAATCTTCTGCCGGTCGATATCGACGGTGAGATAGGGCTGGCCGGCGATCTGCTCGACTTTGACATCTTTGACGCCATTGATCTGCTGCATCAGCGCGGCAATCTCCTCCGCCTTGTCGTGCAGCACATCGAGATCCTCCCCGAATAGCTTGATGGCGCACTCCGTCCTGATGCCGGAGATGAGCTCGTCTAACCGTTCTTGAATCGGCTGGCTCATGAGCACGGAAATGCCGGGAATCTCCGCCAGCTTCTGCCTAATGGCGTCAGTCAGCGATGTTTGCGTCTGGGCCGTCTTCCAACTGCTTCGTGGGAATAGGGTCACGATCGGGTCGCTCTCATTGGGTTCCTCCGGCCCAAAGGCAATATCGGGCCGTCCGATCTTGCTCACCGCCATGCGCACTTCGGGAAACTCCAACATGGCTTTGTGGGTTTGCTTCTCCATCTCGATGGACTCCGGCAGCGAGACACTCGGCAGCCGGACGACTTGGGGCGTCAGGGCTCCTTCCTCAAGGAGTGGAATGAATTCCCGCCCCACGAATGGAACGAGAGCGAGGCTACACAGAACGATCGTTGTCGAGACGGTCAGGACAAGACCACGATGATGGAGCGTCCACCGGAGCACCGGCAGATAGCGCTGTTTCATCCATCGCGTCAAGCGCGTTTCTGCTGGGTGGTCCCCGCGCAACAGCATGGAGGCCAGGACCGGTGAGAGCGTCAGCGTGACGACCACCGATGCCAGCAGTGCAATTACGAGAGTGTAGGCTAATGGCGCAAACATCTTCCCTTCCATCCCGTGCAGCGTCATGAGCGGCAAGAACACCACGCTGATGATCAAAATGCCGAAGAGGATCGGGCGACCCACTTCTTTCGTGGCACGGAGTATCACGTCGAGCTTGCCCTTCCCTAATCCGACGTTGTTCTGCGCAAGATGCCGGTAGACGTTTTCAACGACGACCAACGACCCGTCCGCGATTTCGCCGATCGCGATGGCCAGCCCGCCAAGCGTCATTAAGTTGGCCGAGATCCCCAGCCGCTGCATCACGATGAATGTGATCAGAGGGGTAACGATGAGCGAGGCCGTCACGACGATGGCACTGCGGACGTGGCCGAGAAAGAAGAAGAAGACGAAGACCACCAACACGATCCCTTCGATCAAGGCATACCGCACCGTATCGATGGCCGCCGTCACCAATTCAATGCGATCATAGTAGGGCAGGAGCTTCGTACCTGGGGGGAGGATGTTGCTCTGCTGCAGATCGTCCACCTTGGCCTTGACTGCTTCGACCACTTGGCGCGCATTCCCTCCGCGAATCATGAGCACGGTGCCCGCCACGACCTCCCGCTCGCCGTTGAGCACCACCGCGCCATGGCGAACGGCGTGGCCGATGCGGACCTCCGCGACATCACGAACGAAGACCGGCGTGCCGCCGACCTCCTTCACGATGATGGTCTCGATATCGCTCACGCTCTTGATCAGGCCCAGGCCGCGGACGATTGCGCGTTCCGCATGTCGCTCCAGCACATTGCCGCCGGCATTGGCGTTGTTCTTCGCTACCGCGTCAAATATATCGTGGAGCGTCAGGTCGAACTTACGGAGCTTCGCCGGATCGACCAGGACTTGATACTGCTTGACGAACCCACCCATACCGTTTACATCGATCACACCCGGTACGCTCTTGAGCAGCGGGCGCAGGACCCAGTCCTGGAGCGTCCGCTGATCCGTCAGCTCCGCCTCGATCGCAGCCCGGTCTTCCAACCGCGTTCCCGGCCCTGCCCTGACTTCGGCGAGCTCAGTCGAGCCGAGCCCTGTCGAAGGGCCTTCCACATAATATTGATAGACCTCGCCCAACCCGGTACTCACGGGGGCTATCATAGGATTGAGCCCTTCTGGTAAGCGCTCTTTCGCCGCCATCATCCGTTCGAGCACCAACTGACGGGCAAAGTAGATATTGACGTCGTCGTTGAACACGACCGTGATCTGGGAGAGAGCGAATTTTGAAAGGGATCGGATCTCCGCCAACCCAGGCAGCCCGGTCATTTGGAGTTCGAGTGGATAGGTGATGAATCGTTCGACCTCGACCGGCGAGAGGCCCGGCGCGTCGGTCAGCACCTGCACCTGGATGTTCGTCACGTCGGGGTAGGCGTCGATCGGAATAGACTGAAAGGCGAATACGCCGGCGACGGACAACAGACAGGCCAAGCCCAGGACCAGGATTCGTTGCCGCAGCGAAAATTCCAGAAGAGCGGCGATCATGGTGTGGGCTCGATCTTGTGCCGTTCCATCTCGGACTTGAGGACGAAGGAGCCCTTCGTCACGACCTGCTCGCCGGCGCTCACCCCCTCCAGCACCCTCACCATGTCTCCCTGCTCGTTTCCCAACTCGACCGTCCGCGCTTCGAATTCGCCCGCCCCTCGCTGAACGAACACCATCTTGCCGATCGGCCCGTCTTGGACGGCCGCAAGCGGCACGCTCAGCGCGTCCGGACTCGAGGCTGCATAGACGCGGATAATGGCGAACATTTCCGGCTTCAGGAGCCGATCGGGGTTCGGCACTGTCACCCGCAGGCGCATCGTGCGGGTGGCCCGATCGAGCACATCTCCGATGTAGGTGATCGTTCCCGAAAGGATGGCGTGGGGATAGGCGGCCAGAATGACATCGACTTTCTGCTCCTTGCGAACATACTGCACGTCCTTCTCCGGCACATTGCCGACCACCCACACATCCGAAAGATCCGCCACGGTAAAGAACTTCTGGTGCGTTTCAACCACTTCGCCTCTGGTGATATTGCGCATGATGACCCGACCGTCGAACGGCGCACGCAGAGGCACGTCGGCCTTGATCGTGTGCTCTCGATTCAGCCTCTCGATCTCCTCCCGTGGCACGCCGAGCAGTTCCAGACGGTTCTTCGTTTCACGCGCTTCGGCTCGTGCCGTCTTCATTGCGGCCTCGCGGCGTTGCAGCTCCGCCAGGCTCACGGCCTTGTTCTCGTACAGATCCTTGGCCCGTGCGTGCGCCAGTTCCGCTTCGTGCAGTCTTGCCTCAGCCTTCAGGTAGTCCCCTTCCGCCACTCCGAGGTCCATACTGTGGAGCATCGCCAGGAGCGTTCCTTTCTTTACATCCTGGCCGACATCCACATGGACCTTCACGACTCGACCGCGGATCAGGGTGGTGACTTCGGCCAATTCGTTTTCATTGGACTGGACGGTTGCGGGAAACTCGCGCTGCGCGAGAAACTGCCCTCGCGCGACCGGTACGACTTCGAGAGCCATCCGGGAGGACTCTTCAGGCGTCAGGCGCAAGAGCCCGGACTTGGAGGAGGCTGAAACTGGCTTGGCAGCGGAGGGTTCCTCCGATTTGTTCTCACAGCCGATGATCCCCATCAGAATTGCGCAGGCTACTAAACTTCGTATGAGCCAATGCTCGAGAGATCCACTTGCTCTTCGACTCAGCAGGGCATCATCCACGATCACCACTCCCAGACTCCAGTCTCTGACAACAGGCACACCTATCTCGTTACTAGTATCCTCAGCATGGGGCATGCCTCACAAAATGCGCAGTTTTCTTCATGGAAACATGGATATCCGTAGCCTTTTGCCACGGTATCGATAGTACACCGTGGTGAAACGCGACAGTGGGGCTGAAAAACTCCTGACGCCATCCGCCTGTTGGCATGAGATACTAACAAACCTGGAGGTACGCTTCTCTTATGGGGGTTCAGGTGCAGTTTCCACACGAGCAAGCTGAAGCCGGTGAGTTCAAGCGGCAGGCGGATGTCTATCGCCAGTGCGTGACAGCCAGTGGAAGTTCCGGTTACCCGGCCGAAACTGGGCGATACCATCTCTATGTATCATGGGCCTGCCCGTGGGCGCATCGCACGATCATCGTGCGCAAGCTCAAGAAACTCGAGGACGTGATCGGTATGACCGTCGTGGACCCGATCCGCGACGAGCGTGGCTGGGCGTTCCGCGAGGGACCTGGCCATTCGCTCGATCCCATCAATGGATTTCACTTTCTCAGCGAGGCCTACAAAGCCACCGACCCGAACTACATCGGGCGCATCACGGTCCCGGTGCTGTGGGACCGCGTCACCAAACGCATCGTCACTAATTCTGACGACGATCTGATGCGCATGTTCAACAGCGAGTTCAATCGATTCACTGAAAGCCCGATCGACTTGTATCCGGAAGGTCTCCGCAAAGAGATCGATGAACTCAACACCTTTATCTATGAGAACGTGAACGATGGAGTCTACCGTGCCGGGTTTGCCACATCACAGCAGGCATATGAACGCGCGGCGCGGCGCCTCTTCGACGCGCTGGATCAACTCGACGCGCGGCTTTCCAGCCGACGCTATCTCTTCGGACCGGAGTTCGTCGAAACCGACTGGCGCTTGTTCGTCACGCTGGTTCGGTTCGATGCGGTCTACCACGGCCACTTCAAGTGCAATATCCGACGGGTCATCGACTACCCCAACCTCTTCGGCTATCTGAAAGATCTTTATCAAACCGACGGCGTCGCCGACACCGTGAACTTCGACCACATCAAGCGGCACTATTACGTCACGCACGACGACATTAATCCCACCCGCATTGTGCCGATCGGCCCCGAACAGGACTTTTCCACCCCCCATGGGCGTGAACGACTGGCATAGCCGTTTTCCCGCTCCCTCGAACAACATAGTGCTTCGTAGAGCCCTCTTCTACTTCTATCTCCCATTTTGTCTAAACAAATAGACAGCCTTGGGGATATTCTCCCCACCTTTCGAATTCCGCGCAACGCAAACGCCGCGGAAGCCATTCATTATGCAGAGTTTACAAAATTCTCAACTCGCTGTGAACTAAGCACGATTGTTGCGCCCCTCTGAGAGCAAAAGGGATCCGCCTTTTCGCAAAACCGAATGGGGGGCAGAATCCTCCCGCAAACATGCTTGAAAGAAAATGCGTCACGCAAAATCTTTTACATGGAGAGGTGACAGGAACGATTACAGAGTTGCGTTATCGCTCGAACGAAAGGAGTAGTCATGGAGAGTATGCTGTGGTTATTCATAGGCGTGATGGTTGCGCTTGGGATCGGTGGTTACGTCGTTTACAAGAAGAGCGAGTGAACCGCCGCACAGGGGACCGGAATATTCCCGTTTTGTGACTCGGCCCCGTATTTCGTGCAGCGTCTGAATCTGATGGCGTGAGGTGCTTTTTGAGCCCCACGTCATCGTCTTATCGTTAGCCCGCCGCTGTGCCATGCCAGCTCTCTTTCATGTCCCGTCCGCTTGTCCTCGATGGTGAGACCCCGACTTTTGAGGGAATTTTTCGACGAGTGAGCAAGTTGAAATCATGTCATGAGGGGTATTTTGAGAGCGAAGATGCTGGGCGATGTGGCGAGCATGAATCATATTTCGAGAATATTTGATGCGCACCTGCTTGGGGGCACGATTCGTCTAAAAAGAAAAGAGGTCGTAAGGAGAAAAGTAAGAAGAGGGTCGGGAGTCGTTTCTTGACAGCTCAGGAGTCTATATTCGACAGCCTAGAGGCAATTAAGACGCCCGACTCCTTTCCTTCACATTTCATCATTCACAGTACCCATACGCACATCTGTCTCTGCCCAGCGAGGGAGGTTGCCATGCCGATCCTGAAACAACTCCGGAGTTATCTCGACACAAACAAGATTCCCTATGAGGTGGCCAGTCACCCAAGGCTTATACCGCCCACGACGTGGCGCAGACACTCGATGTGCCAGGCAAAGTCGTCGCCAAAGTCGTGATGGTGCAGGCCGACGGCTATTTTGTGATGGCCGTGCTCCCGTCCACGTGGCGTGTCGACCTGAGCGATTGCGGGATGTCCTCGACGCCCGCGACGTGCGGCGGCAATGGAAGCGGAGATCGTAAATCTTTTCCCCGATTGCCAAGTGGGCGCGATGCCACCTTCGGCAATCTCTATGGCATGGAGTGTACGTCGACCAACTACTGGCAGAAGACGAGTCTATTATGATTGAAGCCGGGACGTACATCGGCGCGATGAAGTTACGGTACAGGGACTTTGCCGCACTCGTTCGTGCGAAGGTCGCTGCGTTTCATCACGATCCGTCGAAGATCGAGCTCTAGATCTCGCTGGATGACTTGAGGCGCATCACCTTTCTCGTGAGGCGGATACCGCTCGAACGAGCAGCGCGCAGAATGTTTCGGCGTGTCGCAACCGGCAAGGATTCCGGGAGGTACACTCCAGCAAGATCGCGCGGCATGTGCTTCACAAAAATGGCGGTGAGGTGTGCAGTACCCCAGGCAATCGGTGAACAGAAGAGCCTGCGTCGGCGTAGGTCGAACAGCGAGGGAAACATGGCGTCCCAGCGAATGAGGAATGGGCGCCTGTGCTTGTGCCCATAGACCAATACCGCGACGGCAAAGCGAGCGTTGCGCAGAATACCTCGCCGCACCAACTTGGTCATCGCACGAGGGGTCGGCGTCGCCGGGAATCGTACTGCGATGAGTCCACGCGACCGACTCAGCTTCCCTTGTCGATACCACCGGCGGAGTCGGTCCATGTCGATTCCCCCGATTTTCGCATCCATGTCGCGCAGGCGAAGGATGTGGGGAAGGGTTACGACTTCGTCCTGTGCCGCCAGCACGACGCCCACCTGCCCAATCGGCGGGGGGAACCGGAACAGTTCCCGCTCTCCAAATCGAGGGCCGAAGCGGAACCGGCCGTCCCGGTATATTCGGGGGCGCGATACCGCTTCGTCAAAGGAGGACTCGGCAGACCATTGCGAGACGGGATTCTCGCTCGTCGTCTCTTCAAAGATCCGCACCTCCCCCTTATCGAGCTGGTCGAGTCCAGCTGCGGCCTGCATAGCCAAGAGATTGGTCAATCCCGGTGCCGCACCTGCGTGAATGAGCGCCCCTCGCTTTTTCCTCTGGAACTGCCGATCGAAGCGCAGTTGCTCGGGTCGAAACGGGCTTGTCCTCAGATGTGATGCGGTATCGATGTAATGGGCGCGCAATCGCAACGCCGCACGCATGATGACCTTGTTCAAGACGGCGGGGCAGGCATTGACGAGGAGATGACAGCCCTTCGCTGCCTTTACAATACTGCGCAAGTTTCGAGCATTGACCCGTTCAATGACGAGGGTTGATCGTTCACCGAGAAAGGCGCGAGCACGGGCAGGATCGCGGTCGCCGCACGCGACCTGATGCCCCTGGCGGAGCAACAATTTGGCCAACAACGACCCTGTAGCGCCTACTCCAAGAATAAAGATGCGCATGGGATCGCCACTGTACCATAACTCCGCAGAGACGTTGATGGTCCTTCCTGACTTCCTCGTTATCTACCTCTTTGGACAATGAGGCTTGCCCTGCGACTTTCGAGAATGTTCGGACCCCAAGTGTCGGCGTCCCCTTAGACCCACTCCGCCTGTAACACAAGCGCAACCTCCAGGCCCGCTAGACGTCTGGCTTCTTCAAGTCGTGGTATCCGTAGGCCTTGGTAATTTAACTGCATCAACGTTTCGAGATCGGCTCTCTGATCCGACTTCTCACTCCGATCGAATGCCGCAACCAGTTCGTTGAGGATCTTCCGATCGGCATCCGCGATCGCTCCCGGTGCAGTCTCAACGGCCTCCGCCACAGGAGTCGGATGATGACATCTGGGGGGGAATGAAGATTCCCGCCAGGATGGCAATGGTTACGATGACGCCAGTCCTCTTTATAAGACCTGAGAGACGCAATGGCGATGCCATCCCTGCGAAGTGAAGGACCCTCGATCAATCAAGCCGGCAGCTCACTTCAGCTCTCCATTGCTGAGTACGGGTTCAGTGGGCTGACGCCTAACACCCCACGCCGCCCTTTCATCCTGCTGCAAAACGCTACGCTCGATGTCGAGCATGACAATGTCAAGACCAGATCACGTGTCATTTCCTGCAGGCATAGCTGATGCAATTGGAGTCTGAGGGAAGGGTGTGCGATTATGCCGACCCCGCTGTTGGACCTTCACCAACTTACGTTCGAGATCGATCGGTACGCGATTCTCGATCGGCTCGAACTCGCAATTGGACCGCGAGAGATCCATGCGCTTCTCGGAACCAATGGCTCCGGCAAGACCACACTGGCCCACTTCTTATTCGTTAGATTAGAATGGCGTTGGTCTTGCTGGCTTCGCCCCTATACATCGGCTGAGGAGCATCATGGCTACTGAAGATTGGATTCAAGATCTCCCCCCGCATGAATACAAATACGGGTTCACCACGGAGATCGAGGCCGAGACCGCACCTCCCGGGTTGAATGAAGACATCATTCGGCTGATCTCAGCCAAGAAGAACGAACCCGCGTTCATGTTAGAGTGGCGGCTGAAGGCCTATCACCATTGGCTCACGATGCAGGAGCCGCAGTGGGCCAAAATCCATCACCCACCGATCGACTATCAGGCTATCGTCTACTATTCGGCGCCGAAGACGGAGCGGCGGCCCAAGAGTCTTGCCGAGGTCGATCCGCTGTTGCTGGCCACCTACAGAAAGCTTGGAATTCCGCTGAGCGAGCAGGAGGTGCTTACCGGAGTCGCTGTGGATGCGGTCTTCGACAGTGTCTCGGTCGCCACCACCTATAAGGAACATCTGGCCAAACTCGGCATCATCTTCTGCGCCTTTTCGGAGGCGGTGCAGAATCATCCCGAATTGGTCCAGAAACATCTCGGCACCGTGGTGCCGTATTCCGACAACTTTTTCGCCTCACTGAACTCTGCCGTCTTCAGCGATGGCTCGTTCTGCTACATCCCGAAAGGGGTCCGATGTCCGATGGAGCTATCTACCTACTTTCGCATCAATGCGCCACGCATCGGCCAGTTCGAGCGCACGTTGATTGTTGCGGAGGAAGGGAGTTACGTCAGCTATCTTGAAGGCTGCACCGCACCGATGCGGGCAGAACATCAACTGCACGCGGCGGTGGTGGAACTGATCGCCCTCGATCGCGCACAGATCAAGTATGCCACCGTTCAAAACTGGTATCCGGGCGACAGCGAAGGCCAAGGCGGGATTTACAACTTCGTCACCAAGCGGGGGATATGCGCGGGAGTCGATTCAAGAATTTCCTGGACGCAGGTGGAAGTCGGTTCGGCCATCACCTGGAAATATCCGAGCGTAGTCCTGCGGGGAGACAACTCCATCGGGGAGTTCTATTCGGTCGCGCTCACCACACACCGCCAGCAGGCCGATACCGGCACCAAAATGATCCACATCGGCAGGAACACAAGGAGCACCATCGTGTCGAAGGGCATCTCCGCAGGCTATGCCCAGAACACCTATCGCGGCCTGGTACACATTCTCAGGAAGGCCACTGGCTGCCGAAATTATACCCAGTGCCACTCGCTGTTGCTGGGAGACCGATGCGGCGCCCACACGTTCCCCTCCATTGCCGTGCACAATGCCTCCTCACAGGTGGAGCATGAAGCGTCCACCACCAAGATCGGTGAAGACCAGATCTTCTACTGCCGGCAGCGAGGGCTCTCGGCCGAGGACGCCGTCTCATTGATCGTGAACGGGTTCTGTCATGAGGTGTTTCGGGAACTGCCGATGGAATTTGCCGTGGAGGCGCAGAAACTGCTCAACGTTCGCCTTGAAGGGACGGTCGGTTGAATACGATGCCGGACCCAATCCTGGAAATCAGAGACTTGCATGCAGCCACTGCCGGCAAGGAAATCTTGCGTGGTCTTAACCTGACCGTGCGAGCCGGTGAAGTGCAGGCCATTATGGGACCTAACGCCTCCGGCAAGAGCACCCTGGCGTATGTCCTCGCCGGTCGCGAGGGATACGAGGTGACTGCCGGAACCGTACGCTATGAAGGGAAAGATCTTCTCATCATGCCGCCGGAAGAGCGCGCGAGGGAAGGACTCTTTCTCGCGTTTCAATATCCCATCGAAATCCCTGGGATGACGACGCTGCATTTCCTAAAAGCCGCGCTCAATACCATCAGGAAACACCGCGGGCTCGAAGAACTCGACGCCATCGACTTTCTGGCCCTCGTGAAGGAGCGCGCGCACTTGCTTGACGTGGACGCGGACTTCTTGAACCGGCCGGTCAACGCGGGATTCTCCGGCGGTGAGAAGAAGCGCAACGAAATCTTGCAAATGGCATTTCTGGACCCGAAGCTGGCGATCCTGGACGAGACCGACTCCGGCCTCGACATTGACGCGCTGAAGATCGTGGCGAGAGGGGTGAACGTCATGCGCAGCCAGGACCGCGCAATGTTGCTCATCACGCACTATCAGCGGCTGTTGAACTTCGTCGTTCCCGACTATGTCCATGTGCTCCTGAACGGCCGTATCGTGAAGTCGGGAGGAAAAGAGCTAGCCCTCACCGTTGAGGAGCGAGGTTACGGATGGCTGGAAGAGCCACATGCCCGGATCTCCGAAGAGAAGACTGCGCCATGAAGGACATCGGACTGGTCACCGATCTCTACCGCTCGGAATTGTCGAGATTCGAGCGGCAGGTTGCCGGAACCACGCCAGCCTGGATGCAACAGCTTCGCCAAGCCGCGGGCGCCCGCTTCGCCGACTTGGGATTCCCCACGACTCACCATGAAGAGTGGACTCATACCGATGTGACTTCGATCGTGGAGATTCCCTTCACACCTGCAGGGCGCAGACCAGACATCGCGAAAGCGGAGCTGGAGTCAGTGGTGTCATGGGTGGGACCGGTCCATCAACTGACATTCGTGAATGGCCATTTCTCTTCTTCGCTGTCCTCGCTCAAACTGCTGCCGCACGGCGTGATTGCCGAAAGCCTGGCGGACAGTTGCACGATCGTGCCGAATCTCCTGGAACCACATCTGGGTCGGTATGCCCAGCATAAAGACCACGCGTTCGTTGCGCTCAATACAGCTTTTCTCAAGGATGGAGCCTTTATATATCTCCCGCCGAAGATGGTGGTCGAGGAGCCGATACTCGTGATGTTTGTCTCCTGCCCCAATGGCAAAGCCACCATCTCGCACCCGCGAGTCCTTATCGTGGCCGGTCCTTCCAGCCGAGCGGCGGTCCTCGAGAGCTACGTGGGACTGAAGGACGACCTCTATTTCACCAATGCGGTGACCGAACTGGTCCTTGGTGAGGAGGCCGAGCTCGACCACCATCTGCTACAGCAAGAAAGCCAGGCGGCGTATCACATCGCAACCCTCGCCGTCCATCAGGGTCGCCGCAGCAGGTTCACGTCCCATTCCCTTGCGATCGGAAGCGCGCTCGATCGCAGCGAGGTCCGTGCGCTGTTGGCCGACGAAGGCATCACCTGCACTCTTCGCGGGGTGTATGCAGCCACCGGCCGACAGCATGTGGACATACACACCCGAATTGAGCATGCCAAGCCGCGATGCATGAGCCAGCAGCTCTATAAGGGCATTCTGAGCGGACACGCGAGCGGAGTGTTCAACGGCAGGATTCTAGTTCGGCAGGATGCGCACAAAACCGACGCTCGACAGACCAACAACAACCTGCTGCTCTCCGAACATGCCGCGATTCACACCACACCGCAACTTGAGATCTTTGCCGACGACGTGAAGTGTACCCACGGGGCGACCGTCGGGCAGCTCGACCGGGATGTCCTGTTCTACTTGCGTTCCCGTGGTATCGATCTGGAGAATGCGCGCAGACTGATGACCCACGTGTTCGGTGGCGAGCTTATTCGCCTGATCACGCACGAGATGATCCGAAACCGGTTTACGGAGCTGCTATCCCAATGGACCTCACATACTTACAGCGAAAGCCTCACCGCATGAGCCTGAGCCAAAACACGACAGCCGAGCGGCGGTCACCATCTCGCCCGTTCGACGTGAAGAGAATCAGGGAAGACTTCCCGATCCTCAAGCAGCAGGTTCGCGGCAAGCTGCTGGTCTATCTCGACAATGCAGCTTCTGCTCAGAAGCCGCAAGTCGTGATCGATACCCTCAGTCGGTTCTATTCGACAAGCTATGCCAACATTCACCGTGGCATCCACTGGCTCAGCGAACGGGCCACAGAAGCCTACGAATCTGCCCGCGCAAACATCCAACGCTTTCTCGGCGCTGCCGAGGCGAGCGAGATCCTCTTTGTTCGAGGTACCACCGAGGCGATCAACCTGGTCGCGCAAACCTACGGCCGCACACACGTTCATGCCGGAGATGAAATCCTCATCTCGACCATGGAACACCACTCCAACATCGTGCCCTGGCAGATGCTGTGCGAAGCGACCGGCGCCGTCCTGCGCGTCGCGCCAATCAACGATGACGGCGAGCTGCTGCTTGACGAATTCGAGAAGCTCCTGACGCCACGAACTAAATTGGTGGCGATCGCTCATGTGTCAAACGTGCTCGGCACGATCAATCCGATCCGCCGGATTGTCGAACTCGCTCACCGTCACAATGTGCCGGTTCTTGTCGATGGTGCTCAGGCTGTGCCGCACCTTGCAGTGGACGTCCAAGCAATGGATTGCGACTTCTATGCCTTTTCCGGTCACAAGCTGTTTGGACCAACCGGCATCGGCGTCCTGTACGGCAAAGCTGCTCTCCTCGAGGCCATGCCTCCTTATCAAGGAGGAGGCCACATGATCCAATCCGTCACGTTCGAGAAGACCACCTATAATAAAGTGCCCGACAGGTTCGAGGCGGGAACGCCGAATATCGCAGGGGTCGTCGGCCTCGGCGCAGCCATCGATTACATGAGCGACATTGGCCTGGAGGCGATCACGGCGTATGAGCGGGAACTGTTAACCTATGCGACGGATCGGGTTTCCAAGATCGCAGAAGTGCGGCTCATTGGGACGGCCAAAGACAAAACCGGCGTCCTTTCTTTCATTGTCGACGGAATACATCCCCACGATCTCGGAACGATCCTGGACAATGAAGGGATCGCGATTCGTGCCGGTCATCATTGCGCACAACCATTGATGAGTCGCTTTGGAGTGCCGGCCACAGCCCGAGCGTCCTTAGCCTTCTACAACACCCAGGAAGACATCGAAGCACTCGCGGCAGCCATTCACAAATCCATCGAGTTCTTCAGATGACGCTGGACGTGCGGGAGCTTTACAGAGAAGCCCTTCTGGACCATAACCGGAAGCCGCGAAACTTCCGCAAGCTGGAAGGGGCCAACCGGACCGCCGAAGGATACAACCCGCTCTGTGGCGATAAGATCAAGGTCTATCTCAGGATCGAGAACGATCGGGTAAGCGATATCGGCTTCGAGGGCTCCGGCTGCGCCATTTCCATAGCCTCAGCTTCCATGATGACCGAAAGCGTCAAAGGAAAATCTTTCGCGGAGGTGCAGGCCCTGTTTGAGCGATTTCATCATTTGGTCACCCAAGCACCTTCGGCCCCGCCGGACGCCGGCACAGTCGGAAAGCTCGCAGTCTTTGCCGGTGTCCGTGAATTTCCTGTTCGAGTCAAATGCGCCACATTGCCCTGGCATACGCTCCGCGCCGCCATCGAAAGCAGACCGGAATTGGTGACAACCGAGTCCGGCCCAGCCTCACAGCCAGCTCTGCCGCCCTCTGACGCTCCGGCGACGTCAGACCTCCAGCGGCACATCATTGAGGCGCTGCGCACCGTGTATGATCCCGAGATCCCGGTAAACCTGTACGATCTTGGCCTGATCTACGACATTCTCGTGGAACCGTCCGGCGCCGCCACGATCCGCATGACCCTTACTGCACCGGCCTGTCCAATCGCCGACATGCTCCTGTGGCAAGTCGACAAGACAGTCCGCGCTGTTCCCGGCGTGACGGACGTCACAGTGAATCTGGTCTGGGATCCGCCTTGGAACCGAGGCATGATGTCTGAGTCAGCCAAGATCCAGCTCGGCTTGACCTAACGCAGTGCGCGGACCATGGGACGCTCCAGCCGAGCGATAAGAGCTGAAAACGCCGATGGCTTGAGGGCTCGGACTGGAGCAAGCCGTTGAACTGACTGTGAGCGGAATTCTGCGGTGAGGGGCGATCTGCCAGGCGGGCGCTTCCATAACGACAGAGGACTGCCCAACCACTGGCTCAACGAATCATTTCACGCCCCAGTAGGGGTCGGCAAATACCGCACCACATTCGAGGCATCGAACCTTGCCGGTCCGCTCGCCGTCTCTGGTCAAGACCTCGTCGATGAGCCGCTGGTGCGAACAGGTGTTTGCCGGCATGACTTTGCTGGTGTCTCGAACCGTCTGGGTTTCCATTGACACCTCTGACACCTCCGTCTGTTGTGACGTCGAGCCCACTTGTCCTGATACATCGATTCGCTGCGCCATGGAGATCCTCCGGCCAGAACTCATAGGGAACCACATCGAGGACGGCATCCTAGTACAGGCATCCTCATAAGGGTGCCTAGGAGGTTTCCTAGTCTTCGGATCAGTATCTACTTATGGAGCAGTAGAAACCAATTCGCTTTCCGGCACAGGCCGGTGAAAAGCTCCGACCCTATTCCTATTAGGGGTCTGCCGGCATCGCGCGTCACACGAATCTGTCCGGTCCGGCTCAGGTAGTCAATGGCCAAGAACGCTTGATTCCACGTCAGATCGAGGCAGAGTCCCACGGCTTCTTCCATAGAACAATCGGCACCAAGACTCTCCATATCCTGGGTGCGGCAGCACTCGCGCGCGGCCAGAATCTGGTTTGGTTTCCCGAAGGATCACGGTCTCCGGACGGAACGCTCCAACCGTTCCAGCCGGGAATCGGCTTGATTTTGACGGTACACCCCGTTCCTGTCATTCCCATCTGGATCGAGGGAAGCTTTGAAGCACTTCCGCAGGGGGCATGGTGGCCACGCCGACGGCGCATCAGGATCCTATTTGGCGAAGCCCTCAACCCCAACACACTTGCTGGACCGAGTCACTGGGCCGATCGCTATCGACACATCGCAGCGCGCTTCACGATCATGTCGCAGCGCTGGGAGGTCGTTCCGAAGAACCACAGAACGCCACGGCCGACTCGGCCGCGCAGCTCTCACGATCCTGCCCTTGATCGCATGGAACGTGAACAGAGGTCCGCTAAGGGTGCGCCCTGTGCTTCCCGCCGCCACAAAGAATGCGACGGACTTTTCTGCACTCAGCCGG
Organism: Nitrospira sp.; assembly: GCA_005239465.1. Lineage (GTDB taxonomy): Bacteria > Nitrospirota > Nitrospiria > Nitrospirales > Nitrospiraceae > Nitrospira_D. Next base: position 4,550 of record SPAW01000026.1, on the reverse strand, counting down.
CTGATGCGACTCCAAATGCCGATGCCGGGATAGCTGCGAGCACATCGCCATGGCACTGGCGGTTGGTTGCGACAAATCCTCTGAGGTTCTTCAACTCCGTCACATCGTAGCGAAGAGGTCCTCCGGCCAGGTCCGTCATCAACCCCCCTGCACCGCGCAGAATCGCTTCTGCCCCGCAGACATCCCACTTGCTCGTATAGCGTGCCGGTTCCACGTAGACATCGACCGTTCCCGAGACCAGTAGTCCGATCTTGGCGCCGACGCTTCCGCAAGCGATTTCCGTCACGTTTCCCAGCCTGGTCTTGATCGTATCGATCGAGATGTGACGATGGGATCGTGATACTGCGAGGCGCACGGGATGAGGCGGGGCGGCTGCAGAAACCCAGGCCCGTTTCCGGTCTCCGCCCGTGATGATCCAGGCTGCCTGGTCGCGCGTCCCCACATACAGCACATCTCCCACCGGCCTGTAGATCACGCCGAGTTTCGGCAGCCCCTCTTCCACAAGCCCGATGATGACTGAAAACTCTCCCGTGCGGGCCACGAACTCGCCGGTCCCATCCAACGGATCGACGAACCAGACGCGGGGTTTGCGACGGGCTCCTTCCGAAACAGGGCTCTCCTCGGAAACGATTCCATCGTCCGGAAACTCATGCGCGAGTCCCTCCACGATGATGTCCTGCGCTCTCAGGTCCGCGTCCGTGACGGGATCATCCGGCCCCTTAAACCGGACCTCGAACGGGGAGGCGTACACCTCCAGAATCGCCTCGCCGGCCCCACGGGCGAGATTCGACGCGACTCTTTCCTCCTCTGTAGAAACAGGACACATTATAATACGGCGGCGGCTCTGGAAGATGGCTGTCTTCCAATTCGTGAAGGATGAAGGCGGTGCCGCCCCTCTCGAACGGCGAGCCGAATTCATCCAGCAACCCTACACATCCGTGTCAGCTTAGCCCTTGTGCTCGCGCGTTTGTTGCCGTTTCCGTTCCTGCTTCAACTCGGCCTTCTTCTTTTCCCAGTCGATCACCGCACCGGTCTCAGCATCGATGTAGACCTCCATCACCTTGTTCTCTGCCGTGACGACTTCCACTTCCCACACGATCACGTCATGTTTCTTTTCCAGCTCCGCTTCGATGATCTTGCCGGAAACTTTTTCCGACGCCGTTTTGATCGCCTGGTCGATCGTCACCTTGGCTGCTGCGGCCATCTCTGCCTTTCCCTTCTTCTCTCCGCCGTAGACAGCTCCGGCGGCGGTCAAGGTTCCGGCTGCCAACAACAGCATTCCCAGGGCGAGCATGCTAGGTGATTTCTGTCTCATGGGACACCTCCCTCTTGTGGTGATCCAAGCAGGACCACCCTGCCGGACCTTCTACGCGTTGCATTCGAGGCCGAGGATTTCCCGCTCGGCCTCCAGCCAATCGTCGAGCGCATAGCCCTGTCGATGGCCTCGCTCACCGTGGAGCTCATAGGCTCGATTAGCGATACGGACTTGTACATCATCACGTGGAGAAACCGGTTGGCTGTGAACTGGTTCCTTCTCGGCAACAGCTGGCTCCGGGCGCTGGAAAGATTCAGAGCCCTTCCGCCTGCTCGGCTCTTTCGTGGAGCGTGGTTGCATGATCCAATCCCTCCTTTGTGCGGCAGAACCGTCGCTCATACTCCATGCAGGACATTCGGCTTACCTCTCGCTCGCGTGACCCCCCACCCACCCTTACACAGAGGAGTCGCACGCGGTTGTGCTCGAAACCGCGTACAGGCCAGGACCTTTCAGCGTCAGTCGGACTTGTCCCGTTCGACTCATACGGTCGAGCTCGCAAAACACCTGATTCCAGGTCAGGTCGGGACATTCGAGCGCGACTTCTTCGAGCAAGCACCCGGGCGAACGAATGATGACTTCCATGATCTGCTCCCTCGCTTCGTTAATTAGGTCCTCCTCTTCTCTGGGAACAGGAAGGCTCCTTGTGCATCTTGGATGCCACTCCGGATCACCAATGAGACTACAAATCCAAGCTCTTGAAAGATGATGCCTTGACGAGTTTACAGCGCCACGGTCAGCAACCGATATGCACAGGCCACCAGTATGAGCATGAGGTATTTCGCGGCAATGCTGTAGGAAATCCTGTGGCTGAATACCGCACTCCGAGACGCGCTCTACGCGCCGTTCATGTCAAAGCATCCTCTCGCACGAAGGCGTCACGCGATTGGAGCAGGGAATCAAACCGGGGAACTCCCCCCGGAGTGGCTCCTAAAGAATGGGCCGTTAGTGTCTATACGTGATTCAACGGAAGACGCACACGGAAAGGTCTGCCTGCGGGGGACAGACGTTTCTATGGAAAGAGGCGAGCACCCTGCGCTCACCCGGTTACTTCACTGCTGAACTCGGTAAGGGTCTTCGAAAATGGTCCCACATTCAAGGCATCGAACCTTGCCGGTCCGCTTGCCGCTTCTGGTCAGGACCTCGTCGATGAGCCGCTGGTGAGCACAGAGTGTTTTCGAGGTGGCCATGTTGGTTTCCTGAATTATCTGGGCTTCCATAGGCACCTCCCTCGTTGGGGGCATCGAATCCTCATCTCCTGACACGTGTTGAGATTTTTCCATCGAGATACTCCGGCCAGGTATCCCATGAGACTATGCTGAGGGTCGCACCCTAGCACGGTCAACTTTCAGGCAGGACTAGGGAATCTCCTAGTCCTCCGTTTGAATACTTATTAGGGAGCGGGTGAAACATGGGAAGCCTCGCCTGCTACTGCGTGATAGGCCTGGACCCTGTAGGTCCTCCCGGGATCCAGTGTCACACGAATCTGCCCGGTCCGGCTCAAGTGGTCGATGGCCAAGAACACTTGGTTCCATGTCAGCTCGGGGCAGAGTCCACCGACCTCTTCCATAGGACAATCGGCGCCGAGGTTCTCCAGTGCTCCTTGCACACGATCAAAGATAGCCGCGACGCCCATACAGCACCTCCTCGATAGTTGCTGCAATCTACAGGGCGCATGTTAGGTGAAATTAACGAAGGGGAGAACTAGGAGAGGTGCCAGAAATTCGACAAAATGTTACTGGGGGCGCAATGCGGCTAGCAAGAAGGCGCGGCAGGGATCTTCTCAACGCACATACCGGCGGACAGGCTCTGATTGTGTATTCCCCGAACCAGGCAACAAACCGGGCAGATATTCATAGGCTCACCAGGCCTTCGGTGACGGCATACCTCGTAAGATCGGCAGTCGAATGGAGATCCAGCTCATCCATGATCCGGAACTTATGGAATTCCACGGTCTTGACGGAAATGTTCAAAATGGTAGCAATAGCCTTGGTGCCCTTCCCCTCCGCGATGAGTTGCAACACTTCCCGCTGGCGTGGCGTGAGGGTCGCCACCGGCCGTTTGCGCATCGTGCCCTCTGGGGGATGGAGCGTCGCGGCCAGCACATCTTTCGTAATCAGAGGCGTCATGTAGTGTTGCCCCCGCATCACGGCTTGGATGGCCTGCTTCAATTCAGATGCGGCGGAACGCTTGATCAGATAGGCCGAGGCGCCGGCCTTGAACGCCTCCGTGGCATAGATCGGAGTGGCATGCATCGTCAAGAAAATGAGCTTGCTCTCCGGGACCAGCTTCGTGAGTTGCCGCGCGGCATCCAGTCCATTGAGCAGGGGCATGGAAATGTCCAAGAGAATAATATCGGGTCGTAGCTTCTGTGCCTCTTCGATCAATGCTCGGCCGTCTTCGACGGTGCCGACGACGTCGCCTTCAGCTTCGACGAGTTTCTTCAGCCCTGCTAAGACAATCGAGTGGTCATCCGCCATCAACACACGGGGACGACTCATGTTTCCTACTCCTTGGATGGAATCCAAGCACAGATCTTCGTACCGTCTCTCGGCCTTGAATGGACGCGAAGGAATCCGGTCAGCAGCCGCAGCCGTTCCTGCATACTGATTAACCCCAAGCCCTTTTGCTGGGTGCTCTTGTCGCCCACGTTAAATCCCTTGCCGTTATCCGTCACGGATAAACCGATCCCTTTCGACGACCCGCTCAGCCTGACGAGGACGTCGGTTGCATTGGCATGCTTGACGATGTTCTGCAGGCTCTCTTGCAGGACGCGGAACAGGCAAGTGGACCGGTCAAGGGTGATTGTACCGGGAACATTGCCGATCTTTAGGGCGATTCGGAGCCCGGTCCGCTTGGTCACTTTGTGAATATAGTCCTCGATGGCTGGTTGTAGACCCGCATGTTCTACCAGAGATGGATGGAGTTTGTAGGCCAAGTCGTGAATGTCGTCCGAGAGCCGTTCGAGCTGCTCCCGAACCGGTTCGAGCGCTGCGGGAATGAGCTCGGGGAGCACAGGAGGCCGTTGTTCCAGCGATGCGACATCGAGCACCAAGGCGGCTAGACGCTGGCTGAAATCATCGTGAAGATCGCGCGCGATCCGCTGGCGCTCTTCATCCTGAGCAGTCAACAATTTCTCCGCGAGCGTTTGGAGCTCCTCTCGTTTTTCTTTGAGCACAGACTGGCTCTGATTAAGAGCCAGCTCGGCCTGTTTCTGAACCGTTACATCGGTGATCAA
>SPAW01000025.1 GCA_005239465.1 Nitrospira sp. | reverse complement strand
CTCGCCTCTTCGCGCCCGCCTTATCGGACCGACTACAAACCCGACGAGGGTGCCAGGTTGTCAGCCACGCGAAACGTCTCCTCTGCCGATTCGACGACCGGCTGCGAGGGTCATGCGGCCACCAACAGCGAACAGTCAAGCTCGACGGCAACGCTTCGGCAGAGAAGGTCGATCGAGATCACGAAGAGGCCCTTCGTTGTATTCATGCGGCGCAAGATGCCTTCCATGCCCGCCAGCAACCCATGGGTGATCCGAACTCGTTGCCCCTCCCGGAGGTACGGGTGGGGAACGGCCGGCATGCCGCTTCGAACCAGCCGCTGAACGGCTTCGATCTCTCCGTGCGGGACCGTTGCCAGTTGGTCCCAGCGGCCTCCCAGCAGCTTCACCAGGCCCCTGGTTTTGCAGAGATCCAGATATGCTTCCTTCTCCATGGCATGGTGCAGAAAAAGATATCCGGGGAACATGGGAACGGGGGAACGATATCGGTTCCCATTGCGTCTCATCCAGATGTCCATCTTGGGGAGAAAGAGGTGAAAGCCCTTCGCCTGCAGTTGGTTGTAGACCATGTCCTCGCAGTGGCTGCGGGTCCAGAGGACGTACCACTTCGCCGAAGGCGACGTCAAATGGTCAATTTGTCGAGTGGTCAATTCGTCGGCCATGTCAACCGGCTCGAGGCTCATGGCTGATGGCTCATCACTGGTGGCAGATGGCTTATGGCAGATGGCGTATGGCTCAGAAGGTTCAGCATTCGTCATTCGATGTTCACCTTGTGAGGTTTTAGGGAAGGCTTCGCCTGCTTTGGTTGCCACCCATCCTCCAGGTAGAAACCAACTGGTTCTTACGTGTTAGTTCGGCCACCGCCACCGGCTGCGGAAAACAACCCAGGCCAGCCGGGGACTGCCCTCAGACAAGAGTTCCGTGATCGAGGGAGGGGCCTATGTGCAACTCAGCTTCTTGGGTCCCTTGAGTCTACTGAGTCCGTTGAGTTCAACGCCTGGTGGCAGCAGAACAACCGGTCCACGGAACGCTCGAAGGACCGAACGGCTTTGCTTCTGACTCCACCAGTCCCCTTCGTGTGTAGCGTAAACAAATCCGACAGCACGCAAGCATCGGTCCCAAACGTATGAGCCATCAGCCATGAACCTTCAGCCGTCAGCCACAGATCCGACGCTGAGAGCTGAGGGCTGTTTGTTGACTATCTCCTTCGAACGGAACCACGCCAGGGTCTGGACCAGTTCAGCCGGGAGTGAGGTGAGAGGTCTCCATCCCAAGACCATCTCCGCTAGGGTGGGGTCGATCACGCTTCGCATCTGCTCCCCTGGCCGGGCCGGCTGGTGCACGACCGGGCAATCGGCGTCGGCCGCCTCCAGGAGCATGGCGGCCAGGGCGTTCACTGATGTCTCGATGCCTGTACCGATGTTAAAGACACGTGTCCGTTGAGTCCGTTGGGTTCCTGAAGACCCTGCGGTCCCTTGAGTCTGTTGAGTCATTGAATTTTTGAATCCGTTAAGTGTTCGCGTCCTGTGATTCTGTGGAGTTATCGAGTTATTGAGTTCGATAGTGGGTCCTGAGCCCCAGTCAATGGTCTCAACGGACTGGGTAGACTCAGTAAATCGCGTGAGGTAGTTGAGAGCCAGGAGGTTGGCGCGGGCCACGTCACCGACATGGACGTAATCCCGAGTCTGCTCGCCAGTGCCATAGATGAACAACCTTTGTCCGTGAAGGATCCTGCCGCAGAAGATCGCGACGACACCCGCTTCCCCCTCGGGATCCTGTCGAGGTCCATACACGTTGGCGTATCGCAGGACGACGTAGCGCAGGCCATGCACCTGTCGGTAATACTCCAGGTAAAGCTCGACGGCGCGCTTGGCGACCCCGTACGGGCTCCGGGGAACGGTGGGGTGCTGTTCATTGGCGGGAAAATGGCATTGCTCCCCGTAGATCGCTCCCCCCGTCGAGGCGAAGATGATCCGCAGGTCTTGGTGCGTCCGGGCGGCCTCCAGAAGGTTCAGGGTCCCGAGGACGTTGATCAGGGCGTCGCGAGCGGGGTCCGCCACCGAAACCCGGACATCAATCTGCGCGGCATGGTGGTTGATGCAGTCGAATCTGGTCTCGGCCAGCAGATCCTTCACCTCCGGGGAGCGGATGTCCATGCGAATAAACCTTGCGCGTGGGTTGACCTGTTCCCGCTTTCCCCGGAAGAGGTCGTCCAGCACCCAGACCTCATGGCCCGCCTGGACGTACGCATCCACCACGTGGGAACCGATAAACCCTGCGCCGCCGGTAACTAGGATCCTCATCGTCTTTGAAGCTATTGGACATGATAGAGACAGATGCAGCTAGCTACCGGCGATGTTCTTGCCGTCGTCTGCTGCTGGGCGAGCGGCTGCCGCCGTCTTGGCGTACTTCGCCCGAAGCCAGGCTCGGATCTCGGTTTTCCGAGTAAGGCCGTAAAGAATCCCGGAGGTAAAGGTGTGCGGGGTTATCACACCGCAAGCGATTAAACGATCGAGTGCCGCTTGGACCGCACGCTCGTCGCGGCGCACCCACCAGTTCGCAATTCCCTGGGCGGTGTCCATGGCAGTCTCATTTTCGAGCAGGAAACGGAGGATCTGCTCGGAGAGAGGGTCTCCCTGCAGGGTGGCCGCAATGGAATTTGTCACACCTTCCCCCAATTGAACCCAAACAGGCCACCGCAGAGGGCTCAGAGACCGCAAAGGGGAACCCCACCTCCTCAAATCCAGACATCTGACTGTCCAGATTCTTTGGGATCCCCTCTCGGAGCTCCGCTCCCCTGAGTGAATAATATCAAGGGGCCTCCCTGCGTGCCTGACGTCCTTTGCGCTCCGAGCGCAGCGTTTGGCTTGAATCTCGACGCCAGGTTGCCTAGCGGCCGGGAAGGAGTGCGAATCATGTGCCACGACGCGCGGCATAGGTCGGCAACAGGTGAGATATGCCAACGTTTTCAGTGGGTTAGGGGCTCTGCATGGCATCCATCTGCGGTACCTCAGGTGGCGCGAAGGTTTGGACCTTAGATGTGGAAATGCAACCTTGGATGTGGAAGTGCAAGTATTGCGTCGGACCCTCAAAGAGAAAGAACTTCGAGGCAGATCTCATCGCCTCTGTCAGCGGGAGTTAAAGCAGCAGCCGAGGTTCAGGTCGGCAACGAAAAGATTGCACATCATCTCTGAACTGAAAGCGTTCGATTCGGTAAGTCGGGTTCCGCCCCGGTCTCCGACCCGGAGGAGTCTCCGACCCGGAGGGGCAGCAGGCAGGCGGCAAAGCGCTAAGGGCAAAGCGCAATGGGCCGAGGAGACGGGGGACCAGGAGACAAGGAGACAAGGAGATGGGGAGACGACTCAATGCGGAACACCCAGAGGGTACCCGAATGAACAAGAAACGGAACGGAGAGGCGACGAAGCGACCGGAAGGCAGCAGGCAACTGGCAGAATGATAAACAAGCAGGTATTCTTGTCCCGAGCAGATGAAAGAAAAAAGGCCATGACATGAATGCGTCATGGCCTGCTTGACTACTCGGCTTCTTACTCTTTCAGTTCAAATCGTAACGCTTATCACTTGGCTCTCAGCTTCAGGATGTGAAGTCGTCGAGTTTCGAAGATTGAGCCTAAACAACGCGGTTGGACCGCAGAGGTCGCAAAGCACGCAAAGAAGCCCCTAATATTTCTCGATTTGGAAGGCCGAAATCAGAGAAGGGGCCCCGAAGATTCTGGACAGTCTCATCTGTGTTGGATTTGGTGAAATTTGGTTGCCCTTTGCGGTCTCTGCGCCCTCTGCGGTGAAATATTTGGATTGAATGTCGAATGATGAAGAAGCTGGCGTTCTTGGCGTCTTGGCGGTTAGTGTTCTGAGATGGAGGCTACCGAACGCGGTAGGTCAGGGTGCGGAGCCTGTTGTCGCGATTCACCACGAGCGTGATTTCCGACACGCTCGAGTCGGAATTGAGTTTCTTGTACATCCGGTACAGCCCACCCAGCGAATTCACGGGTTCGTCGTTCACAAACAGGATCCGGTCTCCCAGCTCCAGCCCGGCCCGTTGCGCGAGCTTCACGTTCTCGACCAGGACCCCCCGCCGATCCAGGGTCCCGCCCCCCAGGGACGTCGCCACCTTGAGGGCGACCCCATACCAGGGAGTCAGGCTCGGCACCGCGGAGGCCAGAGCCTCGGAGAACACCTGGCCCGCGTGACCGCCAATTTCCTGAACCTCGCGGGCCGGCACCTCCCAGGTAT
>SPAW01000024.1:147229-176453 GCA_005239465.1 Nitrospira sp. | reverse complement strand
CAGCCGTCGAGTGCAAAGGCATAAGGGAGCTTGACTGCGAGAGCGACAGCTCGAGCAGAGACGAAAGTCGGACTTAGTGATCCGGTGGTTCTGTGTGGAAGGGCCATCGCTCAACGGATAAAAGGTACGCCGGGGATAACAGGCTGATCTCCCCCAAGAGTTCACATCGACGGGGAGGTTTGGCACCTCGATGTCGACTCATCGCATCCTGGGGCTGAAGCTGGTCCCAAGGGTTAGGCTGTTCGCCTATTAAAGCGGTACGAGAGTTGGGTTCAGAACGTCGTGAGACAGTTCGGTCCCTATCTGTTGTGGGCGGAGGAGAGTTGAGAGGGGCTTTCACTAGTACGAGAGGACTGTGAAGGACGGACCTCTAGTGTGCCGGTTGTCGCGCCAGCGGCAGCGCCGGGTAGCTATGTTCGGTGGCGATAATCGCTGAAAGCATCTAAGCGAGAAGCGTGCCTCAAGATAAGCTCTCCCGGGGCGTTATGCCCCCTAAAGACCACTCGTAGACTACGAGTTTGATAGGCTGGGTGTGGAAGGTCCGTGAGGACCGTAGCTAACCAGTACTAATCGGTCGTGCGGTTTAACATCCTTTGCTCCTGATAGACATGGTCTGCGTGTGGTGAAGCATCGCTTCACCACACGAATGTTCAATGTTCAATGTTGAGTTGTCGGAACGGTCATTCAACATTGACCATTCACCATTCACAATTGAAAATTCGCGCTTCGCGCTGTTCCCGGTGGCCATACCGGAGGGGCCCCACCCGTTCCCATACCGAACACGGAAGTTAAGCCCTCCAAGGCCGATGCTACTGCTGCCGCGAGGCAGTGGGAAAGTAGGACGCTGCCGGGTTTCTAAAAAGCCTGCTAGATTACTCTAGCAGGCTTTTTTATTTCTCCGGCAGCGTCGACTACTTTCCATGAAGAGAGTCGGTGGGTTTTATCCGCCGGCGATAATCACGATACAGCGATGAAAAGCCGGCGGTAGGAGCAAGTACACAAATTCACTTGTGGGTTTTATCCCGTCGCCAAGAACAACCAGATAGGCTCCGGGTCGGGGCAAGCAGGGTATGGACCTCTGCCAGGTTACAACAAAGGCCCGCTGGTCAAAAGATCAGTGGGCCTTGCTTTTTATACGCCGGCAGAGCGAAACCTACTTTATTAAACCTACTGGTAACAAAGTTCCTATCAGCCGCGATTTGATTGAACGCGGCGGTTCAACCGAAGCTTGGTTTGAAGCGGGCGATGGGAATCGCTCTATATTGCGGCTGAGCGCGCCGTCTAATTTGGCATAAGGTGCTATTTGCAGGACACCGTTTTACTGGAAAACCAGAATTGGGCATGGTGGTTGATGGAGCAGTGAATGCGAAACGCTGCCTAAAACACTTCGAGTGACGCCCTGTCTCCCACGTGATCCTATCAAGATGAGATCCGGCTTCAGCTTCGCTGCCTCCTGAAGGATCATATTCACCGGCGACCCCAGGACAGCAAGCCCACGGGCTTGATACCCAAGAGCGGTGAGTTGTGAGGTCACGCCGTCGGCGAAGTTGCGGGCGCTCTGAAGCGCCTGTTCCTCCACAGTTCCCTTCTCCCGTGACCAGGGCCGAGCTTGCTGCAGCACGGTGAGGACAGTCATCTCCACTGGTTCCTTGAATGGCGTGAGCCGCAAGAATCGGATCAGCGCTTCGGCATCAGAGGGACCTTGGAGCGGGACAAGTACATTCTTCAGTCCTTGCATAGGTCCAGTGACGATCAACTTTGCACATTGCGCCAGGGTCAACACACGGTGGGAACAACTGCCAATAAGTCGTTCCAGGACCGAACCAAGCCCGCGCGCTCCGAGCACCACCAGGTCTATCCCCTGTGTTTCGCAACAGGTGACAATTGTGTCGCACGGTGAGCCAGTTTCGAGCCGCTTTGTCACTGAGCCTTTTTCTGTAGGCAGGAGGGAAAGGACACGATCCAATAAGCGTTCACCATCTGCCCGCATAGTCCGTTCCGTCTCGTAGTACTCGTGTCTAACCTCAGGTGCCGTCATTGGGTAAGCTGGTGTAGGCACATCGAGGACATGCAGCAGAGTTATTGCCTCCATTTTTCCCAAAAACTTCAATGCCTGGACCGCTGCGTAGGAATTATCAGAACCATCCACTGCCAATAGGATGCGCATCTCTTCTCCTCCTTATTACTGATTCGTCCAGGTTGCGTCGCCAATGAATTTCAGATGGCATAGTTGCGTCGTGAAGTAGCGATGTCCGCACATAGGTGATCCACAGTGGTGGTCTTGGAGTTGGATCAGCATGGGAAAATAGATTGGGGGGATTACCTTCCTACAAAGGGAAGACATGTACCACCCACATTGAGCAATTCCTCAAGAGGCGAAGACATCACCCCGATTAGTTTCTTCGGTCTGCTCTTTTCGATGAGTAACATGTCGTCTCTTATGCGCGGCAGTTTCGTGCGGTCCTTGCGTTTCGATCCCTGCATACTCGTTGGGGCATCACGTGGCTTCTCACAATGCCGCGCGCAAATGATCATTGGCTTCCCGCGCTGCAGCAGCGAGTCCATGCGTGCTAATATTCTTTTATACCAGTACAAACTTTGCCGCACAATAACGCAATAATACTCAGAACCGCTGTCTCAATCAATAACTGAAGCAAGATGGTCTGACTTTTTGAGAATTCTGTAAGATAACTTAAAAGCTCTCAAAGAATAATGGTCTTGCAATCCGACATTTCGCGGCGCGTGGCGCGGTGGGCGGCTCGTTCCGTTGGAAGCTGCGCTTGAACAGAACTCCGCCGGTAAAGCACATTCAACCGGCAGCGCCGGCTACTGTTCATGAAGAAAGTCGAAGGGGTTTCTCCGCCGGGGTGATTACGATAAGACGATAAAGAGCCGGCGGTACATGCAAGCAGGGCAGGCAACTTTGCCCGGTTCGTGTAAGGCTCCTTGACTGGGCGCCAAGATTAGGCGCATACTGTTGGTGCTCAGCAAAGTGCCGGAATAGCGGATAGGGGAGAAGCCATGGCTAAGCTAAATGTATCCATCGATGATCAGCTCAGAGAGGAATTGTTTAGGCTTGTTCCGCCTCGTCGACGAAGCCAGGTGGTGAACGAGGCGCTCCGGAACGAGCTCCTCCGACGAAAGCGCCAGCATGCCACGGAGGTCGTGCGTCGGTTGAGAAAACGAAGTGCAACACTGAGTGGAAAAGAGATCGTGGAAGCGGTGCGCCGGGATCGGGCGAGAGCTGAGCGATGATAGTGGTGCCCGACGCCTCCGTCATTTTGAAGTGGGTCTTAGAGAAAGAAGACGAGCCTGGCCATCCTCAGGCAGTGAAACTTCAGGAGGCGCTGCTGGCAGAGGCGATTGAGATTCGAGTGCCCACGCTCTGGCGATACGAGGTCGGAAACGTGCTGGGACTCAAAAAGCCGAAGATGGCGACGGAGTTGATGAGCGCATTACTCGCCTTTGAGTTTGAAGAGGTACCCCTCAGGACCGAATATGCACTCAACGTATTGGAGCATATGCAAGACGTGTCGGGCGTCACGTTCTATGATTCGGCATACCACGTACTGGCCTTGCGAACGAAGGGACTGTATGTGACTGCGGACACCTCCTATGTGAAGCGAGCCACACGCAAGGGCCATGTGGTCCTCTTAAGTGAGTGGCAGGGACTGTGAAGCCACGCGTCAGGAAAGAGGGGTCTATCAAGAAAGCGAGGCGTGAAAGACACTATGGCATGCTCCCAGATTATGATTTCAGCAAAGGTGAAAAATCTGGTGTCAGGCATGAGTATTGACTTGTTGCCCCGCCGATTCAAGGAACCCTGTCGCAGGGCGCAGAGATCCGCTGGCTTGCCATGAGGCCGTCGGTGAGGCCGTAGGCGATAGTATGGCAGAGGAAGTTGTCCACGTTGCCGGCGATTCCTGACCAGAGCGAGATCGTCCAATTGCCGTGTGTGACTTGCTTCGCCAGGATCGCCAGGAGGATTGCGATACCGAATTTGCCGAGGATGATGTAGTAAGGAGTATAGGACAGCCTGCGGCGAGTTGATGCTACGCGCCATTTCTTCATAGTAGGGGATGTTGATCGCGCCCAGGATGCTGATTGCGGCCAATCCCTACCCGTTGAATCGCTGCCACAACCGTAGATCGACAGACCCGAATTGCGCCGCGACGATCTCACATGCGAAGGGTATCCACAAGCAGGAGCGCCAAGTATCGCTCCGCCGCTGCTGGAATAGTTCAGTGTCCGTGTGTAGTCGACGAGCCAGGCGTCCGCCGGCCGCGAGCCCACTGCGCAAGTTGCTGGCTTCTGGCTCTGTGACCTGAACGGAAGGGACGATGCGCATGGTGTTGTCCTTCTCCGGAGCAGAGCACAACCATGCGAGTTAATCGGTCACGCTATTATCGATGAATCACTACACGAGGCTAGGGGGCAGGCTTTTTCTTGGTTGAGGACTTCTTCAGTTTTTGCAGTTCGGCGTTCTGCTCGTCCAGTTTTTTCTGGAGCGCTTTCAGCTCTTCTTTGAATGCTTGCAGGTCGGGATCGCTCTTTCCAACTGGTGCCGGCATGCTCGGAGCCGGTTGGACGGGTTGAGCCACCGGCGCCGGAGTTGGTGGAACCGGCTGGACAGCGGGAGGCGTGGCTAGGAGTTTGGCCAGAAGCTGATAGTCAATCACGAGCGTCCGGTCGTCAGATGGTTCGAACCAGTCTGAGGTCTCCGGCCGCACGGCAGTTTCCGGGATGAATTTGACCTGGCGGTCGCGCAGTCCAGTGGGATCCGGCAGGGTCTTCGGTTCCTTATCCTTCTTGGAGGCGTCAACCTTTCCAGGTCTGTGTTGGGTCAGGGTAAGATGGAGCGACAGACCGTCCGCAAAGAGATGTCCCGCAGTGGTGTCCATATTTTGGCTAGCCTTTTGGGACTGAGTCGGGATAACCAGCGCGTAGTGCAGTCGGAATCCGACGCGCTGATTGGGAGCGGCTTGTGCCAGGGCCGAGGTGAGATATGGTGTTAAGACGGCAATATCGTCTTCCGAAAAAGCACGAGTGTCGCTCGGTACGTAGGATTTCAGAGCTTTACTAACAAACAGTGTGAAATCGGCGTTTTCCTCGGTATGCACACCCCGTAAGACACTCGCCACAGTCGTCTCTTCCAACTTGATGGGATGTGCCGCTCGATAGGACCGGTCCGAAACGTTTTGAAGAAACACGGCGCTCCGAGAATCTTGATGAATGGTCGTAACAGGAGAGGGTGTGCCGGCACAGCCTGCCATGATGAGACTCAGGCACCCTGTCGTCAGGAGGCACTGAATGAGGTTGGGTCTCAACCAGGGTCGGTGTGGGTGTTGCATGGTGTCGTATCTCGGTTTGTGCGATGCGAAGTCCTAACTAAATCAGTCTAACAGGAATGCCATGGTAAAGACAAAAAGTAACTACTCAGGTAGGCATCACCATGATGCCCACCAACAAGGCAATACTCCCTCCCCCCGAGCAAGGCAAGCGAGAAGAATTCTTTTTCTGCCGGACTCGGACGGTAGGCACAAGGTCTCGAATGCACCATAACAGGCGTCATGGTGGTACATGGACGGGAACTGAGCGCCGAGGATATCCGGCTGATCCGAAGGCTCCTGGCTTGAACATCGTGACCGGACCAGAATCCGGCTCAGCGAAGAGTTTTGCCGCCGGTGGGACTGGCGCAACGCGGGCGGCCGCATCAGGGATGATATGGTCGCCCGCGCGTATCTGCTGAAGCTGGAACGAACCGCCCGCATCCGACTGCCGCACCATCGTCGCAGGTCGACCTACGGGTTCCGAAACCGCAACGCGCCCCTTGTGGTTCATGCGCCCGCATTCTGTGGGGCTCTTTTGCTGGAAGACCACCAATTCTGCCACAGAAGTCGAATGCCCGGAAATCGATAGAGTCCCTGTAGAGCTTGAATTCATTGAAAATTTTGTGATTGACATAAAAAACTGTTGGCATGCTTGATGCTCCCGCCTAAGGGTATCTAAGATCAACATCCGGAGCTCTCTCCCTCTCCCAAGGGGCGAGACCCTGATACAAGGGGATAACACATCATGATGAAGCAAACCCATCCACAAGCCCCGGGAAAGTCCTCATCATCTTGTGAATCCTGTCGGGAAGCGACCTGCGTAGTTGGGACAAAAAAACTCTTGACACATCCGGCATCGATTGGATATAAGAGCAGCGCTTTAAGGGGGGTAAAAAACTTGGCCGAACGACAAAAAAACTGGCTGAATAATAGAGGAATCGGTAAAGAAGTCGTCCGCGTTCAAGGGGCCACGCAAAAGGACAATGAGCGGCCTTGGTTCTCTCATGGGGCGAGTCAACATGAACATGAAGACAAGAAGACAAGGAGAAGTTATTCGGAAAATTTCAACAGACTTCTTGCCATTCTTAGAAAGGAGGGAGTTCAGACTGTATCTGAACCGGTTATATCAGTGTGGTGCCGTTCAGTAGTCAGGGCAGAGGCAGTATCATGCCCAGAAACAGGAACCAGGGCGACAGATCGTTCTGGCATAATTTCTAGGCGAAGAGGCATCAGCCGAAAGTTTTCAACTCACAGCATACGAAAAGGAGTGATGTAAGATGGAAACGAAAGGCTCACTGGATTCAGAGGATGTCAAAAAAGACGAGACTACTACAGAGCCCGAATCATCGAGACGGGAATTTTTTGCGCAGAGCGGACGAGTCGCCGCGGGGGTCGGTGTGGCCGCGTTGTTGGGGAACCTGGGCCACTGGGCCTTGTCCTATACAGCCTACGCGGCCGAGCCGGTCAAGGTTGGTGTGCTGCACTCCCTGAGCGGCACGATGGCCATCAGCGAAGTGTCTATTAAAGACATCGTGGAAATGGCGGCGGAGGAGATCAACGCCAAGGGCGGGGTCAATGGGCGCCCGATCCAACTCGTGATTGAAGATCCGGCCTCCAACTGGGATCTGTTCGCGGAAAAAGCCAAGAAACTCTTGCTGCAGGACAAGGTGGTGACGGTGTTCGGCTGCTGGACATCGGTCAGCAGGAAGTCCGTCCTGCCGGTGTTCGAGAAGAACAACGGCCTGTTGTTCTACCCAGTGCAGTATGAAGGTGAGGAATGTTCGAGGAACGTGATCTATACCGGCGCGGCGGTCAATCAGCAGGCGACGCCGGCGGTGGATTACCACCTCGGCAAAGAGGGAGGCAGCAAGAAGAAGTTCTATCTGGTGGGAACCGACTACGTGTATCCCCGAACGACCAACAAGATTGTCCGGGCGATGCTCCTCGCGAAAGGCATTGCGGCCAAGAACATCATGGAAGAATACACGCCGTTCCATCACCAGGATTACCAGACGATCATCGCCAAGATTAAGCGGTTCGGCGCTGGCGGCGACGCGTGCGTGATCAACACGATCAACGGCGACAGCAATGTGCCCTTCTTTAAGGAACTGGCCAACGCGGGCATCACTTCGGGGGAGTGCCCGGTGAATTCGTTCAGCGTGGCCGAGGATGAGCTCCGCGGGCTCGACACGAAGAACCTCGTCGGCCACCTGGCCTGTTGGAACTACTTCCAATCGGTGAACACGCCTGAGAACAAGGCGTTCGTGCAACGGTTCAAGGATTTTTGCAAGAAGAAGAACCTCCCTGATGCCCCTCGTCGAGTCGTGGACGACCCGATGTTCTGGGGGTACATTGGGGTATACACCTGGAAGATGGCGGTTGAGAAAGCCAAATCGTTCAAAGTGGACGATGTGCTGAGAGCGTTGCCTGGGTTGAAGGTTCCTACGCCGGACCAAGGGATCATCGTCGACCGCAAAAATCACCATACTTCCAAGCCGGTGTACATTGGCAGTATTCTCGCCAATGGCCAGTTCGATATTATCTCGCAATCCGCGGGTTTGGTCGATGCGCTGCCCTGGAGCGAGTATACCTATCCTGACCGCGATTGCGACTGGAGCAACGGCGGGAAAGGTTCCTTTGATATGATGGGAGGAACAGATAGGATCTGGCTAGATCCGAAGGCTGCCGCGATTGAAACCTAGGTGAAGGGGTAGGTTGCCGGGAGGTTACTTGCGGTTACTACAGGGGCTGCACCGGGGGTATTCCTGTGCAGCCCCTTGTTTTGATATATTTAACGTTGTTAAGAGGTGAGGGAGAGATCTTACCTATGGAAACCAGACAGAGTGTGCCAATCACGTTTGGGCGTCTGAGTTGGAACATGGTCGTCTGTCTCCTGACGAGTGCGCTTCTACTCGGCCTTCTACTCGGCAAGGGAATCGGACTGGTCTATGCGGAGGGGCCAGTGACTGCCGAGAGCGGTCGACCGAATGCCTCTTCTCTACAAGGGCTGGCAAGCCTTGACCCGACTATCCAAGAAACCACGTTGAAGGGTTTAGTGGACCTCAATGACATTGCTTTCCTGCCTGCTTTGACAGCGCTGAACGACGGAACGCTTCATGTGTGGAAAGATGCGACTGGTAGTGAGAAGGTCGTCATTATACTGCGAAATATCGAGCTCGATGGTCGTGAGACGATCTCCTTCTTGGATCCCTTCACAGGTGTGGAGTTAGGGAAGCTGAATGCCACCGACGTGTTTTCAGAGGGGGAGTTGGAAATGGTGACCATGAGGTCGGGTGTGGTCCGACTGACCTTGAGAGAAGGATTGGACCGGCTGAGGCTGTTTGATCCCGATGTGGTAGTCAGGCGGGCGACGGCGGCCAAGCTTGGCAATGCGGGGAAACTTTCGAAGTTGCCCATACTCGAACAGGCTCTCTCGCGTGAGTCACACAAGTGGGTACGACATGATATCGAGGTAGCGATCAATCAGTTGCGCCTTGATGACCCTGATCCGGAGGTGCGACGAACGGCTGCCACCCGCTTAGGCGAGATCAAGGGCATGCGGGCATTGTCGCACATGAAGGAGCTTCTTACTGAGGAGCCGATTGAGCCATCCGACACGGTGCGGGCATCGTTCACAGAAGCGATCGAGAGCATTGAATCGTATCAAACCTTCCAGACTGTTGTGGGCTCCGCCTTCAATGGCATTAGCTTAGGTTCGGTTCTCTTCATGATGGGGCTTGGGCTAGCCATTACCTACGGCCTCATGGGCGTCATTAACATGGCCCATGGGGAAATGATGATGATCGGCGCCTATACGGCCTTTATCTTGCAGGAAGCCTTCTTTTATAACCTGCCACCTTACCTCCATGATTCCTACTACTTTTTTGCATTGCCTGCGTCCTTCGTGGTGACTGGGGCAATCGGCCTCTTGTTGGAACGGAGTATAATCCGTTTCCTGTACGGGAGACCATTGGAGACGCTGCTCGCCACCTGGGGAGTCAGCGTGTTTCTCGAACAGGCGGCACGCTGGTACTTCGGCGATTTGACGAGTGTGAATCCGCCTGTATTCATGCGAGGGGGAATAGAGCCGATGGTGGGGCTTGTCTTGCCATACAGTAGAATTTTCATTATCCTATTGGCTGCGGTGGCGTTGCTGGGGGTATACCTGCTTTTCTTCCGGACACGCGTGGGCCTTCTCGTCCGTGCTGTGACGCAAAACCGCAACATGAGCGCTTGCGTAGGCATCTCTACGCGCAAAGTCGATTCCTGGACCTTTGCGTTTGGCACGGGCCTCGCCGGTATTGCCGGATGTGCGATCAGCCTGATCGGCAACGTGGATCCCACAGTGGGTAAGACCTATATCGTCGAGTCATTCATGGTCGTCGTGGTGGGGGGGGTTGGCAAGCCGGCGGGTACAGTAGTCTCCGCATTGGGGATTGGGGTTTTCAACAAGATTCTCGAGCCTCTCATTGGAGGAACAGGAGGGTCTATTTACGCCAAGCTGTTCATTTTGGCGGCGGTCATTCTTTTTCTCCAGG
This sequence comes from Nitrospira sp., assembly GCA_005239465.1. Classification (GTDB taxonomy): domain Bacteria; phylum Nitrospirota; class Nitrospiria; order Nitrospirales; family Nitrospiraceae; genus Nitrospira_D. Next base: position 166,585 of record SPAW01000024.1, on the reverse strand, counting down.
TAAGGCCGACAGGTTTATTTCCTGCGAAGGGACGAGCCGCTGAGGTGGGAACATGATCAAATGGAAGGAATGGATCATTTTTGGCGCCGTCAGCATCCTGCTGCTGTTGGTCTTGCCGCTTTTGAACACTCTGCCGAACGACTCGATGTTCTGGCTGCCCGATTACTACCTCAACCTGTTCGGCAAGTACCTCTCGCTGGCTATCATGGCCATGGGACTCGGCCTGCTCTGGGGCTATGCGGGCATTCTCAGTCTGGGACAGGCGGTCTTTTTCGGACTTGGCGCGTACTCGATCGGGATGCATCTCATGTTTAACATAGGCGCCGAAGGAAGTAAATACGGCGACCCTTTGCGGCCGGATTTTATGGTCTGGGTCCAGATCATGGAACTGCCCTGGTACTGGCCGCCCTATCGTAGTTTCGCCTTTGCGGTCGCCGCCACCGTCCTTGTCCCTATGATCTTTGCCCTGCTGTTTGGGTACTTGATGTTTCGTAGCAGGATTCAGGGTGTGTATATAGCGATTGTGACTCAAGCCCTGGCTTTTGCCGCCTGGTTGCTGTTCAGCCGGAATGAGACGGGACTCGGGGGAACGAACGGGCTGACGGATTATAAAACTGTTCTGGGGTATTCGCTTCTCGCTCCCTCCACGCAGAGGGCTCTCTACATCATCACGGCTGTGTGTTTGCTCGGGACCTATGCTCTCCTCCTCTGGCTGACGCGCGGCAAGATGGGCCACATTTTGCGTGCGATTCGGGATGGTGAAAATCGCCTGAGATTTTTGGGCTATTCAATCACTGGCTTCAAGATGTTTGTGTTTGCGCTCTCTGCGGGCTTGGCTGGGTTGGCGGGCGCTCTGTATGTCCCCCAAGTCGGTATTATCACGCCGGCCCAGATCGGCGTCATGCCCTCCTTGGAGGTTGTGGTCTGGGTCGCGGTCGGAGGGAGAGAAGCCCTGATCGGCGGGCCGCTAGGGGCTGTGTTGGTTAGCGGGTTGCGGAGCTACCTCACGACTGTAGCTCCGGTAATGTGGCCTTTTGTATTGGGGTCGTTGTTTGTCGCAACCGTTCTTCTGTTTCCGCAAGGGCTCGTCGGGATTCCCAAACAGATTGAGCGTTACATGCAACGATCCGGTTCGCGATGGATGTCGGGCAGTCGCCGTACACCTCTTTCTGCGGCGGCATCCGGGCCGTCTGAACAACCAGAGAAATTGCTTCTGGATGGGGAGGAAGTGAAAGCAGCGGAAGGCGCCGTCAGCGCCGGCGCTGTCGCTCACCACCTCTTTGGGTCGAGGGCAGAGGGCAACGGTGCGAAGAAAAAAGTAGACGGTGGGCTGGCTACTGAACAGCTGGATAAGAGGGAGGAACCGATTCTACGGGTGGAAAATGTGACCGTAAGCTTTGAGGGCTTCCTAGCGCTCCGCGACCTGAATTTCTCTTTGATGGACGGGGAACTCCGTTTCGTCATTGGGCCCAATGGAGCGGGGAAGACGACCATGCTGGACGTCATATGCGGCAAGGTGAAGCCTATTCAAGGAAAAGTCATCTTTGGGCAGGCGACCAATTTGCTTACTTTGCAAGAACATGAGGTGGCCAATATCGGCATTGGGCGCAAGTTTCAGACCCCGACCGTCTTCCCCTATCACACGGTTTTCGATAACCTGATGCTCTCATTGAAGACGCGAAAAACGGTGGGAGCGGAATTGGTCGCGCTTCGTGCGCGGCAAAAGCAGGCAGACCTCCTAGAGATACTCGAGTTTGTGGGGCTGGGCCTCCACACGCAAACTTTTGCCGGCGTCTTATCGCATGGTCAAAGGCAGTGGCTGGAAATTGCGATGTTGCTCGGGCAAGAGCCTAAGCTCCTGCTGGTTGATGAGCCTGTGGCCGGCATGACTGGTCGTGAGCGCGACAAGACAGGGGTTCTCTTGGAAGCCATTGCTCGCGAGCACGCGACCGTGCTCGTCATTGAACACGACATGGAGTTTGTCCGTCATTTCTCGAACACCGTAACCGTGCTTCATGAAGGCTCCCTCTTGTGTGAAGGAAAGATGCAAGACGTACAGAATGATCCCCGAGTGCTTGAAGTCTACCTGGGCCGTGAGGAGGAAGAGGCACATGCTTGAAACCACTAACCTCAACATTTTTTATGGGGACAGTCATGTGGTGCGCGATGTGTCCTTCTTGATTCCTGAAGGGAAAATCGTCTGTCTCATGGGGCGGAACGGAGTCGGGAAGACGACCGTCATGAAAACATTGATGGGCCTCCTTCCCGCAAGAGGCGGGCGTATCACCTTTGGCGGACAGGATATCACCAATCTGCGCCCCTATTTTCGGGCACGTTCAGGCATTGGCTATGCGCCGCAGGGGAGGGAAATTATTCCCAACCTCACGGTCGAAGAAAATCTTCTGATCGGCCTGGAGGCGAAGTCCAACGGCTCGAGGGTTCTACCTCCTCGGATTTTCGAGTTGTTCCCAGCCTTGAAGACCATGCTGGGGCGGCGAGGAGGGGACCTCAGCGGGGGACAGCAACAGCAACTGTCCATCGGTCGTGCCTTAGCGTCTGAGCCGAAATTGTTGCTATTGGATGAGCCAACAGAGGGGATCCAACCCTCCATTATCAAGGAAATTGTTCATGTGATCAAAAAGCTTAAGGAGCAAGGAGGTCTGTCCATTTTCGTGGTGGAACAATTCGTGTCGTTTGTCCGTAGCGCAGGCGACTATTTTTACATCATGGAAAAGGGGGCAATCGCTGCAGAGGGGCCAGTCCCTAACCTCTCAGATGACCTCATTAGAAAACACCTTGCCGTGTAGCCCCAGCGCTGGTTTTGTCTCTTAAAAATTAGGTGATTATGAATTTTTTGGTCTGGCCCCGTATGTATGTATTATGATGGAGGCGCAGACTCAATGGATACCTGCTCCGATTCGGTCCACGTGGTGGAACACCGGTTGCGCCGGGGGAAAAGGGCAATAAAGATGGCTTGCATGGGTTTAACATAGGAGACAGACTATGAAGACTCGGTGGTGGCTGGTCGGACTGTGTGGGGTGGGATTACTAATGAGCGGCGCAGTTGGCTCTTCCTCTGCGTACTTTGCGTATCATGGAGGGCCGGTCGCCGAGAAGGGGAGTGTCGCTGAACCATTCCTCGTCATTGAAGCGCTACGATTGCAGTATCAAGGAGCGACGATCGTCGAGAAGGGGAGTGTCAGCGGGGTCGTGAAGGCGGCCGGCAAGCCGCCTGCCCCCAAACCGATCGAGGTGAACCAGGATCAGGACGAATGTGGCAAGAGTCAACCCGCGGAATCCCTGATCCTGGGTGCGGGCAATGAGGTGAAGAACGCCTTGGTACGACTCACCAATATCGTAAAGGGCAAGCGCTTGGACACGAAAACAAAAGTGGTGCTGGACCAGGCCAACTGCCGGTTCGTGCCCCATGTGGTGATTGTGCCGGTCGGCGCCACGCTGGAGATCAAGAACAGCGATCCGATCACGCACAATGTCCACACGTTCAGCATCGAGAATGATCCGATCAACAAGACCAGGCCCAAGGGCGGTCCGGTCGTTTCGACCAGATTCACTCTGCCGGAGATCTTCAAGGTCCAGTGTGATATCCATAAATGGATGAGCGCGTGGATCGTGGCAGCGGACCATCCGTACAATGTGGTCACGGATGACAAAGGACAGTATAAGCTGCCTGACGTGCCGCCCGCCCCTGGCGCTGGCTTCTATGAGATCGAGTTCTGGCACGAGACGCTGGGCAAGGTGACGAAAGAAGTCATCGTCAAGAAGAATGCAGATACAAGCCTGTCGGTGGACCTGAAGAAATAGCCAGGTCCGTAAGGAGAGGTGGGCAAGGAAACAATGTTGCGCCCAGGTGAGCGCATAACGACCAACAAGAAATCCCTCATGGCACTGCTTGCGGTCCTGGGGGTCGTCCTGGCGGCACCGGCGCTTGCAGCGGCTCCAGAGACCTACCGATAACTCCTCGTGAGCAGGAGAAGCTTTTTATTTCTGTGGCCGCTCAATTGGCCAAGGAACGAAAAACCCGCGGGCTCAAGCTGAACCATCCAGAAGCAGTTGCCTTTCTCACTTACGACAAGTCGAATCAGAACGTGTTTCAGGCCGGCGGGCGAGCCACTAGCGTATCAGCTAGAATAACCGCGCCGGAGATCGGGTTGTTCTGGAAGACCACCTGGCCGATCCCGCGCAGGACCCAGTCGGCGAAGCCGAGAGTTGGATGATCTCGGAAGTGATCCTTCCATGCCTCAGTACCCACAAGGACCTCCTCTGCTAACTTCTCAAAACGTTGCCTGCTGCGACTTGACAAGTGGCGAAATCCTAGACTAGCATCCTCCTCCCCGCAATGGATTTCTTGGGGGGTTACGCAGGAGGAAGGACTTGCCCTCCACTTCGGATTTTATTCTGTAAGAGTAGGCAGAGAAACAGATCAGCATAAGCGAGGAGGACCCATGCATTTGACCCCGAGAGAACAAGAAAAACTGTTGATTTACACCGCAGGGCAGCTTGCCGCAGATCGTAAGAAACGCGGCCTCAAACTCAACCATCCTGAAGCAGTCGCCTACCTCACTGCCGCCGTCCTCGAAGGCATTCGTGACGGGAAGTCCGTGTCCGAGATGATGACCTATGGGACCATGCTGCTGACGCGAAAAGACGTCATGCCGGGCGTGGCGGAGATGATTCACGAGTTCCAGGTCGAAGGAACGTTTCCAGACGGGACCAAGCTCGTGACCGTGCACGATCCGATTCGATAAGCATTCTCTCAAGTCCAACCACCCATCTCATATCCGTGTAGGAGGGGACATATGCCGAAGAAGACCAAACGAGCTCCGGCTAAGGCTCATAATGCTCCTCGAAAAAAGGGAGGCTCCCTGGCCGCTATGATCAAAACGGAATTGTCCAAACCTGTTGTGCCGGGTGAAATTCTCTTTGGCGCCGGAGACGTGGAAGCCTTCAAGGGTCGAGCGACGAAGGAACTCACTGTCAGGAATACAGCCGATCGACCTATTCAGGTCGGATCCCACTGCCACTTCTTCGAATCGAATCACGCGCTCGAATTCGATCGCGAGCAGGCCTTCGGATTTCGACTCTGCATTCCCGCCGGCACGGCGGTGCGGTTCGAACCGGGCGAAGAAAAGCGGGTCACGGTCGTGGCGTTGGCGGGCAAACGGGTCGCCCATGGCATCAACGGACTGACCGACGGATCATTGGATGACGCGCAGGTAAAAGCCAAAGCCCTGTCTCGAGCGGCTGAGCGAGGCTTCACTGGAAAAGGAGGGGCCCGGTGAAAATTCCAAGAAAACAATACGCGGATCTCTTCGGCCCCACCGTGGGCGATCGTGTCCGGCTCGCCGACACGGAACTGGTCATCGAAGTCGAGAAAGATTTTACCTCGTACGGCGACGAGGCGGTCTTCGGTGGAGGCAAGGTGATCCGCGACGGCATGGGCCAGTCGCCGCGCGCAACCAGCGCGAGCGGCGCGCTCGATACCGTGGTCACGAACGCGCTCATTCTCGATTACTGGGGCGTCGTGAAGGCGGATATCGGCATCAAAGACGGTCGCATCGTCGGCATCGGCAAGGCGGGCAACTCCGATCTCATGCCGAATGTGACGCGGGGGATGGAGATCGGCCCTGGCACCGAAGCGATCTCCGCCGAAGGCTGCATTGTCACGGCAGGTGGCGTGGAGACCCATATCCACTTTATTTGTCCGCAACAATATTGGGAAGCTCTTTCCGCCGGCATTACGACCATGATCGGCGGCGGGACCGGTCCCGCCACCGGCACCAATGCCACGACCTGCACGCCGGGGCCCTGGAACATCTATCGGATGCTGGAAGCGTCGGACGGAATTCCCATGAATCTGGGATTTCTGGGGAAAGGCAATTCCTCGCTGCCGGAAGGCTTGAACGAGCAGATCGAGGCGGGCGCGATCGGGCTGAAGCTGCACGAAGACTGGGGCACGACGCCGGCCGCAATCGATACCTGCCTGAGTGTCGCGGAACGATACGACGTGCAGGTCGCCATCCACACCGACACGTTGAACGAAGCCGGGTTCGTGGAGGACAGCGTCAGGGCATTTAAGGGCCGAACGATCCACTCCTTTCACACCGAAGGGGCCGGTGGCGGCCACGCGCCGGACATCATCAAGGTCTGCGGCGAACCGAATGTCCTGCCGTCCTCGACCAACCCGACGATGCCCTTCACCGTCAACACGATGGACGAGCATCTGGACATGCTCATCGTGTGCCACCATTTGAATAAACGGGTGCCGGAAGACGTCGCCTTTGCCGAGTCGCGCATCCGGCGTGAGACCATCGCGGCAGAAGACGTGCTGCACGATCTGGGCGCAATCAGCATGATGTCCTCCGACTCGCAGGCGATGGGGCGTCTCGGGGAAGTGATCATCAGAACCTGGCAAACTGCCCATAAGATGAAGGTGCAGCGGGGGCATCTATCACCGGGCGGTGGGAAGGATTCGTCCCAGCACGACAACTTCCGGGCGAAGCGCTATGTGGCCAAGTACACGATCAACCCGGCCATCACGCACGGGATCGCGCACGAAGTCGGCTCCGTAGAAGCCGGAAAGATTGCCGATCTGGTGATCTGGAAACCGGCATTCTTCGGCGTGAAGCCCGAAATGGTGCTCAAGAGCGGCTTCATCGCCCAGGCGCAGATGGGTGATCCCAATGCGTCGATCCCGACGCCGGAACCGATCATCAGCCGGCCGATGTTCGGCGCCTTCGGGCGGGCGCTCAATAGCACCAGCCTTACCTTCCTGTCGCAGGCGGGGCTGGATCGGGAGATCCCGAAGAAACTTGGTCTGCAGAAGCGCGTGGCGGCGGTGAAAAATTGCCGGAGCGTGAAGAAACGCGATCTCAAGCTGAACGATTATCTGCCCAAAATCGAGGTCGATCCGGAAACCTATGTGGTGACGGCGGACGGCGTGCAGTTGAAGTGCGAGCCGGCGGTCGTGCTGCCGATGGCGCAGAGATATTTTCTGTTTTAGACATTTCGGTAAGAGGCTAGCGCAGGGAAGTCAGGCCGCTCGCCTCCTCCTTTTTCTATGAACACGCGTGCCTTACTCGAAGGTCTGCGGTTTACCGACACATTCTTCCCCTCAGGGGGCTATGCGTACTCGTCGGGGCTGGAGGCGGCGGTGCAAGCCGGTGCCGTGAAGGATGCGATGCAACTGGCGGCCTATGTCGAAGACCTGCTGCGCGGAGGAATGAGTCGGCGGGAGGCGCTCGCTGCGAAATTGGCGAACAGGGCTGGATTAACCGGACAGCTTGATGCGGCAGTCAAGGTGGACCGCGAGTTAGAATCTACGAAACTCGGTCGTGAATCACGCCTGGCTAGTCGCCAGATGGGAAGGCAGGTGATCAAAGTTGCTGCGGATCAACTCCTGGGCAAAACGGTACTGAGAGGATATCTCGATGCTGTGGGAACCGACCGAACTCCCGGTCACTTGGCGGTCAGCCTTGGGCTGACGCTGGGAGCCTGCGGGTGGAAGGGGGATGAGACCGTCGCGGCCTTCCTGTACCAGACAGCAATGGGCTTCATATCCGCCGCGATGCGGCTGCTTCCCATCGGCCAGAACGAAGGGCAGCGCGTGCTCGGAGAATGGCTTCCGCTGATCGACCGCATCAGCCGCGAAATTAGCACAGAGACACTCATGAGTTCGTGGTCGCCGATCCAGGACATTTATACAATGCGCCATGGCCGCCTGGAGTGGAGGCTGTTCAGGTCATAAGGAGTCGATCGATGCACGATCACAATCAGAGCCATCACCACGGCGAGATGGCGCCGACGCAGGCGCGGGCGAAGGGCATTCCGGTCATCGGAATCGGGGGGCCGGTCGGTTCGGGCAAGACCGCGCTGGTTGAGGCCCTGTGCCAGAAACTGCGCGATCGATATAGCCTGGCGGCTGTAACCAATGATATTTTTACAAAAATCGATGCAGAAATTCTGACGAAACATGCTGCGTTGCCGGTTGACCGGATCCTGGGAGTGGAGACTGGCGGCTGTCCCCATACGGCGATCAGGGAGGACGCGTCGCACAACCAGGAAGCCATCGATGATTTGATTCGCCGGCATCCGGACATCGAGTTGATCTTTCTGGAAAGCGGCGGGGACAATCTGGCGGCGACATTCAGTCCGGAACTGGCGGACTACGTGATCTATGTGATCGATGTGGCCGGGGGCGATAAGATCCCGCGCAAGGGCGGGCCGGGTATCACCCGATCCGATCTCCTCGTGATCAACAAAATGGATCTGGCTCCATATGTTCGAGCGGACCTATCCGTGATGGATCGAGACAGCCGCCGCATGAGGGGCGACCTGCCGTTTGTCTTTACGAACCTCTTGTCCGGGGAGGGGCTCGATCGTGTGGTGGATTGGGTGGAGCAGCGCATTCCCCAGCGTGCGCGACGTTCTTGATCGTCTCACCAGTTCACGTGTCACCACCAAGAAAAGGCCACAAGGATTTCCAGACCGAATCCGTCGGGCGTGTCGGCGAGCTTCGGCTTGACTACACTCGGCGTGACCACAAGACGATCATCGCCCGCTCGCATTGCACCAGCCCCTGGCATCTCCTTCCGCCGATCTATCTCGATGAGACCGGGATGGCCTATACACTCCTGCTCAATCCGTCTGGCGGGCTGGTGGGGGGCGATCATTTGTCCATCGACTTGAGCCTGGATGCGGGCACGCACGTCCTCATCTCCGCGCCTTCTGCAAACCGTATTTATCGATCGTTGGGTGAGGTATCGGTCCAGGAGGTCAAGGTTGCTGTAGGTGCCGGCGCGGTCTTGGAGTGGTTCCCGGAACATACAATCCCTTTCGGCGGCTCACGGTACCGGCAAACTCTTCATGTAAAACTGGCCCGCGGCGCTACAATTCTTCTGTGGGATGCCATCGCGTCGGGACGAATTGCCGGAGAGGAACGATGGGCGTTCACGAGCCTGGAGAATGAGATTCTAATCACAACGGCGTCGGGGAATTCGATCTTGGAGCGATTTGCGCTCGACCCGGCGACAGACCTGGGTCGTATCGGTCTGGCGGAGGAGTGGGACTATGTCGCTTCGCTTTATGTGGTGAGCGACGCGGTCCCGTCGGAAACCTGGAGTCGGCTGGAAGCGAGGCTCGGCTCCATTCTGGACGAGCACCCCGGACAGCAGCTGGGCGGGGTATCGATGCCGGCTGTGCCTGGTGTCTCGGTGAAACTTCTGACCCGAACGGCGCCAGACCTCACCAGGGTGCTCGACGCCTTATGGGCTGCCGCCCGTGCGGAGCTCTGGAACCTGCCACCGGTCGCTTGGAGAAAGTATTAATAGACGGCCTCGGGTTGGAAAAGTGGTTTGACAGGAGCGAAGGTCGAGTGGAACCCTTGTGACCGCTTTTGAGGAGACAACGGAGTCTCCAGATTAGTCATTCAGCACGCTGGTAGACGGACAATGACGTCCTCGGCCCAGGCAAGGATTGTGGGCGTTTTTTTATCAGTATGCTGAAGACAGTCGCCAGCTTCGTCCTCGCTCGGACCCTCGACATACTCACCTTGAATGCGCCTCGGATCTGCATTTCACTGCGGCCTAGTCGAGGGCGAGGCATTGTTTGGTGCATCCCGGGCATAGAGAACACCGGGAAGATCCAACAGGTTTGTATTCGTGGATCTCTACGCAGTGCGTGACCTCCCTCATAGGAGAGAACGCGCCTGTAGATGCATAAAATCGCGGCATGCTTGGGGTTGGGTATAGGGCTCTAAGAAGTACTTAAAACAAGGGAGCCTGCGGGCCCCACCGGAGACCTTCCAAGTCGGGATCTTCCCCGCTGGTCGTAGGGCGGCGATCGGGTTTGTCTGCCTTGCGCTGGGCGCGGCGTTCATCTTTTTCCCGTTGTTTCATCTGCTTGGCTTTTTCCCGATCACGTTTGGCGATCGTCGTTTTTCCTGGTCGTCCGATGGTATCCTCCTTCATGCCGAATGCGCGCTGGGAAACGGACTACTTCGTGGCGCCTCGACGTCGTTTCGCGCTCGGCTTCGCGCTCTTTGTGGCGGAATAGGTGGACGCGTCCTTGGTGCTGGAGCGTGACGTCGTTTCCGGGCCAAAGCCTTGGCTGGCAAGCGATGTCACTTGACGCCGAATATCGTCGATCGAGCGCGACGGACCATCTTTAGACGCGTCATGAAGCCCCAAGACATCCCATCGGATTTTGAGCTTCTGCACAGGGCGTTTCCGCTTGCGCGCCCCTTTATTACCACCCCAGACTGTTGACATTTTCATCATTCGGCTCCTCTGGACCAGTCGGTCATGATCTGTCGGCACGAATACCACACTTTGTCACCTCCTCCTGGCTACCATTGCGAAACAGGGAGAGACCCCTAAAGAGCGTTCGGTGCTAGGGAACCAATCGCGCAGGAGATTGGAGTCACCGTGAAGCGCGAGGGGTAGGAAAGCAGCTCGTATGAGATTGCACCCTAACACGTGCTTCAATAGGAGTCAAACCACACATTAGAGGGCATGGTCATGGGAGGCCTACGCAACCTGGAGCGTGTTGGCTGTCTAGGCAGGATGTGCAAGGTACGGGACCTGTGTGCCCTTGTTGCCCTGTTGACCACCGCCTGCCATCTGGGGGAAATTGATTGCACTTAGAGACAATGCGCTGCGAGAACGAGGCTCATGCCATACGCCATACGTTGACACGAGCCTCTGTGCCCTGTAGTGTGAAGCCATGACGTACTGGGCCACGCCGACTGTCCCATCTCTCGCGCATCCCTCCTTCACGAATATGCGCGTCTGATTCCCCGGTCTTCGCCGCTATTACGCCAGCGTGTCCGTGTCCGACAATGAGATCTGGATCGCCTTCGTGCGTTTTGGCTCTCATCGGGGACGTGGAGTGATCTGCGGTGCCATAACCAAGGAGCACATGATGAATCAGGAACAGTTCGGACAGTTCTGGGCACAACTGAAGACACCCCTGAAGGCAAAGTGGGAGAAGATTACGGATGAGGATCTTCTCGAGATCCAGGGTGATTTAGCCAAGTTCAGCGGCATTCTTCAAAAGCGATATGGTGAGGTTCAGAAGGAAGAGGTGAACACCTGGGCCAACCGCCGTTATTCCCATTGGACAGGAAACTATATTGGGTATCAGGATCCCAAGCCTGCGTCCTGATCGGTTGTTCGCGCAAGGGGTGCGACGGGATGGTGAAAATGTTTGTCGTCCAACCTTCAGGTGGATCAGAGAAAGAGAGCGTGTGTCATGAGGAAGATCGTCATCAACACAAGCAACGAACGGTTTTGCGTCAGTCACAAGGCCTTCTTGCGTCTGCGGGAGCTTGGACAACAGGAGGCGCTTCAAGAGCCTGATCGCGGGGCCTACTGGCCCGATGCCGCCACACCACGCGAGCCGAGTTTGAATCGGTGCGGCGCACTGATTCCGCGCGATGACGCGAAACTCGTTCGTGTCGTGGAAGAGTTGCACGCAGAAGCCAACGGGCATTGTGCCGAATTGAAAGTGGTCACGATTCCAGACGAGGTGCAATGGGAGATCGCAAAGACGGATGGCGTGGAGCATGTGAGCGAAGTCCATCGGACCTGGAGTTGAGAGGTTGAATCGTAATCATGCGGCTGCCTCACATCATGCTCGTGTTGCGAGGCCGGCTGGTACTGGATGGCAGACGGCGAAGGGCATTGCCGCGTGCGATCGTATCGGACGGCAGTGTTAACAGTAAGGCGATTGCGGGGGTAAGAGGCCCTCATGGAAGACCATACTGATGGAAACATCGCGCAAAGGCGACAGAGCCAACAAAACTCGACAATCAACCGGTACCCGTGGACCCAAGCCTGCCATTGATGGTCTGACATGCAATGAAGGACAGATCGAGGATCTGCTTTCAGAAGGGGAGTCCACCGAGGACGAGGATGGTGAGGACCTCAAGTCTGAGAAGCCAACCCAGCAGGATTCTTCTTCACAGTAGCCCCGTCGATTCAAACGTACGGTAGAGAGGGATCTCAATCCACGCGATATGTCTACACGGCGAGATGGCTGCATTGACGGCATGCCGAGGAGTGGGTAGCCTGAGCCAGGTTCAGTCCAGCGATTACATCGACAGTCTGTTGTGACATCCCGGTGGTCTCTTCCCAAACAGGATTATTGGTCCACGCCGTTTGCTGAAGCGTTGCTCCAGCATCTCGATCTGTTTCCCGGTATTACTATCCTCGACATCGCGTCCGGACACGGTATCCCAGCTTTCTATTTAGCCGAGCAGGTGGGCCCGACCGGAAAGGTTCTGGGCATCGATCTCAGTGCAGGGCAGGTAGCACGTGCACGGGCCATTCAAGGTGAACAGCTGCCTTGGCTGTGGTTCGAGTGCCTCGATATGCGCGCGTTGCCGCCTGAGTTTCCGATATTCGACCGCATCACCGGCAACCTGTCGGTGATGTTCTTTCGGCCCAATCGGTTTGAAGTTGTCCAGGGATTGGTCGAACATCTCAATCCGGGAGGCCAGCTGGTGCTGACATTCCCGTCGCTCGGCACGTTCGATCAGCTATGGCGTCGCGTTGATCAGGAAATGGCGGTCCGGGGGTTACTCACAGAGCGGCGGCGGCTCGAAACGTATATTACTGAACGGCCGTCTGCAGATGAGGGCCGAGGCTGGTTGGACAGAGTAGGCCTTGAACGCATGGTGATCGCCGAGTATCCGTTGGAAGTCGCCACTCGCCCAGGCCGAGAATTTCTCTATCATCCACTGCTGCTGGGCGGGTTTCTCGACGATGTGTACGAATGTTTCGAGGATCCGCATCTCGCGGATGTGGTGATGACTGCAGTATCGGAAGACCTGGCGAGCTTTCTACCGTTGCTTGCGCAGCGGTGCGTGTTGTCAGGATGGAAACGTTGACTGTAATAAGCCAGGTTCGGAGGAAGAGGCGGTGCGGAGCGACGATGCCAAGCCAAACCGTGAGAGTGTGAAGATCAGCCATTTCGACGGATCGAAGTTATACCAGCGGGGGCCGTTGCGGTAGTCGCTTTGGAAGGTGTGGTGGTAGTTGTGGTAGCCCTCGCCGAATGTCAGGAGCGACACCCACCAGCTATCCCGACTGGAGTCCGCTTGGCTGTGCGGTTGGTGCCCCCATAGATGACAGATCGAGTTGACGCAAAAGGTCGAATTGAGCACGGCAAACGTGCGGCCGACGCCGGCGAGCAGGAAACACCCCAGACCGCCGATCCAACCGCCATGCAGAAATCCCACCACAAAGGTTAGTGCGAGACCCGAGAGCACGATAGGCAGGTAATAGCGGTGTTGCCACATCACGACTGGGTCTTGCCGTAATCGAGTCGCGTATTTCTCATCCGTATTGGGGTCTGCGAAAAACAGCCACCCGCAATGGCTGAACCAAAATCCTCGCTGGGCGTTGTAGGGATCCGCCTCTTGGTCGCAGTTGGCATGGTGGCGGATGTGGTCTGCCGCCCACTTCAGCGCAGAGTTTTCCATCGCCCATCCACCGGCAATCAAGAATCCAGCCTTGACCCAATCGGGGCAATTGAAACTCCGGTGTGCCATCAAGCGATGGTACCCAACCGTAATGCCCAACCCGCTTACGACATACAGCAGCCCGAACATGGCCCAGTCCAGCCAGGTGTAGCCATAGACAAAGGCGAAGGTGGGGACTCCGATCAGCGCACTCGTAGTGATGAGACTGAAGAACAGCGTCGTCACATAATTGGGGTAGACGCGTTTTGGTCCCGTGCAGAGCGGGGCGCTTTGTGCCATGGGCATGCTGATGCAGTAGGAAGGAGGGGCGCCTCACTGAGGCGCCCCCTATCGTCAAGTTGTCTGTATTTAGAAGCGGCTACGATTACCGAAATCGTTGCCGCGTCCTCCGCCGCCACCTCCGCTGAAACGCCCTCCTCCACCACCGGAACGTGGTTCCTGTGGCTTGGCTTCGTTCACGGTCAGAGGACGACCGTCCATCTGTGTGCCGTTCAAGGCGGTAATGGCCGCCTTCGCTTCTTCAGGGGTGGCCATTTCGACGAAGCCGAAGCCCCGCGATTGCCCTGTAAACTTGTCTGTGATCACGCGCGCGGACTCCACAGTCCCGTGTGTGGCAAACAAAGTGGTGAGCTGCGATTCGGTCGCCGCATAGGGCAACCCGCCGACATAAAGTTTTGAACCCATGGGGGTTCCTCCTTCTGAGAATGACATTGTCTGAGACGCGAGCAGGAGAGGGGAAGGAGCGGGCCAAAGACGCAACCAAAGAGGCGGCTTAGGTCAGACCTCCGATCAGATTCTCGGTACAGCAACATCGGTGATAGGCCGTTCGATCTCTCGTTCCACGCGAGGCCCGCCACGTTGAAACATTTTTATACTACCAGGTCAGGAGAAAAATAGCTACTTAAGCTGGCTCTTGTTTGAGATTGACAGGATACAGTAAGATTTCATATATATACACGGTCCAAGGCCAGCCTCGCTGGCAAGTTGTCGATTGAGTACACCAGAGAGGATGCCGTTCCCACGTTTCTCTCACTGGCCGGTGGATGAAGGAAGGGAACAGCGAGCTAGGAATCAGGGCGTATCGTTAATCACAAGGAGGCAGTGCCATGAAGAGTGCGTTATCAGTTATTTTTGGCGTGGCGGCCGTCGCGTTTGTCGCCGCTCCTCTCACCTCGTTTGCAGGTGGAACTATCGCCGGCAAGGTCACATATGCTGGGAAAGCTGAGCAGAAGGAATTTTCCTTCGCCAAGTTCCCGAACCCTAAGTTCTGTCCCAAGAACCCGAACAAGAACTTGATGGATGGGGACAAGCGATTTCTAAAGACCATCGAAGTCGGCAAGGATGGTGGTTTGAAAAATGCCGTCGTTGCAGTGGTTGATGTCGAGGATAAGGGATTTGTGGACGGATATAAAGGCACGGAAGTTACGGCGGCGTTCTGTGAATTCCTGCCCTTCAGCGGAGTGGTTGTGAATAACAAGTCCTTCAAGGTTGAGAACACCGATGCCGATCCGGACGACCCCAAGTCGACATTAGGCGTACTCCACAATCCGCATAGCTTTGTAGTGAAGGGCACGAGCTCTGCAACGGGTTTCAACATCGGTTTGGCGAAGAAGGGTGACAAGCTCGACAAGCCGGTCGTGTTCCGGGGCGGTGCGGAGAAAGTTGGCTACTTTCGTTTGCAGTGCGACCAGCATGAGTTCATGCAGTCCTTCTTCCTTCCCGTGGAGAATGCCCACTACACGGTGGTCAAGGATGACGGCTCGTTCGAGCTCAAGGATGTTCCGGCCGGCAAGCACAAAGTGGTGGCCTGGCATCCGTTTGCTGCAAAGGGCAAAAGGATAGAGTTTGAGGTTGAAGTGGCAGACGGCGGAACTGCCAACCTCAAGGCTGAAATCAAGTAAGCCAGCATTGTTATTGGCGTGGTAACCCGCAATCGAAGGGCAGCGGAGCAATCCGCTGCCCTTTGTGTTTGTGCTGCCGGTTCCGCCGAATCCGCCGCCTTGCCTTTCAGTTTCCGCTCTAGGTAAGATGATGACATTCAAAGCTATTTACTTCAGGGAGTGGTGTGTCACGAGAACTCTCGCTCGCAGAAATCTTCCAGCTAGGCTACTACTGGGAAACCAAAATCCTCCTGACGGCCGTGAGGCTGGACGTATTTTCCGAGCTGGATGGAACGCCAAAAACAGCGCGGGAGGTCGCGGGTCGAATCGCGGCCCATGAGCCGACACTCAGCCTCTTGCTGAACGCGCTCGTGGCGATGAGATTGCTGACGAAAGAAGGGAATATGTACGGGAACTCCTCGGCGGCGGAGAAGCACCTCATCCGGCATTCGTCTCAGTACATCGGGCACTTACTACTGTTGCACGATGCAGAGTGGAACAACTGGGGGAAGCTGGAGGACACGATTCGCACCGGACAGCGGTCGGTCGATCGGCATGTCTTCGAAACGGATCCGGAGTTAGGTAGCAATGTGTTGGCTGTGCTCCATCGGATCGGCCAGCAGAGCGGGCCTGATTTTGCCAAGCGGCTGCAGCTGATTGGGCGGGTGCGCATGTTGGATTTGGGTGGCGGTGCGGGGACCAACGCGATCGCGTTTTGCCAGGTCTATTCCGAAATGACCGCGACCGTTTTCGATCTTCCTGCCACGCTGCGCTTGACCGAGAAAACGGTAAAGGACGCGGGGCTGGAATCACGAATTGCGCTTCTTCCAGGAGACTTCAACAAGGACACGCTCGGCGGTCTGTACGACGTTGTGTTGATGTCCGATATCCTGCACTACCAGACGTTCGACGCGAACGCGGTCTTGGTCAACAAGGTGTTCACTCATCTGGCGCCAGGCGGGCGGTTGATCATCAAGGATCGATTTCTGGATGGAGCGGGGACAGGTCCGGCTTGGACCACTGCGTTTGCCGTACACATTCTGGTCAATACCCAGCAGGGAGGTTGCTGCAAGACCAGCGATGCGATTCAGTGGATGACGAAGGCGGGATTTGCCTCTGTCACGGAATTAGAGAAAACGGCTGTGGTGCAGGGCATGAAATCTCGTGAAGCGTGAAGCGCTGTTCGTGAAGCGCGAACGGAATTGCGAGAGACGCTTCACGAGAGACGAACGGCGAGAACCATAACAATGGACTGGTTGCGCGATCCTGGTTTTTTTGGGACACATGCCACCATTGGGGCGGACCTAAGCCAACTCATGGCCACGCTCTTTACCGGCCTCTTTGTCATCGGCTGGTTTCAGGCGAAGCGTAACCAAGGAGACGCCCATCATTGGCTCATGTTGAGTGGAATGACGGCGATGCTGGGGTTTTTCGTCAGTTATTACCTCTTCCGACAATTGGGTGTACTGGCATTCGAGGGTAAAGAAGGATTCGGTGGCTCTGAAGCGCTCTACCGCAATGTGTTCATTCCTCTCCTAACCTTTCACATCATCCTCGTGGTCATTGGGTTGGTCATGGCGGTCTACATGATCGTGCTGGGATTCCGGGCCCAGATGATAGAGCAAGGACGACGGATCTTGAGTGAGCGCATTCTTCAGACGACATGGGGAAGGATTGCCATGATCTTCGGTGTCCTCTGCACGGTGGTGACGATGTACTTGCTTTATCTGGTGGCAGCCGACCGTTTCCGAATGGGGCGGCTCGTTGTGTGGGTCGGACTCCTGGCCCTAATTGCGATTGTGTTTGCCCTGGAAATGGGGATCCAGCGAATTTGGCCCGACGGAGCCAGACGCCATCGCGCGCTTGGTCGATTCACGATGGTCATCTACTGCGTGCTGTTCTTCACCGGGAGCTTTACCTATTCGATGCTCTACATCCTGTATCCGGGGAAGATTGGATGATTTGGTTTGGTAATGTTGAATGTTTAGTGTTGAATGAGCGCCGCTGAGGAGCGGAAATTCAAGCTCAGAATCGATAGTTCAACATTGAACATTCAACATTAAACATTGGGTTTAGAAATGTTGACCTGTGGCTGTGGCCGTTGGATGCACACGGAAGGGATTGAAGAGCGAGCCGACGAGGATGGGGCGCTCCAGTGGTTCATACGTTCAGAATGTCGAGGTTGTGGTCTGAAAGTCGGTGTCGATGTGCCGGCGTGGCGGACACACGGACTTGTCGATCGGTTGATGTGGACGGATGATGCGCTGCACCGCTTGGATCGCATGCCTCCCTATCTGGCGCCGCTCGTACGTCAGGAAGTCGAGCAGGATGTGCGTGCCCGTGGAGAGCGAGTTGTCAGCTATGACGCCTTGTTATGTCCGCGGACCGGTGAACGAATCGAATGGGAACCGGAAGCCGAACGTCGGTTGGAGAATGTACCGGCTCCGGTACGCGCGATGGCGCGGATCGAACTTGAGCGCACGGCAGCGGATCGCGGAACGTCTCGCATCACGGTGGCGCTGATGGAAGAAGTCAAGGCAAAGTACTTCGGTATGAGTAACGTGAAGCGTGAAGCGTGAAGTGTCCGAAAAGCAACGGGCTTTTCATGCGAAGTGGGATGCCTGCAACATGCGCTTCACGAACGACGCTTCACGAATAACGGGGTTGTAATGTTGCATCGAATAACGTTGCGCGTGCTTCCGAGTCTGAGTCTGGCGGTCACGGAAGTTTCCGTGCGCAAGCAGAAGCGGATCGTGATGTTAGTCCCTGGACTGGTGGCGTTCGGAGCCTATCGCCTGGCCAAGCACCTGGTGCCGCTTACGGAACCGCTCGTGTTGTTGTCGGTGAGCAGCCTGGTGGCGGTGGTAACGGCAGTCTTGGCCTATCGAGTCGGACGGTCTGCATCGTGGTCGGTGATTGCGCGTGAAGACGGGAGTCGTCTGCTCGGCTGGTTGGCCGGCTGGATCGGCGCGGTCTATGGCATCCAGCTCTCGTTGCTGGTGCTCGCACTGTTGTGGGTGGTGGGTTACAGCTACCTCCAGCACCCTGATGGCCCGGCTATGATGGCGATCATTATCTCCAGCACAGCCGTGGCTCGTGACGCGTTTGAGATCGGTCATGTGCGAAAACTCTCGGTGATGGGACGTCCGTTTCTCACCTTCCCTGATGGAGGGGCACTCCGTGTCTTGTTGCAGAGCCGAGCCTCGCAGCTGGGTCCCTGGGTTGCCGTGGGACTGGGTGTCGGTGGTTTGGTGGCATTGTCTGGACTTGCATTCGTGGATGGGCAGATGGCAGCGCTTGCCCAGCTGCTGGGGGTGACGGTTCTCGGTGGTGGCCTTGCGCTCTGTGCCTATTTCGGCGGCTTGAGCCCATCCGCCTCATGGGTCGAGACCCTCCGACGGACGGCACCGACTGAATTGCTGAAGTATTGGTGGTGGCCTGGGATGGCCTTCGCATCCACCTACTATCTGGTCGTGATGGGCTTGCTGCTGTTTGTCGGGAGGCAACCGAGGATTGCAACGGGACAGGCGGTCGTGGGAGGCGCGCTGGTTACGGCGATGATGGGACTCTACGGCTACTACCTGGGCCATCGCCGACAGGTAGAAGATGAACAGGCTCCGCAACTGTCGAGTGGGATGCTGCGCTGTCCGTTTGTCATGGGGATTCTTGGAAAGACGGTCGGTTCTTCTGTCGGCGTGGCCGGCGAGATGGCATTAAGCAAGACCGGATCGAAGGGGTAGCATCATGCGTCGAAGGTTCTGGATGACACGACTCATAATCGGTATGGCTGTCTGCGTCACGATCCTGGCAGCCGTGCTCTTCTGTGGCCTGTGGAGCGGGTTGAGTCTCTCCTTTGCCGAAGGGACAACAGATTTGTATTTTGGGACGGAGGGAACGCCACAAGGACCGGCGGCTCCGGCCCCTCACGACACTGTGTATTCACGGATCGGCTCGTTCGATAGTCGTTTACTGGTG
>SPAW01000024.1:0-147222 GCA_005239465.1 Nitrospira sp. | reverse complement strand
TACTTCGGTGGGTTCGTCCTCGCGTTGCCACTCTTCTGCGCGCTGCTTGAGTTCCTCGGGTTGATCAACAACAAACCGGCCTTGTCGCTTCGCTATGATGGTCTGGCGAGAGATCTGGCGAAGGTGGCGCTCCTGGCGCTGTCAGTGACTGCGGTCATCGGCAGTCTGATGCTGGTGATGTTTATCTCTCTCTATCCCAGTTTCATGAAGTATATGGGCGGGACGTTCAAATCCTTCATGCCGGCCTACGCCATCGTGTTCGTAGGGGAGTCGCTGCTGCTCATCGTCTATTACTACAGCTGGAATCGGATGGCCGAGCCAGGCTTGAAGTGGGTCCATGCGGCGATCGGTATTATGACGAACATTTTTGGAACGGCGCTGCTGCTGTTGGCAAATGCCTGGGCCGCCTTCATGATGTCACCGGCCGGTGTAGATGCGCAGGGGCGGTTCTTGGGAAACTCATGGCATCTGTTGCACTCCGCGCTCTGGAATCCACTCAATGTCCATCGATTCCTTGCGGATATTATGTCCGGCGGGGCGGTCGTGTTGGCCTATGCCTGCTATCGCTTTTTCACCAGCAAAACCAGCGAAGAGCGGGCCTATTTCGACTGGGTGGGGTACATCTTTCTGTTTGTGACGGTGTGTGCGCTGCTTCCCATGCCGATCGCCGGATACTGGCTGATGCGGTCGGTCTTTGTGTTCCGCCAGAGCATGGGCGTCACGATGATGGGTGGCTTGCTCACCTGGCTGTTCGTCGTGCAGGCGTTGTTGATCGGCGCGTTGTTCCTCGGCGTGAACTACTACATCTGGCAAAGCATGGCGCGGATCAAGGGAGGGGAGCGCTATCAGCCGTACTATCAATTCTTGCTCGGCGCCTTGACCTTGGCGCTGTTCATTTGGCTGACGCCACATACCGTCATGATGTCGGCGAGTGAAGTGAAAGCGATGGGTGGCGCTCAACATCCGGTTATCGGTAACTACGGGGTCATGTCGGCCAAGAACGGCGCCATCAACGTCATGATCCTCCTCACCGCCCTCAGCTTTCTGTACTATCGTCGGGCGAATCGGACCATGACGGTGTCGTGGGTCACAACTGGAAACGCGCTCATCACGGCGCTTTACGCAGTCGGCTTGCTCAACGTCATCTGGTTATCCATTTATGGGTTCTATTTACCTGCGAAGATTCGCGTGGGTCTTTCATTGCCGCAAGCCTTCACGACGTTGACGGTGATCGTGGTCACCGTGTTGATCAATCGCTTCATGCTCAAAGGATCGATCGTTCATGGACCGATTCAGTGGGGGAAAATTCCGGTCCGCGGCATGGTGGGATTGTTCGGGTTGGCGGCAGCCTTTACCTGGGTGATGGGATTGATGGGGTACATTCGATCATCCGGCCGCTTGTCTTGGCATGTCAGCGAACTGATGGCCGATGTATCGCCATGGGCCTTTACGCCGGATCTTGAATTTGCTGCCAAGATGATCACGTTGAACATGGTGGTGTTCTGGGGAGCGGTGCTCGCCCTGTTCTGGATGTGCCAGCGTGGGCAGCAGCCAGTGATGGGCGAGGAGTTCCATGATGAGGCAGCTCCGGCGCTCGCGCCGGTCCCTTCACAAGAAACGTAAAAAAGGGTGTTGGAGAATATGATGCTCAGAGTGTTGGTTGGTGCCACGGTTGCTCTCAGCGGTCTGGTGTGTGTCTATGCCTTGCAAGGTTCTGCAGCCGCGCAGGGGCAGACTCTAGTGTTGGAAGATTTCCAGGCCAAAGAAGCCGACGGTTTCCCCTCACATTGGGATCATGAAAATCAGCGAAGCCAATCGAAAGGACGTGAAGCCTATAAGGTGCAGTCTGAGAATGGCGCGAATTTCTTGTCGGCGAAGGATGCGGGGCAGCGGATCAAGAAGAAAAAGATAGAGTGGGAACCCAAAGCCTACCCTGTGCTGACGTGGCGCTGGCGGTTAATCAAGGCCGCCACCGGAACGGAACCGCTGGCGGCCATCTATGCGTCGCTCGATACGGATCTGATGTTTATACCGGTTTTTACCAAGTATGTTTGGAGTGCTACGAAGTCCGAAGGCACCTTGACCGAAGGCGGCATGTTCAGCGGTACAGAAATCGTCGTGCAAAGCGGGACGAAGGACGTCGGCCAGTGGTTCGAAGAACAGGTGAACGTGTACGATGACTTCAAGCGGATTCACCGGCATGAACCGGCGGCAAAGGCCTGGGGCATTTCCATCATCGCCGGGCCCGGTGTCGAAGTCGATTTCGGTCCGATGATCGCAAGTTCAGGGAAGTAGGTGATCCTTCATTATGGATGTAACGCAGACCGGCACCATGCTGATCCAGAAGTTGTTCGACATTGTGTTAGGGTTGGCGGTCATGGGAACTGTGGGGACCCTGATCGGATTCATCATGGGCGGCAGCTTGATGCCGGTTGCGATCGGTATAGGGCTGGTGTTAGGCGGCGCGATCGGAATGCTTGGAGGCCGCCGCTTCCTCATCAGCATTTTAGTCGGAACGCTGTTAGGGGGCGCGCTGGCGTTGCTGGTGGCCGGCGTCGAGCGGATGTGGGTCGGTGCCGGAGCGGGGGCCGCGATGGGCGGATTTCTAGGCGTCCAGATTTCGATGTTGCTGGATGTTCGTGCAGCCAGGAAGGCGTCGTCCGAACAGGTCGCGCCGTCGCCGTCATCATCGTGAGCGACAATTAGGGGAATGTGTGGAAAATAAGGGCGTGCTTGTTGGATCGATCATTTTCGTGTTTGCGTCGTTCTTCCTCATGATCGGCATGATGGTCTATGAGTCCTATAAGGCCAAGCAGATGAAGGAACTCGCCATGTCCATTAAGTCTGAGGCTCGGCCGACGGCGAGCAATGCGCCGGCGCAGGATTACTCCATGTACAAGACGAGGATGGGCGATGAGGGACGTGAAATGGTGCAGATTCCCGAAGGACCTTTCACAATGGGGAGTCAGGATGGCGATCCTGACGAAGCGCCGGAGCATCAAGTCTTTCTGAAAGGTTTCTTTCTCGACCGAAAAGAAGTGACGCAAGAAGAGTACATGCGGTTCGCCAAAATGACCAAGCGCCCAATGCCGAGGATCGAGGTGTTCGAAGACGATCAATCGAAGGTTCTCAAACCAGAATTCGCGGCGATGAGTGTGTCGTGGGATGAAGCGGTGGCCTATTGTAAGTGGGCCGGCAAGCGCCTCCCCACGGAAGCGGAATGGGAAAAGGCGGGCCGCGGCGAGGGTAAGAGGAGATATCCCTGGGGAGAGAAGTTTGTCACTAATGCCGCAAATGTCGATGGAAGTGAAGACGGGTATAAGTACCTTGCGCCTCCTGGATCGTTCGACGCGGGACGGAGTCCTTATGGACTTTATGACATGACCGGCAATGTGGCTGAGTGGGTGGCCGACTCCTACGATGAGCACTACTACAAGAAATCTCCGTACCGCGATCCCAAGGGTCCGGACAACGCCGATCTGAAGGTAGTGCGAGGGGGGTCGTGGCGAGAGACGGAGCAGAATGCCAGGCTCTCGAAGCGATTTGCTGCGAAGCATTGGCGGACGGATGTTACAATCGGTATTCGCTGTGCGAATGATGTGGAGGTCGGAGGCGCTCCCGCCGCATCGTAACCCTGTATGCTTGAAACTAAATTCAAGGTCGCATTTCTCCTCGCCGTTCTGGCCTTTGCGGCCCTTCCCATCATGGGTATTTTTCGCGGGACTACGCTCACGCCCTTTGAGGAATCGCCGTCCGGTTCGACCGAAATGGCTCAACCGGAGCCGGAAACCGCGTCCAAAGACGAACCGATTCAGGAGGACATGGTCACGATTCCGGCAGGGCCCTTTATTCGTGGGACCACAAGCGGAGGGTTCGACGAGCAGCCACAGCGAACAATCTTCCTGAATGCTTTTTCAATTGATCGGTACGAAGTGACCAACCATCAATATCAGCAATTCGTCTTGGCCACAGGGCATCGCAAGTCCGGGCCGCCTGCTCGCTATGCCAAGAGTATCGGCAGGATGAGGGGGACGAACCAGCCTATCGTCTATGTCTCCTGGGACGACGCGACGGACTATTGCCGCTGGAACGGCAAGCGGCTCCCAACCGAGGCCGAGTGGGAAAAGGCGATGCGGGGCACCGATGGGAGACTCTGGCCCTGGGGGAATACAGAGCAGCCGAACGGCGCCAACTGGGCTAGGGTGCAGGATGGTCACGAGCTTTCTGGGCGGGTCGGGAGCTTCCAGACCGACAAGAGCCCCTATGGGGTTATGGATGGAGCCGGCAACGTCATGGAGTGGGTGGCTGACTGGTACGATGAAATGTATTACAAGGAGTCGCCGGAACAGAATCCTCCAAGTCCGGAACATGGCATCTATCGGGTCCTTCGAGGAGGGAGCTATACCATGACCGGAGCCGACATTCGGATCACCAGCCGAAGCAAGATGGTGCCGGACTTTCGTGACGAAACGATCGGATTCCGCTGTGCGATTTCGGGGATTTCAGAAGGGAAGAAACAGGAGAAGAAGACCTGATAAACCTACAGAAAATCAAAGTAGTAGAGGATCAAAAACACGGCCAAAATGATATTGACAACCATTCCAGCCAAAACTATAATGTCAAATGCTTTTGAGTGTTTCGTCATGATTTTCCCTGTGAAGTCGCAGGCAACGACGGAATTTGAATAACACAGGGCTATGTGCCTGTCAAGAATGCGGTGATCTAATTTGCTCACCGACCATCTCCCATCAGGAATAAGGAGCTACGATGGCTACGGCGACTGCCCCGGACAGTGAGATCAAGATAAAAGTCGGCAAGATGATTTTCTACATCACCTGCGCCATGGGACTATGGTTTTTTTATTGGTTTAACGGCATTCAGTGCCCCTGCTGAGCAGGGCCACAAGCCAGGATTTCTTGAACGCCAGTCCAAACTGAGGAGAGGCAACATGGGTCAGTCGATTATGTACGGGATCATCTCAGTGATTATCTGCGTGGCCTATTTTACGTTGATCGACCACGTTTTCATGGATATGCAGGGGCTGGACTACTGGTATCTGTTCCGCAAGTAGGTTGAAGTAGTCACGTCATCTGGAGTGAGTTTGCAGGAATGCTCATGCATCTGAATGCAATGCATCAAGGAGGTTGTTCATGGGTCGTGTAACACGGAAGAACCTGTTCTCAATCATGGCGCTTTGCGCGATGGTCGGCCTCCTTCTGCTTCCGATCGTCATGGCGCTGCCGTCGCCGGCTACCGGGGAGGAGGCTCCAACCGCTGACGGGGCGAAGAAGGATGGAGATAAAGTTGAGAAGGGGCGAGACGTCTATTACAAGACGGAAGGTATTGTGGTCGGCGCTCCTGCTCCGAAGACCATGGATGGTCCAAGAGATTATCCCCGGTACAACTTCGAGAGTCGTGTATTGCTCTGGTTCGCGAACCAACAGCATCTCTACTACGGCAGCTTCGTGCTGGCCGTGCCGATCTTCTGTATGGTGATCGAGTTCATGGGGGTCATGACGAAAGATAAAGCGCTCGCGAAACGCTACGATCAATTGGCCTATGACTTTATCAAGATTAGTCTCACGGCCTACTCGCTGACGGCTATCCTGGGCGGAATTTTGATCTTTACCTTCTTGACCCTCTATCCCGCATTCTTCGGGTATCTCTCCAGCATCTTCCGTCCGGTCATGCATATCTATGCCCTGATGTTCGTGGCGGAGAGCGGGACTCTCTACGTCTACTACTACGGCTGGGACAAGATGAAGGAAGGGTTCCTGAAGTGGATTCACCTGAGCATGTCGGTCATCCTGAACGTGATCGGCACCTTGCTCATGATGTTGGCGAACTCCTGGATCGGTTTCATGATGTCGCCGGCCGGCGTCGATGAACAGGGCCGGTTCCTCGGAAACATCTGGCATGTCATTCACACCGCATTGTGGAACCCGCTCAACGTGCATCGCCTCCTCGGCAACATGGCGTTCGGCGGAGGCGTCGTGGCCGCCTATGCCGCCTACAAGTTCTTGGCGTCGAAAACGGACGAGGATCGCGCCCACTATGATTGGATGGGCTACATCGCGATGGCGCTCGGCGTGGCGTTCTTGATTCCGCTGCCGTTCGCGGGCTACTGGCTGATGCGCGAAGTCTATGCGTATCGTCAACAGATGGGTATTACCCTCATGGGCGGATTGCTTGCCTGGCTCTTCATCATCCAGGCGACCATGATCGGCATCTTGTTCCTGAGCACCAACTACTACTTGTGGCAGGCGATGGGCCGGATGCGCGGGGCGGAAAAATATCAGCGGTACATTAAATACCTCGTCTTTCTTCTCGCTTGCGGCTACCTGGTTTTCATTACCCCGCATACCATGGTCATGACCCCGGCCGAATTGAAGGCCATGGGAGGTCAGCAGCATCCGGTGCTGGGTAACTACGGCGTCATGTCCGCGAAAAACGGGGGCATTAACGTCATTATCACGACCACGGTCTTGAGCTTCGTGTGGTACATGCGGGGCAACAAGGTCTCGACCGTGTCCTGGGCAAAGTTCGGGAACATCTTCATGGGCGTGTTCTTCGCGTGCGCCTATATCAACATCATCTGGCTCGCCATTTACGGGTATTACATTCCGGCGAACGTGCGGGTCGGGCTGTCAGTGCCGCAGGTGGCGACGACATTATCCTGCCTCTTCTTCATGTTCGCCCTGAATAGCGTGATGATGAAGGGCGCGAAGCAGATGGGACCGATCGAATGGGGCAAGATTTCCGTCCGCTCGCAGTACGCCCTGATCATGCTGGCGACGGCATTTACTTGGATGATGGGGTTGATGGGCTACATCCGCTCCTCGGTCCGACTTTTCTGGCACGTGAATGAGATCATGCGGGACAACTCGCCTTGGGCCTATACCCATACGACGGGATTTGCGGCCAATATGATTTCCTTCAACGTGCTGTTCTTCTGGCTCAGCATTCTCTTCGTCTTCTGGCTCGGCAGCTTAGCGGCGAAGAAGGCGCCGGTTGAAGCGAAGGCAGGAGTTCCTGGTAGTGTGCCGCAGCCGGCCGGTAGCCACTAGCCACCATCTTATTGAGTATTGGCTCAGTAGGGGAGGTGCGCATCACGTCCTCCCCCTGTGTAGACGTAGTAGGAGGTCAAAACCTTGGGTAATATGATTACTGAAGCCCTCTCGATGGGATGGATGGCCATGGCCCTTCTTGTGGGTATACTCATCTATTTTCAGGTGTCGATCACCGACCCTGCTGCAAAGAAGCGCGCGACATTCAAGACATTTATCGGCATCATCGCGGCGTTCTTGCTGTTTTTCGCGATCGCAAACTACAAGAACAATTTTTATGGCGAGAATCGGTTGTTGCCGTTCTCGCTCGTGATGATCACCGCAACCTCGTTCGTGATGGCGATGTACTTCACCAATCTCGGCGCGCTGCTGAAGATCGGCGGAGTCATGTTCTTCGTGGCGGCGTTTCTCTCCGGGTACGGAAATTGGCTGCCACAAGTTGAAGGGGGTTTCCCCCCAAAAGAAGAGAAGCTGGATTTCAGTGCCATGACCCCACAGCAGCTGGCCGATGAAGGAGAGAAGATCATCTTCGGCGGCATCGGGAAGAGTACGGTGCAGGGCGAGATCGGCAAGGGACAATGCCCTCTGTGCCACGGTTTCCAGAAGGGCTTCTTGAGCGAGCGAGCACCGAACCTCTTTGGGATTCCGGAGCGGGCAGAGAAGGAACGTTTGACGGATCCCCGCTATCATAAGGGAGAGCCGGACAAGCGCGACACTGTTGAAAAGGAGTCGTGTCCTGGTTGTGGGACTGGAACAACGGTGCAGGAGTATATCGCCGAGTCGCATTCCTGCCCGAACTGCTATGTGGTGGCAGGGTTTGGGCTGAAGGGCTCCAACGATCGGGAAAGCCAGATGCCAAAGATTCATAAGCCGCCGATCTCGTTGAGCCTGCCTGAGTTGGCAGCTGTGGATACGTGGCTCTATGTCCGTGAGGGGAAAGAGCCTCCTTCGTATGAAGAAATTATCAAGACCTATGAGAAATTTATTCCCGAAGCCGATCGGCCAAAACAGCAGGAAGATAAACCGGCAGGTCCGGCAAGCGTTTTGCTGGCCGACGGATCTGAGCCCGTCGATCAAATTTTCGCCAAGGCGCAATGCATGGTCTGCCATACCATTCCAGGTATCCCTGGCGCACTTGGTACCCAAGGTCCCAAGCTGGAAGAGGGGACGAACGCACCGAACCGAATCAAGGATCCTGCATACAAGGGGACCGCGCATAGCACTCCGGAGTACATCATGGAGTCCGTGGTGTCACCCAGTACGTACGTTGTCAAAGGATTTCCCGACAACCTAATGCCGAAGGTCTTCGGGCAAAAATTGAGCGCGGGAGCTTTGAAAAAGATCGTCGATTATCTGTCACAGGTGAAGGCGGGAGCGCCGCCGCCGAAGATTTCATAGTCTTGGCCGTCTCATGTTGTTGTAAAGCAAAGGGAGTTCACCGATGAAAGCATTAATGTCGATCGGTGCGCTGGTTGGAGTCGTAGGACTCCTCCTGCTAGTGGGGATGATTTTCGACGTCATCCCCTCGAACACTGTGCGCTTAGTCGAGGGCTACATGCCCTTTCAGATGCTGCTTGAGTTCACCTGCTACGTGGCTGGCTTTGCGGGCTTAAGCTATATGGCAAGTTCGATAGGGATGGCCATCCCACGATTCTGGCAGGGCATCGGTTTCTGGGCGTTCGTTTTATTGTATCTCAAGTTCCGCGTCTATCCCCCGATCCCCTTCAGCGTCCGCGCCATGTACGGGACTGTTTCGTTGGTCGCCGTCTTCATGTGGGTCTCCGCGAACGAAGAAGACTGGAAAGAGTTCAAGCGGCCGATCATGAACGTGCTGGATGCAAGCAGCGGCACGAACAAGCTGTTGCGTTATGCGTACCTGATTCTTCTGCCGATCATCATCGGCGGGTTTTCTTTCAATGCCATGGTGCCGAAGTCCGAAGAGCCGATTGAGTTACGGACGGTGCATCCAGCTCCTCCGGCCAGCACCAAGGTGCATGGCAAGACCTTCGTGCTACAAACCTCGCAGAATCCTTACCGTGTGAACCCGGAAGGGAAGTATGATCAGGAATTTACCAACGCCAACATTGTGGAGCAGGGGATGGGTCGGCTCATGAAGCCCAATGCCAATCCCTGGGATGAGAAAAATGAGGGTTATTTGAAGTACGTGAGGGAAGGCGGCGAGATCTTCTTCCAGAATTGTCACTTCTGCCACGGCGACAACTTAAACGGTCGTGGATTGCACGCGTTTGCGTTCAATCCGATTCCGGCAAACTTCACCGATCCGGGAACGATTGCCCAATTACAGGAAACATTCATTTTCTGGCGCGTGTCCAAGGGTGGAATCGGGTTGCCGAATGAGGGATTCCCCTGGGCCTCTGTCATGCCGCCATGGGAGCAACACCTGACGGTGGATGAGATCTGGAAGGTGGTGCTATTCGAGTATTGGCATACGGGCTACTACCCCCGTACCTGGGACTAATCGGTGACGTAATTCATTACCAATCTGGATATTCGAGGCGAGGGCAAACATGATGAACAGCGTAACTCGGAAGGCAGGAGTGGTTGCCGCAACCGCCTTCGGAGTCATCCTAGTTTCTGGCAGTATCGAGGGTTCGCTCTTCGCCCAAGAAAAGCTCCCCGAAGGATTCAAAAAGGGCGATCTCGCTCCTGAACCTGCTGCCGAGATGATCGAAGCGGGCAAGCGCGTGTACTTCACCAAATGTGTCTGGTGCCACGGTGTCGATGGCGCGGGCGATGGGCCTGGCGCTGATCGTCTCTGGCCTCGTCCCCGTAATTTCAATCAGGGCACCTTCAAAATTCGTCATACGGCGAGCGGTGAGCTCCCGTTGTTCGACGCCAAGAAGCCGATCCCTGGCCAGAACGATCTCTTTGAGACGGTCACGCACGGGTTGCCTGGCTCAGCCATGCCTCCCTGGGAAGGCATCTTGACGGAAGAACAGCGACTCCAAGTGCTGTCCTTCGTCACGACCCAGCTCGTGAAGGATCGGAAGTTCACAGACAAGCAATCAGAATCTCAGACGATACTCCAATTGGCTGAGCTGAAGCCGAAAGCCGCCACCGATGAGAGCAAGAAGCGTGGCTCTGAACTCATCGTCGAAAAGAAGTGCATTGAGTGTCATGGTGTCGAAGGCCGTGGTGACGGAAATGCCTTCAACCTGAAAGACGATTGGGGTTTTCCGATTCAGCCCGCCGATTTCCATAAGTGCTGGAATTTCCGTGGCAGCCGGCAGGATCCGTATAATGTGGGGAACATTTTCCGGACCTTCTCGACCGGTGTCAACGGGACGCCGATGCCCTCGTTCGCGGACAACACGACAGTCGATGAGCGATGGGATATTGCCAACTTCGTGAACTCCCTCTGTGAGAGAGACACGGTAGGTAACCCGCTTCCGATCGATCCATTGACGGACAAGCCGAAGATCAATTTCGTTGTGCCGTCCAATCTGGTCGAGGGGGAAATCCCGGCCGATATGGAAAACGAAGCCTGGCAAAAGGCTCCGAAGCGCTATGTGGCCATGGGCGGACAGATCACCCACAAGCCCAGGAACTTCGTAAACCGGATCGACGACATCTGGGTCCGTTCGCTGTACAACGACAAGTCTGTGGTCTATCTTCTTGAGTGGGATGATCGCACTAAGAGTGTAGCCGAGGGCAAGCTGCCCTGGGCTCCCATGCAGGTGAACATTGAAATAAAGGAACAGGATCCCAAGACCGGTGAAGAAGGGTCCATTGCGGCCAATCAAAACAAGTACGCAATCTACAATGACGCCATCGCGATCGAAACTGCGGTCAAGTGGAAGGAGCTACCTGCTCCGATTAAGCCGCGGTTCCTGTTCGGCACCAACGATCAGTTCCCGGTCGACATCGTCAAGTGGGAAGCCGATGGGTCCATCCGAGCGTTCTTAGGAACGGGATGGGATAAAGATTTCATAGAGCGCGACACCTATGAAGAGAACCTCAAGGTTCTCAAGGGTGAATGGAAGAACGGCCGCTGGTACGTCATGATTCAGCGTCCCTTGGGGAACAAGAAGGACCAGGATTACGAGGAAGATACCTTCTTTGAAGTCGGGCAATACATCCCCACCGTTTTCTTTGCCTGGGACGGCCACAATGGCGATGCAGGACGAAAGATGGCCGTGTCGGCCTTCTACTACACGTTCTTGAATCCGCCGATTCCACGAGAAACCTACATTTATCCGGTAGTCATCGCCTTCGGCGTCGTGCTGCTGGAAGGATGGGTGTTGACTCGTCGCGCGAATAAGAAGAAGGGCAAGACCCTCTAGGATTGTCCGAGAATCGTGTGTGAAAAGAACAGGAGGGGGTGGGGTAACCCACTCCCTCTTCGTTTTTTAGGTATGGGCCAAATCATAATGCCCCTATGATCACAGACATAACTGGTGTCCTCCTCGCTGGTGGAAAGAGCCGCCGGATGGGTGAAGACAAGCGGTATCTTCACGTCGGGGAGCGTACGCTGTTTGAACGGAGCCTCGCCGTACTGCGCTCCCTCTTTCAGAACATCCTCGTCGTGATTGCGCAAGACAGCCCACCCCTGCAGGCTGATGTACCGGTGATTCGCGATCTCATCCCAGATTGCGGGAGCCTGGGCGGGCTGTATACGGGGCTACGACAAGCTTCGACCGAGCATATCTTCGTGGTCGGCTGCGACATGCCGTTTCTCAACCCGCAAGCTGTCCGATATGTGATCGCGTTGAAAGACAATGCGGATATCGTGATGGCGCAACGGAAGAATGGTTTACAGCCGATGCATGCGCTCTATGGCCGGCGCTGCCTCCCGGTTTTAGAGGAGATGGTCCGGACGCATCACTTGAAGATCCAAGACATCGTTGTAAATCCATCGCTCAACGTGCGGCTGATCAAGGAGGCTGAGTTGAGCCGGATCGATCCAGAAGGGAGATCATTTCTCAACGTGAACACACCATCGGATCTTGAAGCCGCTCGAAGGTTGCACGCGCGCCCAATAGATCCTCACTCTCAGTGATCGTGACATGAGACGCTCAATCCTGATCATTCATCCGGGGGCGCTCGGGGACGTCTTGCTCGCCGTCCCAGCGATGAGGAGGCTCCGGGCATGGTTTCCCCAGCACGAACTCGTACTCTGTGCCAACGAGCCTGTGGTCCAGCTGCTCCTCGAATGTCGTGAGATCGATGCCCGGATCTCCGTGCAGGGGAGGGCTTGCGCTGGATTGTTTGATCCGGATGGGCCCATCGAGGGAGAACTACATCGACGGTTGGCGCGATGCGATTGCGCTGTTGCATGGATGCAAGACCAGGCTGGAAGCCTAGCTAGGAACTTGGTAAAAGCCGGCGCCGGGGAAACGATCGTATCCTCTCCATTCTCGATGACATTGAAATCGACACACCAAAGCGACCGGTTTTGTGAAACCTTACAAGCATTGCCAATTCGTGCTGCAGAGTTCAAGCCGCTACAGCTTCCTGGAGAGATTTCCTCACTGAGTCGTGCTTGCCTGGAGGAAGCCGGCGTGAGGATGGACCAGCCGTTCATTGCTTTTCATCCTGGAAGCGGAAGTACCCGGAAGTCCATCGCTATAGCGACGATGGCTACGATGATGGCAAAGCTTCAAGGCGAGGGGATGATACCGGTCGTAATCGAGGGACCAGCTGATCAGGAAGCCGTAGGCAATCTCCTGAGCAGGATATCTTCTGCAGTCGCGGTCTTACGGAATCTCGATCTCACAACACTGGCTGGCGTGTTGTCTCATGCGGCGAAGTTCGTCGGCCATGATTCCGGCGTCACGCACTTAGCCGCTTTCCTCGGGGTGCCTACCCTTGCGCACTTTGGCCCGACCGATCCTGACCGGTGGGCCCCGTTAGGAAGCCATGTGATCGTCATCAAAGAGCCTCATGACTCTGTATACCTCACGACGTCATTCCGTGCTACGCCTGCAACACAAGGTTCAATAGGTAATTCGAAGGGTTAATGGCACAACGCTGAACTGGATGAGAAGTGCTACAAACCCTAGGAGTTCCCTTGGCACTGCCTTGTCTCCTCCTACCTCATATGCTAAAGTAGCAAGTTAAATTTTCCTTTCAATGGTAAGGACTTAGGAGCTCTTTTGTGTCTCAAGGCGTCGTGCAAGACAAGGTGGCCACCGCCCTGCTTGGAGCCCTCAATGGGGCGAAGCAAAAGGGCCAATTGAAAACGGAAGCCTGGCCGACGCTCAGCCTAGATGATCCCAAGCGACCGGAGTGGGGTGATCTGGCTTCGACTGTGGCCATGTTGCTGGCTTCCTCGGAGCAGAGGGCTCCTCACGAGATCGCCCAGATCATCGTCGAGAATCTTCCTCAGCGTGAACAACTATTCGAACGCGTGGAAATCGTTCGACCAGGGTTTTTGAATCTCACCGTCAAGCCGGCCCTGTGGCAGGAAGTGCTGAGGGAAATTGAATCGCAAGGCGCGGCTTATGGCAGAACGGATCTTGGACAGGGCCGACGAGTTCTCGTTGAATATGTGAGCGCGAATCCGACAGGTCCGTTGCATGTCGGGCATGGCCGAGGGGCCGCGGTAGGGCAGGCAGTGGCCGCCTTGCTAGAAGCGGTCGGCTACGACGTCGTCAGCGAGTATTACATCAACGACGCAGGGCGGCAGATGAAGCTGTTGGGCGCATCGGTCTATGCGCGCTATCAAGAACTGTCCGGCCGGGCCGTCGAGTTTCCGGAAGACGGATATCATGGCGCGTACATCACCGCCGTGGCCGAACGGATCAAGCAGCAACTGGGCGACGTTGCGGGAGGCCTGGAGTCCGCCGACCTCGAAGCGCGTTGTCGTGCGCTTGCCTATCAGGAACTGCTGGGGCTCATCCGTGACGATCTCAAGTTGTTCGGCATCGAGTTTCACTCCTGGTTCAGCGAAGCCTCCCTCCTTGAGTCCAAGGCCGTCGAGCGTGTGTTGGACGAATTGAGATCCCGCCGGCTTCTGTTCGAGCAGGAGGGCGCCTGGTGGTTTCGTTCATCGATGTTCGGCGACGAGAAGGATCGCGTTGTCAAGAAACAGGACGGCGAATACACCTATCTGGCTTCCGACATCGCCTATCATCGCGACAAGCTCCAGCGTGGCTACGATCTGCTGATCGACGTCTGGGGCGCCGATCACCACGGTTACATTCCCCGTATGCAAGCCGTCATGCAGGCCTACGGGTATCCGAAAGAGCGGCTTCAAGTGGTGCTGGTTCAACTGGTCAAACTGTTGCGGGCCGGCGTCGAAGTGAGGATGTCCAAGCGGACCGGGGAGTTCATTACGATGCGAGAAGTCATCGATGAAGTCGGCGCGGATGCGGCGAAGTTCTTTTTCTTGATGCGCGATTCCAAGACCCATCTCGAATTTGATCTCGAGTTGGCGAAGCAGCGATCCGCCGATAACCCGGTGTACTACGTGCAGTATGCCCATGCCCGAATCGCCAGCTTGTGGCGGGTGGCCGAGTCTCGCGGAATTGCGTGCCCTTGGCCGAGCCAAACGGATCTATCGGCGCTGACCGATCCGGACGAACTGGGCTTGATTAGAAAGCTCTCCGCCTATCCGGCGGTGCTGCAGGCGAGTGCCGTCGGGTATGAGCCTCATCGGATGACGTACTATCTCCAACAGCTTGCCGCACTTCTGCACACGTTCTACAACAAGCATCGGATTCTGCCCCCGGCGGCGGACAAAGAGGTGTTCGAGCCGGCGCCGGAAGGACTGGCTGCGGTCGAAGAACCGCAACGGGAAGCGATGGGTCCTGAGCGGACGGCCGCGAGATTGGCGCTGATGCGCAGCGTGCAACAGGTGATCAAAAACGGGTTGGGGATACTGGGAATTGCTGCGCCGGAGCGCATGTAAAGAGGGTAGTTGCGAGGGGGGGGGGAACCGTGCAGTTTTCGATAACGAGCGCAGATGCCGCGACAAGGGCGAGGCGGGGCATTCTGAGCACCGCCCACGGTCCGGTTGAGACGCCGACCTTCATGCCGGTCGGGACCTTAGGGCCGGTCAAAGGGATCGATCCTCAGGACTTGGAACAGCTGGGCGTTCGTTTGATGCTCAACAACGCCTATCACCTGTATGTGCGGCCCGGGCACAAGGTTGTGGCTGAAATGGGCGGGCTGCATCGTTTCACCGGCTGGCCTGGGGCGATCCTCACGGACAGCGGCGGATTTCAGATCTTCAGCCTGGCCAAGCTCTGCAAAATCACGGACGACGGAGTGAGCTTTCAATCGCACCTCGACGGCTCGACACATTTCATTTCCCCGGAAACAGCGATCGAAATCGAGGAAGCGTTGGGCGCCGACATGATCATGGCGTTCGACCAATGCGTAGCGTTGCCGGCGGAGCGCGAGATCGTTCTCGACGCCGTCCGGCGGACGACGCTCTGGGCCAAACGTTGCCAGGCCGCCCGTCGGCGCAGTGATCAAGCATTGTTCGGAATCGTGCAGGGCGGGCTGGACCGGGCGCTTCGTGTCGCCTCGGCTCGCGACCTGGTCGGAATCGACTTCGACGGCTACGCAGTCGGCGGCTTGTCGGTCGGCGAAAGCAAAGACGAGATGTACGCCATGTTGGACGTCACCGTGCCCGAGCTGCCTGCGTCGAAGCCGCGGTACTTGATGGGCGTCGGCATGCCGGAGAATTTGATCGAAGGCGTCGCGCACGGGATCGATCTCTTCGACTGCGTGGTGCCGTCTCGTCACGGCAGGACCGGATGGTTGTTCACGAGTGTCGGGCGTGTGCTCATCAAGCATGCACGGTATCTGCGCGATGAACAGCCGATCGATCCAACCTGCGGCTGCTCGGTCTGCGCGCGGTATTCCAGGGCCTATCTGCACCATTTGTATAATGTCAAGGAAATGCTGGCGTCGCGGCTAAACACGATTCACAACCTCTGGTATTTTTCGGATTTCATGCGTCGGATACGGGCGGCCATCGCGCAAGGCACGTTCGCCGCATTTCGAGAGGCGTTTTATCACGCCCAAGAGCAGGACGCGCTCGAGGTTGCGGCAATGGCGAACCGTGACGCTGGAACATTGCAGCGAACTGCACAAGACGTTTAACTGAAAGAGGGGATCTGTTCTATGTTGATGGAATCCATTGCGGGGGCTCAGGGAACGGGCGAAGGAGGTTCGGGGGCAGGCGGATTGGGGCCGGGAGGGCTGCTGTCTCTCGTACCGTTCTTGCTGATTTTCGTCCTCTTTTATTTCCTGCTGATCCGTCCTCAGCAACAGAAGCAGAAACAGCAAAAGGCCTTGATGGACGCATTGAAGAAGGGCGACAAAGTGATTACGGCCTCCGGGATCTGGGGAACGGTCACCAATCTGGGGAAAGAGACCGTCACGCTTCAGATCGCCGACAATACCAAGATCAAGTTGCAGCGGGAACAGATTGCACAAGTACGCGGTGACGACGAGGACAAAGACTCGTAATCCGCCAGGGACAAAGGGGTTACAGACGACATGAAAAAGGTGAGTGGGCGATCATGGTTGTTGGTGCTGGTCATGACGGTATCGGTGGTGTGCGTTACGCCGTCGTACCAGCCGCTGTATCAAGCCTTGCCTGGTTGGGCCAAGGCGGTGTTGCCGAATAAAGGGATTACTCTGGGGCTGGACCTGCAGGGCGGGATTCATATGGTGATGGAAGTGGACGAGGATCGCGCGGTGGAAATCGCCGTCGACCGATCGGTTAACTCGCTTCAAGACCTATTAGTAGATAAAAAGATCCCGGCAGAGTCCGTGAAGCGCACGGGGCCACAGCACATTACGGTGCAGTTCCAGAATGCGGATCTCAAAGGTCAGATTCAGAAATTAATCGACGATTTTCCGACCTTTGTGGAAACAGACTCGTCCGGGTCTGCCAATTCGCTGGTATGGGAACTCCGTGAAACGGAGACCAAACGCATCAAGGACTCGGCCATCAATCAGGCCTTGGAGACCATCAGAAACCGCATCGATCAATTCGGCGTGGCGGAACCGGTGGTCCAGCGGCAGGGTTTGAAACAGATCGTCGTGCAGCTGCCGGGCGTCAAGGAACCGAAGCGTGCGAAAGATCTGATCAAGGAAACCGCGTTACTCGAGTTCAAGATGCTGGACGAAGACAGCCAGATCAAGCTGGAACTACCGGCCAGCATCCCGAAAGACAAAGAAGCCGAGGTCGTAAAGCAGTTTGAAGGCAAGGTACCTGAGGGCGACCAGATTCTGTTCGAACGGGCGTTCGAAAAGGATACCGGTCGCGAATATCGCATTCCGTATCTGGTGAAGAAGCGAGTCATGCTCACCGGTGATGTGCTCAGCGATGCGCGGGTATCGATCGGTCAATTCAACGATCCCTATGTCTCCATCACCTTTGACTCCAAAGGCGGACAGGAATTCGAACGGATCACGGGCGACAACGTCAAGAAGCGCATGGCGGTGGTCCTCGACAACACGATCTATTCCGCGCCGGTCATTCAAGAGCGTATTACGGGAGGCCGTGCGCAGATTACCGGGACCTTCTCGACGCAGGAAGCCAACGACCTGGCGATCGTGCTTCGGGCCGGCGCGCTGCCGGCCCCGCTCAAGATCGTTCAAGACCTCACGGTCGGTCCGTCGCTCGGACAGGATTCGATCGAGAAGGGCGTCAAGGCGACGCTATTCGCCGGCGCGATGGTCGTCATCTTCATGATTGTGTACTACCGCCTGTCCGGGGTGATTGCCGACTTTGCACTGGTACTCAACTTAGTCTGTCTCATGGGCGCGTTGTCCGCGCTGACCGCGACCCTGACGCTGCCGGGCATCGCCGGGATCGTGCTGACGATCGGGATGGGTGTCGACTCAAACGTATTGATCTTCGAGCGCATCCGTGAAGAGCTCAGAAGCGGGAAGGCCGTGCGACCGGCGATTGACGGAGGCTACGACAAGGCCTTGCTCACGATCATCGACTCGCATGTGACGACGCTGATCACCGGGGTCGCTCTCTTCTTGTTTGGAACCGGGCCGATCAAAGGTTTTGCCGTGACGTTGTGTTTGGGCATCGCGATCAACCTCTTCACGGCGCTGGTCGGGACCAAGGTGATTTTCGATCTACTGTACCATCGGCAAAAGGTTGAAACGCTAAGTATTTAGCAATGAAGCTGTCAGCGGTCAGCTCTCAGTATGAAGCTGATGGCTGAAGGCTGATAGCCAAAAGCAACGAAAAGGGAGCGAGCATGTTAGAGATTCTGGGAAAAACCAACGTTGATTTCATGGGCAAACGCAACATCGCCTTTATCTTTTCCGGCATCATGGTCTTGATCGGGCTCGTCGCCGTGGTACAGATCGCGCGAGGCGCGGCCAATCTCGGCATCGATTTCGCCGGCGGGACGGCCGTGCAACTGAAGTTCGACCAGGCGATCCGCATCGATGAAGCGCGGAAAGCCTTGGAGTCGAACGGGGTCGGCGATGCGGAGCTGCAAGAATTTGGGCAGGACAACAAGCTGCTCGTCCGCGTGAAGGCCTCGACGACGATCGAGAAAAAAACGGCGGAACGGGTCGTGGCGATCTTTACCAAAGAATTTTCGAACAACAAATTCGTGGTGGACTCCACGACTGAAATCGGGCCGACGATCGGCAAGAAACTCCAGGAAGACGCCATTATTGCCATCGTCATTTCGTTCGCGGGCATTATTCTGTATATCGCGGCGCGATTCGAACTCCGGTTTGGCGTGGCGGCGGCATTGGCGACATTCCATGACGTGCTGGCCGTGATCGGGGCCTTCTACATCTTGGATAAAGAAATCACCCTGCTGATCGTGACGGCGCTCTTGACCCTGGCCGGATACTCGTTGACCGACACCGTCGTCGTCTTCGACCGGATCAGAGAAAATCTAAAGTTGCGCCGGCGTGACACCGAAGAGGCGATGATCAACGGCGCGGTCAACCAGGTCCTGAGCCGCACCATCGTGACGAGCTTGACGGTCGTGCTCGTGCTCATTCCCTTGACCCTGGCCGGCGGAGAAGTCTTGCATGATTTCTCCCTGGCGTTGCTTTGGGGCGTAATCTTCGGCACCTATTCGTCCGTGTTTGTCGCCAGTCCGCTCCTGCTCTTGTGGCCGGGAGCGCGCGGTCGACTCTTGAAGCGATCATAGGCTGGATCTATTGATCTGATGATCTGTTGATTTGTCGGAAATGTAGGCCATTCATCAGCTCGACAGATCAACGGATTCCGACATTGCCCTATGTTAGTGTAACTCGACCAGGCAAGACTTCTGGGATCAGGCCCAGGAAGTCACGCGCCCATCAGGGGCACATCTATGAAACTCTGGAGTCGATCTCACAGTCTCCAGCGCAAGATCATCGCGGCGATCGTGATGGTCGGCCTCCTGCCGCTTACCCTCCTCCTCGCTTTGACCTACGTGGAAGAGCGCCGCGCGCTTCGCGAGACGACGGGGTCGAACTTCAAGGAAGTGGCCGTCGAGGCCGCCCGCCGTATCGAGATGCACGTGACCCGCGGCATGAACGAAGCCCAACAGCTGGCAACGACGCCCTTCCTACGCACCGCCGTGTTGGAAGCCAACCGGACGTATGAAGGCAAAGAGGCCCAGATCATCCAGGAGATCATCAAGGATTGGCAACAGCGGTGGCGGCAGCGCGACAAACGGAGCGAGTTTCCGCTCTTCATCAACCGCATCGTCACCAACTACCTGATTCGATGGCACGATATCCGGAAGTCGGATTACGTCGGGATCCTGGTTACCGACGGGCAAGGGGCGCTGGTCGTCAGTTCCATCCCGCAAGTGGAATATTTCTACGGGAAGACCGCCTGGTGGCAGGCGGTGATGAAGGGAGGGATCCAGCAGCCCTACGTGAGTGAAATTGCGTTCGATCCAGCCTTTGGAACCCATGTCGTCGTCGTGGCGGCTCCGATCATAGACGATCAGCAGCGAACCGTTATCGGAGCCGTGACGATCCTGCTTCGCCGCGACACGTTGTTTCATTCTATTGCCGAGGTGTCGATCGGTGCGACCGGCCACGCCATGCTGTTTAGCTCGGACGGCGTCCTGGTGATGTGTCCCGTGCTAGCTCCGGAAGAGCACTCGATAAAGCCCGAACTGCTCGGCGCGCTGGGCACCCTGAAGTCCGGATGGGCCGTGGCCGCCGATGATTCGCATGGAAGCAAGAACGCGTTGATCGGCTTCGCCCCCGTACGATTCACCGACCGACTTGCGCCGGGGAGTATCGGAGGAAAGCATTGGATTACCCTGGTGCGCCAGGATCCACGAGAAACTTTTGCCCCGCTTGCCGAGCTCGTCGCCAAAGTCTTGTTCTACGGGTTGGTCGTGTTGGCGGTGCTCTGGGGGACGGGAGTGATCGTGGCCAGGCGGATCGCTAGACCCATTCAGCTCTTGCATGACGGGGTGCAGGAGATCGGGAGCGGTCGGTTGGAGCAGCGGCTCGAGCTGAAAACCGGAGATGAGATTGAACGGCTGGCTCAGGCGTTCAACCAGATGGCGAGCAATCTTCAGCGTTCGTTTGGGCAGATCGAGCAGCGGATGGTGGAGGTACGGCAGCTGGAGGAGAAGTATCGCGACTTGATCGAACATTCGCCGGAAATGATTTACCAGTTGGATCGAAGCGGTCGGCTTGTCCACGTCAATAAGACGGGCCTCGACAAACTCGGCTATACGCTCGATGAGATGCTGGTCATGAGGCTTTGGGACCTGGTCCCGCGCGGGCGGGAATCAGAGGTTCTGCACTATCTCGAGCGGCTGGTCTCACAAGGGCAGAGTTCGATGGAAACGGTTCTGCTGGCCAAGGATGGACGTCCGATCGAAGTGGAAATCCATGCCACGGCCCTCTTCGATCAAGCACGCGGCGGGTTGGTTCATTCTCGCGCGTTTGTCCGGGATGTGACGGAGCGTCGCCGACTGGAACAGGAGCTGCAACACTACACCACAGGGTTGGAACAGGCGGTCTCGGAACGCACGCAGCAGCTGGTGGCGTCACAGGCTCGCTACAAAGCCCTGTTCGATCTGGTCGCGGACTCGGTCTTCATGGTGAATGCGGCGGGGACGGTCGTCGCCGTCAACAAGCGGGAAGAACAGGCGCTGGGCTATGCGGAATTGAGAGTGGTCGGGCGGAGCATGCTCGACGTCGTGCCGGCGGACTATCACCAAGCCTTTTTGGGCTGGCTGCGCGACATCAGTACGGAGCAACGGCAGGTTCCCACCCAGGAAATTACCGTCTACAACGCCGCCGGACGTGAGACACCGGTAGAAATGGATTTGATTCGGGTGGGAGGAGCCGATCACATGCTGGTCATGATGCAGCTCCGCGATATTACGGATCGGAAGAAGCTCGAACGCCAGCTGCAGTCGTACCGCGAAGAACTTGAGCTGAAAGTGCGAGAGCGGACCAGGGAAATCGAAGAGACGAAGCAGTATCTGGAAAACCTGCTCGAGAATGCCAACGACGTCATCTATACGCTCGATATGGATCAGCAGTTCACATACGTCAACAGCAAAGTCAATGCCTGGGGGTATCGCAAAGACGACCTGTTAGGCCGACCCTATCTCTCGCTCCTCTCACGACGCCATCGCGGTCGACGGCTCAAAAGTACCTTGGACGTCGGAGCCAAGCAGGTCTATGAGGTTGAGATTGTGACCCGCCTGGGTGAGGTCCGGACGGTGATGGTCAGCGTGTCTCCGCTTCAAGGCGTCGAGGGAGAGATTCTCGGCGTGCTCGGCATCGCGCGCGACATGACGGAGACGAAAAAGCTGGAGCAGCAGATTCGTAATTCTGAAAAGCTGGCATCGGTCGGGAAGCTCGCGGCGGGCGTGGCGCACGAAATCAACAATCCCCTCGGCGGGATCCTCAATTGCCTCTACAACCTTCGAAAAGGCGCCTTGTCGCCGACGCGCCAGGAGGAGTACTGGGCTTCAATGGAGCACGGCGTCCGGCGCGTGCAGAAGATCGTACGGCAGCTGCTCGATTTTTCCCAGCAGCATGAGCCGGAATTCAGTCCGACGGATATCAACCGGATCGTCGATCAGGTGTTGGTGCTGACGACCCATCTGTTTGCGCCCAATCGGATCCGGCTGGAGACCGTGCTGGGGCATGGCTTACCCAGCTTGATGGTCGATCGGCACATGATCGAGCAGGTGTTGATGAATTTGATCTTGAACGCCGTACAAGCGATGAAGAGCGGCGGAGTCTTGACGATCCGGACATCCGTGGCCGAGGGCGTTTGCCGTGTTGAAGTCCGCGATACGGGATCCGGTATTCCTCCGGCCGTCCTGTCGCGTGTCTTCGATCCGTTCTTCACGACAAAAAGCGAGGGGGAGGGGACGGGACTGGGACTCTCCGTCAACCTGGGCATTGTGGAACGTCATGGCGGCAAGATTCTGGTGGAGAGCGAAGTCGGAAAGGGGACGACCTTCACGCTGTGCCTGCCGGTTGCACGCGAGCGTTCCTTGGTGGAGAAGGGGTCATGAAAGGGCTCGCAATACTTTTGGTCGACGACGAGCCCTTAATACGGCTCTCAATGGTGGATGCATTGGAGGCCGTCGGGTATGACGTCCATGCGGCTGCGACCGGGACCGAGGGGATCGAGGCGATGCGAGAGAAGACTTTTGATCTCGTGATCACCGATCTGCGTTTACCCGGCGCCGACGGATTGACCGTGCTCAAAGCCGCGAAGGAAAAGGCGCCGCAGACGGAAGTGGTCGTGATCACTGCGCACGGGTCTGTGGAGACCGCGGTCGGGGCGATGAAGCTCGGCGCGTTCGATTACATCACGAAACCATTCCAGATGGATGAATTG
The DNA here is from genome assembly GCA_005239465.1 of Nitrospira sp. GTDB lineage: Bacteria > Nitrospirota > Nitrospiria > Nitrospirales > Nitrospiraceae > Nitrospira_D. The sequence continues at coordinate 124,362 of SPAW01000024.1, read as the reverse complement.
TTACTGATCGTCGAGCGGGTCGGCCGCGTCGTCACGTTGCGTCGTGAGAATCAGGACCTCAAAGCCGCGCTGGAAGACAAGTTTTGCTTCAACGGCATTCTAGGGACGAACAGCCGGATGCGCGCGGTGCTGGACAAGATCAAGCTGGTCGCGGCGACCGATTCGACCGTGCTGATTCTCGGCGAGAGCGGGACGGGGAAAGAACTGGTCGCGAATGCGGTGCATCAGAATAGCCCAAGACGAGACTATCCTCTGATTAAAGTGAGCTGCGCCGCCCTGCCCGAAACCCTGCTGGAAGCCGAGCTGTTCGGCCATGAGAAGGGCGCCTTTACCGGCGCGCTTCGTCAGCGGCGGGGGCGGTTCGAGTTGGCCAATCGCGGGACCTTGTTCCTCGATGAGATCGGGGAGCTTTCACCGGTGGTCCAGGTGAAACTCTTGCGAGTGTTACAAGAGAGAAAGTTCGAGCGGGTGGGCGGGAACGAAACGATTGAAGTCGATGTCCGTCTGGTCTGCGCCACGCAAAAGGATCTCCGGAAGGAAGTGGCGCAGGGGCGGTTCCGCGAAGATCTCTTCTATCGACTCAATGTGGTGCAGATCGTGATTCCTCCGCTTCGCCAGCGGCAGGAAGATATTCTCGTCATTGCCGATCATGTGCTCCAGACCTGCTCGACAAAAATGAACAAGAAGCTCAAGGGGTTTTCACAGCCAGCCCGTGAACTGTTGCTTCGCTATTCGTATCCGGGGAACGTCCGAGAATTGGAGAACATGGTCGAGCGGGCCGTGGCGCTGGGGCGCGATCGCGAATCCGTGCAGCCGGCCGACCTCTGCGGGTTCCAATCCTGTCCATATACAGGCGGGACGCCGCAGGACTCCTGCGGCTTTTGCAGCGAAGGCCTGACCGGCGGGACGAAGAAAAAAGGCAGGGCGGTGACTTCGCTCGCGACCGCGCGGGAAGGCTTTGAGAAAGACTACATCGTCGCCGTGCTGGCGCGAGTCGAAGGCAGTCGTACGACCGCGTCGAAGATCCTGGGGCTATCACGCAAAGCCCTCTGGGAGAAATGCAAACGCTACGGCATTCCCTCCGCGCGCGATGAAAGCGTGGAGGAAGACTAGCCGGATTCAGCGCCGTCCGTTCGGCTTGGTTCAACATCCAATCCGTTCGGAGCTGGAAGCCCCTTCAAGCCCGACGGCCTGAACAATCCCTTCAGTCCCTACGGCAGTCCGTTCAGTAACTAATCGGCGACGAATCCATTTGCGACGGATGCGCCGAGACTCCTTACTCGTCTCTCTGGTCTCTCTGGTCTCTTTGGTTCTTCTGGTTAGTCTGCCGGTCCGGCGAACAAGACAGACCAGATAAACCGGATCAACGAGATAGACCAGTTTCGGCAATCCGTTCTCGCCGGACTCGCTCAATAATCCATTCGGTGCCGGGAATCCCTACAGCCCCAGCAGCCCCACGAATCCCTACGGCCGCGGCCTGCGGATCGAAGGACGCTGATCCAGTCGCTGGACCGCTCCTTGTACCGGAACTGCAAGTTGTCCGTCCTAGATGTTATGATCGAGGGTCTTCGATAGACCGCCTGTCTTATCCAGACTGTTGAGAGGGAAGCATGACCATGAATCTGGCGCGTCGCATCATCGGCATTTCGTTGGGCGTTGTGTTGTTCGCGGGGGCCGCGCTTGCGGCGGAACCGGCTGAGGTGGAAAAGTTCGTGAACGCCCGCATCGAGATCGGGGAGATGATGATGAACTACTTCAAAGGCGGAGAACGCTTTGGAGAAGGGCAGCGGCCGTCGTCTGAGCAGATGAAGGAGATGGGCGCGGACATCAATGCGAAACTCGGCCAGCTCTTGGCCAAGTATGATCTGACGGTGGAGCAGTATCGTACGCGCAGTCCCGAGGTGTTTGCCGATGACGCGGCGGTGAAGCGCTATCTCAACGAGCATCCGGACCTGAAGCAACGGTACGAGGCGCTCCCGCTCGATCGGATGGGCCGCGGCGGCAGCACCGGGCGGGGGTATTAACTCTTCTCATCTCGCATGTGTGAGGCACGTCGTGGACGGCTGCGTTTTTTTCTATCCCCACGCTTGTGTGCCTCGCTTCAACAGTCTTTTCCATAGCTTCCGCATTTTCTTTCTCGCCTGCGCGCGCCGTTCCCGCTGGCGTTCGACCATGCGCCCGGCGACGAAACCCGCCCGCACGCTCGTCGAATGTGAGAGGAACGCCCGGACGTGCGCTTCGGCCTGAATGGCGTCTTGGTGCATGCCGAGCACGTCCTGCACGACACGCGCTTGTTTGATGAAGCGCGTGGCCGGTTTGCCGACCGTCGGTTCCGCGAGTTCCGCAGTGTAGCGGGCCTGTTTGGTTTTGATCCTGATCTCGTGCACCGTGGCATTGCTGGGTGACGCACCCATCCGGCGGATCGCCTTGCACAGCTTCTTGAATTCTCGTGTAGCGAGGTCGCGCAACGTGACGGTGGATTCGACGACGGCCGGTTCCTGCGCCGCCGCTCGCAGACGTCTGATAAGGGCGAGGTAGCGGGGGTGCTTCAACTCACTCCGCAGCCGCTCCTGGACGTGCTCCCGCTGGGATTGCAGCTGCGCGACGAATCGGACCAGCGGCTGACGATCTCGGACATCCAGCTTGGTCGCTTCGTTCCGGAAATAGGCGAGTTGCACGTCGAGATCGCGCGTTGGTCCCAGCACTCGGCTGAGCCAGGTCAACTCCTCCTGCAGCGAGTCCACCCATTCAGGTACGAGCAGGGGTTTGGTTGCGTGCAGGACGGCGCGTAGTTGTCTCGTGGCGACGCGCATTTGGTGCAGGCTTTCCGGTTCTCGTCCGAGCCTGGTGCCGGGGTCATGCGCCAGCAGCCACCGGACATGCCGCGTGAGGGCCCAGGTCAGGTGCTCCACGACCGGCGCATCCGGTCCGGGCGGGCCATCCGCACCCGGCACGGGCAGGGCGAGCGCGCGAAACAGCTTGGGACGTCCGTCATGCTCTTTGGCTCCCGCTCGACGGAGCTCCCGCTCGATGTCCCGCAGCGTGAAGTTCTCCCCATTGACCTGTTCGATTTCCAGTTCTCGAAAGCGCTGAATCACGGCTCCGTGCTTCACGACGGCCACGCGGTCGAGCGTGACGTCTGCAAACGGGACGTTGTCTCTGTGCACCCGCACGCCCGTCCGCCAGGTTCGCAGGGTCGCGACGGGTATGAGCCGTCGCTGCCCTATATGCAGAAGGAGCAGATCGCGGAATGTAGCCGGTGGCACAGGATGGTGATCGACGATCTCGAGTTCCTGCCGGTCGTTCATCAGCGGGAGTTTGAGTTGCCATGCCTGTGTCCCGCGCTCGTCTCGGTAGCGGAGCGTGATCCCCGCGTGAGCCAAGCGGTGGCTGGAGGTATCGTAGTAGGTCGAGGTCAGCAGTCGTCGTGGTAGCGGGGTACCGGGGAGATCGGGCAGGCGGAACTGATCATCGACCGCCAGTTTGATTTCGCGCTCGACCGTCGACTGTACAGCCACGGTGAGAGGCGCTGCCTGCGGCTGCGTCACAGCCAGGTTGGCGGAATGAGCCATCGCAATCTCCATGGCCGGTGAGGTCGTTTCATCCACTGTCACAGATGTAGGAGACCCGTTGCAAGAGACCAACGGTCACGAAGGAGATACAGCATGATCAGCCCTGTCAAGCCATCTGAAATTTTTACCGAAGCCGGAGTCGTTGCGTCATCTGAAAATCTTACCGGAGACTCCAGCGCCTCGGGCTGCCGTTTTTTCCCTGGCCTCTCCCTTGGCCGGCCTGGAGATCGTCGCTCCTGAGCCAACAGTGCGCGCCGGTTTTTTGACCGTGGGCCCCGCCGAGGCTGATGAGGGGCGCGGGGCCCTCGGGCTGAAGGTCCACCCGCGCCACGGGGTGCTCGCTCGCGGCTGCGGTGACCGAGGGGCCGCCTCGCGCGGCGTACGGGGAGCCCGCGTGGCGAGCGCCCAGAGCTGTTCCAGATGCTGGTCGATCCGCTGGGAGAGCACGAACGGGTCCGTCGTCGCGAGGAGGCGCGCCAGGGCCGCCACTTTCTGGGAATCCGCGTCCGGGCAGGCCCGCACCCGCTCAAAGGGCGTCTGCGGGGTGCCATAGCGGCGGATCAGCCGCGAGCCCACTCGCACCTTGCGCACCAATTTCATGGAGGGTTGAAACAAATTCTGGAAGAGCCGCAGGTCCGCATACAGCGCGTTGAGGGCCTCCAGGGCCGCTGGGGTGTCGTAGCGCTCCCAGCCCACCAGCTTGCGGACATGGGTCCAGTTCTTCTGCTCCACATGGGCATTGTCATCCTTCTTAGAGGGCCGCGACCGGGTGAACTGCACGGCCGAACCGGCCGGGCACTGCTGACAGAACGTCCACAGATGCGCGTTGATGAACTCACTGCCGTTATCGGAGTCAATCCCGCGCAGCGGGAATGGCAGCTGCTGCTCAAGGGGGTGGTCATGGCCTGCACGACCCCGTGGCAGCCCTTGCCCATGACCGCCTGGCGCTCCACCCAGGTGGTGTGAATGTCCACGCAGTCCAACGTCTGCAGGAACTCGCCAGCCGCCGAGGCGCCCGAGTGCGAGGCCAGATCGATCTCCAGATAGCCCGACTTCGTGACATCCCAATGATCCGTTTTGATCGGAATCATGTGCTTCAAGAGCGAGCCGGGCCGCGTGGTGCCGTAGAGCCGCCGCTTGAGCCGCCGCTTCCGTTCACGCAGGCGCCGATCGATCTGCCGAGGACTGATCCGCAGGAGCTGCTGCTCGATCGAGGGCGTCAGGCCCATGCGTTTCCGTCCCCAGGGCAGCCAGTGTGGCAAGGCGGCCTTGAGCCGCTGGCCGCACAGATACCCCGAGGCCTCCCAGATCTGGGCGAGGAACCGAATCACCTCCGCCGAATAGGTGGGCCGCCGCCGGGCCACCCGGCGGACCGGTGGCCGGGCCGGGGCTGCCCTGCTCAGCAACCCAATCGCATACTTGCGATGATAGCGACACACCCGCGTCACTTCGTCCAAGAGTGCCGATCGCTCTCTCCGTCCCGCCCGCTGGTACCGCTGCCACATCACCCGCAGATACTCGTGCTTCGACCGTCGCGCCATGCATCGTGCCTCCATCCTCCCCCTCCTTCTACCCCACACCACGTGGGGTCGGAGGGTAAGATTTGCAAATGGCGCAACGACTTGTCCCTGGGTAAGATTTTAGATGGCGCAATACGTCAGCTTGCGCCGTGCTCCATGAGAGAGTAAGCTGGCCCGCACTGGCAGTCCCGCTTCCAACGTTCCTGCGAGGTTATATCATGGACCTCCGCCGCCAACAGCGCTTTACTGTGCATTCTCACAGTGTGCTCTCCGGTCAGAATCGCGTTGAATGGGTCGGTACGATCGTGAACCTGTCCAAGGGTGGCTGCCGCGTCGAGACCGACAGTCAGGTCTACTCAGGCATGCACGTCTCACTGCGCCTTGACGTGCCCAATGAGGTGTCACCGATTCTTATCGAGCGAGCGGCGGTGCGTTGGAACCGCGGACGCGAGGTCGGCGTGGGCTTCATCACCGTGGCTCCGCCTCACCAGGAACGATTGGACCAACTCCTCAACCGTTTGAAACAGGACCTCCAGGGTTGAGCACCGGTCAGATCGGAAACCGGCGTCGGGAACCTTTTTGATCCGCCATTGAAGGAGTCGAATAACTCTCTTCCCGCCGCTCTCCTCCCCGAGGTACCCCATGCGGGCTATTCAGCGATTCGGCACCCAGCTCCAGCGACTTCGAGCCGACCGAGGGTTTTCTCAGGAGCAGCTCGCCGTGAGGGCGGGTCTGGCGCGCCTCTATGTGGCTCGGCTGGAGCTGGGGGAGCACGATCCGTCGCTGAGCACGTTGGTGCGATTGGCGAAGGCGTTGCGGGTCTCGGTGACGGAGTTGCTGGGCGAGAGCGCGAATCCCAGCGTGTTATGGCAGGTGGGGGAGAGTCGCTTTCCGACACGAGCAGCAGCGGAAGACCATGCTCGCACCACGGGCGAGATATTTGTGGCACGGTATGAGAAGAACAAAGCGGGATCCCTCGTGCGCCGTCTCCTCCCCTTGCGCGAGTCGAAGTAATCGCGCCGCAAGGTGGCCTGTTGGTGTCGGTATGCCGACTGACCGAGCAGGCGCCGATCGTCTCGGCACTGAAGCAGTTGATCGAGGACGTCGAAGACGAAGAGTCCTGAGTATCCTCCGTCCCTCCAATCTGTGTAGAATATCGTCTCCACACATGGGAGCAAGGCATCTTCCCCATGCACTACGTCCATCTCGGTCGCTCGGGAGTAAAGGTCAGCCGGCTTTGTCTCGGGACGATGAATTTCGGGCCTGAGACGAGCGAGGCGGACAGTTTCGCCATCATGGATCGGGCGCTGGAGTTGGGGATCAACTTCTTCGACACGGCGAACGTCTATGGCTGGAAGGTCGGAGAGGGATGGACGGAGCAGATCGTGGGCCGCTGGTTCGCGCAGGGCGGCGGGCGGCGAGAGAAAGTGGTCCTGGCGACGAAAGTCTTCGGCCGCATGAGCGAGTGGCCGAATCAGTCGCGTTTGTCGGCCTTGCACATCAAGCGAGCCTGCGAAGCGAGCCTCCGGCGCCTGCAGACGGACTGTATCGACCTCTATCAGATGCATCACGTCGATCGGGAGACGCCGTGGGAGGAAATCTGGCAGGCGATGGAGCAGTTGGTCGGGGACGGCAAAGTGCTCTATGCGGGCAGCAGCAATTTCGCCGGCTGGCACCTCGCCCAGGCGCAGGAGCTCGCGCGCAGCCGCCACTTCCTCGGACTCGTGTCAGAGCAAAGTCTCTACAATCTGAATGAGCGCATGATTGAACTGGAAGTGATCCCGGCCTGTGGAGCCTATGGCATCGGTTTGATCCCCTGGAGTCCGCTCGCACGCGGGCTGTTGGCCGGGGCCTTGGAACCGGCGAAGGTCGGCCGTCGCGCAAATGAGGACCTGAAGAAAGACATCGAGAAGTATCGTCCCCGGTTGGAAGCCTATGCCGCGCTGTGCACGCAACTCGGCGAGCGCCAGGCCGATGTCGCGCTCGCCTGGCTGCTGCATCAAAAAGCCGTCACGTCGCCGATTATCGGACCGCGCACGATGGATCACTTGAACGGATCGATGCGCGCGCTGAGTCTTTCGTTGAGCCAGGAGACCTTGAAACGGCTCGACGACATCTTCCCCGGTCAGGGCGGCGCAGCACCGGAAGCATACGCCTGGTAACAACGGCTCAACCTGCCACGAGCTGCAGCACGCTGGTTGGCCACGCTCTTATGGCACGAATTCCAGGAAATACTGCTTCGGCAGGAAGGTCTGTTCTTTGACGAGCTTGTAGCCTGCTGCCGTGAGTTCCTCCACGACGGTGTCACGCGGAACGAGATGCTTCTTCGGAAAGCCGAGTTCACCGGAACGGGCGTCGTGGTAGTAATCGACGATGGCGATACGGCCGCCGGGCTTGAGCGCAGACTTGACGTTGCGGAAGTAGGTCGAGCGATCTTCGAGATGATGGTAGGTGTTGCAGATGAAGATGAGATCGACGGACTCGACCGGCAATTTGGGATTGCCTGGTCGCGCGTGGATGAACTCGGCGGTGTAGGGCCGGTGCATGTGGACAAGACTCTCTTCGACATACTTCAAGGCTTCCGGTTCGACGTCGATGGCGTAGACCATCCCGGTTTCGGTCACGGCTTCCACAAAGCGGCGGGTGAAATAGCCCGATCCTGCTCCCAGGTCCGCGACACTCATGCCGGGCTTCAATCCTAACGTTTCGACAACCTGCGCCGGCTTCTGCTCCTGGTCGCGCTCGGGCCGGTCGAGCCGATCGAGATACTCCATCACATTCGGACTATGGCCTTGCTGGTGGCCATGCTGCGCCACGGCCGGTGTGACGAAGAGCAAACCAAGGCTGACGGCGGCGGCGAGGCCCGCCGCCGTCAAGTGTCTGGTATTCGATATCATTGGGACTGGAACCATAATCACTTTTTCTTCCCGAGCGTTTCTTGGAGCAAGGTCTTCCACTCATCCCGGCCGATGGCGGGCAGGGTCGTGATCTCGATGTGTCCCATCGATGCGTTCATGACCGCGGCTTTCATGGCCGTCTTGTTGTCCGGAAATTCCCAGACGGCGATAACGTCGTACTGGCCTAAGCAATAGTAGGCTTGAATGAGGTTGCCACCGAGCGCCTGGGCATTCTTCTTGACCATCTCGGCCCGTTGCATGCCTTGCTCTTTCATGGTTTGAAGCCCGTGCTGCGTGAACTTCACGAGACTGACGTAGGTTTGCATAGCGACCTCCTGGGTGGGAGTGGAGTAGGTGAGACGCTGAGGCAATTCTAGGCTATTTGGTGGGGAAGTCACAAGAAGGGCGAAAGCGGCACCATACAGAAGTGCGCTGGCTATCTGAAACCCTGTCGGCAGCCTTTTCTGACCCGCTTGCGCTGCTCTCCAGCAGGAGGGTAGGTAGGGAGAAAAGAGCGGTGCCAGCCACCATTTCTTCGTTGCATCAAATGGTCCCTCCGAGCTCGCTTGTTTTTTTCTTTCGAAGAGTGGTCCGATTGCTCTCCCACTGCGCGCGTCGCTGGGATCGTGTTTCGTCGCTCGTCGTTCGTATCTCGCAAGCAAGAAGAGACGCTTCACGATCGACGAATACTGCTGGAGGAGTGCGCGTTCCGCGCGCAGGAGGATGACCAGGCTGCCCATCCCATCCCTCTGAGGCCGCGCGTTACGCGAGCTCAGGAGATCAACAGACCACTCTCTCCTACCTTCTTCGCCGCGATCTTCGCTGCTCCATGCCAGCGTGCGTCGCAACGTGCCCGTATCATTGAACTATCCAGGCCCGCATTATATTGCTTGACTCCTGTACTCATTGCGCCCAGGGTGATTGATGTTGTCAGGTGTGAAGCTCCGCTGACTGTCCTATCTCTTGCGCTTCCTGATCCTTCCCAGCGTGACCGATTCCCCAGTCTCCGCCGTTTTTGCGCCAGAGTTTCTCTGAACGGCTGCATGCCTTGTGTCGTGGTCTGCTGATGGAGGCAGCCAGGACGCCGGCCATGCTTCAGAGGACTGTTCGACTAACGCCACATTCCATAGAGAAGAGTGAGCCATGCTCTACTATGCACTAGTGTTCCTGGCAGTCGGCTTGATCGCCGGCGCCCTGAATCTCGCCGGGGTGTCTACGGTCGCGGTCCAGGTTTCCTGGATTCTGTTCCTGATCGGGATTGCCCTGGTCGCGATCCATGTGGTCACGGGGCGCACCGCTCGGCTTGTCCGACGGTTTCCCGACGTGACAACCTGATGCCAACGTGATGCTGAGGTATCGATACTTTAGACAGGAGGAAGATCTTATGAACGTTGATCAACTCAAAAGAAAATGGATGCAGTTCAAAGGCGAACTGAAACAACAGTGGGGCAAGTTTACCGATAATGATTTGCAGGAGATCGGAGGGAACTACGACAAGTTTATCGGCAAAGTCCAGGAACGGTATGGCGATAAAAAGAGTGAGCTGATGAAGTGGGCGGATCAGTGGTATCACAAGTCTCCGCCGGACGCGACGGGGAAAAAGACTCAGTGACGGGAATCGATCGTTGAGAGGCGTCTCACTATACAATTCACATTTATGAACACGGCAGCGTGAGGAGGTATACGATGAGCAAGGAAACGGTTTTAAATCGAGCGACGCCGACCATGTCGGCCGGCACGTCCAGGGTCAGTCCAACCGGTGAGAAGGCTGGTCCCGCTGAGCAGACATCGAAGGGAGCTTGGGCTCACGACCGCATTGCGCGGCGAGCCTACGAATTATATGACAAACGAGGCCGGCAGGAAGGCCGGGGCTTGGAGGACTGGTTGAACGCGGAACGGCAACTGGTTAGTGCATCAGGTCAATCGTGACAGGGACCATGAGAGTATTAAACGTTCACTTCTATGACGACAAGGAGATGAGGCCATGAACACAATCTTACGCTGGGATCCTATGAGCAGAACTCGATGGAATCCTTTTAAAGATCGGGATGAATTGGAAAGCCGGTTGGCGACGATGTTTGCCACTCGGGAAGCGACAGGGAACGGGGGAAAGGAAGCTCTGACGGTGGCCCAGTGGTCGCCGCTGGTGGACATTACGGAGGATGAGAAGGAATATCTCATCAAGGCCGAGTTGTCGGACATGAAGAAAGAGGACGTGCGCCTCACGGTAGAGAACGATGTCCTGGCGATTTCCGGCGAGCGGAAATTCGAGAAGGAAGAAAAGAGCAAAAAATATCACCGGGTCGAACGCGCCTACGGGAGCTTCGTGCGCAGCTTCTCACTTCCGGAGGATGCGGATGGGAGCAAAGTGTCTGCCGACTTCAAAGACGGCATGCTCCACGTGCATCTCCCAAAATCCGAGAAGGCGAAACCGAAAGCCATCGAGATCAAGGTGCGCTAGTGTTGCGTTGATCGAGGGATGAGGGGCGTCAGGGAATAATTCTTACGCACACGCGATGATGGAGTCTTCCTGACGCTCCGCACTCGCCTCGTCCCTCGCGCCTTCCGTGTTCACGACCAGCCCCGACCTGCCGCTTGGTGCTGCCCCCCGCTCAGTGTTTGTACTATACTGCGCCCATGCCGCTTCGTTCTGGGCTGTCATTCACCGATTCTCTCAACAGTGACCAGCGCAGGCAGTTCTACGAGCGCCATCGGTCCATCGCGATTCTAATGATCCTGATTGTGTTCCTGTCCCCGTTCGCCGGGCTCTCTGTCACCGGGTTGTTCGGGGCAGTGCTCGGCGTGCTGTTTTCCGTAGCGGGCTATTACCTGATGCCCTATGCCTGGCTCAAATTGGGTGGATGACGGCTGTCATGAGGGATGAGCAGAGGACGACTTCGGCCGTGGTGTCCCGGCGCAGATCAGGGAGGTGATTGATGCGATGGTGGTCAGTCGTACTGGTGCTCCTGCTCACGGGGGTGTCGTCGGTCCAGGCGGATCAGTCGTCGGTGACGATCAAGAAGATGCCGGCGCAGATGGGGACCCAGTATTTCAATCCGCGGCGGCCGCCGCGGGGGATGCCTCGGCTCACCCTGCCGGAAGAGGCGGTCTGCGCCTCTGATTTTCTCTCGGATGTGAGCGTGGGCGGGCAGGCCGAGCAGATGGATGCGACGCATGGGCAGTTGACGATCAACCGGGTGACGGTGAAGCTCCAACTGAACATCACCATCTGGCTGCCTACGAACCCACCAAAAACGACGGTGGATTACGAGGACGGGCATCGGCAGCAAGGTCGTTCCCCTCAGCGGGCGGGACTTGCGCAAGGACGTCAGCGTAGTGCTGAAGAAGGCGGGGGCCACCTCACCGGCGAGTATAATAGACAGATGCCGGTAGAGGCAACGAGGGAGGCCTGGGTAAGGTTTTCAGATGGCTCGTCAGGCGCAGGCTGCCTACGATTGCATCACCGAGCATAGCCATAAAGACATCCCGGTAGCCGACGCCGTCGCGCAAGCGCTGGCTGAAAGGATACGATCATGAAGAATGTTGAAATGACTGTCGAGGGCACGTTGTTGACGATCAAAGTGGATCTTTCGAAGCAATTCGGGCCGTCGGCATCAGGCAAGACCATCATCATTGCTTCGACGGAGGGGAACGTGACCATCCCGAATCGCGAGGAAAAGGTCGGGCTCAACGTATACCGAAAAAAGTAAGCGCGCTGAACGCGACCTGGTCTGTAGTTCTCTGCATGACTGTTTCCTCCATCTTTTCTTCTTTCATCTTATCGGGACCTCCCGTTAGACGATGCTTCTTACCGGATGGCGAATCCCGCTCTGGGCCTATTGTTTGAGCGCGTTTGCTCAGAAAACCCTTAGGGCTGTGGATATTGAGACGCCTGTCTGACGCCGCAGGCGCACCAGCAGCAGCGATTCTAATGATGACAGGCCGGTGCTCCTAGGAATGCGTGAAAAACTCCAGAAAATCCGTCCAGACCACTATAAGTAGGGGCGCGCTGGTCGAACTGCAGATGCCTAAAAAATAGGCATTTTGCAGGGATGACTGCGTAATCCACGCGGTCCTGTATGCGCGCATGAAGTTGTACACAGGATTATCCACAGAAGATGGGGACCGAGATTTTTCGTGCCAGGACCGGGTCCGGATCATTTTTTACTTGGTAAATCTTGGTGAAACATCACTGGGATCTTTTTCCCTTCATGATGCCCACAATTGTAAGCACGAAAGTTTTTTAGTTCCCGGGGCTTCTTCCCTGACCACTGTTCCTTCGCTTGAGGCTCGTTCATCTTCCATCCTCCGTGCCTACTCGACGATCAGCGTACCCGTCATATTCGCGTGGCCTTTGCGTCGACAGATGTAGAGGTAGGTTCCCGGTGGAGGAGCCATGGCGAGTTGCACGGATTTCCCCGGCTCGAGGACGATGCCAGGACTGGCCGCTTTCATGGCCGCGTCCGAGGACGGCGTCTTAGCTGCGTACATGAGGATGGGGCTGTCGAACTCGTGTATTTCCCGGCCGGCGTTATAGACGGCGAGGGTGAGGGGTGATGACGCCTGCACCCGCACGAGTTCGGGCACGAAACGGAAGTCTTCCGTGGTGAGGGACACGGTTTGCATCGGCCCGTCGCAGGCTACAATGCTTACGCCGAGGAACAACGGCGTAATCCGAAACAGGCTGTTCAAAAAGGACAATGGTCTCACCCTCCCAACCACGGTGCGCGGCTCGACTGAGCTCGCCGAAGTCCAAGATGCACCTCTCCACAGGCAAGGCCGCAGCGAGCGAGGTAGGCTGAGGTTGAGGTCAAGGTTGAGCGAAGATCTGACTTGCTTCATCTCAGCCTTAGACTGAGCCGTAACCTTCCAATAACGCTGGCGGCCTTTTTCAACAGCCTGCTAGGCATACGGCGGAGCGTTACCACGTTTCCACTTGATACTGCAGCCGATGCTGGCTCTTTGATTGCTGCCGACCGGTTTGCCGGCGAGCACGGCCTCGATCGCGGCCCGCAGATCGCGGCCGGTGACCGGTTTGTTGTTGCCGGGGCGACTATCGTCGAGCTGCCCGCGATAGACCAGCCGCCGTTCTTGATTGAACAGATAGAAGTCCGGGGTGCAGGCGGCTCGATACGCTTTCGCGACCTCCTGCGTCTCGTCGCAACAGAATGGAAAGGTGAAGCCGAGTCGCTCGGCCATCTCCTTCAGCCGCTGCGGCGCGTCATCGGGATACCCCACCGGATCGTTGCTGCTGATCGCTACAATGCCCAGGTTGGTGTCGCGGTAATCGCGTCCGATCTTCGCGAGTTCCTGCTCGACGTGCACCACATAGGGACAATGGCGGCAGATGAACATTACCAGCACCGCGATCTTGCCCCTAAACGAGTCGAGCGAGCAGGTCTGACCGCTCACGACGTCGCGCAGTTCGAATGCCGGAGCCTGCGTCCCAAGCGGGAGCATGACTGATGCCATTGCCATAGTGACTCGCCTTCTCGATTCCTTCTCTCGACGCTCTGAAAGATGCCGTACCTTCTATCCAACGTCAAGAGGCGGGGCGGCAGTCAACCCATCCTTCATCTCACCGCATCGAAGTCCCGTTCCCACTGTGGTAGGCTCGTGGCCGATCGAATCATATAAAAAGGGGGCGTGGCCGTGAAACCAGGCTATCGTGTAATCATTGTCGATACAGCGGGTGTGCTGGTGTCGGAATTCCAACTGACGGAGAGTGCCCTGGCTCAGCCGGACGCGTTCGTCGCAGCGCTCAAGCAGTCGATTGAGGATGTGGAAGAGGAGGAGCCATGAAGCGTGCGGTTGAAAGCGCGCCCTGCACGTTCCGCTGCAGAGCGCGCTGGATGTGCTCACTCGGTCGGTTGTGCTCCGCCTTCCCAGAGCTTGATGGTGCGATCCCAGGAGGCGCTGGCGAGGCGGCGGCCGTCGGGTGAAAAGGTGATGCAGCGCACCCCGCCGGTGTGGCCCTTGACGGTTCGGAAGTTGCGGCCTGTGGCGAGGTCCCAGAACCTGATGGTCTGGTCGTCGCCGGCGCTGACCAATACTTTCCCATCCGGCGACACGGCGAGGCTGCGGACCCAGCCGGTGTGGCCGGTGAGGGTTTTCATTTCGATGACCTTGGGCATCTCGAAGAGCTTGATGGTGCTATCCCGGCTGCCGGTGATCAACATCTTGGCGTCCGGCGTAAAGGCCATGGCGCCGATCCAGTAATCCATCGGCTTTTGGAATCCGCCGTCATCTTCGACGAAGTAGCCGCGTGTCTCGGTGGAATCCTCGGCGTCCCGGCGCCAGTGCCCGTCGTGCAACACTTTTTCTTCGCCGCTCGGGAGCACTTCCCAAATTTTGATCTTGCCGATGTCGGTGCCGTGGGCGAGGTGAATGCCGTCCGGTGAGAAGGCGACGCAGACGGACCAGTGGTGGTCGTACTCGTCCTTGCCGAGGAGCGTCATCAGCTCGGTGCCGGTGGTGACTTCCCAAATCTTGATGTCTTTGTTGTGGCTGCCGCGCGCGAGCATGAGACCGTCGGGCGAGAGCGAGAGGCTGCACACATTATGATCGTAGCGCGTGAAGAGGAGTTTCGTCGGCTCGCCGGTCTTGCCGTTCCACAAGCGAATGGTTCGGTCTTCGCTGCCGGTGGCGAGCGTGTGTCCGTCCGGTGTGAAGACGATGGCCCGGATATCGTTGGTGTGGCCGCGCAAGGAGCGCAGGAGCCGGCCGGTTTCGATGTCCCACATGCGGACGAGGCGCTCGGCGCCGCCGCTGGCGAGGGTCAGTCCATCGGGTGAGAACGCTACGGCCCAGACACCATGCGAATGGCCCCGGAATGTGTTGACCTCGCGACAGTCGGTTTTCCAATACTCCAAGAAGTCGATGGGAGGGGTCGGCGCCATGCCGGCTGGTGACCCGGGGACTGCGCTTGGCATGGCCGGGGTGATCGTGTGTTCCGGCATAACAACCTTCTTCCTGACCTGAGGATCTACTGGCCGAGGTCCTTGATTGCAAATCAGCTAGGCCGGTATAATTCAACCGTGTTTGCGAGATCGTAAGAGAGGCGCTGCGGCCAAGTCAAGTCGGCTCCCAGAGCCCATGAGGTTGGCGGTTCGCCGCGACCCGCCATCTCCCAGTCGTAACATCTACTGTTCGAGGACTCTCCATGGAAATCAGGTTTCAGCCCGCATTGCTTCAGGAAGTGATCGACTCCTTCGTCGAAAAGACGGAACGGGAAGGGGACCCCACCTATTATAAGGAGTTCCACGAATATGCCGACCCGATCTACGAGAAGTTCATTCTCGAAGACCGGGAAGGGGAGTTCAAGAAGCTCTATCAATACCTCTTCGGCACGTGGGGGTTCTCGGACATCGTGCGCGACTCCTTTAATGAGTACCCGCTGTTGAAGGAGAAGGTAGGGATCGTCCTGGTCAAAGGCGTGCTGAAGGAAGATCAGGAAGGCGTCGACATCCTGCGCAAGTGGGGGTCGGTGGAAAAAGAATTGGCCAGAGAGTTTGAGGAGAAAGGCATGAAGGGTGTCGGGATCAAGCTGATCCCGCGCCGGTTTTACGACCCGGCGCTCACGCGCTACTGCCGCCATGAGCTGATGCATATCTCCGATATGATCGATCCGGTGTTCGGGTACGATCCGGATACGAAGGTGGGACAAAATCCAGGCGAAGAAACGCTGATCTTGCAGCGATACCGTGTGCTCTGGAGCTTGAGCGTGGACAGCCGGCTGGTCGCAACGGGCAGAGAGCCGATGCTCAGCAAGGAGGATCGGTTCAAGGAATTCCGATCGTGGTATCGGAAAATTCCACCGC
The DNA here is from genome assembly GCA_005239465.1 of Nitrospira sp. GTDB lineage: Bacteria > Nitrospirota > Nitrospiria > Nitrospirales > Nitrospiraceae > Nitrospira_D. The sequence goes on along the minus strand of SPAW01000024.1, from coordinate 108,553 downwards.
TTCAATTGAAGTCGGTGTTCGAAGGGCTCTGGCAGACCTCGTACTTTACACATTCCGAATTGATCGAAATGGCCACCGACACGCTCCGCGTGCTGGATCGCGCAGTCGATGTGGAGGGCGGCGAGGTACCGGAGAGTGAAAACAAAGTCATGCTCATGCCGGGATTTCCCTGTCCGCTCTGCAGGTTTCCCACCTATTCTTGGGTTGAAGACATGGGCAATAAGATTGAGCCCTACGTGCTCGGCTTTATTCGTGAGAATCATCCCGGGTGGGATATTGAGTTCGGGGCCTGCGATCGCTGCGTGGAAGTCTACAAGCTCCGTGCCGATGGTGTCATGTAACGCGTCTGGATGATGAAAATGGCCGCCAGCTTCGTTCTCGCATCGCTCGAGACCTCAGGGGACTGGCTCCGCATTGCCGGTGCCTGTCCCGCCATTTAAACAGGGACAGTCGCCGGTCGGAAGGGCGACAGTCCCTCTAGCTCGCTGCGGCCTCGCTGAACGGCCATTTTGATCATCAAGAAGTCAGTCAAATCTACGAGAACACGTGGCTACTCATCTATCATATGGCCGGCGCGATTTTCTCAAGGACTCCGTTCGCTCTGTCTCCAAGACGGCGCAGGAATTTGCCAAACAGACTGATGCCGCTCCGACACAGGCCCCGCCTCCGATCCGCACTGATTGGCTACGGCCGCCCGGCGCCGTCGATGACGCGCTCTTTCTGGAGCGCTGTACGAAATGCAGTGACTGCATCAAGGCCTGTCCTCCCGGCGCGATTGTTGCGCATGCGCATGACGGCACACCGGTTATTTTCGCCGATCAATCGCCCTGTCTGTTGTGTGAAGACTTTCCTTGTATCGCGGCCTGCGCGACGGAGGCGCTGGTGCCGGTTGACGGGGTCGGCGATGTTCGAATGGGGATCGCCGCCATTTCCCATCGACTCTGCACGGCGGGACAAGGCTGCCATGCCTGTGTGTCGAAATGTCCGACGAATGCGCTCGCGATGGACTTTGAATCATTGCGATTAATGATTGTGCCTGAGGCCTGTGTTGGGTGTGGAATGTGTGAGTTAGTGTGCAAAACCGTCAATGATCACGTCGCGATTCGCGTCACGCCGGCTCGACAACTCGCGAGGATCGATCGATGATCGAACAATCACGGCAACGTGGCGTGGTGGACATGCGCCAATCCACAAGGTTTGGGTTTGAAAATCAGCACGTTGACGATCGAGCCACTCCTACCAGTTCGCGCTTGACATCCCCTGGGCCTTTTCATATACATACGCAGGCCCGTGCTAAGCAATTAAGTGCGCGCGGGGGGTGCGCAAGTTGTTGTGGGGTCTGGGTTGAACGCGACATCCAGGAGAACCATGTATGACGAGTAAACAGCCGGTGCAGAGCGTATCCACCTCTGCGACCGCCGTCATTCCAACTCCGCCGGCGATAACAGATTCCCCCGCAGTCGAACGTGCACTCAATCGCAGCAAAATCTATCTTCTCATTTCATGGAGTCTTCTCTATCCGGAAGATGAGGAATTTCTCGACTACCTCCAGTGCGGAGAATTTGTGGAAGACGGTCGGGCCGCGCTCGATGTGTTGCAGACCGTGCTGGACAACAATGGGGGAGAGCGCGCGAAGCAGAAGCTCGTCTCGCTCAAGAAGCAGTTAGATCTGGCTGAGAAGCTGATTGCCTCTGAATGTGTCAATTGGCAGCTCGGCGATCTGCAGTCGGAGCATCGCCGGGTGTTCAGCAACGTCATCACACTCGACTGTCCACCCTACGAAACGCTCTTCGGAAACGATCACGTCTTCGCGCAGTCGCACGTGATGGGCGACATTTCAGGTTTCTACAAAGCCTTCGGTGTGGAGCTGTCCAAGGATATTCATGAACGGCTCGATCATCTCAGCGTTGAGTTCGAGTTCATGCATTTCCTCGCCTACAAAGAATCCTATTCGCGCTGCCATGACGGCGCTGATAAGACGCAGATCGTTGTGGATGCCCAGAAAAAGTTTGTCAAGAATCACATCGGTCGTTGGGTGCCGCTCTTCTGCCGCATGCTGACCAAGAAAGCGGACTCCGGCATCTTCAAATTGGTCGCGGACATGACGGCCGATTGGATGGAGTTTGAAACGGCATTCTTGGGCGTGACGCCCCAGCCCTATACCGAGACCGATTATCGACCGGCGACCTTCAATTCCCCTGAAGGTCAAACCTATGAATGTGGCGCGCAGGATCAAGGCAACGAATTGAGCGTGTTACTGAACGAGGTGGGGGCGCAGACATTCATGGATGTGAAGGACAAAGACAAGGATAAAGAGGAGGGGGGACCGGTCGGAACCGCCTAGGTTTCGAGCATTCAGCTTGAGTTTCATGTAAGCAGTCTTTTGGGTGATGTTAGTAATCTTTAAGTGAGAGGAGGGATTAGTAATATGAGAGTAGTGCAGACCACCAACAAGAAATTGGTGTTTGCCATTCTTCTCTCTGCCCTCACCGTCGGTGTCATGCTGACGATTGGGCAAGTACCGCTGGCCGTAAGCCAGCCGGTCACGATTCCGGCCAAGACGATCAAGGGCTCGATCCCCATGGATGGCGCCAACCCGATTTGGGAAGGCGTTCCGGGTGTCGTAGTTCCGCTGAGCGGCCAGTTGATCACCACCCCCATGCATCCGAACATCTCTGTGAAGTCGGTGTTCGTGAAGGCCATGACGAATGGCAAGGACGTCGGATTGCGTTTGGAGTGGATCGATCAGACCAAGAACGATACGACGATCGGTCCACAGGACTTCCGGGACCAGGTCGCCGTGATGTTTCCGGTGAACACCTCCGGTGCGCCGCCGTTCCAATGTATGGGACAATCCGGCGGGACCACCAACATCTGGCGCTGGAACGCGGAATGGCAGAAGGATCTCGGCAAGGACAGCGCCGGGATCTGGGACGTGGACGATCAGTACCCCGGCATTTTCTGGGACTACTACTTTGAAGAGCCGGCCGGCGGCGTGACCTATCCGGATCGGATCGGTCGAAGCCTCGGCCCCTTCAACCCCGGAATCTGGTCCGGGAACATCTTGTCCGACCCGACGCTTCGTGTGAGCTCGGTCGAAGACCTGAATGCGAACGGCTTCAGCACTCTCACGACGCAGGCCCACCAGGATGTGATCGGGAACGGTGTATGGGAACCGTCCGGGTCCGTCAAGGGCGGCGCCTATTCAGGCCCGACTTGGCGCGTGGTCGTGAAGCGGACGCTGGAAAACAGCGATGCCAACGACACGCAGTTCAAGGCGGGGATGTCCGTGCCCATCGCGTTTGCGGTGTGGGACGGTGCCAACATCGAGCGTAACGGTATGAAGGCGCTCTCTACCTGGTTCACGCTAAAGCTTCAGTAAGTGAGCCGGTCTCGGGAAAGACCGTGAATCTCCGTCGTCGGAGAGCATAGAGTCGGTAGAAGTCAAAGAGAGGCCCCGGATCATTGTCACGATAAGTGACGAAACGGTCCGGGGCCTCCTCTTTTTACTGAAAGAGTGAAGCGACAATTGCGCCGAAATGGACGGCGGGTGCAGAGTTGCATTTCAAGAAGCGCGGAGAGTATAACCCCAAGTGATTTTCTCTCAAAACCTGTTGATTTTCCGGTGCAACTGGAACTAGAGCTGCCATGAAAGTCTCGCTGCTTTTCCCTCCGACCTGGCATCCTTCTCAGCCCTATTTGAGCCTGCCGTCCCTGACGGGATTTCTGCATCAGGGAGGCGTGTCGGAAGTCTCGCAACATGATCTCGGCATCGAGCTGTTGGATGGAGTGCTCACGAGATCCTATGGGGCTGAAGTTCATCAGCAGTTGATCGACAAGCAGCGTGAGCTTGAGCGGACACAGTCAGGGGAGACGGGTGCCATGAGCCGGGAACACTATGCGAAGGTTACCGATTCGCTCGATCGGTTTGCCTATCTGATCGACCGAATCGAACTCGCCAAGGAGACACTGCGAGGTGAAGGCTTCTATGACCTCGATGCGTATCGTGCCAGCCTGTTCATGATCGACAAGTGGCTGGAGCTGGTCTCTTCGGTCTATTTTCCGACCAGACTCACCGTCGTCGACAATCAGTTCAGCAATTACTCGATCTACTCCTCGAAAGACCTGATGAAAGTCATTCGTGACGAAGCGCAGAATCCCTATATCAGTCTCTTCCGTGATAAGTTCATTCCATCGATCGTGAACGATCGCCCCGACTTAATCGGGGTGTCGATCACCGCCACGTCGCAGATCATCCCCGGTCTGACGCTCTGTCGATTGATCAAGGAAACTGCGCCGGATCTGCATGTCACGATCGGCGGGAGCATCTTTACGCGTCTCGTTGATAACATTCGCCGCTGCCCGAGTCTCTTCGAACTGGCCGACGATATCGTCGTGTTCGAAGGGGAAACGGCGCTGCTGGAATTGGTCAATCAGCTGGCCGGCAAGATGGACTACAGCAAGGTTCCCAACCTGATCTATCGGCAGAATGGGAAGATCACGGTCAACCAGCCGTTCTACTCCGAGAACGTGAATCAGCTGCCTGTGCCGAATTATGATGGCTTCCCGCTTTGTCGATACTTGTCACCAGAGCCGGTGCTGCCGGTCCAGTTCTCGCGCGGCTGCTATTACAAAGATTGCGCGTTCTGCGCGCTCACGCTCGATCACCAGAACTTCAGGCAGAAGGAACCGGGACGAACGATCGAGGAATTGGCATGGCTCAAGCAGCGCTACGGGACGCAGCATTTCTTTTTTACCGACGAATGTTTCGCCCTGTCGCCGACGAAACGGCTCTGCCAGCAGATGATTGAGAAGCGCCTCGATGTGAAGTGGACGTGCGAAATGCGGTTTGAGAAGAATCTCACGCGCGATCTGCTGGCGTCGATGCGGGATGCCGGGTGTTTGAAGATTGTCTTCGGACTGGAATCCTTCAACCAGCGCGTCATGGATTTCATGAAGAAGGGGATCAAACAAGAATGGGTCCGACGCATCGCGGACGACTGCGTCGATCTCGGCATTGCCGTGCATTGCTACATCATCGTGGGATTCCCCACGGAAACAGAAGAAGAGGCTCTCGATACGATGAACTTTATCGTGGAAAGCAAGAAGCTCCACGATTCATTCGGGTTTTCCTGTCAGCCCTGCCTGTTCGACCTCGAGAAGGAAGCCCCGATCATGAGCGATCCGGCCGGGTACGGGATCAGGCGCATTATGCGTCCGTCGGCAGAGGACCTCAGCCTTGGATTCTTCTATGAAGTTCAAGAAGGCATGACGCCGGACCAGGCCGAACAACTCTATCAGTACGTCTATGAACGGGTCAGCGAAGTGGTTTGTGAGCTGCCCTTCAACTATTCAATGGCTGATGGATTGCTGTACATCGCGAAGGCGAAAGAAGAGGCCCGACAGGCGCCTCAACCGATCGGCTCATAGGAGTCTGTCCGAGTAATGCCATTCTACTGCGTCAAACGATTTGCAGGCATCTGCGTCGTTCTCGGCCCGAAAAAATTCTCAACGTATTCCAGCGAATACGCCTCCGGTTTTTCGAGCCTGCGGCCTCGCATCTGCCAGCATCTCCTTTGCCTCGCAACGAAGGATTACTCGAACAGACTCCTGGCGCGCGTGCCGTCCTGGCGCCTCCGGCTGGGCAGCATTGACCCTGTTTTTTTCCGACAGATATAATGCCTGCTGCACGGAGGGGTAGTTCGTGATCAAGGCAGCGACGATGGGCGAGCGACTAACGGGAAAGATCGGGGACTTTGGCCCCCTTTTCGAGTACACCGTCAAACTCGTCCTGTTGACCTCCTTCCTTGAGTTAGTCCTGTATCGTCTGGTCTCCCGCCTCGGGATGCATTTGAGCAAGATGGCTGTGGCCCACCCGTGGATTACGCCCACGTTCACCGCCTTGACCGAGGTGGGGACATGGCTGCTCAACATTGTGGCCATTCTGTTGTTCTTGGGCCTCACCCTGACGATGATTCATCGAGGCGTGGGGCATGAGACCAGCCGGCTGACCAAACTTGCGATAGCGGGCACATCGCTGTTGCTGCTGTTGACCGTCGGATTCTTGGTCGTGCAACCGGGGATGCTGGGCGCTATCATCTATAACGGCTTGGCGCTGATCACGCTCACGTTGTTCGTGCTGGAGTATCTGATCACCCATCACGAGCGGGCACAACGCATTCTCGGGGTGACGTACTATCTTGGGATCTCAGGGTGGTTGTATTATCAGATCATCTCGACGATCTACAGTTTGGCCGGAACACTGGCGGCGCCGCCCCTTGTCTACGAATCCCATCGGATCGGCGAGGCGCTGATGGTCTTGGCGAGCGTTCTTGTATTCGTGGCGTATGGACGGGGGTTGTCCTTGCGGACGAAGAATCGGCGCCGGCGGCACCGAGCGATTTGGTTTTGGGCGACCACGGGCACAATCTTCACGACGCTGATCTTTACCGACTATCTGTTGGACTTGTATGATCCGACCTTGGCCTCGGCAGTCCGGCAGGCCTCGCAAGGGATCGGTTGGATTTTCCAGTTTGGCATGGGCTATACGTTCTATCTCCCGTTCGCGATTTACACGGGGGGCTTGCTCTGTTGGTCGTACACCGTCATCAAGCTGCTCACGATGGGGCGGTTAGCCGGCTACGGCATCGGCCTCATGTTCATTGCCGGGTATGCGTTGCTGTTTTCCAATCTCACCCTGATGGTGATTCTCGGGGTGATGTTGCTTACGCTCGATCGGGTCAAACCGACCGTCGCGGAACCCGCGTCAGCCACCAGCAGTCCATTGATGGGATCACCTGAAGGACTCATCACCGAGCAGGCTTAAGAGGGGACCGTATATACGGGTCAAAATCGTATGAGCACACCAACACCGATGTCGGAACCAACTCAGATAGGCACTGCGGTCGATCCGGGCGATCAGCCCCTGTCGGCGGACGAAGAAATCGCCGAAATTGAAAAGTTGCTCGCGACCGAGCCGGACGATTTCCAGGCGCGCTGCCGCTTGGGCGAACTCTACTTCAGTAAGGGCCGTCTCGATGATGCCCTTGCGGAAGTGAAGAAATCGATTGAGATGGCCGAAGGCTTGCGCGCGGAGATGAATCGCTCGCTGGCCATGTATTACTCAAACCTCGGGACCATCTATGCGACGAAGAACATGACCGATGAGGCCGAGGCCGAGTTTCGACATGCGTTGGAGGTCTACCCGCACGATGTGCTGGCGCTGTTCAATCTGGGCCGGGTCTACGCGGACAAGAAGAAATACATGGACGCGAAGGACTACTACGAGCGCCTCGTTGAAATTACCCCGGATGATCCGATCGCGTGGTACAACCTGGCCGGGGTGTATATCGAGTTGGATAATCCGCAAGTGTCCGACTACAACACGATCGACATGGGGATTCAGTGCTATCTCCGAACGTTGGAACTGGACCCGAAGCATTTGGAGTCGAGCTTCAAGCTGATGGAAATCGCCCTCAATCACAAGAAAACCGACCTGGCGATCACAGTCATGGAGAGCGCCGTCGAGCACAATCCGGATGAGCCGCTGGCGTACTACAATCTTATCAGCGTCTATGACAAGTGCAAGATGTTCGAGCAGGCCGAGGAGGCCCGCAAACGTTTGAAAGAACGGTTCGCGAAGAAAGCGAAAGACATTTCCGGGGCCTGATTCACCCTTTAGGAAGGAGCGCACTATGTTTGGGAGTCTTGGTTTTACAGAGCTGATCCTGATCCTGGTCATCGTGCTGATTATTTTCGGCGCGGGAAAGTTGCCGCAGTTGGGCGAGGGATTGGGCAAGGCGATTAAGGGATTCAAAAAGTCCGTGCACGAGGCGGATGCGATTGAGGCCGAAGCCCAGGCGGCGGCACAGCAGCAGATGGCGGCGCCCCCCCAGGCCATTACCGCGGCGCCGGCTCAGGCCGTCGCGGTGGACCAGCCTGCCGCTACCGTGCAACCGACCACGCGCGCGTAAGCGAATCATCCCGTGTGAGTGAGGAGACGTAAGTCACGTCTATGGATACAGAACTGCAGTTGGCCGGCGGCTACATCGAAACCTTTGCGGGGAACGGCAAAGCACGCAGTACGGGTGACGGCAAACGTGCGGTGAAGGCGGGGATTCCGCTCCCGCATCACGTCGCGCTCGACAAGGAAGAGAAGTGGCTCTACGTCGCCGAGTCCGGCTCCGACCGCATCCGGCGCATCAATCTCCAAGAGGGCACGCTCCACAATTTCGCCGGGATCGGGGAAACCTGCTACAGCGGCGACGAAGGCCTCTGTGGGGAAGCCGGGCTCTACCTGCCGCTGGACGTGGCGTTTGATTCCCAGAACAACTTGTACATCTGCGATTCGGGGAGCAATCGGATTCGCAAGATCGATCGCGAGACGGGCATCATCACGACGGTGGTTGGCACGGGCCTGCACGGTTTTAACGGAGATGGTCCAGCGCTGGAGGTGAATCTCACATGGCCGGCCGCGATCGCGTTCGACCAGGACGATGTGCTGTATATCGCCGATACTCAGGCGCACAAGGTTCGCCAGTACGATGCGAAGACCGGGATGGTGACGACGATTGCCGGAACATGGACCGCGGAGGATGATGCGCGCGAACAGCCGTTGGTCGCCCGGAATCTCGTAGTGCTCTCAGGCGATGCGATCGGAATCGATTTCAGCGATGATCACGGATGGCTCATGCCGGTCTGTTCGGACGGACTGGATATGTCGATGTATCTGGATGATGGAAAGCCGGCGATGGAAACGCGCCTCTATGATGTCGTCGGCATTGCGGTGAACAGCAAGGGCGACGTACATCTCGTCGATAAGGGCAGCAACCGTGTACGAAAGATCGATTCGCACACGGGAATTATTTTGACCGTCGCAGGCGTCTGCCGGTATGGATACGACGGTGACGACAAGCCGGCTATCAGAGCCATGTTACATGCGCCGGAAGCCGTGACGTTTGATCGTGACGACAACCTCTACGTCTCCGATACGATGAATCACCGGGTTCGTAAAGTGGATGCCGTTACGGGCATCATCACGACGGTAGCGGGCAACGGTGACAGCGGGTATGAAGACAAGAATATGGGCGGCTGCGGCGCTGCGAGGTTCGTCGCCAAGGAATCCGCTGGGACGCTCAAGCATGGCGATGGCCTCCTGGGGATCGAGGCGGTAGTGAACTCACCGGTTGGCTTGACGCTGGATTCGCAAGGACATCTGTATATCTGCGAACGTGGAGAAAACAAAATCCGCCGGGTGAAGCTCGCGTAATTATCGACCTCATCGTCCTCTCGTTTGTCTCGCACGGATTTTGTGGTATTCTGGGTTCATCTCGGCGGATTCCGTCGGTTCTCGGAAGTACTGCATGGTGCGAATGACGAACCTCTGCCGCTCCCGTCCCTTCCTGCTCGTGTTCCTGTCGAGTCTTCTCATCGTGGCCAGCATCCTCGGTGGATTCGGGATTCCACTCGTTAGTTCCGAAGGGATGATCATCCGATCTCGTTTGGTCGAGGGCGATCTGCCGAATGCTCCCGAAGATGCTGCTTGGAGCAAGGTCTCGCCGATGACTCTCCCGCTCAGCGGGCAAGTGATTACGCGGCCCGTTTGGCCGGAACCAACCGCACGGGCCTTGGTGGTGCGTTCGGTGCACAACGGGACCGACATCGCGTTCTTCCTTGAGTGGCAAGACAACACCAAGAACGATCGGCTGACGCCGGGCACCTTCCGGGACGGGGTGGCGATCGGCCTTCCCCTCGGCGACGCGCCGGCTTTTTTCTGCATGGGGCAACTCGATCACTACATCAATATCTGGCATTGGAAAGCGGATTGGCAAAGCGACATCGATCGACGAGCGGCTCGGACGTCCGAGAAAAAAGAGGGCGGTGTGCGGACGTTTGAGGTCATCCCGCGCCGGATCTCGTCGGTGGAAGATTTGATCGGCGGCGGATTCAGCACGTTGACGACGAAAGAAAAACAGGGCCGTGTGCAGGGCAAGGCGCTGTGGAAGGACGGCGTCTGGCAGGTCGTGATGCGCCGTCCCCTCGTGAGCGAAGAACAGGAGAACGAAGCGAAGCTCATCCCTGGTCGCGTGCAGACCGTATCGTTCGCCGTCTGGAACGGGGAGAACAAAGAACGCAATGGCCAGAAGGCCGTGGCTCCGTGGTTTCAGCTGGCCATTGATCCGGTTGCCAAACTCTAGATTTCCTGGTGTGATGAAGCACGGCCTGCACCTGTCTCACTCGTCGAGTGACAGGATTGTGAGAGAGGGAGTCCATTCGATCTCAATCGCGAGCACACAAAGCCCTCCCCTGCGGATGGGCTTTTTTTCTGTTGAGCAGTCTGTTTTTCACAGACATGGGAGTCGCGCAGGCTGCGACTGAGTCCAGTGCAATGACGGAGGGGGAGGCGGCGCGGCTTGGGGAGGAGTTCGGCATCGTCGTTGGGGCGGTGGATGAAGACATTCAGAAAGAGCTGAATCTGCAGCAACCGCAAGGCGTCGCAGTGTTTGAAGTGATCGGCAATTCACGGGCGGACTATGCGGGCATCAAGGTTCGGTCGGTCATCAAAGAAATCGACAAGACCGAAATCAGGACCATGATCGATTTCGGGAACGCGATTAAGAAGGCGATGAAGGAATGCAACTTTACCGTCGGGACATACGAGCCGGCCGATCCCGGCGATCCAGTCGGGTGGGGCGTCAATTTCCATTTTGTCGGCTGTAAGCGGGATTAGTGAGGGTCGGCACAGGCATGACGAAGCTACGAACCGTTGGGACAATCGGGTTGGTGCTGCTGATCATGGGCATCAACGCGCTCTATCATGAGCGCGCGCGCGCGCAAAAGTCGGATGGACAGGTTCCCGCTGATTGGGTGGCCGAAATTGAAAAGGTGTTCATCCGGTCGGAAGATTGCAAGCAATGCCATGACCGCCACTATGAAGAGTGGAAGGGCGTCAGGGAGCAGACGCCTGACTTGAAAACGTTCGGCCGGGTCGATGCGGCCCTCTTGCACGGCACCTCGCTGGAGTCGCCGGTCTTTCGAACCGTGCTGGGTGTCTGGATGCAGACGAATCCGTCGCCGGATGATCGGCGCCGGTGCCTTTCGTGCCATGTGCCCTCTACGTCAATATTCCCGCAGCATGCTGAGAAAATTGTGGCGCAAGTCTTAGCCGGCAAGCCCCAGGTCGAGGGGATCGGCTGTGCGTCCTGTCATTTGATCAATGCGGTGGAGAAAACGCCGAACCCGCCGCCGACCTTCAAGGTGCAACCGGGGACCACGCTCTATGGGCCCTACGCCGATCCGGAAGAGAACCTGGTCCATTCGTCTGCGCAGTCGGACCTGTTCCGCGAGGCAAACTTCTGTGCCTCATGCCATTTCGATAAAGTGAAGGATGTGACGCAGAAGGACCTGCCGGGAGAAATTCTCCAAGGCACGATCTGTCAGGATTGCCACATGGAGCCCTCGACCGGCAGTTCGACATCGCGGCGTGGGGCCATGACCAGAGCCATCGGCCGCCATTGGTTTCGCGGCGTGGTGGTCCCTGGTACCCTGCTGAAGAATCGCAACCTCCAGGCTGAGTGGATGCCGCGCATCGATATCGACGTGGCAAAGACCGGCGCCACCGTGGAGGGGGTCGTTCTCGTAAAGATCGGGAGCCTCCCGCACAGCTTCCCTGACGGCGACCCGGTGCTGAAGCAGTTCTTCCTGACCGTCACGACGAAGGATGTGAAGGGCAAGGTCCTCTCCGAAGAGACGAAGCAGTTTGGGTTGCCGTATGACAAGATCCTGCGTGGTCCGATCCCCGATCCCTTCATCAAAGGCGGCAACACCAGGAAGGTCCCATTTGCACAGACGTTGCCGGTCGGGACGATCGCAGCGACCGTGGAAACGGTCCTCAACTATGCGCTCATTCCCGCCCCCGAACCTGCCTTGAGGGAGAAATATCTCGCCACGTTGAGCAGGGACAAAGACCGGGACGAGGCGCAGAAGATCATTCATGAGTATACACAGTCCCGCTTTCTGACCTATCGCGTCAAATCGTTGTAAGGAAGGCACGGATATCTTGGGGCAATCCAAGTACATGATGGTGGTAGGACTTGTTGTAACCGCTTTGACCTGTAGGGTTTTTCCCCTCGGCGGCGGGAGTTCCCCCACACTGGCACAGGAGGCCAAGTCTCAATCGCTCATCGAGAAAGCCTTCCCCCATTCCAATAAATGCAAACGCTGCCACGAGCGGGTCTATGAAGAATGGGAAACCTCGCCGCTGTCAAAGTCTATTCATTCCCCGGCATTCCGCGCGTCCCTCGATGCCTACCTGAATTCCGCAGCCGGACAAGACAAGGCTTTGTGCTTCCGTTGCCATGCGCCGCACGTGCGAGAGTTTTCGGATCAGGCACAGTTGTTTGTCGATCAAGCGAAATCAGGCGATCCGTCCCTGGACGGCGTGGCCTGCACGCAATGCCATTTGATCAAACAGGTGGATCGCACCAAGCATCCGCCGGAACCGAAATATGAGCTCGGCAGCAAGACGCTCTATGGACCGTACAATGATTTTGTCCAGAACCTCGCGCACCAGTCGATGGAGTTGGGCCTGTTTCAAAAATCCGATCTCTGTCTGAACTGCCACCAGTCGGTGCCGTCCGCGACGAACCTCGGCAAGACCAATGATCTGCTCGGCAACTGGGACCAGAGCCAGGCCGTGAAGTCCGGCAAAGAATGCCAGAGTTGCCACATGCCCGAACAGGTCGGGGAGTCGGCGAACGGGGAGAAGAAACGCAAAGTCGCCAACCACACCTTTCCCGGGCGCATCGGCAAGCTGCGCCAGGAAGCGGCGAAGTTGGATGTACAAACGAAGATCGATGGCTACAAGACCACCGTCACCGTGAAGGTCCAAAGCCTCGTGCCGCACAATCTGCCCACGACCCACCCGGCCTGGGCTACGGTAGTCTTGGATCTCGATGTGAAAGGCAAGAATCTCAAGACCGTCTTTGCAGACAACCGGGTCTATGGCCGGACCTATGCGGATGCCAAGGGCCAGAAGACCATCTTTGATTTTGAAGCGGTGAAGGTCCTCGAAGACACCGTTCTGAAGCCCGAAGAAACGAGAGTCGAGACGTTCTCATTCCCGACGCCGAAAGACACCAGAACATTCGACGTCGATGTCACCCTCAACTACGGACCCATCACAGGCTCCGCGCCATTTCTCCAGCGGGTCGAAGCCGAATCCTCCAAAGGTTCGCAGGACCCCGTCTTCCACCCGATCGAAATCGTCAAGCGGACCGAAAATATTCCGGTCACCAAGTAAGGGGCGAGGGAGGCACAGACACCAAATCTCCGGCCCACCTGTCTCATCTTCTGCGATCCGACAGCCGAATCGGGCAGGTACTCGTAGGACCGTGTTCCTGCCCTCGCCGGATACCTTGTCAGAAGGCCGACCGATGAAGCGGAGGCATGTGGAGGGAGGGTGTCTCTAGCTGCTGGCTCAAGAAGCAATGATGCCAATAACTACGGCATTCGCGACAAACCTTCCGTATTTGGCGTCACGACAATGGTCCCAGTCTGTTTCGATCCAATAGTTTCTCTTGGACACCCTCTTGAGAAAATGCTGTTCTGTGAACGGTGTTTTACCGGTCTTCAATAAGTTGTTGAAGTAATCATTGTAGCCCAACGGCAAGCTGGCCACAATTGTTCCTCCGGGGGCGAGGCATCTGTTTCTTAAGTGCTCGATTGCCTGGAGTAGCTTGGCGGGTTCTCGCGGTTGTTCATCCCACCCGACGTGTTCCAGGGTCGAGATGCTCACGATGAGATCATATTTCTCGGCCGGCGCAAACTCGATGATGTCCTGATTGATGACGCCCGGTTCGACCTCATATTTATCGACGACATCGTGTTGGATAGGGGCATAGTGAGCAAGGACATTCCCGACCTCAAGGATCCGCTTGCCGTGACGAGCGCGAATGAGGTCCTGGAAAATCGGGATCTCGATGCCACGCTCGTTCTTCCAAGTCATGCTATAGAAGTGATACAAGTACTCAAAAGTCTGTCCGTCGAACACGAAGGTCTTGTCTCTGCCCCACCGGGTCATCACCATCTTGATGAAACGCCAGTATCGTCTCATGGCCCCTTCGCTGCGGGAAACGGCTTTGGTGTAGTTCGGCGTGTACGACACGGTTATGCCCTTTCCAGTGGGTCGTGCAGTCGCGGAGGCCCCTCCACGCAATCGGATGCATATTATATAAGGTGAAGGAAGAGGAGAACTCAAGACAAAAAGTGGCTTCTTTGTCGTAAGGGTTGGTTGATGCCATTGGCTATGCGCGTGAACGGAGTGTCACAAGCTTCTCTTGGTGGATCAGCGGGGAGGGCTCCGGGGGATGTGAGGACGAAGCAGGTCGGCCTTTCGACGGTCCTGAGAGACTACTCGAAAATAATGCGGGATCCCGGGGACTTCATCTTGAAGATCTGCAAGGCGTTGTAGATGCCCTTGGCAGGATGGTTGAGGATGAGGCGTGAGTTCGTAATGTGGGTGTCGATCAGTTCGTATTGCCCGCCGCTGTAGTACAGGTCGCAATCCTCGATCTGGCAATTCTTGTACACGTGATTATCCAGCGCCAGCTTGGACTTGCTGAAGTTCTGCCCGTCGATGATGATGTAATTTGGCTCTAGGCCCATCGCATTTCCTCCAATCGCCGCGCACTATAGCAAGTCTGCTCTCGGTCTGCAAAGAAGGCCTCATGTCACTTTTCCACCTCAAGTCATCGACCATTGTGAAGCCATTGGCATCGATGAGGCTCAAGGAACGATCCAGAGATTTTGTGCGATGAGTTTGTATTTCATCTTGATACCTTCCTCTCAGCTGTATAGAATGGCCCGACTTTTCAGGTAGTTAGCCTCTAGCTGAACCTGCGCTACCCTGCGGTTTCCCCGTTGTCTCACGTACTTTTGATGGGTTGTAGCCACGGGAACCGTGTGACATAAGAAGCTCGTTTAACCACTAGGAGGGTGTCTCGTGAGCGACTCAGCGATTATTACCTTTGCGTTGATTGCGGCAGTGGCCGGCATTGCCTACGGCCTCTATCTGGCCATGTGGGTGTTCAAGCTGAACGCCGGCAATGCCAAGATGCAAGAGATTGCTAAAGCCATTCAAGAAGGCGCCGGCGCCTACATGAATCGGCAATACCGCACTGTCGGTGTCGTGGCGGCCGTGCTCTTCGTCGTACTGTGGGGAGTCGGGGCGGCCTCCGATAAGTTCGGGCTGCTGACCGCGGTCGGATTCTTGATCGGTGCTGGCGCTTCGGCCCTCGCCGGGTATGTGGGCATGATCATCGCGGTGCGCGCCAACGTTCGGACAGCGCAGGCTGCACACAACGGGATGAATGCGGCGTTGACGGTCGCCTTCCGTGGCGGGGCCGTGACGGGTCTCTTGTTAATCGGACTGGGACTTCTCGCCATCACGGGCTTCTATACGATCGCGCAATCGATTGCCGGCCAGGAGAAGGCGATCCATGCGCTGCTCAGTCTCGGATTCGGCGGAAGCTTGATCTCTGTCTTTGCCCGGGTGGGCGGCGGTATTTACACGAAAGCGGCGGATGTGGGAGCGGACCTCGTCGGAAAAGTCGAGGCAGGGATTCCAGAAGACGATCCACGCAATCCGGCAGTCATCGCGGATAACGTGGGCGACAACGTCGGAGATTGTGCCGGGATGGCGGCAGACCTCTTCGAAACGTATGCCGTGACGACGGTGGCGGCGATGGTATTGGCGTTTACGCTGTTCAAAGGAATCAGCGCCCCGATTCTGTATCCCTTGGCTCTCGGCAGCGTGACAATCTTCGCCACGATCATCGGTGTGTTGTTTGTGAAAGTCAGCCAGGGTGGCCAGATCATGCCTGCGCTCTATAAGGGGCTCTTTGTCGCGGGCGGGATTGCAGCGGTGGCGTTCTATCCTGTGACGACCATGATCATGGAGGGCGTGGGCGGCGTGAGCGGGATGAGCTACTACATCGCGGCGTTGTTGGGCCTGGTTGTGACGCTCGCGCTGGTGTTTATCACAGACTACTACACGTCCAAGAGCTACGCGCCGGTGAAGGAAATTGCGAAGGCCAGCGAAACGGGCCATGCGACGAACATCATCGCAGGGCTCGCTGTGGGGATGCAGTCAACGGCCGCTCCGGTAGTTGTGATAGGGGCTGCGATTCTTACGAGTTACTGGATTTGCGGTGGCGCGGCGTCTGGCGGTTTGTTCGGTGTCGCCGTGGCAGCGGTTTCGATGTTGTCGATGGCGGGGATTGTCGTGGCCATCGATGCGTTCGGTCCTATCACTGACAACGCGGGTGGGATCGCGGAGATGGCCCATCTGGGCAAAGAGGTGCGGAACATCACCGATCCCTTGGACGCGGTCGGCAATACGACCAAGGCAGTGACGAAGGGCTATGCCATTGGATCGGCCGGTCTCGCAGCGGTTGTGTTGTTTGCTGAATATGCGCGTGAGGTCGGGAAAGGGAGTGGGGGGAGCACGTTCGACCTTTCTAACCCTTCCGTGTTGGTCGGACTCTTCTTAGGCGGGATGCTGCCGTTTATCTTCGGAGCCCTCTGCATGAAGGCCGTCGGCCAAGCGGCCGGTCTCGTCGTGGAAGAGGTGCGGCGCCAGTTCCGGACGATTAAAGGGATTATGGAAGGAACCGGGAAGCCTGAATACGGCACCTGTGTGGATATCGTCACGCAGGCAGCGATTCAAAAGATGATGATTCCCGGCTTGATTCCGGTTGTGTCTCCGATCCTCGTCGGCGTGATCCTGGGGCCGCAGGCGCTCGGCGGCGTCCTCGTCGGCAGCATCGTGACCGGTCTTTTCGTCGCCATCTCGATGACCAGCGGCGGCGGCGCCTGGGACAATGCCAAGAAATTCATCGAAGAGCAGGGGCTGAAAGGCACCGATACGCACAAGGCGGCGGTCACGGGCGACACGGTCGGCGATCCGTATAAGGATACGGCCGGTCCGGCGATCAATCCGATGATCAAGGTCATCAACATCGTCGCGTTGCTGATCGTCTCGTTGCTTGTGAAGTAGCGAGCACGCGAATCTCGTTGTTCGCGAGATACGCTTCACGAATGACGGTTCACGTTTTCTTGCTTGGCTTGACGGGCTTGCGGACCCTGGAGTAAGTTGTGCGCAAGGGATCACGCGCAGCGTTGATCCACGAGAGTTGCCCCGAATCACGGGAGGTGCTCGGATGGAAAAACAGGAGCGCAAACAAGAGCCGAAACGCGAGCCCCAGGCCAAGGACGAGGTTAAGGCGAATCCCAAAGTCGTCGAGGCCGGCAAGAAGATTAAGGAAGACATCGATAAGCTCGTCGACGATATCGACGATGTGCTTGAAAAGAACGCTGAAGAATTCGTGAAGAACTACGTTCAAAAGGGAGGGGAATAGCGTCCGAGCAGTTCGCGTTTCTCTTTCCGCTTTCTACGCCTTCATCCGCACTCCCTCCGCAGCGCCATCGTTCGCAGATTACTCCTTATACGGCAGTGGTTTCGGTTTAGCTCGACCGGTTTGACAAAGGGGAGGGGAGCCATTACCATCCCCTTAAATCCCGATAAGTTAGCTCCCAAGAAGGCTTAGGCCCACGATGAGGCAAGTATGAAGTCCAAGCTTTGGGTCTTTCGCAATATCGATCCCGCTCAACAGGCGGCCTTGGCCCAGGCTCTGTCGATTTCCTCGGCCACGGCCTCGTTGCTGCTCGCTCGCGGGGTGACCACCCTTGATCAAGCGACCGCGTGGATGTCCCCTATCCGCTCACATGACCCCTTTTTGATTCCAGACATGGAACGGGCTGTGGATCGTCTTCATCAGGCGATGAGTCGGCAAGAACGCGTCTGTTTCTATGGCGACTACGATGTCGACGGCATGTCGGCGACCAGCATCTACCTTTCCTTCTTCCGCAGGCTTGGCGCGAATGTGTGCGCCTATGTTCCGCATCGACTCCGTGAGGGGTACGGACTCAACGAGAACGCGATCCGAAAACTGGTAGTCGAGGGGGTGACGTTGCTCGTGACGTCGGATTGCGGTTCCACGTCGCATCGTGAGGTTGCGCTGGCCAATCAACTTGGGCTCGATGTCATCGTGACGGACCATCACCAGACCGATGAGGAATTGCCCCCGGCTCTGGCCGTGATGAATCCCCATCGGCGCGACGCGCAGTATCCGTTCAACGGGTTGTGCTCGGGCGGCCTGGCGTACAAGGTGGCCAGTGCGTACCATGCGAAGTATGGGCCGGGGTCGGTGCCCGTTGATTCACTATTGGACTTGGTGGCACTCTCGACTATTGCCGACGTGGTGCCGTTGCAGGATGAGAATCGCGCCTTTGTGCGCGAAGGGTTGACACAACTCTCGCGCGGGACGCGTTGCGGCATCAGAGCGTTGAAGCTGGTGTCTGGGGTGATCAGGGCCTGCACGACGGAAACGATCGCATTTAAGCTCGCCCCCAGGTTGAACGCGGCAGGGCGCCTGGATGATGCGATCAAGGGGGTCCAGCTGCTCACGACGGAATCTGAATCGGAAGCGAAGCAGCTTGCCGAGCATCTTGAACAATTGAATCACGCTCGTCAGCAACTTGAGTCCGAGATCATGCAGGAGGCTCTTGCCCAGGTGGAAGCACGCGAAGTGCCCAGCGCCATCGTGCTGGCCTCTCGACAATGGCATCTTGGCGTGGTTGGGATTGTGGCGGCGCGTCTCGTTGAGCGATTTCATCGGCCGGCGATTGTCATCGCCATTAATGACAAGGGAATCGGCAAGGGGTCGGCCCGCACCGTTCCAGGATTTAATCTCTATGAGGGTTTGGCGTCCTGCCGCGATCTGCTTGTGGCATTCGGTGGGCATCCCAGTGCGGCTGGGGTGACCATACAAGAAGACCGACTTCCGGATTTTGCCGAGCGATTTGCCGCGTTGGCCGGTGTATGGGCCCAGGCCACACAGAATGTCCCTACGCTTCACGTTGATTCTGAAGTGAGGTTGGATGAAGTGACACTTCGCCTCCTGCAGGAGATTGACACGTTACATCCCTTCGGGGCCGGCAATCCGGAGCCCATGTTCGCGGGGAAACGGCTTGAGATCATGAATGCCCGCGTCGTGGGTGAGAAGCATCTCAAGTTGACGCTCCGGCAAGGGCGGTCACTCGCTTTCGACAGTATCGGGTTCGGAATGAAATCCCTCGAAGAGCAGGGCCTCTCTCTCAGGACTCCCGTGGATGTAGCGTTTACTCCTGAATTGAACCATTGGAACGGGCTGGATCGGATTCAGTTGCGTATCCGCGACATGCGTCCCACGGCCAGTGAATAGCGGACTTATGGTGTACGAAACAGTCACCGATATCGAACAGTTGCTGGGCCGACTTCGGAGTTATCAGCCGGATGCGGATCTCGGTATGGTCCGCAAGGCCTACGAGTTCTCCGCCAAGGCCCATGAGGGCCAGACGCGGCGTTCAGGAGAGCCCTATGTGCAACATCCAGTCGCGGTGGCTGGCGTGTTGACCCTGCTCAAGACTGATGTGGCGGCGGTGGTGGCCGGGCTGCTCCACGATACGTTGGAAGACACGGTGGCGACGGCTGTTGAACTCGAACGGGAATTCGGCAAAGAGGTGGTCCATCTCGTTGATGGCGTCACCAAGATCGGAAAGATCACGTTCAAGAGCTCCGAAGAAAAGCAGGCGGAAAACTTTCGCAAGATGGTGCTCTCGATGGCGGATGATATTCGCGTCGTGATCATCAAGCTCGCTGATCGACTCCACAACATGCGCACGCTTGAACATCTCAGCGAGAGTAAGCGTCAGGAAATTGCGCAGGAGACGCTGGAGATCTATGCGCCCTTGGCGAATCGCATCGGGATTGGTTGGGTGAAGAACGAACTCGAAAACCTGTGCTTGAAGCATCTGAAGCCGGATGTCTATGAAACCTTGCGCGTATGTGTGGCGAAGCGGGATGAGGACCGGCAGCAGTACATTCAGGAAGTCAGCACGCTCGTTGACAAGGCTCTGGCGGAGAACGGACTGGTCGGCGCGGTCTACGGCCGGCCCAAGCATCTCTATGGCATCTACCAGAAGATGAATAAGCAGTCGATCTCGTTTGAGGAGGTCTACGATATCACCGCGTTGCGGATCATCACCGACACGAAGATGAATTGCTATGCGGTGCTCGGTGTGATCCATTCGCTGTGGCGCCCGCTCCCTGGCCGTTTCAAAGACTACATCGCGATTCCCAAATCCAATCTCTACCAATCGATCCATACGACCGTCGTGGGACCGAAAGGCGAGCATGTGGAGTTTCAGATTCGGACGGATGAGATGCACCGTGTAGCCGAATATGGAATCGCAGCCCATTGGAAATACAAGGAGCAGGGGCGGGTCGATGACAAAGACAGCAAGGCCTTTGGCTGGCTGAGGCAGTTTATCGAATGGCAAAAGGATTTGCCCGACAACCGGCAATTCATGGACTCGGTCAAACTCGAGCTGTTCCACGACGTTGTCTATGTATTCACGCCCAAGGGAACGGTGAAAGAGTTGCCCAAGGGATCGACGCCGGTCGACTTTGCCTACGCCATTCACACCGAAGTGGGCGACCACTGTGTGGGCGCCAAGGTCAACGGGAAGATTGTACCGCTGAAGCATCAGGTCGCGAGTGGGGACACGGTCGAAATCCTGACGTTGCCCAACCAGACTCCGCACAAGGACTGGCTCAAATTTGTTCGCACGTCGCGCGCAAAGACCAAGATCAAACATTGGATCAAGGCCGAAGAGCAGAAGCGGAGCCTTGAAATCGGCCGTCGTTTGCTGGAGTCGGAGCTGCGACGCCATGGATTGGCGCCGGCTCAGGCCCTGAAGTCCGATCAGCTTCTTGAGGTTGCCCGGCAAGAAGGATATGAGACGGCCGATGAGCTGGCTGCAGCGGTCGGGTTCGGACATATCGCGACGGCCCAGATCCTCGGGAGGTTGGTCGCTCCCGCGCCTGGCGGCGCGCCGGACGCGGGAAAGCCGCTGAGCCCCGCCAAGGCTCCCAGTAGTAAGGGAGGGGAGAAGGGCGTTCAGGTGAAGGGGGCGCGGGATTTGTTAATGCAGTTGTCCCGCTGCTGCAATCCTGTTCCTGGCGATCGGATATTGGGGTACATCACCCGTGGACGAGGGCTGACGATCCATGCAGTCGATTGTCCCAACCTGGAAGCGATGGACTATGATCGAGAACGGTTGGTGGAAGTGGAGTGGGATACCGCCACACCCGGTCAGCATGCCGTAAAAGTTGCCGTGATTGCCGAAGATAAGACCGGCGTGTTAGCGAACGTCTCCTCAGCCATTGCCGAATGCCACGCGAATATCAGTCGCGCTGAAATCATCACTCGTGAAGACCGCAAGGCGGAGCTGGATTTCGTGGTGGAGATTGCCGACACGGCCCATCTGAACCGCGTGCTGAAAGCTATTGAACGGGTGGAAGGAGTCATTACCGCGCGACGCGTTCGGTCTTGGCAGGAAAAATCATGAGAAGGCGGAGCTGAAAAAAGAATGCGTTAACCCGCATTATTCACGAGCAGTGCGTCGCGAAATCGCGGGGTCGCGTCGCGAGACGGGCAAGCACAGCCGGGAGGGCCCGAGACGTACTTGAACAGTACGTTGAGGGACTGAGCGGCGAGCACGCCCGCCGACAGATTTGTCGCAGCAGCGAATCTGCGATTGCAGCAGAACTGCTCGTGAGTAATGTGGGTTAAGGCTGGGCGAACTGCAGTTTTGACCCCTTCTCGATCTTGTATCCATCCACTGTACCACCGGCGATTTCCAGCACGAACATGGCGTCATCACTATTCGACCGATATTGGGGGCAGGAGTCATCGGTCCTGGTGCAAATCGGAACGTTCTGCTCAATGTGAATGACCCGTTTCTTGCCGTCCAGCCAGATGAGGTCGAGGGCGATCTTCGTGTTCTTCATCCAAAACGTCCAGGCTTGCGGTTCGCGGAAGAAGAACAACATGCCATGGTCCTTCTTCAGGTGATCTCGGAACATGAGACCGGTGGCGCGTTTTTGCGGTGAGTCGGCAATCTCAGCCTGGATGATGATGCCTGAGGGGGTGTGGATCGGAATCAGTCTAGAATCCGCGGCCAGGCTAACGGACGTCGTTTCACCCAGGGGCGATCCGACAATCGAAAAAGATACGAGACCAACCAGAAGGATTCCGAGGCGCATGAACGCATCGTAACGGTCAGGTTATATTGAGTCAAGAAAGTGCTCCAGGAGTAGTGGGGCTGGGCGGTTTTCCTCCTTGTAAATCTTGCAATCCCGACAGACGGTGTGCCATGCTCCAGGTGGCTTTTGGGAAGAGGATGCGATGCAAGAGAAGCGTCGGGTGCTCTATAAGAAGGGGGTCTTCGTGTGCCCCACGTGCCGTCAGTCCTATGTTCAAGAAAAGTGGATCGAAGAGTGGCGGATCCGTTGTCATCGCTGTGCCTACCGCGGGACATTGACGGAAGTGTCGGTTGAAGAGCACATGGAAGAAGAGACGATTCGGCGCTAGGTAGCATCGGTCCTCCCCGGCGATTCATTGCTTCCATAAGTACGATGTGGGTGGTTGCTGAAATCGTGAACCTCGGCAGATCGAGCGCCCGCATTGACCTCACCATGAATAATACAAGATTCGTTTGTACCGCCGTACTTACCTTCGCGATTATCTGGAGCGGTATTTCTTTCTGGTCCTGGGCGGAAGAAGCTCCGCAATCGGTCAAGGTCCTGGTGACCTATCATTCCCTATCAGGAAATACGGAGCGTATGGCGGAAGCGGTAGTCGATGGGGCCAAGACGGTCCCAGGGACGGAGGTGTTGCTCAAACGAGTCGGTCAGGTTACAGCAGAGGATCTTTTCTCTTCCGACGCTGTGATCGTCGGCTCGCCGGTCTATTGGTCCAACATGTCGGGAGAGGTCAAGACCTTTTTCGATAACTGGCAGTTCAAGTTCGGCGTCTTTCCCGACTTCAAGATGAAGAACAAGGTCGGGGCTGCCTTCGCCACCGGAGGGCAGATCTCCAGCGGCAAGGAGATCACGATGTTGACCATTCTTGCCGCGATGCTGGGCAATCAAATGATTGTGGTCAGCGGAGGTGGGGCGTTTGGGGCATCCGCCACGACAGAAGGCGACAGTCCGGGGATCGATAACAAGGAACTGGCCGATGCCAAAGTCTTAGGCCGCCGCGTGGCCGATATTGCGAAGCTCATCAGGGCAGCGTCCTCGCAGTAACTCCTTTCCTAGAACCACAGCGCGGTCCCAGAGCATCCGAGTCGATGACTGTCCAGTGTAGTTTCTCTGGATCGGAAGAACCATGCGGCGGATTCGCACAGATTCGTGTTGGCTGATGACTAAGGGGAAGTTTACCGGTCTGCAGTGCTGGGACAGGAAGCCGATGCTCCTGAACGGCAATTTCGACAAATTCGTGGATGTTCTTGGCACAGCGGCCGCAGCAGCCACTCTGCTTGAGTCCGAACATCGATTTGAGCTGGCAGGGCATCACGAGCCCTGCTCTTCCGGCCTCACGGACATCCGACTCAGTGATCCCGTTGCACAGGCATACGTACATGATAACCTTTGTGACGATTATGAGAAGCATTATCAGTATGCCATCATGTCGGCATTCTGTCAAGCCCCTTCCGGAAGGCCAAGGGCGAGGCTTTTCGCTTGTCCTGTCGAAAAGAGGTAAGTTACGAGAGGGTCGTTTCCAGCTGTTCGACCATTTCGCGAATCGTGTCGAACCCCGACTGCCAGAAGGCCTCAGACTTCATATCGACGCCGACTGTACTGAGAATGTTCAGAGGAGCCTGAGAGCCGCCGGTGGTTAGGAGATCAAGGTACTTCGGCACAAATGCCGCACCCTGCTCCTTGTACAGTCTGTACAAAGCCAGCACGAGCAGGTTCCCAAAGCTGTATGCATAGCAGTAAAACGGACTAGCGAAGATATGAGGGATGGTGAGCCACTCCCACTGAAACTCGTCCGGAACCTTCACGACCTTGCCGAATTGCTGCCTTAACTCACTTAAATAGGCCTTGGCCAGCTGGTCCCCCGTCGCACCCTCTGCGACCATCTGATGTGCCAACTTTTCAAAGCGAACGAAATAGGCCTGCCGCAGCACCGTGGCGTAGATGTCATCCAGCTGGCTTAAGAGCAACCCCTGTTGAACAGCCTTGTTCCGCTCCTGGGACATCAATGCATCGGTGAGAATACGCTCGCCAAAGACCGAAGCCGTTTCTGCCAGCGGGAGGGTCGAATGGAAGGTAAAGACAGAATGGTCCTTGGCCATCATCCCATGGACGGCGTGGCCGAGCTCGTGCGCCATCGTGGCGATGTCGCGGGCTTGCCCTGTGTAGTTCAGCATCACATAAGGGGTCAGGCCGGGAACCACGCTGTAGCAATAGGCTCCGCCGAGCTTGCCTGGGCGTGTCGGTCCATCGATGTGCCGGTCTCGCAACACCTGCTCGGCCAGATCGGCAAGGCGGGGAGAGAAGCCGCGATAGGCTTCAAGGACCATGGCCACGGCGTCAGCGTACTTGTACTTCTTCGCTTCCGTTCGGTGTGGCGCGTAGAGGTGATATCGGCTCATCGGCGTGATCTTGCAGATCTTCGCTTTCAATTTGAAATAGGTCTGGAAGATGTCGGCGTTCTTCGCGCAGGTCGAGAGCAATACGTCCACGGCTTGGTCGGGCATGTCGTTGCCTAGGTTTCGAGTCGCAATGGGAGAGGAAAAATGGCGGAGCCCGAGATTCTCGGATTTCCAATCGTTCACGAGGGTTTTGTAGATTTCCCCCAGCAGATCGCGTTGAGCGGAGAACACTCGATAGAGTTCCTGGTAGGCGGCCTTTCGTACGGAGGTCTTGGGGCTGCGGACGTAGGTCATTAACCCTTCGCGGTTGAAGGTGTGCGACTTCCCACCCTCTTTCATCGTAAATGTAAATCCGTTTGTGGCCACATCGTAGAGCGTATTCACGGCGCTTCGGCCGGTCACGTTCTTCACATTAATGATTTTCTCTTCCGGTTCGGAGAGCGTGTGGGGCTTATAGCGTCTGATGGTCTCCAAGTGATAACGGAGATCGCCGGCATCAGCCATCAGGCGGGCGGCGTTGGTTTCGTCGATGCTCTGCCACCAGAGTTCGAAGAAGAGCAGCCGATTGTTCAGGCTCGTCAGACGTTCTTCAACCCGTGTCTTAAACGAGCGAGCTTGCGAGTTCTTCGTGTTTTCGGAAAACCACAGATACGCATAGGCGCCGAGCCGCGATGATCCCTGGGCGATCGCCTCGCTGAGGTGAAGCAGCTCGAGGAGGTTGTGGCTGGGCATGGACGACGCCAGGCGCGGCCTTGCGGCTTCGATCTGAACGACTTTCGCTTCCAGGTCGGCTAGGAGTGAGTCGAGCTGGCGGACAGGATTCTTGACGAGATGCCTCAGGTCCCAGCGATCGGGAATTGGCGGGCGTATAGTCCGGCGTGGTTTCGAGACGGTTCGCGCAAGAGTCCTCCCTGCCATAGTCCTCTCCTTCGTGGATTACCCAGACACGAGCATCGATCATACCATTGCGGGACGATGATGGGAGTGGAAAAGTGTGCGGGACACCATAGTCTGACCAGCAGTGCGTTGACAGCGGTCAGGAAGGATGTGAAAATCTTGGCCGGAAGGAACTGATGATGACGGATCAAGAACTCAATCGTGCCGTGCAATATGTGACAGCCAGCACGTCATACGCGCGTGAAACCGTTTCGGACATCATTCATACGGGTCTTGGAGAACTCTCAGCTTTGGCCACGCACTCGACCAGGCAATTGGAGCGCGAGACGCTGCTGGAATATGTGTCGCAATGGACGATCAAGCGAACCGGCCAACCAGAGCCATTAGTCCGTGAAGTGCTCGGCTGCGCCGGCCGATGGCTGGATGAAGTCTACGATGAGATCGCCAAGCGCCAGTCCGAAGTCTTAGGCCAGTCATCGAATGACGACGAGGGTGCCGAGCCGGTCTAATATACGTCGTTCGTGAAACGTGAAGCGTTTTTCGCGCGCAGTGAGTACGCATCCTGACACACGCAGGCTGTGGTTGTTGTTGTCGAGTTGATAGATGCCACGGTGGAGATCCAGAAGGACCATCAGACTCCAGTCCCACCTTGGGGAACTTCAGGGGGTGTGGCGGGCTGTTGATTGGTCAGGTGAACCAGAACGACTCGCGCCTGAGATTGAAGACCGTTGGACGACGCTGAACCGTCATTGTGCGGATCGCTCGAGCCACCTTCGTCTCGGCCGGCTACTCCATCGGTTGAACCATCGCGATCCCGGCGTTCAAGAATCAGCGCTTGCGGAATTGGAGCTGGCGACGCAGCTGATCCGCATCGGTGCCCGGGTAACCTTTCTGTCTGAGTCCCAAGCGCGCACGGCAGATCTGGAATGTCTTCTGGGCCGCGAGCGATTTTTCGTCGAAGTGACGGCCATGGTTGGCTCCGCCGAACGACGGCGGCTCCCTTTCCGTGGGCTCATCCTGGACCAGGAACAGGGGGAAGAAGAGGATCGTGGCGTCATCTTGACTCACCGGATTCTGGCCCGTATTCAACAGAAAGCGAAACAGCTGGTCGATTATTGCGATCCGGTGATCTTGAACATCTCGATTCCACGGGCTGATTTGCAGGGTGGGAAGAACAGCAGGCGCGAAGAGATTTGGTTAGATCTGAAAGCTCTGGCCGGGTCGGTGACGGTATTACTGACACGACTCCGACATTTGAGCGCCGTGCTCATTTCGCTCTGGGATGTTCACCCACTTCCATCAAAGTCGGCTACCAGGCTGGCGAATGTCGAAGTGGTTGAACGAACCAAGCGCCAACGGACTCATCCACGCGTCCGGCTCTTGATTCAGAACCCAAGCGCATCAACGTCACTAACTGAACAACAGGAAGACGCATTTCGGCAGATTTTGCAGCAGGCACTGGGATGAAAAAACATCATTCTGATGTGCGCTGTTCAATCTGCGGAATAAGGTCAGCTATGACCCGTGACCATATTCCTCCCCAAAGCATCTTCCCTAGCCCGCGACCTAACGATCTCGTCACTGTTCCCGCCTGTCAAGAGCGCAATATATGAATAGCATACGTTTCGATCACTTGCGGGCGTTGTAAATGTCGCCCCCAGCTTTCTTATAGCGCTGAAAGACAGCCACAGCCTCATCTCGGCACAGATCCCGACTCACGACGATCCCTCGTTTCTTGAGCGCCGTCACCCAGTTCTTCGGTTTTGGACCTTCATCGAATCCGATCGCCGACGCATCGTGAGCTCGTGCACCACAGAGGACTTTCCGGACTCCGGACCAGGGGATGGCCCCGTAACACATGGCGCAAGGCTCAGAGCTGGTGACCAGCTCAAGCTTCGGCATGCCTACCGCGCCAAGATCGAAATGCCCGACGGCCTGTTGCGCGTTGGCGAGGGCGACCATTTCGGCATGGGCAAGTGAACAATTTGTCGATACGACGAGATTCACTCCGATGGACACGAGCCGGCCGGTTGTGGTTTCGAACACGGCGGCGCCGAAAGGTCCGCCGGTTTCCTGCGCCACATTGGTCAGCGCCAACTGTATGACGAACCGCATACGGTCGCGAGCCGCCAGGATGGGCCTCTGCTGGCGACGTGCGAGACGGATGGCCCAAGGCGGAAGACGGAAGGGAGATGTGGGCGAAAAGCTTGGCTTCACAATGGCAATGAAAGTTTCAGCGCATCCAGATTCTTCGTGACCATGGCGTCGCCGTTCTTGGTGGACACCTCGATGCCGGTGGCGCAGACGGTTCGGCATTCATCCAGCCGGCCGAGTTTGTGGAGCGATTGAGCGAGCGCAAAATAGGCGGCAGAATAGGTGGGCTTGACCGTCACGCATTGCCGAAGGGCCTTGGCCGCCTCCTCGAAATTCCCATCATCCATATGCGCTTTCCCCAGGCCGAACCAGGCCACATCGTCGTTCGGGTCTATCGCGAGGACTTTCTTCAGCGGTTCAATCCGGGGATTGGGCATCGCGGTTTCCATGAAGCCGAGGAACGACGCAGTGACCGTAGCATGCATTCCCGCGCATTGTCTATGGCGTTTCCTGCGTGATAATCTGACGGCGTGCCTCGTATCTTGTGAAGCGTCGTTCGTGGTTCTTCGAATTGGATCATTGTTCCATCGGGTCATTGATCCAATGGTGCGGTGGATCAATCGTCAATACCTTTAGGAGTGACGCTTCACAAACGACGAACAACGGCTTTTGAACACTATGGGACGGACGGGTCTCGTCTATCATCCAGCCTATCTCGATCACGATATGGGAGCCGGGCATCCGGAATCCCCCAATCGGCTGCGCGCAATTATGCAGCGGTTGGAGCAGAGCGGGACAGTCGCTCGCTTGATCAGGATCGAACCTCGGAAAGCCGAAGAAGAGTGGATCACGCAGGTTCACACGCACGGCTATGTTGCGACCCTCAGTCAACATGTGCCAACGAATGGGCGAGTGTCGCTCGATCCCGACACCTCAATGTCGCCTGGTTCATTGACCGCCGCGTACTTGGCGGCAGGCGGGGTGTTGGCCGCTGTTGATGCAATCGTGGCCAAACAAGTTGACCATGTTTTCTGTGCGGTGCGACCTCCGGGTCATCATGCAGAAGCTGGTCGGGCGATGGGCTTCTGCCTGTTCAATAATGTGGCGATCGCCGCACGATATGTGCAGAAGAAACATGGCCTCTCGCGTATCCTGATTGTGGATTGGGATGTCCACCACGGCAACGGCACGCAGCATAGTTTTGAGGACGATCCCTCCGTGCTCTTTTTCAGTACACACCAATATCCCCATTATCCGGGAACCGGTCGTGCGACGGAGCGAGGGAAGGGCGCAGGGAAAGGGTTCACAATTAATGTGCCGATGGAAGCCGGCGGCGGGGACGACGAGTATCGCGCGATCTTCCGAAAGTCATTGGTGCCGGCGGCCGATGACTTCAATCCGGAGTTCGTCATCATCTCAGCCGGGTTCGATGCGCACAAAGACGATCCACTCGCGAGTATGGGTTTGACTGAAGACGGCTATGCGGATTTGACCGGAATTGTTGCCGGTATCGCCAAGCGCCACGCGAAGGGTCGCATTCTTTCGTCACTCGAAGGCGGCTACAATCTGACGGCGTTGTCCGCTTCAGTTGATCGTCACATTCAAGCTCTGTTGGATTCATGAAGCGAGGGGTCAAACTCGCCATTGCCGCTGTCGTGCTGCTTGGCGCGACGTACCTGTACTACACCGAGATCAAGCCCGTGGTGATCTTCGGTCTGCGATCCGACTATGCCCACGCGATTCCGTTTCAACAAGTCCCCGAGGGGCTCACAAGCTTAAAGGCTGAGTCCTGCGGCGAATGCCATCGGGAGATCTACGACGAATGGAAGTCCAGCATCCATGCCCATGCCTACGATGATCCGTTCTTCCAGGCCTATTGGAAGAAGGATAAGAATATCTGGGTCTGTTTGAATTGCCACACGCCGCTGGAGAACCAACAGCCGACGCTCATCAAGGAAATTCCTCGCGGGCGGGTCGAGAAAGCTGTGGAAGAGCCGAATCCCCATTACGACCCGGCCTATCAGAAAGAATCGATCACCTGCGCCGTCTGCCATGTGCGCGACGGGGTGATCTATGGCCCCTTCGAGGATTCTGCTGCGCCGCATCCAACCAAGTTCGATCCGAACTTTCGTACGGCCCAGGTCTGTTACCGCTGCCATAACGTCGTATCGGGGCCGGCCCAACTCTATCGCGTCGGGCCCTGTGGGACCTATTCAGAGCATGAAGGCAAGTTCTTTATGCAGGAGCGGGGCTTTATCTGCCAGAGTTGCCACATGCCTGAGATCGACCGGCCGGTGGCCGTTAATGGGCCGATCCGCCGGGGCCGGCAACATCTGTGGCGGGGCGGGCACGATCCCGACATGATCAAGCGGGCCGTGGCGGTTCAGGTGAAGGCCGATACGATATCTCCGAAGCCCGGCGATCGGGTGGGTTTTACGCTCACCATGATCAATGCGGGTGCCGGCCACAAGATTCCCACCGGTGATCCTGACCGGCATTTCACGATCGAGTTTTCCGTCGAGAATAGGCAGGGGCGCGTGCTCGATCACCAGACCTCCACGATGGGGCGTTGGATTCTTTGGCAACCGGCGATTGTAGAATTGTATGATAACCGGCTGTTGCCCTTGGCGAGCCGTGAATACCAATTTGTCTATCAAATCCCGGCGCAAGCCGAGGACTTGATTCTGAAGACACGGGTGCAGTACCACATTCTGACCGATGGGCAGCACGAGATGCTGCAAGCGAATTACGGGCTGACAGGAACCGATCCGTACCGATTTGTGATTTACGAGCGAGAGTTTCCGCTCTCCGGTGCGCTTGCGACGGCGTTGAGCGAGAGCGATCAGGCGTCAGCTGCTCGTCTGCCTTCGGCAAGCTCCCCTCGACAGGCTCGGCCTGCGATCGTTCGACCCAGAGGCTCTCGACGGGCGAGCTCAGTCGAGTCGGGCCTGAGCTCGCCGAAGTCCATCAGCCGTCAGCCAGATGGCTTAAGTTGTAAGGCCGGAGCTGAGGGCTGATCGCTGACTGTACAACCCATAAATGAACGACATGACACACCCGTTACTTATCGATACCGACACGCTGCAACAGAACTTGGGGCAACCTGGGTTAGTGATCATCGACGTTCGAGGGAAAGCGGCCTACGAATTCGGCGGGCATATCCCCGGCGCCGTGCATTCCACCTGGCATGAGTACAGCGATCCGAATGCCGTGCCGAAGGGGCTGCTCAATCCGGATCTCAGCCAGATCGAGCAGATCCTCAGGCGGCTTGGTATCAACCAAGACAGCGATGTGGTCATCTATACCAATCCGTTCGACAACTGGGGCGATGAAGGACGGATGTTTTGGATGCTGGAATACCTGGGCCACAAGAAACTGCGCATTCTGGACGGTGGGTGGGTAAAGTGGTCGGCGGAGAAGCGGCCGTTCGAGCATGGGCGTGTAACTTCCGCCGTGGGCACCTTCAAGGCACAACCGGTGAAGAGTCTAGCAATGACAAAAGACGACCTGAAAGAAATCGTCCGGCGTCCGCATCCGCACACCGCAATTTTGGATGCCCGGAGTCTTGAAGAGTATCTGGGAAAAGAAGTGTCCGGCATTCCACGGCCTGGGCACATTCCGTCGGCGACGCATGTGGCCTGGAACGGGTTCTTAAACAAGGACGCGACGATCAAGGATCTGGACGTGATCAAGGGGATGTTGGAAGACAAGGGAATCCAGAGCAGTCAGGAACTGATCTGCTACTGTACCGGTGGGGTTCGATCGGCATGGCTCTATTTCATTCTCAAGTTGGTGGGCTATCAGAAGATCAGAAACTACCCAGGGTCATGGTGGGAGTGGAGTCGGGATTTCGCCTGCCCGGTCGAAAAAGATTCTCAAGGGCTCCAAAAGATCCTCGGATTCGACCAGGCGGCCCGGCCTTATTGACAGGCTGCGGAACGCTGTGTAAGGTGCATTACGACTTCTTACGATCTTGTGAATGTCGCTTTCTAACCATGGAGGAGGCCTATATGACTATCACTATCCGTCGTAGCGTACTCGCGTTGGCCGCAGTTGGAGCGCTCGTTGGAGTGCCGATGCTGAGCGGCTTAGCGCTCGCCGCCAACAAGCATGTCGCTGAAGCTGTCGAACACGCGAAGGAAGCGGCGGCGCATGGAAAGCAGGGTCATGCCGATGCATTGGTAAAACATGCTGAAGAATCGCTGAAGCATGCTCAAGCGGCAGGGATAAAGAACCCGCATTTGGACGAAGGAGTTAAGCATCTCAAAGAAGCCATCGAGCATGGCAAGGCTGGTCACGCTGACGTGGGCACCCAGCATGCCGAAGGCGCGCTCACACATCTGTCCGAAGTGAAGTAACGTATAAGAGCAAACAGCTGACAGCTATCGGTTGATGGAGAAGATTTTCTAGGACGGGCAGGGGACAACAACCCTGCCCGTCCTTGCACTTGCGTGACGTGGGGTGACACCTGTGCGAGTTGGGTATTTCCAATACGATCCACAGTTCGGCGAAATCGCCAAGAATCTCGACGCCGTGACGGCCAAGTTGGAGCAGGCAGAGGCCGATCTCATGGTGCTGCCGGAACTCTTCGCTTCAGGGTACCAGTTCGTCTCCCAGGAAGAGGTGCAGCAGCTCGCCGAGCCGGTTCCTGACGGCCCGACCACGCGCCGGTTGGTGGAGATCGCCGAGCGACGCCGGATGCACATCGTGGCCGGCCTTCCGGAGAAAGCCGGGTCGCGTTGCTACAACGCTGCTGTCGTCGTGGGGCCGTCCGGGTTTCTGGGTTGCTATCGCAAGACGCATCTCTTTTATGAAGAGACGCTGTTCTTCACGCCGGGCGATTCCGGATTCCAGGTATGGGATATTGGATCGGCGAAGATCGGCGTGATGATTTGTTTCGATTGGTACTACCCGGAAGCCGCCCGCTCGTTGGCCGTGCAAGGGGCCGACATTATCTGTCATCCGTCCAATCTCGTCTTGCCGAATTGCCCCGACTCCATGCCGGTCCGGTGTCTAGAGAATCGGGTCTTTGCCATTACGTGCAATCGCATCGGCAGCGAAGCTCGCGGGGGAAAAGACCGGCTGACTTACATCGGCCACAGCGAAGTTGTCACGCCCAAGGGTGCTATTCAGTGTAGGGCTTCTCGTGACCAGGAGGATCTTGCGATTGTCGACATTGATCCGGCCGAAGCTCGAAACAAAAGTCTGAATCGCTACAACGATCTGTTTCGAGACCGCCGAGCCTCCCTTTATAAGGCGTAACGCCCTGTTTAATCTCTGTGGTGGTTTGGCCGCAGTGCTTGCATGAGGCCAACAGGCACGGTAGGATTTGCATATGGACATCCAACTCGGCAAAGGCATCTTTCTCATCGCGGCCCCAAGTCTGCGCGATCCGAACTTCCGTCAGACTGTCGTGCTGTTGTGCGAGCATGGGCCGGAGGGTGCCCTCGGTGTTGTCGTGAATCGTCCGACCGCCATGTCCATTTCCGAGGCCTTGCCGCACGTACCGATCATCGAAGGGGCTGGCCATGTGCTCTATGCGGGTGGTCCCGTGCAGACGAACCAAGTCATGTTGCTCTATCGGGGCAACGAGTTTCCTGAAAACGCGCACCACGTATTTGATGGAGTGTGTCTGGGCGGCGACATGGGCGTGGTCGAGCGCATTCTCACCGGTGCAGGCACCAAAGAATTCTTCCGTGCCTATCTGGGGTATTCGGGATGGGGGCCTGGCCAACTGGAAAACGAAATGAAAACCGGCTCGTGGATCACGCTGCCCGCTGATCCCAAGCTTGTGTTCGAGAAAGACCCTGCACTGGTCTGGGGGGAGATTCTTCTCACGCTCGGCGATTCCTACCGGCCTTATGCGGACATGCCGTTCGATCCGTCCTGCAATTGACCCCGTCGTCCTCTTCGCGCTGATTCCTCGACATCTCCATTGAAGCCTTCCGCGCAGGGTGTTACGCTCACCGCATGCGATTCTGTTCAAGTGGCTTATCGCGTCCTCGCACCGTGGTTGGACCGGTTCTCACGATCATGGTCTCAGCGTTGTTGTCCGGCTGTGGTGTGGCCTACACGATCATCAAATCGGAGGCCAAGCTGGATCGACTTGCTGTTCCCATGACCAAAGCACAAGTCCTCGACGAAATCGGGCGCCCCGATCGTGTGTTGCGCGATGATGGACGAATGCTGGTCTGGGAGTATTCACTCACGGCAAGAAAACAATGGCTATATGAGCTGGGCTACTGCCCGATCTCCGTCTGGATCGGGGGCTGCATCATCTATCCCTTCACGAACATCGTATCCGATCAGCGCGAATATCCGCAGCATGTGATCCTCGTCAATGACGAACTCTGCGCTTGGGGACCCCCTGTCGCAATTTTACAGAGACGGCGCGCCTGCGCAACGGTCGGAGTGTCTTCAATGCACAATGGAAATGCGGCTCGGCCTGAGCCCGTCGTGTCGGGGAATGGACCAATCAATCGCGAGACGATCGACCGGTATCGGACCATGGCGGTCATGCTCTTTGAGGATGCGGCCGGCGTTCAAGGAACCGGGTCGCGCGTGGCAGGCATCGTCACGACGCTCATGCTGGATCTGGATGTCCACATGGTCGAGCGAGCCAAGCTGGATGAAGTGCTGAAGGAACAAGTGATTCAACTGACCCATGCTGACGATGCGAATGTTCTGAAGGTCGGCAAATTGCTTGGCGCGCAAGCCATCATCGTGGGAGAGGTTCAGCAATGGGAGCGGCGCGAACAGGAGCGCACGCATAGCGTTTCGCTGGCATTGCGGATGATCGATGTCGAAACGGGCGTACTTCTGTTCAGCGGAGCAGGGCATTTGACCGATCCGACGACCGACAATCCGGAAAGCTCCGCGCGTCTGATCGTCCACCGGATTCTCGCCCGCTTCGGTTCGCAGACGGGACTGTTGGGATCGGGGCGCATCGGCGTGAACTGGGAGTTGCAGGAGGAGAAAACGGGTAGATTTTACGTTGTGAGGGAATTGCGGAGCGGTCTGCCGGCTGAAAAGGCCGGACTCAAGGTCGGTGATCTCGTAGTTGGGTGCAACGGCTCGGCGTTGACCAGCGCCAAAACCGAGCGCGATGCCAAGCGCTTCTGCCAAGTCGATGCAGGACAGACGTTGCAGCTCGACGTCAGGCGGGCGGATCAATCTATCGAGGTGGTGGTCACAGCTGAAAAGCGACCGGGGTTGTAACCGGACATGTTTGTGAAGGAGGAAGAAAGAAAAATGGACCAGTCAGAAGCGCCGCAGGCCGGAACCGACGCAATGTTGAGAAAATTGCATGAGCGACCGCAGATTCCACTGACCGATTGGCTGCGGACTCCCGCACATGTGCACTATAAGGCGTTCCGCATGGCGGATCCGCCGACCCAACGCCCCGCGAGCCGGTTGGAATTCCAGTCGCTGTTGGGGGCCTTCAAGATTCCTGCAAAGACCTCAGTGCTTCGGGAGACGTTCGGCTATGGGGTCCGAGAGGCGGACAATGGCGATCGACTGATCGTCGTCTGGCAGGCCCATACCGAGTACTACAACTACCAGCTCTGGCACTTGCCCTCACCCGGAAAGAGCGAGGTCACGTTCGGCCCGCTCACATTTCCACTGTATCACTTTCCGGCGACCTCGTTGGGGACGGAAGTCTGTCGCTTGGATATTCTCCTCACGGCGGAGGCGCTCCCGTCGCGCGAGAGGATGCGGTCTCTGCTCCCGGGACCCGTGCTCTACGGGAGCAGGATTCTCGACGAGGAGACGAGCCTGGTCACCAGCTTTACGCCGGACGAGCAGGCATGGGAACGCTATTGGGTAACGGTCGGGCTGTCCAGGTCCAATCCCTCGCATCTGAAAGACATCGTCGATGCCATTGTGCGGATCGAGACCTATTATCACCTGCTCTTGATGCAAAAGCCGCTGTTCTCCGCCGCCATCGATCAGGTCTATAAATTTGAGCAGGTGCATCTGAAGCAACGCGAAATCATCTCCGGCCATATCAGCCATGCGGACTCGCAGGCCCTGCAGCGATGGTTGAACAGCCTCACGCAGGATCTGCTGAAGACAAACCGCATCGCGGGCAAGTTGCACTTCGAGCTGTCCGCCTCGTTGCCCTACGACAAGATCGTCCATGCGACCCTCGGATCGCTAGCGGAGAAGCCCTTGGAATCCTACCGCCCCTTCTCAGACTATGTCCTCAGCGGCATCACGGGAGTGGCGGAAGGCTATCAGCAATTACTGAAGCGAATCGAAACGCTACAAGGGGGATTTGAAGGGATCATTTCGATCATCCGGGCCCGTGTCGATCTGATCTTAGAAGCCCAGAACCTTGCGCTTCTGCAAAGTGTGGACAAGACGACGAAGAGCCAAGCCATCCTGCAGCATACGGTCGAAGGGTTGTCAGTCATCGTGATTGCCTACTATGTGGCAGGGCTCGGAGGGTACATTTTCAAGGGGCTTCAGGAAATGGGATGGCTCGGGAATGCCAATATCGCCGCCGCCGTATTTGTCCCGATCGCGATCGGCCTCGCCTTTGCCATCACGACGGTGAGCAAGAAGTACCTGCACAAGAAGTGGTCGGGAGAGCAGCCACTACAAGAAGCAGGCAAGCCGGACCAGTAATCGACGGTCCTCTTCTTGGTTGCTCAGGTTCGAACCGTCTAGTACACTCCAGCTTCATTGGTGCTTCTTACAGCGAGCGTATGTCGAATCGACCCAAAGACGGGCAGGCAGAGCAGGACCGGATGGCCGCCAATTTGCGCCGGGGCATCGAACTCACGGAATTGGCGTTGGCCTTGCGGCTTGCGGTGCTCCGCCAGCGGAAGCCTGAGTGCACCATGAAGGACGTGATGCACGAAATTCGTTTGGCGAAAGAACAGGCATGGCGTCCGAGTCGTTCTTAGCCGAAGCCTTGGCCGATCTTCTTACCGAACTCGATCACCGGGGTGTCCAGTATGCACTCGCGGGAGGGTGGGCATTCAGCGCTCTTGTTGAGCCGCGGGCGACCACTGACATTGATCTTCTGATCCTGCTGGATCCTCCGTCTCGGGAAACGA
The DNA here is from genome assembly GCA_005239465.1 of Nitrospira sp. Taxonomy (GTDB): domain Bacteria; phylum Nitrospirota; class Nitrospiria; order Nitrospirales; family Nitrospiraceae; genus Nitrospira_D. Next base: position 71,891 of record SPAW01000024.1, on the reverse strand, counting down.
TTCAGTCCCTCGTATCCTCCGTCTTCAGCTCAACCATCGTCCATCCGTCACCTATGAAAATGAAGGGTATTTCGATATGGCGGGGCGTGGGACTGCGCGACAAGCAAGAAGTGGTCGTCGATTTTCTTTTGGCTGACTCGGCCTTTCTACAATCGGCCCTTGCCCGCAAACAGCAGATAACTTTGGGTGCCCAGCTTGTATCCATCCTCACGTTGGAAGATCTCATGTTAATGAAGATGATCGCAGGCCGGCTGCAAGACCTGGCGGACCTTGAGAAAATCGAGGCGCGAAAAACACAACTGCAGATCGACTGGTCGTATGTCGAGCAGTGGAAAACCACGCTCGGACTTGGGAGACGATAGGACTTCGACTCCCTTCCTTCTCGGTGTTAGAATCCGCCCCATCGTGCCAACCACCGATCACCCACGGGGTAGACGCCCGAAGCGCTACAGCCAGGCAGACCGCCTTGCCCGCATGATACGAATGCTCGCGAGTCGAGCCTGCATCATCAAGGAACTGGCTCAAGATTTCTGCGTCACTTCCAGGCAGGTACGACGAGACTTAGAAGAAATTGAAGCGGAAGGACACCCGCTGATTTCCACGGATGATCCAGGTGAAAAGGCATGGCAATTGTTGCCGGGATACAAAGGCCTTCCACCGATCACGCTGAACCGGTACGAACTCATGTCCCTTCAGATGGCTCGCTCAAATCTCAGCCATCTAAGCGGCACGCCGTTCTCGGAAGACCTAGATGCAGTCGTTAACAAAGTGGCCGCATCGTTGTCACCCAGTACCGCCAATCATCTCGAACGAATTGTCCAGGTGTTTGCGCCGCTTCGACGAGGGACAAGGTCGTACGTAGAAAAGAATGATCTACTGCGGCAGCTTCGCAAAGCGCTCCTCCTGCAGCTCAGGATTGAACTCACCTATAAGAAGCCGTATGCGGACAAGACGTCGGTTTACCTTGTCGATCCCTATGCACTCGTGCTTTACGAACAGGGTCTCTATGTGCACGGATATTCCCATAGGTCAGGGGAGGAGCGACTCTTTGCCGTGCATCGGATGAAACAGGTCACGCTGACCGAAGAACGCTTTGAGATCCCGGCTTCGTACTCCGCTACTGACCGATATGCCAAGCAGTTTGGGTTGATTGAGGAATCACCCCAGGCAGTAAGAATCCTGTTCCGCCAGGACGTTGCCCATCTGATGCAAGAACGTCAGTGGCACCCCACCCAGCGCACCAAGAAACTCAAGAATGGATCGGTGGAAGTCAGCTTTCACGCCGGCGGCTTGGACGAGATTGCCTGGTGGGTACTCGGCTGGGGAAAAGAAGCGAAGGTGCTCGGACCTCCTAAGCTGGTCAAAATCGTCACTGATCAACTCGCTCAGTCTCTAAAACGCTACACCCGCAGGTAACCTCCTCTCTCAAAGCCTTCCGGATGGCGTGACATATTCTGTCACACCTGCATGTTAGCCTCGCCTTCAGTCACAGGAAGGAGGCAAGCATGAAGATGGTATTGGTCAGTCTGATGGTGCTCGTTGTGACCGGTTGCACAGCCGGTCGGTGGGTGCAGGCGGGCAAAAGCGATCTCGATTCGCGGCGCGATTCCTTCGATTGCGAAAACGTCATAGTCACGAAGCATGGCGGCTGGCAGCGCGTCGAGCCCTTCACGGCAGCGATCGAGATTCGTGAATGTATGCAGGTGAAGGGATATCATCTTGAACAGAATTGAGAAAGACTGAGGGGACAGACAGGAATTGCTCTGAACCAGGTTAACTCAGCCACATGTATCAGCAGAAAGGGGAGACCCATGAAAGGAGAGAATCGCACAGGACGAGCTTGCGACTCCAAAGAATCAAAAAGACCTGTGCTCTTGATAACAAAAGGTCATTCCAGATGTCTTGAGGTAAAGATTGGCAATCTTGGAGTGGAGCTATGGGACTTTCCCAACGACGAGGCAAAACCGTACGCGCGATTGCTCTTCAAGCCGGATCGGGTTGGTGGCGGTGACGCAACCATCGGACCGGAAAAGGATGGGACACGGTTACATGTAGATTTAGATGTGATGGAGGGGGGAACCATTTCAGTTGCGATCGAGCAGTGGTTGTTGAGTTTCGAGTCCGAAACGAAGGATGAAAGCGTGCCTTCCCTCCGTATGCAGCTTGCCACACTTTCCATCACCCTCTTTCCGCAGACAAACGGGCAGGGGGCCAGAGCGGAATTCGTCGTTCGTACGGAAGAGGGTGTGCAGTGCCAAGCAGTCCTGACTCGCCTTGAAGCAAGCCTCCTCGGGACACTTCTTGAATCGCTAGTTGAGGATGAAGAAGCGGACTGCCACGAATCCCTCGGTTAGGAATTGATGTCCATTCTCGACAAGATTGGGAAAGCCTCCAGGAACCTTTTCTGCCTTCCTGTGCTGTCTCTGGAGCTGTCCCGGAGTGGCTGTCATATATTGAATCGGATATCAAGGATCATCGCGTGCCCGCCCTCCATATGGACTCGCTTTCCTCACGTTCGATTTTTATAGGCATGGCGGGGGACAGGAACTAAGGATGATCTGTACCGTTGAAACCGAACGCGGATTGTTCAGACAAGTTATTCTGGCCCGCTCAGAAGCGAGTCTCCTTGGTCGATTGCTCTTCTACCTGGGTGATGACGAGGATAAGCAGGATTAAGAGTATTATCAGCCGAGAGGCAACGCGCTCCTGAAGAATGGAGTATTAGTTATGTCACGTGACGAGAAAATTGCAAGAGCGCTGCTGGCGTATAGTCAGCGCGCAGGTTACGGCAAAATCGCATCTTCCCCTGACCTTAGCGGCTGGGGACTATCCCCTGAAACTGTAAGCCTTGTTGAGAAGAATCTAAATGCATTCCTTATCGCGGTGTTGTTTGATCGCATGTTGCCCTGGGAGAAGGCATGGGAAGCGCCGCTACAGTTGAAACGCCGCCTAGGTCATCTGGACATCCATAAGATCAGCAAAATGAAGACCGAGTCGTTAGCAAAGGTGCTGGGTAAAGGACGATCGCAAAAATCCTTGGTGCGGTTCCCGAATCGCATGGCTGAGGGATTAGGGGCAGCTTGCCGCGTTCTTATAATCCGCTATGCTGGTGATGCCAGAAATATCTGGCGAGGGGCAACAGCCGCGGTGGTAATCAAGCGCCTGAGCGAGTTTGAGGGAATCAGCCAAAAAATAGCAAACATGACCGCGCGCTTCTTGGGCCTTTACTATGGCGTGCGCTTTAGCGACTGGGGGAATATAGACATGCCCGTAGATCGTCATGTCGCAAGGCTATTCTTGCGAGCAGGTCTAGTGAAACCGGTAAACAGCGATCCAGTTCAAAGAATCCCAAATCTAAAGCAGGCGATTATCCACAAGGCGAGGCTCCTGTCGCCTAGCTTTCCTGCCGCTTTGGATGAGCCTGCTTTCGAGATAGGTCGATATTGGTGTACCTCAGAACAAGCCTTCTGTGATCACGAGCCAGAACCCTGTCCCCTAAGAAACGTTTGTCCGAGGTTGATAAAGCTGAACGTGAAATGATTCGCCTGAGAGCCGAACCTTTACTGTACTACTACCCGTGCTCCGGTCATCTCCAATACCCGGAGTTGTTTTTTCCCTGTTTGATCGAGCCACTCTTCCTTCTCCTCAGAGTATCCAAATATGTGCAGAGTTCGTGAATATTTGTTTTCGGCCTTTGTCACTATACACAGGCGATAATTGTCTTTGTGATTCAGCATCTCAGAGTATTCCTTGGGTGTAAGTTCAATAGAGATGGCATCACCAGACAAACCTTTTACCTCAAGCAGAAGACTAAAGCCCCCGTTCCTTGAACGGTACCGTGCTTCTAAATCCCAGCCGCGGTTGAATTTACTGACATCAACTACTGTATAGTGACGTTCTTCATACCATCTAGTTGTGGCTTCCATGGCCAAACGTTCAATTTTCTGTCGCCTTTCTATGTCAGACTGCCGAGGAAGTGATAATTTGGATTTCTTCTTCTGCAGTTTTTTATTTACTGCTAACTCCCCCTTTTGTATTAAGGGTGTCACTTCTTGGAGAAATTTCCTCCCTAGGGGAGTTCGATGAGCAAACCAGACACTGGATATCCCCATTCCTCCCTTCTTGAATCGCGGCACCTTCAGAGTTCTTGAATCCGTTCCGAGAAGTTTCCCGTCTTTGGCGCTAGCTTCAACATAGTACCCACAGGACTCACTTTTCCGTTTTGGAATTTGTCTTCTGCTACCTGGAGGCGCATCTTGCTCCGTACGGTAAACAGTCGCGTTCTTGTACCACCCCACAACGAAAGTGCCACCAGAAGGACGACGAGGTGCTGTCCAGATCACTGTCACGCCATGAATCTTGTCATGATCTGGCAGCACTCCAATGTTGCTAATGTTGATGTCCTTGTAGCGTTTTTTAAATCGCCCCGGAAATAATCCTCCATAGAAGCGTCCCTTGTACCTTCTAAAGTTATAGATTTCATTTCCCCAACCCTTATCCTTAATGAAGCTCGCACCGCCAACGATTTTAACCCCCTTGCCCAATCCGTCATATTCGTCCATCCATCCAACGTTACAGACGAGAAAATGATCATTCATAATAACCTCCAAACAGTCGTTGGACTCACCGACATTCTAATGCTTGGGTCAAGAATTGTCCTGTGTGAGAAGCCTCCACTTTCGCCACCTGTTCCGGTCTCCCTTCTGCCACAATCTGCCCGCCGCCGCCGCTTTCGGGGCCAAGGTCGATGATCCAATCGGCTGATTTGACCACGTCTAGCTTGTGCTCAGCCACGACGAGGATGCCGCTTGCTGGACTATTCGTGCAGTGAAGCCAATAATGTCTTGAGCCCACAATAGGTCACTGTGAATGACTCCGTGTGGCGTTGGTAGGATCGATCCACATCCTGCGCGACCACTCGGATGTCTGCTTGAGGGTAGCGAAGGGCGAATGCTTTAAGGTTGGTCAGATCGACATCGTCGGCCGACCATTTGCACTCAAGCGCCAGCGGTGCCTTCCCCCGTCGAACCAGAACAAAATCAATTTCGTGGCCGTGCTTGTCCCGCCAATACCCGATACGTCGGGTCTGCAGAGAGGCTTGCAATTCGTTCAGGACGAGATGTTCCCAAAGAAATCCCAAGTCTTCTCGTCGAAGGCTGGTCCATCCTCGATAGTAACAGGCGAATCCGGTATCGAAGGCATAGATTTTAGGCGCGGCGACGATCTCAGTCGTGCGGTGGGTGGAGAAGGGCCTTATCACGTGAGCCAGATACGTACTGTCCAGCACGGCAAGATAGTTCATGATGGTTTGGCGGCTCACTTCACAGGCGCGTGTGAATCGCGTGGCTTCAAAGAGTCCACCGCTTTGGGCGAAGAGAAGTTCGGCAAATCGTTCGAACGAATGCCGCCGCTCCAGGCGAAAAAGGGTCTGAATATCTTTCGCCCAGTAAGCATCCATCCACTCTTGAAAGGCTGGCTCTGGAATCGACGGCGTCAGGAAGAAAGGGGGAAGTCCTCCATGTAGCATGCGGTGATGAAGGTTCGGTTTCTTGAATGCCGACAGGTCCTCTCCCGTCATCGGCGTCAGCCAGACTTCAGCTTTTCGCCCAGCCAAGGTGTCACGAAACTTCCGCGAGGCCCCAAGTGTGGAGGAGCCGGTCGCAATCACCCTGGTATCTCGATAATGGTCAGCGGCAATCTTCAGGAGTTGAGAAGGGTTGGATAGCCGATGGATTTCATCTAGGATCACCCGCCGTCCGTGATGCTGGTCCAGAAATCCTTCAGGGTCATCGAGCAGCCGACGGATGCGAGGGAGTTCACAGTCGAAATAGTCCGTGTCGGGGAGCGACTGGCACAGAAGAGTCTTGCCGACCCGTCGGACGCCCGAGAGCCATACGATAGACCGTTCTTTCCAGGCACTCTCCAACTTTTCTTTCCACCATTCTCGATGAACCATATGCCATGTACATTAGCGTTTAGTTCAACTAAATGCAATAGATGTGTCGATTGGGTTGGTGATGTGGATGACGCGCTATGGTCTGGTATCATCCAGACGTTGGAGCAAGAATTTGTGAGAGAAACCGTCCCGTATGAGAAGCCGCCACTCTCGCCACCTGTTCCGGTCTGCCTTCCGCGACAATCTGTCCGCCGGCTGCTCCGCCTTCAGGGCCTAAGTCGATAATCCAGTCTGCCGATTTGATCACGTCGAGGTTGTGTTCGACGACGATGAGGGTGTTACCCGCGTTGACAAGTTTGTGCAGGACGGCGAGGAGTTTCTTCACGTCGGCGAAGTGGAGTCCGGTGGTCGGCTCGTCCATGATGTAGAGCATGTCAGGGGACTGGCTCCGGCTATGCCGGTGCCTGTCCCCGTTCGCTCGGCCGGTGCCTGTCCCGGTCGTTGCAAGTTCCGCGGCCACTTTCAACCGCTGGGCTTCGCCGCCTGAGAGCGTTGTTGCCGATTGGCCGAGGCGCAGGTAGCCGAGGCCGATGGATGCGAGGAGATGCAGTCGCTCTTGGAGCTTTTGCGTACCGGAGAAGAACATCAGGGCGTCATCGACGGTCATGGCGAGTACGTCTGAAATGGTTTTTCCTCGATAGCGAATGGCTAAGACTTCCGGCTTGAAGCGCTTCCCGTCGCAGATTTCGCATGGCGCGTAAATATCCTCGAAGAAGTACATCTCCAGTTTCTCCACGCCGCTGCCTTCGCACCGTTCGCATCGGCCACCGGTTGTGTTGAACGAAAAGTGACCAGGCGTAAAACCCTGCCGCAATGCGTCGCGTTCAGAGGCAAAGAGCTGCCTGATCTCATCGAAGGCTTTCAGATAGGTAATTGGATTCGATCTGGGGGTGCGACCGATCGGCTGTTGGTCGATAAGCCGGATGCCTTTGAGATGTTCCAGCCCCTTGATGGCTGTGAATCGGCCCATCGGCAAAGATTCGAGGCGGAACGCGCGCGCGATGGCGCGATAGAGGGTGTCTTCCACCAAGGTGCTCTTGCCAGAGCCGGAGACGCCGGTAATGCAGATCAACATGCCGAGTGGGATGCGGACGAGTAAATCTTTCAAGTTGTGTTCCGCTGCGCCGGCGATCACCAAGAATTTGCCCGACCCGGTCCGGCGGGTTTTCGGCAACGGAATCGAATCTTCTCCTCGAAGATAGCGAGCGGTAATCGCGTGAGGATCGTGCAGAAATGTCCCGGTAGGAGCGGTGCAGACGACTTGGCCGCCCTGTTCTCCTGATCGCGGCCCCATTTCGACGATGTGATCGGCTGACTCGATCATGCGGCGGTCATGTTCGACGACGACGACGGTGTTGCCGACTGCTGCGAGGTCCTTCAGAATCCCGACGAGCAAATCCGTATCTCTTGCGTGTAGCCCGATCGTGGGCTCGTCGAGGACATAGAGTGTCCCGACCAGCCGTGCGCCGAGTTGTTTGGCCAATGAAACCCGTTGCGCTTCACCTCCCGAGAGTGTCTTGGTTTGCCGGGCGAGTGTGAGATACCCGAGGCCGACGCGCATGAGAAAGCCCAGCTTGGTCTTCAATTGTCGCAAGATGTCAGCCGCTACCTCTTGCTCAAAGGGCCGCAAGGTCAACGACTCAAGCCAGGTCACGACGCGCTCGATCGTCAGTTCCGTGATCTCGTGAATGTCCTTACCCGCAATCTTCACAAAGCGGGCATCCGGTTTCAGACGGCTTCCGTGGCAACTCGGGCAATTGAACGGCGTCCGGTAGCGGCTGAGCAACACACGCACATGCAGCTTGTATCGCTTCCCTTCCATGTATTCGAAGAAGTCATTGATGCCCTCGAACGATTTGTCGCCTTCCCAGAGCAATTGTTGAGTCGCATTGGGCAGGTTTTTGAACGGGATTGTGATATCGACGCCTTGGCGCTTCATGGCGAGCAACATCTGTTTCTGCCACCAATCGGCGCTGGGTTTGCTCCAGGGTTCGATGACGCCCTGAGCCAGTGACTTGGTGTGGTCTGGAATTACCAGCTCCGGATCGTAGCGGAGCACGTTGCCGAAACCTTTGCATTCTTGACAGGCGCCGATTGGATGGTTGAACGAAAAGAGGATGGGACGAAGGGGCTCAAACGTCAGGCCGCAACGCTGGCAGAGAAAACTGGTACTGTACGATTGAACTCCGTGGCCGATCACGTCAACAGCGCAGCGGCCCTCACCCTCACGGAACGCGGTTTCAACGGCTTCGACAAGGCGCGATCGGTTGTCTTCTCCGATCACCAGGCGATCAAGCACGACATGGAGAGATGGGTGTTTGTGCAGCGAAGGATGCTTGGCCTCATGCAGATCGAGGATGTCGTCAGTTGTTTTCAGTCTGGTGAACCCGCGAGTCAGCAGCGACTGGATGAAGACCGGCTCCTGTTTAAGAGATGGGGTCGCAATAGGAAAGAGAACCATCGCCCGTGCGTCGGGCAATCGTTTCAGGAGATCGTCCACGACGGTGTCCGGATGGAACGCACGCGCCTCCTGACGACAATCGGGACAAATGGACGTGCCGATCTTGGCGAAGAGCAGGCGCAGTAAATCTGCGATCTCTGTAGTCGTGCCCACGGTCGAGCGAGCGGTGCGAACCTGATTTTTCTGTTCGATGGCGATGGCCGGGCGCACGTTGAGGATGCGATCGACATCGGGGCGGGCCACTTTGTCCAGAAACATTCGGGCATAGGTCGAAAGGGATTCGACATAGCGCCACTGGCCCTCAGCAAAGAGGGTGTCGAACGCCAGCGACGATTTTCCCGATCCGGACACGCCTGTGATAGCCGTGACCCGATTGTGCGGGATGCGGAGAGAGATGTTCTTGAGATTATTCTGCCGCGCGCCCTCGACGATGAGTTCTGAAGACTGACTCTGAAGCAGAGGGGTGGGTTCCACGAGGCGCGCTCCAAGCGAGACAAATGCATCATCGTAGCCCGGACCATTCATGAATATCTACACCGGCTCCGATCCTCCTCCCGGCAGGGTGGGTGACTTTTAGTGTTCTCAGGACGGGGGATTCGGCGAAAGGCTTGGCGATTCTTTCCAATGGTGAGAGGATGGGGGCGTTCAGCGGGAGGGGAGTATGATTCTATCGACGACGCCGGGTATCGACGGAAAGAAAGCAGTCAAGTATTTGGGATTGGTTTCCGGAGATGCCATCCTCGGCGCGAACATCTTTCGGGATTTCTTCGCGTCGATTCGTGATATCGTGGGCGGCCGCTCGGCGGCCTATGAAGCCGAGTTGCGCAAGGCCAAGGACATTGCGCTTGGTGAAATGCGCGAGCAGGCTCGGCATCTGGGCGCCAATGCCATCGTCGGCATCGATATCGATTATGAAACGATCGGTGCCAGCAGCAGCATGTTGATGGTCAGCGCCAGCGGCACCGCCGTGGTTGTCGAGTAACGGGCGTCCCATGACACTTCTCTCGAATGCCGAATATCTCGGGCTGGGCCGTCAGATCGCGCGCCTCTTGGGGGCCGCGCTGGAAGGGGCGTCGGCCGAGGCCCTCCGTGAACTCGCCCGCGTCTATGATCCTTCCGCGAACGAAGCCCGCATCAGCGCCGAAGTATTCCTCTTCCACAAATTCTTGCTGATGCAAGCCTGCGTCGGTGTCTTTCAGGAGTCGCAGGTCGACCATATTGTTGGGGGACTATTCGCGGCGCTCAACGAACGGGCCAGTGGCCTGGAGTTCAGTCCAGAGCGGCAGAAGGCGATGGAGCAGATGTGGCAGCTGCGGGCCGCGCAATTCGATCAGCCCTTCTCGCAGGACCGAGTCCAATTTCTCGAAGAAGGATCAGGTCCCATCCATTGGAAACAGACTGTCGTTCGATTCTGCCAGAACGTGCGAGAGATCGAGAACCCCCCCGACATCTGGGCCGGTGCCGATGGCCCATCCCAAGCCGCGAGCCGCTCTGTCACCGCAGCTCTCGATCACATGGTGTCGTCCTTAGATGAAATGAATCGGCTCCATTTCAGTGGAACGGTGTGACGTCGCACGATCGCCCAACGCAATCGTAGATTAGCGAAGCCACAGTTTCACCGTGCCCACGCAGCCCATATACAAGACAAGCGACCCGACCATTGCAGGCCAGAAGCCGAAGTGCGGGATGCCGATAATCATGGCGGTGACGTAGATCATCCAGGGTGGGACGAACCACAGCAAGTACTTTGCGTAGCTGACGATCGCGTCGTTACCGCCGTTCAGATAGATCAGGATGAATGTCGCGCCCGTGATGGCGGGAAAGGTGCTGGCAAAGGCGGCGAGAAACGATTTGCCTTGAGATCCGAGGTAGGTGGAGACACTCACGATGGTTCCCACCCCCCAATAGAAAATACACGGCATACTTCACGAAATCATTCACGTTGCGTCCTCCTCAGGTTCCTTGAAACGCTTCCATCGCTTCCTGCTTCAACGCCTCTCCCTGACCGGTATACCGTGGCGAGAAATGAAACACAACGAGGTCGCGCACCTGGGCTTTGCGTGCCATGAGTCCGGCTTGCCTCGCAGTCAGATGATAGCGGTCGCGGGCCTTGTCGGCATCGACGTCCAGATAGGGTGATTCACAGTAGAAGAGGTCCGCGCCCTGGGCAATCGCGACGATCTTCGCTTCATTCTCTTCATCGTATCGAGCGTCGACGACGTATGCGATCTTCTGTCCCCGCGAGATGGTCAGAAATCGTTCCTTCATTTCCCCCAAAACGAATTCCCGCTCTTGCCGGCGATGCTCATCGTAGAGCGTAGATGTGAAGCGGAAGTCGTCTGGTCGGCCTTGCCAGATGTACTGCTTCACGTCTTTGAGCCAGGCACCGACTGGTAATCCGGCTTCGTGGAGCTTCTGTTTATTAACATTGATGTGGAACTGCTCCTCCAAAGAATAGGCGAACGAGGGGATGCGATGATTCAAAGCAACGGCTTTGACGGTGAACATGGGATCTTCCAGCACGGTGAAGAGATGACTCTGGGATTGCCGTGCGAGAGGGCGAACTGGTTGCTCCGATGGTTGGAACCCGTTGCTGGCGTGAAAGAAGGCCTGTCGGGTTTCCCCTTGGTGGAACTCCTGAATTTCGATGGTCAGCGGGTAGCCATCGACGAGATTCCAGGTATAGCCTTGGAGCTTCCCCTGCACGTTGTCGATCAACCCGGGAGGACCGAACAGTCTGAGCGTCTTGCCTCGCCCGAAGGCCACGCGAAGGACGGCGTCGAATCCGATGAAGTGGTCCATGTGTGTATGGGACACGAAGATCTCGTTGGCCCTTAACAATCTGGTCGGCCCCAGTCCGTCGTTGTGTCCGAGGTCAAAGAGCAAGGCTCGCTTGGACCAGCGGATTTCCACATAGACGCCGGGGTCGCCAAAGACATCGTTGACGAGGTAACTGGAGAAAGAAGGATTCATCGGAATTGAACCATGTGGTCATTGAATCATTGAGTCAATGCAATGAATCAATCGTCAATGGGAAAATGAAACAATTGTTAACCGAGTGCGGTTCTCACAGCGCTATACATCATGATGACTTCGACCGCATGTGCGACGACCGTGATGTAGAGATTCCGCGTGTGCAGCCAGATGGTTCCCCAGATCAGCCCGTCCCACAGGGCGATCCAATGAAGGTGCTGAAAAGTATTCACCATGAAGGGGTCGAATGCAAATGTCAGCGCGCTGGTGATAAGGGCAAGAGACGAGAAACGTTGGCCCAAGTCGGATCTCCACAAGCGCGATTCAAGTGCGGCAAGCCGTCCTAAGAGGAAGCCACGAAAATTCAGTTCCACAAAGAGCGCGATGCCGCAGATGAACCACGGAACCATCACAAAGAAGGAGAGCTGACCATGTGGCGTGGTTCTCAAAAAGCTGATGTCATAGCCCAGAGAGGGCACCACGGCGATAATGACAACGGTGTTCACAACGCCGAGCAGTAGGCCTGTCAGAAGTCCCCAGCGCAGGCCGTCCCGTACGTTCCTTTTCTCCAGTCCGAGTCGAGATATGATATCGGTATTGTGTGCAGCCCAGAGGGTCAGAGCGAGATAGGCGAGGAGTTGCGGGGCGAACTGGACGAGTGGCTGTTCTTGGAGTGAAGCGGGAAGGAGGTAGTAGTTGAGCGTCGCGACGATGGGGAGTAGCGCAAGGGCTGCTCCCCGTTCTGTGGCCTGAGTCTGAACGGGACGATCTGGCTCAGGCGCCATCGTGGGCGGCTACTGCAATTGGAGATTGTACCGGTCCAACGTGGTTGCTTTGTGCCGAGCGAAGTTTGAGAGCGATTTGTTGTAATCGACGGTGGCGCGCAGCTCGTTGCCTTGTGTGGTGGCGAGGTCGCGCTGGAAGTCGAGCACGAAGCGGGTGGTGCTGAGTCCAACCTTCAGGCGTTCTTGCTCGGCTTGAAGTTGCTTCTCGGCCATGATTCGAGCCGAGCGCGTCGTCTCAATGCGCTTGAAATCGGTCTGGACCCGGCGCACAGCTTCCCGGACGCCGACGATAATTTGCTGGCGGACGCTGGCGAGCGCGACTTCGGCATTCTTGGCTTCGAGTTGGCGCTTGTTGTATGTGCTCACGGCGGAGCGGTTGCCGAGCGGATAGCTCAACACCAGGCCCGCTCCATAGTTGTAAAAATCTCCACTGAAGTTCCTGGTGAAGGAATCGCCGTAATCCTTCCCTAATCCAGCCAGGCCCATTGTCCCTTGGAACGAGAGGGTGGGAAGCAACTGGTTGCGGGCAAACTGCTTGTTGATCTCACCCGACTCGACGTTTTTCTTCGCTTGGACGATTTCCGGGCGCTGGTCGATGGCGGTGTCGATAGCCTCCTGCAGGCTGAGTGGCTCGAGGACGGTGACGGGGGTATCAGTGGGCGTGAGCCGCACATCTTGCCGCAGGTCCTCTTCGCCCGGATTCAAGAGTCGTCGCAGCTGATCTTCCTGGTCGCGAATCGCTTTCTCTGTCACCAGCACTTGCTCGACGCGTGAGGCGACGGCGGCTTCGGCTTGGAGGACGTCGACGATGGACATGACGCCCGCTTTCGCCTTGGCACGGTTGGTCGCCAGCAATTCTTCTGCGGCTTTGAGGGCTGCTTGAGCGACTTTCAAATTCTCGTTCGCAAAGACGAGCTCCCAGTAGGTTTGCTCCACCGTGGCGATCACAGTCATTACTCGATCGCGAAATACGTGTTGTTCCACATCGGCGTTGTTCTGAGCCACTTTGATGAAGGTTTTGTTGATATCGATGCCGGCATTCCGAAGCAGCGGTTGCGTCAGCGTCAATGCCAAGCCACCCGTCCACGCCGGGTTGAACAAGAACCCCCTGGCGACGTCCTGGTTCACGTTCGTTCGCGCGGGACTATAGTTCAGGTCCACGTTGCCGCCGGTAATCAGGTTTTGCGTCGCATCCACTGTCACGGAATGGTTGCGTTGGTCGAAGGCTGTGATGGTGTTCAGAGCCCCGCCGGTTCCCCCGAACACCGGTCGATTGAGAGGATTCACGGTCCGGCTATATTGGCCGTTCACGCTGAACGTCGGATCGAACTTAGCTTGTTCGACGATGATGTCGGCCAGCCGGCTGTCTTTGGTGTGACGGCTGATGCTGATATCGAGGTTGCTCTGCAGTGCGCGAACTGCCGCATCTGCCAGCGAGACGGTCTCACGCCGCTCCGCGGGGACCGGTTTGGTCACATCCAGGCTCCAGCCGTTGGTCGGCGCCGAGATGCTCCACAGGCTGGCGATCACGATCGCTGCGAGACAATGGTGATAATGGTATTGAGTCGACGTTCTGAGTTCCATAATCGTCTCCTTTCATCGACAATCAGAATGAGAGCATACTATAATCTGTCCTAATGGATACTGTCATGAATAATGCGTCCCCTCGTTCTGAGACACCAATGGTTCATTGTCGACAGAAATATGCTGTTCTGTGGGTGCTCTGTGTGTCCATCTTCGCGGCAGTCTGTGCCGACTCGTCCGCCTGGGCTCAGAGTGTGTCGAGCGTTCGGTCGTTCGATGGCGGCGTGGCCCCGCTCGTCAACCTGAGCGGGCGGGGGAATCTATATATCGACGGCCAGGGGACACAGGGCTATCTGTATACGCCGGGACAAAACTTTGAGTCCTTTAGTTTTCGCAACCCCACCACGGGCCAGGCCTGGAGCGGCGCGGTCATGACCTTAGGACCGCAGCTTTCCATTGGGCTGATTCAAGGCGCGAATCAATCGGGGACTCCGATCGTACTACCTGGCCCTCCGCGCCAAACGGCTCCGTTACCTTCCATCCAATCCACGATCCTCGACGACATTCCCTAGTAAAGCGCTGAGAGAGTCCGCCGACGGTTGCGCGCCTGTGAAGCGTATTCAGAACAGGTCGTATCTCGTGAATCGTTGTTCGTATCTCACAAAACGAGCAAGAAAATCGCCTGCGAACGACGAGATACGAGCGACGCTTCACGGTTCATTCGCTAGCTGCCATGTCAACGCCAAGACATACCGAGCCACGGTTTTTAAAATTTCCGGATCGATCGTGTCGGCTGTATCGGTGGGCTGATGAAAGTGCGGGTGGACTCCGCCGCTGACGACCGTGATGGTCGGCACCCCAGCCTCTTTGAAGGGGACGTGATCGCCGCCGGGGAAGAATCCGAACACGTCGAGTTTGTCGCTGAGCCCTGCCGTCTGTCCCGCCTCCAACGCGACGCTTTTCTCCAATCCTGTCACGCCTACCGTGAGCCGTCCGTTTCCAACCCCGGCGTGATCGATGTTGATCATAGCTTTGGTTGAGCTAAGAGGGAGGATGGGGTGCGAGGTATAGAGGCGCGACCCAAGCAGGTCTTTTTCCTCTCCACTAAAGGATACAAATAGGATTGTACGTTGTGGATGCAGTCCAGTTTTTACAAGGGTGCGAGATAACTCCAGCATCACTGTGGTGCCTGAGGCATTGTCATCTGCCCCAGGGAACAAGAGGTCCGCCGGTCGACCAAAGTGGTCACGATGCGCTCCGATGAGTATAGTGTCAGGCCCTGTTCCTGGGATGAAACCCACCACGTTCGCCAGCATACCGTCATTGGTTTTGACTTTCCACTGGAGAGATGCAAATTGATTGGTTCGAATCGATTGCGATGAAGGGGCTTTACTAAGTCGCTCTTGGAGAGTGCGAAGGCGATCAGGGGTTGCCCCGGTCGATCCGGCGAGGATGCCTTCCGCGAGGGCCGTGCTGATCCAGGCACCAGGGATGGCCTGATCAGGAGGCAGCTGTCCATAGAAGGCGCTTGGTTTTCCCGTGACGCCACGACGGGCTTCATAAGGATGGAGAATTGGCCCTGTCGTAGTCAGGTAGGCTAGGGCTCCGCGTTCTCGTGCAAACCGGACTTTGTCGGCGTGGCTGAAGGGATGTTGGTAGTGGTCTGGCTTGCCACGCAGGAAGAGCACGATGCTGTTATTCACATCGATGCCAGCGTAGTCGTCGATGCCCTGAGCGGGATCGACAATGCCATAGCCCACAAAGACGATCTGAGCTTGGACGTCGGCAGATGGGGCATCAAAGACCGGGAGGTAGTCTGAGCCGAGATTCGTGGTGGACAGGCGGTCTGCAGTGCCAATTCGAAGTGCTAGATCGGGAGAAATAATGGAAGTGGGCACCGTGGTGACCATGACGCCTAACGAGGTGCCGTACTTTCCTTTCGCGAAGGGTAATGTCAGTGAGCCATTGAAAATGCTCGGTAAGCGCAATCCTGCCGAAAGAAATTCCTGCGCGACCCATTGTGCGGATAGTAGATCGTACTCCGTGCCGGCTTGCCGCCCGTTGAAAGAGGGACCGCTCAGCGTTCGAATGTCGGCCAGCATCCGTTCCGTAGAAATTGCATCGAGGGCTTTCAGGAATGCGTCATCAGCTTGTTGAGTCTCAGCCGTCACCGCCGACACAATGACAATCATGCTGAGGAGAGCAGTTATTTGAAGAGACACGATCGATGGTATGAATGAGCGCATACGTATTTCCGGTGTCCGAGCTCCAACCGTAGAGAGTCGCGAAACTATAGCACAGGGGGCGAGACCCGTTGCACCGTCTCTGCAAGGCGCGGTACTATGCGCACCCGCGCGGATTGTGGAGTGAACGTGGAGTCCAAGAACCCCGACAGTTTCTCAAATCGACTCATCACCGAATCCAGTCCCTATCTCCGGCAGCATGCCTTGAACCCTGTGGAGTGGTATGCCTGGGGACCGGAGGCATTGGCACGGGCGAAGGCGGAGGATAAACCGATTCATCTGTCGATCGGCTATTCGGCCTGCCATTGGTGCCATGTAATGGCGCACGAGTGTTTCCAGAATCCCGACATCGCCAAGTTGATGAATGATCATTTCATCAATGTGAAAGTCGATCGCGAGGAACGGCCGGATCTCGATGACATCTATCAGAAAGCGGTGCAGGTGTTTTTTGGGCGTGGAGGGGGCTGGCCACTCACGATGTTTCTGACCCCGGACCAAGAGCCCTTCTACGGCGGGACCTATTTCCCGCCGGTGCCCCGGTACAATCTTCCGGGGTTTCCGCAAGTGCTTCTCGGTGCCGTCGAGGCCTATCGCAACCATGGCGGCGATGTGAAGAAAAACGTGGAGCGGGTGAAGGCGGGTCTCGCGCTGGTCAGTTCCCACCGGACGTCTCAGGAGCCACTGACCGATCGCTTGTTGGATGACGGCGTGAAGGATCTGGATCTGTTTTTCGACCCCGTGCACGGCGGATTCGGGGAAGGACCCAAGTTCCCCACGGTGCCGCCGCTGAGTCTCTTGCTCCGTCAGACCTATCGAACCGAAGACCAGGCGCATCAGGAGAAGGTGTTGCTTCAACTTCGAAAGATGGCTGCCGGCGGCATCTATGACCATCTGGGCGGCGGGTTCCACCGCTATTCCGTCGATGGGCAGTGGTTCGTTCCCCACTTCGAGAAGATGCTCTACGACAATGCGCAGCTGGTGCGGATCTATCTTGACGGGTGGCGTCTGACCAAGGAGATTCGTTTTCGCCAGGTCGTTGAAGAAACACTCGACTATCTGCGTCGAGAACTAATGCATCCCGACGGGGCGTTTTTCGCGGCCCAGGATGCGGATAGTGAAGGCGAAGAGGGCCGGTTTTTTGTGTGGGAGTCCGACGAGATCATGGCGGTGCTGGGGCAGGAACTTGGACAGACGTTTTGCCGGGCCTTTGGCGTGACGAGCAGCGGGAATTTCGAGGGGAAAACGGTCTTGAATCGGCTGGGGACATTGGACTTGTCCCTGGAGGAACAAGAACAACTGGACAGCGTGCTTCGCCCGGCTCGCAAGAAACTCCTGGCGGCGCGCGAGGGGCGGGTAAAACCGCAGCGGGATGAAAACATCATCACGAGTTGGAACGCCTTGGCTGTATCGACGTTCTTCGACGCGTATCAGACGTTTGGCACGCCGTGGTACTTGTCGACGGCAGAGCAGGCGCTGACGTTCATGATCGATTATGCGATCCAGGACGGCCTCGTCTTCCGAACGGTCGCGGGAGGCCGGGGACGTATCACCGGCTATCTTGATGACTATGCCTATTTGGCGGCGGCGCTGCTGGATGCGTTTGAAACCACGTCACACGTGTGGTATCTCGACCAAGCTCGCGTAGCGACGGACAGCATGCTCAATCAGTTTTGGGATGACTCCATCGGGGGCTTCTACTTCACCGGCAAGCACCATGAGGCGCTCATTCACCGGATGAAATCCGGGGTCGATAGTGCGGTCCCCTCGGGCAATGCGGTCGCGGTCCAGGTACTGCTCAGGCTCTTCTCTTTGACGGGAGAGCAATCGTATGATGAGCGGGCAGAGCAGACGCTGCGGGTCTTCCGTGACGTGATGGATCAGAATGCCTACGGATCGTCTGCGATGCTCTGTGCGCTCGATCTGTATCTCTCCAAGCCGAAAGAGGTGGTGATTGTGGGCAGCCGCGGCAATCCCGTTGCCGAGTCGTTTATCGCCACGGTGCATCAGCGGTATGTGCCGAACAAGATCCTGTTTTTGCTCGACGAATCTCGTCGTGGCAAAGAATCTGAACTCTCGCTGGCGGCGGGCAAAGTAAGTGTGAACGGACAGCCGACGGCCTATGTCTGTCAGCGGTTCAGCTGTTCCCCCCCGGTGACTGAGCCGGCGCAGTTGGCGCTGTTGCTCTAGATAAGGAGTGTCTGTGGCTGCTGGTGGATCGGGAAATGGGCTGTACGATCACCTCTATAAGCGATTTTTCGAACAACGTGATCGCCATGAAGGCTATTTGTTTCAGCACGCTCCCGGGGGCAGCGCGCCGCCGCCGACGGTGACATTCAGCCAGAAACTGCGGTGGTGGACGTGGGATCGATGGCAGCGGCGAAAAAAGATTCTCGCCGAGCGAGATCGGTTACAGCAGGAGATCATCCAGATCAGGAAAACAGGGAATCCCAAGTAGTACATGTCCCCGGCTATCTTTTCCGGGACCGGACAAAATAACCGTAGGTCATGAAGAAATAAGGAATCGGTTGTGTCCGCATTATCCTTCACGACCCATCTCACGCTGCGAATCAAAACGATGCTGTGTTGCCTCATCCTGGCAGGCGGGAGCATCGTTGGAATGGGCAAGGACGCGCAGGCTGTAAGGACTTCATTGAGACGTTTGTAAATGGAACCCTTGTGCTTTCAGGTGATAACCAGGCTCTGGGTCTGGGGCAAGTCGGGTTGCTTGCTAATGGGGAATCTTCCTTACTTTTCGATACGTTCCACGTCTACCCCTCTTTTCGCATCGGCCGCTTTCAGCGCCACCGGCATACTAATTCCTCGGAAGACCGAAACGATGCTGACTTGAACTTGCGTTTTTTCTTCTGTCTGGAGTAGCATGGCCTTGCTTGATTGCGAAAGGCCTGGCAAACAAGCGCTGAGAGTGACAAGGCCTGAACCGATGTTGTTTTGGCCCTGCCCGGGAATCTGATCGGAAGCCAGAGCTAAGCCGCCGCTGTGTTGATGACGTCTTCGGCCCATTCCTTCCTCGTTGCTTTCTCGCGTCCAAGACAACACCATTTTCTCAAAGGAGGAACCCAATGGGTTCGAAGATTTACGTTGGTGGATTGCCGTATTCAACCACCGAGCAGCAACTGAGCGATCTGTTTGCTGCGCACGGAACGGTCGCCTCATCCCGGGTCATCACGGACAAGTTCACAGGTCAGTCCCGTGGATTCGGTTTCGTGGAGATGTCGTCCGACGCTGAAGCGCAGGTGGCGATTACCGCCTTGAACGGTACGCAACTGGGCGGCCGCACCTTGACGGTCAACGAAGCGCGTCCTCAGGAGCCCCGATCCGGCGGCGGCGGAGGTCGCGGAGGATTCGGAGGCGGTCGGAATTAATCCGCTCGCGCTCTGTTCAATCGAGGGCTGCCGGAAATACCGGCAGCCCTTTTTTGTCCCCCGCTCAGGTGTTCTTGTAGTGTGGGGTCGACGCGTCTGATAAGATGATCGCCGGAGATTGTCGTGCCACCATTCAATCTTGACGCTCCCTTCAAACCCTGTGGTCATCAACCGGAGGCGATTGCCAAGCTGACGGCGGGGGTGGAGTCCGGGAAAAAACATCAGGTGTTGCTCGGGGTCACCGGGTCCGGCAAGACCTTTACCATGGCCAATCTGATCGAACTGGTCCAAAAGCCTACGCTCGTGCTCGTCCATAACAAGACCCTGGCAGGGCAGCTCTATCAAGAATTCAAACAGTTCTTTCCGCATAACGCCGTCGAATATTTCGTGAGCTATTACGACTACTACCAGCCAGAAGCCTACATTCCGCAGAGCGACACCTATATCGCGAAGGATGCATCGATTAACGATGCGATCGACCAGATGCGGCACTCCGCCACGACGTCCTTGCTCCAGCGCAACGATGTGGTGATTGTGTGCTCGGTGTCGTGTATCTACGGGCTCGGGTCTCCGGAGGTCTACCATGACATGCTGGTCTATTTGGAAGAAGGGACGGAGACTAGGCGAGAAAAGATCTTAGCCAAGCTCGTGGATATCCAGTATGAACGCAACGATACGGATTTTCATCGCGGTACTTTTCGGGCGCGCGGGGATGTGATCGAAATCTTCCCGGCTTCATCGGAGGCCAAGTCCGTGCGGATTGAGCTTTTCGGGGATGTCGTCGATGCCATTCATGAAATCGATCCACTCACAGGGAAGTCGTTAGGCAAGTTACCCAAGGTCGCGATCTATCCGAATACGCACTACCTCATTGCTCCGGATCGCTATGAACGAGCGATTACCGGTATTGAAGAGGAACTCGATGAACGCCGGGCCTATTTCAAGAAAACGGGCCAGCTCGTGGAGGCACAACGGATAGAACAGCGTACGAAGTTCGATTTGGAAATGATTCGAGCGATGGGTTATTGTCATGGGATCGAGAACTACTCGCGTCACCTCAGCGGGCGGGTGCCGGGCGAGCCGCCGCCGACGTTGCTCGATTATTTTCCAAAAGATTTTCTGCTCATCATCGACGAGTCTCACGCCACCGTTCCTCAAGTCGGGGGCATGTACGAAGGGGACTATTCACGGAAGCGAACGCTGGTGGACTACGGATTTCGACTACCGTCGGCTGTCGACAATCGCCCGCTGAAATTTTCAGAGTTCGAGCGTTGTCTCAATCAAGTGATCTATGTGTCGGCGACGCCGGGCCCCTACGAGTTGGAACATGCAGGGGGAGATGTCGTTGAGCAAATCATCCGTCCGACCGGCCTCATGGACCCGCAAATCGAAGTTGTGCCGGCCAAAGGGCAGGTAGATCACTTGCTTGGGCGGGTTCGTGCTGAAGTGGCAAAGGGAGGCAGAGTTCTTGTCACGACGTTGACTAAACGTATGGCCGAAGATCTGACGGAGTATTACCACGATCTCGGAGTGAAAGTGCGCTACCTGCATTCCGACATCAAGACGCTCGAGCGGGCTGAGATTGTGCGGGATCTCCGGCGTGGTGTGTTTGATGTGCTGGTCGGGATCAATTTGCTACGGGAAGGTCTCGATCTGCCGGAAGTGAGCCTGGTCGCCATTCTCGATGCCGACAAAGAGGGATATCTCCGTTCGTACCGCTCGCTGATCCAGACGGCCGGGCGTGCGGCACGAAACATTGAAGGGCGAGTGATTTGTTATGGGGATTTCGTGACGGATTCTATGAAGATGGCAATGGATGAGACGACCCGCCGTCGCGGGATTCAGGCAGAGTATAATCGGGTCCATGGGATTACCCCCGCCAGCGTGAAAAAAGGGATTCCTGCTCTTGAGTATGCCGTGGCCGACATGGATTACGTTCAGTTCGATGTAGCGGCCGAATCGGTCGAACAGTATGGAACAGGGGAGTCGACGGATCAACTCATCAAGCGGTTGGAATCGGAGATGAAAGCGGCGGCCAAGGAACTTGCGTTTGAGCGGGCCGCAGAGTTACGCAATCGGATTCGATCGTTACGGCTCCAGGATTTGGACGTGAAATTCTAAACGTGTTTGTAGAGGTAGATCCCAATGAACATGCCGAGGACGCTGAGGATGTTGACTTTAATGCTGAAGCCCAATGTGAGTTTTACCAGAACCAGATCAATGGTGAGGGGAGGGCTGATACCGGGAGTAAAGTGTGTCGAGAAGATACTCTGAATCGTGCCTTGGGGTGCCACGACGTGGAGAATTTCTCCAAGAATTCCGCCAAGTAGTCCTCCGATGAGCACAAAGATGAGAAGAACCCAGGGTGATTTTCTCACGCGGCTGCCGTTCCTCCTTTATGCATCGTGACACGTGGTGACTTGAGGGCACCATATCGGAAGGTTTCTGGCATGTCAACAAATCTGCCGGCTTCTACCTCCTTGACTTGCCCCCCTCGGTTCTATACACTCGCCGATACTCTTTTCCTAGATTTTTCGAGGCGATCGGAGATCTGGCGCAAGGCTTCGATGGCCTCTTTCTTTGTGGTCCCATGCTTGATGCACTGAGCGACAAGTTCGAGAAAATCTTGAAGAAACTCCGGGGGCAGGGTGTGCTCACGGAGCAGAATATTACTGAGGCCTTAAAGGAAGTGCGATTAGCGCTTCTTGAAGCCGACGTCAATTTCAAGATTGTGAAGGATTTCATCGAGCGAGTCCGTCAGAAGGCCGTTGGTCAGGCAGTGCTGCAGAGCCTGACTCCCGGACATCAAGTCGTCAAGGTCGTATGGGATGAATTATGCGAGATGATGGGGCGTGAGCGGTCGGGGCTCTTGCTCAACTCCAAGCCGCCCACCGTGGTGATGATGGTCGGATTACAAGGGGCCGGCAAGACGACGACCTGTGGCAAGCTGGCGCGCCTATTTAAGAATCAAGACAAGCGCGTGCTCCTGGTTGCAGCCGATCCGCGTCGGCCTGCGGCAGGCGAGCAACTCAGCGCGCTGGGGCGTGATCTCGGGATTGACGTTCATCGTGTTGATCAGGTTCAAGCCTCCCAAGCAGATGTCGTGCGTATTTGCCAAGCCGGGGTAGAGCGGGGGCGGGAGAAGGGTTTCGATCTTGTCGTCCTGGATATGGGGGGACGGTTGCACATCGACGATGAGTTGATGGGAGAACTCGTAGTCGTGAAGGCGACGGTGGCTCCTCATGAGGTGCTTCTGGTTGCCGATGCGATGACCGGTCAGGATGCGGTGACGATGGCGAGTCAGTTTGATCAAAAGGTTGGCGTGACCGGCATCATACTGACAAAGGTGGAAGGTGATGCGCGCGGCGGCGCGGTGTTGTCCATTCGGGCCGTGACCGGCAAGCCCATTAAGTTTCTTGGTGTTGGAGAAAAGCTGGACGCTCTCGAGGTGTTCCATCCGGATCGGATGGCCTCACGCATCCTCGGAATGGGTGATGTGCTGTCGCTCATCGAAAAAGCACAGGAGAGTATCACCCGGGAACATGCCGAAGAAGCGCGGAAACGGCTCACGAGCAATTCGTTCACACTTGAGGATTTTCGCGCCCAGCTGGGGCAGATGAATCGTCTTGGCTCGATGGATCAGATTTTAGGCATGCTCCCGGGTGGACAAAAGCTGAAGAGTGTGATCGAGGGCGAGAAGCCGGAGCGAGAAATGGGCCGGGTGGCCGCCATGATCGATTCCATGACGATACGCGAACGCCGTGATCATACGATCATCAACGGAAGCCGTAAGAAGCGTATTGCGCGTGGGAGCGGCACCAGCGTCCAGGATGTCAATCGACTGATCAAGCAGTTTTTGTCGGCGAAGAAACTGGCAAAAGCAATGACAGGCGCAGGGGGGCGTCGACAACTTGCCCAACTCATGCGTTCGATGTGAGAAGGATTTGTAGCGCACTCGCGATTAGTGCAAAGGAGGATAGTCGTGGCCGTTCATTTGAGACTTGCTCGGACGGGAAGACACAAACGACCCATGTATCGGTTGGTGGCAGCCGATTCGCGCAAAGCGCGTGATGGTCGCTTCATAGAAATTCTTGGGATCTTTGATCCGTTGAAGGATGCCGGGGTGCCGGAGATCAAGCAGGAGCGCGTGCTGACCTGGTTGCGCCAGGGAGCTCAGCCCTCGGTCACTGTACGGACGTTGCTTCGCCGGGCCGGTCTCTGGAAGCAGTTCGAGGCCGAAAAAGCGGCGCAGAAAAAGACAGCCACGAAGTAAGTATGGTGAGTCAGCTCGATACGGTGACGGTGGGGCAGATCGAACGGCCCTTTGGCGTCAAAGGGGAAGTTAAAGTTCGTTCACTGAGTGATGTCCCGGGCCGATTTGAAGCGCTGACGCACGTGAGTCTCGTGGCAAAGAGCGGAAAGACGATGGAGACCAGCGTCACCCATGTCAGGCGCACTGGAACGGGATTCATTGTGGGGTTAGCAGGCCTGACCACACCGGAAGACGCAGGACTGTGGCGTGGTGGGTTGATTCAGGTGCCCCGTGGGACCATGCCCGCACTTCCGGATGGGCAGTACTATGAGTGCGACTTAGTGGGCATGGTGGTTCAGACTGAGCAGGGACAGGCGATCGGCGTGCTGGAGCAGATTTGGGAATTGCCGGGAAATCATGTGTTCGTCGTTCGTCAAGGCGCCAAAGAGATCTTGATTCCGGCGGCAAAGGAGTTGGTGGCAGCCGTCGATCTTGAACGTCGGGTCATGACCGTTCGCATGATCGACGGATTAGGTGAGTAAGATGCTGTGTTTCGACGTGCTCACGCTGTTTCCGGACATGGTGGCTCCCGTCTTGGGCCATAGTATCCTCAAGCGCGCTCAGGAGAAAGGTCTTCTGAATGTGCAGGTTCACAATTTACGTGACTTCACCACGGATCGCCACAAAGTGGCTGATGATATTCCCTACGGCGGTGGGGCTGGCATGGTCATGAAAGCCGAGCCGATTTTGCAGGCAGTCGATGCGCTTCGGAAAGAGGCTCAGTCGAGCGGGAAGGAGATTCGTCTGTTGTTTCCGGCTCCCCATGGCCGCCCCTTCACGCAAGATTATGCACAGCGCCTTGCGCGCGAGCGGCGTCGAATGGTAATTCTCTGCGGACATTACGAAGGAGTGGATGAGCGTGTGAGGTTGACGCTGTCACCGGAAGAGGTTTCCGTCGGTGACTATGTGTTGACCGGAGGCGAATTGCCGGCGCTCGTGTTGATCGATGCTGCTGCACGGTTGGTTCCCGGTGTATTGGGCGATCCTGAGTCCGTGATTGAGGAGTCATTCTCGGATTCTCTGCTGGAGTACCCGCACTACACCAGGCCGGCAGAGGTTCGAGGACTGAGTGTGCCGGAGGTGTTGCTGTCGGGGCATCATGAGGCGATTCGTCTATGGCGCCGCAAGCAGGCTTTACGCAGCACGTATCTCAGACGGCCCGATCTCCTGAGGGATCGGGTGCTCACAAGCGAAGATCAACGGTTATTGAACGAACTTATTAGCGAAGGTATCTCGACGGAGCCCATGCGATGTGGGGAGGAGGTGTAAACATATGAATCAGTTAGAACGAATTCAGCGATCCTTTACGAAGAAATCAGCTCCGAGCTTTGAAATCGGGGATACCGTCAGGGTCCATGTCAAAGTCGTCGAAGGTGAAAAGGAACGCATCCAGGTGTACGAAGGAACCGTAATCGCCCGCAAGGGCACCTTGAATACGGAGACCTTTACGGTCCGCAAGATGTCCTATGGTGTCGGAGTCGAGCGGATATTCCCTATGCATTCACCGATCGTGTCGAAGGTCGATGTCGTCCGACAAGGACGCGTTCGACGAGCCAAGCTCTACTATCTGCGCGGGAAGAAGGGGAAGTTCGCCAAGGTGGAAGAGCGCGAGTTTGTCGGAGAGAGCAAGGCGTCCGCACAACCGGCTGCTGCTGAAGAAGAACCTGTCAAGGCGTAATTGCCCCTCTGTGTCGGCCCCGTCACGGCGGGGCGATCGGTTATCTCAGGCAGAGCACCTGATCGGGGGGAGCGCCTGATGGGACCCACCGAGGAGTTTGAGCAAGAGGCAAGGCGATGTGGGTATCGTCATATCGCCGGTATCGACGAAGCAGGGCGTGGTCCTTTGGCCGGCCCAGTCGTTGCTGCAGCTGTGATATTGCCGGTTCGTAGTCGGCTTGCAGGCGTCGATGATTCGAAGCAGCTTTCTGACGCTGAGCGGGAACAGCTGTATACCGCGATTCTTGAGAAAGCCGTGGGTGTGGGGATAGGATCGGCCGATGCCGGCGAGATCGATTCCCTCAACATTCTGGAAGCCACCCGCCTGGCGATGTGTCGAGCCATCGAAAACTTGGCCCCCTCCCCCGATTACCTGTTAATTGATGCCGTCACCCTCCCAGCTGTCAGGCTTCCAGTACGCCCTATCATCAAAGGTGACGCGCTTTCCATGTCGATCGCTGCTGCGTCGATCGTCGCCAAAGTGACGCGAGATCACCTCATGGCGGCGTACCATGAGACGTTCCCGCAGTATAATTTCCTCTCGCACAAAGGGTATGGCACGGCAGAACATCTGCAGCGACTGGCGCGCTATGGGCCCTGTGCCATTCACCGCCGGACATTTGCTCCGGTGCGGGATGCGATCATCTCCACGAAGACCATAAGGCTTGGTGTGACGGGTCAACTCATTTAGCAAGGGCGATCTTCATGACCACCTCGGATCCGCGCCATCAGTTCGGTCATGCCAGCGAAAAGTGGGCGGAACAGTTCTTGCGGGCCAAGGGCTATCGGATTTTAGAGCGCAATCTGCGTACCTCATTAGGCGAGATGGATCTGGTCGCCGAGGATGCGGGAGTGTTGGTGTTTGTCGAGGTGAAAGGCAGGGCAACGGAGGCCTTTGGTGGCGCGCTGCTGGCTGTGAATCGTCGCAAGCAGGCCAAGCTTGTGAGATTGGCCGCGCAGTATTTGGCGCAGCGGCATTTGTCGGACAAGCCCTGTCGGTTCGATGTGGTGTTGGTGCAAGGGCAGCCGTCGGCACAGGGGCAGATTGAACATCTCCAGAACGCGTTTGAGGTCGCCGAGCATGGACGTTCGTAGGCCGTTCTCGAAGGTGCCTGCATGGATGCGATGATCCAGCTGATCCATGTGTCCAAGTGCTATGACCGTCGGGCTGCCTTGTCCGATGTCACACTGGAAATTGAGAAGGGGGAGTTTGTACTTCTCATGGGGCCGAGTGGGGCGGGGAAGTCTACGTTGCTGCGCATGCTCATCGGCGAGGAGCAGCCGGACGAGGGACAAATCTTCGTTCAGGGAAGGAATGTCACAAAACTAAAACAGTCGGAGGTGCCGTCTCTTCGCAGGAAGGTCGGGTCGGTCTTCCAAGACTTTCGTCTCCTTCCCAAGAAATCCGTGTTTGAAAACGTGGCTCTGCCGTTGATCGTTCAGGGGGCGTCCACAGGGGATATTCGCCGCAAAGTCACGGAGGCATTGCGGGCCGTCGGAGTGGATCATAAAAAAGACCAGTCGCCCAACAGTCTCTCAGCCGGAGAGCGGCAACGCGTCTGCATTGCCCGAGCTATCGTCAACGGTCCGATCGTCCTCTTGGCGGACGAACCGACGGGCAATCTTGATCTGGATCGGACCGCAGAGATTATCGAGTTGTTCAAGCTGATCAACGCTCGGGGAACGACCGTGATCGTCGCGACGCACGATCCCCATGTAATGACGCAGGTGAATCGGCGGGTCATTACGTTGATGCAGGGGGCTATGGTGCCGGAGCAACGGGTAGGAGTATGAGGCGGCTGTTCTATCTCTTTCGTGAAGCCTGGGCGAATATGCGGACCAACCGCACGACCACAGTTGTGGCCATTCTGACCACCGCTTTTACGCTGGTCTGCGTCGGCATCTTTCTGCTTCTGTACGTGAATCTCAGAAGTGTGGCAGGCTGGTTACAGGAAGATATCAAGATCATGGTCTATCTGGAGGATCGGATCACGCGCGAGGGTATACAGGAGCTTGAGGGAAAGCTCAAAGCTGATCGAATGGTGGCCGGGACCATCTTTATTTCAAAAGAACAGGCGCTGGGCGAATTTCGAGCGCAGTTCCCGTCCGATTCCCACTTGCTTGAGGGGCTCGGCGAGAATCCTCTTCCCGCATCGTATGTGGTGACTTTGGCGCCGAACTTTCGATCCCCGGAGGCGGTGAAGCGCTGGGCCGAACGGGTTCGAACGATGGTGGGCGTTGCAAAGGTCGACTATAATCAAGAATGGATCGACGCGTTAGCCGGGCTCATTCGGTACATCGAAATGGTGGCCATCGGAGTGGGCGTGATTCTTTCTGCCGCCGCTGTGACGATTATCGGGAATACGATCAGGCTTGCGCTCTTCGCGAGGCAGGAGGAGATCGAGATCCTTCGTTTTATTGGGGCGACTCGCGCCTTTATCCGGATTCCCTATTTCCTCGAAGGGGCCGTGTTAGGGGCCTGTGGCAGTGCGCTGTCTTTGGGAATTCTCAAATTCGGGTTTGAACTGTTTCGGCAACAGATTCGCTCGGCGGGCCGCTTCAGCGGGATCGAAAATATGATTTCATTTTTCCCGCTTTCCATCTGTCTGGCGCTCGTCGTCGTGGGAATGGGGCTTGGGTTTGCCGGCAGCTTTGTCTCCCTCCGTCGATTTGGGGAGGGGCGAGCGTGAGGAGTCCTCTCGCGGTCATGATCTGGTGCATCGCGGTGTGGAGTGGGCTGGAATCTGTCGTTGCCGCAGCGAATGATCCCATCACCGAGAAAATCGAGCAGGAGCGAAAGACGCTTGAGCAGCTGAAAGATAAGATTGAAGAGAAGCGGAAAAGGGCTGATGAAGCCGAGAAAAAACGGGAGTCGGTCCTGCAGGGCATCCAATCTCTTGATGAGCGATTAATCCGTCATCGTCAGGATCACCATGACATCAGCAAGAAGTTGCGCAAGAAGGACCGGGAGATTGAGGACATTACGGAACAACTGGGCACGATGCGGACCAGCATTCAGGAGCGGCGCGACGCCATCCTTTCACGACTGCGCGTGCAGTATATGGAAGGGCGGTTCGGGTATGTGAAGGCGCTCTTAGCGGCCGACTCCTATGGCGATTTCCAACGGCGCCGGCAATACCTCTCTGCCGTGTCTCAGAAAGACTATGAATTGTTGGGTACGTTTCGGACCGACGTGGCCCGCATGGAGCAAGCCGAGCGCCAACGGGCTGAGGCACGAACCGGAATGGTCGCCTTTAAGGAAAGTATCGAAAAAAAGCTCGCGGACATTCGATCACTCCAGAAAGAGAAAAAGGTCTATCTCACGAAGATCACTCAGGAAAAGGACTCCTACAATCGGACGGTTGAAGAACTTGAGCGGTCCGCCATGCGGGTCGATAGTTTGTTGCGTGAATTGGAAACCCGCCGACGGGCTCTAGCGATGCGCCCACCGACGGCTCCGGCCCTCCCTCGTGGGGCGAAAGGCGCGTTGCCCTGGCCCGCTGATGGGCAGGTCATTTCGTTCTTTGGACGCCAGAAGCACCAGACTTTTAACACCTATGTGCTGCGCAAAGGGATTGAAATCAGGACCACGGAGGGGAGCTTCATCCATGCCGTCATGCCCGGTACGGTCGTGTATGCGGACTGGTTGAAAGGCTACGGACTCGTTATAATCCTGGATCATGCCAATGGATTCTTCTCGTTGTATGCCCATGCCTCGAAGATTCTGGCCAAAGTCGGCGAGCAGGTCGCCGAGGGGCATCCGATCGGTGAAACCGGAGACACGGGCATAATTGGAGAAAATACATTATACTTTGAGTTGCGCGAAGGGGCTGAGCCGGTGGATCCGCTCCACTGGTTGGCGAAGCGATAAGACACAGGCTGTCAGCGCGATCAGCTTTTTGAAAGAAGGGATGTGACGATGATGGAACAACAGCCGCGGCGGAAGTCTTGGGTGGTCGGGCCGATGATCGCACTCGCACTACTTTGCGGGGTCTTCATCGGCAAGGGCTGGGAGCGGACTGGTCATGCCAGTGAAACCTACGAGGAGCTCAAGACCTTTTCCGAAGTCCTGAATCAAGTCCAGAAACATTATGTGGACGAAACGAAGCCGAAGGATCTCATTCAAGGCGCCATCCGCGGCATGCTCGCGACGCTCGATCCGCACTCCGCCTATATGACCCCCGAGATGTATAAGGAGATGCAAGTCGAGACCAAGGGGGAGTTCGGCGGCGTCGGCATTCAGATCGGAGTGAAGGACAGTCGCCTAGCCGTGATCGCACCGATCGAAGGCACACCGGCCCATCGGGCAGGGATCAAGGCCGGGGACTTCATTGTCAAGGTCAATGATGACACCACCAAGGATCTTACCTTGATGGATGCTGTTCAAAAGATGCGCGGGCCCAAAGGCAGCAAGGTGAATTTGACGATTCAACGGGACGGTACGCCGGATCCGCTAGTGTTCACTTTAGTCCGGGATACCATCAAGATTGAAAGCGTGAAATCAAAGGTAATTGAGAATCTCGGGTATTTGCGACTCACCCAGTTCCAAGAGGCGACAGGAAGAGACCTCTCCAAAGCGATCAAGCAGCTCAGAGAGCAAAAGGTGCAGGGCACCATTCTCGACCTGCGTAATAATCCAGGCGGGCTGCTCACCGCGGCGGTCGATGTATCCGAGCAATTTCTCCCAAGCGGCAAGCTCATCGTCTATACCAAAAGCCGGGAGGGCAAGAAGGACGAATGGTTTGCCAAGTCCAAGGACCAGATGGAAGACCTTCCGGTGATCATCCTGGTCAATGAGGGATCGGCGAGCGCGTCAGAGATCGTCGCCGGGGCCCTTCAAGATTGGGGACGGGCGGTCATAGTCGGGACCACCTCATTTGGGAAGGGATCAGTGCAGACGATTCTTTCGCTTGGCGATGGGTCAGGGCTTCGACTCACTACGGCGAAGTACTACACGCCGAAGGGTCGGTCGATTCAGTCGACGGGCATTACCCCTGATATTGTGGTGAAGCTTCCAGCACCGGTGATTGCCAAGGCGACAGAAGGTAAAGCGGGCGAGAAAGAGGCGGACCTGAAGGCCGTAAAGCCTTCAACTGGAAAGGACGCCGTCCCGCATAACGGGAAGTCTCCGGACGAGGTAGGTTCGAAGAATGGGACAGTTCCGCAGACGCCGCCGACCGATACGGCAGGCGATCCCTCGCTTGAGCAGGATGTTCAATTACAAAAGGCGGTGGAGTTGCTCAAAAGCTGGAAGATCTTCAAGGAGCTGAAGGTCTCTCAACCCTTGTGGTCTCGCGTCTGTTGTTGGACAGCCTGAAGCAAGAGGTCCTCGGACTTCGAGAATCCGGGCATGGTTCGAAGGAGATGGGACCGAACGAGTTGCTCCAAGTCGGCGAGTGTCCGTATGCCGAGCCGAAAGTACAGGTAGGTCACGAGTGAATCGGAGAGTCCTGGAAGCTTCGCCCAGCTCTTGACCTCCGGCGGCAGCGGCGTTTTCAGTTCTTCATAGGCGCGGATGGTTCCTGTCTCAAGAAACTCCCTGATTTTTTCCGCCAGATCCTTTCCAATTCCCTCAATATCCTCCAGGCCATGGCGCAGCGCGACGGCTGCGACATCTTCGTCGGCAGCCAGGAGTGCATCCGCGGCGCGCCGATAGGCCCGGACCCGATAGGGGTTCGCACGTTGGGCCGAGAGGAGATCGGCCATCGACCGGAAGAGTATGGCCAGCTGTTGATTGTTTCCGTGCATGATCGTGTCCGACGTAGGTCTATTGTGCGATTCTCTAGGCCTCCCAGGCAAGGGGCGCCTTTGTTGACAAGCGGAATTCTGGTCCCATAGGATAACGGGCGATGCAAGACACGATTCAGATCCAAGTGAACGGTGAAGCGCAGGCCTGGCGCAGCGGCGCAACGATTGCCGATCTGTTGCAAGATCTGGAGATCAAAACCGAGCGTGTGGCGGTTGAGTTGAATCTCGAGATTCTCGATCGTGCGGCATTTGCCCAACGTCCGCTCAAGGACGGGGATCGGATCGAGATTCTGAGTTTTATCGGCGGAGGTAGCAGCGAAGAAGGTAAGGTGTGGTGATTTGGCGATTGTGTGATGTGTCGGATACTTCACCACATCTGACCTCACCATATTACTAAATTGGAGTACGCAATGGTGGACGATCGACTGATTATCGCGGGACGTGAGTTCAAGTCCCGACTCTGGGTGGGGACGGGAAAGTACAAGGACTTTGTCGAAACGCTAAAAGCTATCGAGGCATCGGGTGCCGATGTAGTGACGGTGGCGGTGCGTCGTGTGAATATCACTGATCGCTCGAAGGAGAATCTGCTCGACTACATCGATCCCAAGAAATATACGATCCTTCCCAACACGGCCGGCTGCTACACCGTGGAGGATGCGGTCCGGTACTCGCGCTTGGCCCGTGCGGCCGGCATCTCCGACTTGGTGAAGCTTGAGGTGCTCGGGGACGAGAAAACTTTGTTTCCCGACACGGCGGCATTGATCGAGGCGGCGAAGATTCTCATTAAAGAAGGATTCGTCGTGTTGCCTTATACGAATGATGATCCGATTGTCGCGAAGAAACTGGTGGATATCGGATGTCCAGCGGTCATGCCGTTGGCGGCGCCGATTGGGTCTGGACTGGGAATCCGTAATCCGTACAATCTGAAAATCATCATGGAGACCGTCAAGGTGCCTATCATCGTCGATGCCGGTGTCGGGACTGCCTCAGACGCGGCATTGGCAATGGAGTATGGGGCTGACGCGGTGCTCATGAATACGGCCATCGCCGGCGCGCGGGATCCCATTTCTATGGCGGAAGCGATGAAGTACGCGGTATATGCCGGTCGCTTGGCATACAAGGCTGGTCGTATTCCGAGGAAGCTCTATGCGACAGCCAGTAGTCCGATCGAAGGGATGCTCTAAATGCAGTGCTGAGAGTTGGGTCATGAGTGCTGGGCCGCGGCGTGATGAAGAGATCCGAAGAAAACTCTGTGCCTGACTCAGAATCGTTTGCAGTCTCAGCATTTCGCATTTGCAGCTCGGCATTTTGCCATGCCCTCCGTTAATTTTCGTCTTTTCCTCGTCAGTGACCGGCATCAAACCGGGAGCCGTTCCCTTTTATCGGTGTTGAAGCAGGCTGTCGAGGCGGGGGTTCCCGCGATTCAACTTCGGGAGCGTGATCTGCCGACACCGGAGGTGCTTTTGCTGGCGCAAGAGCTTCAGGCCATCACAGCGGCGCATGCTATTCCGTTGATCGTAAATGATCGTGCCGACCTGGTGTTGGCGCTGAACTTGGACGGCGTTCACCTTCGCGCGAACAGCCTCCCTGTGTCCGCCGCTCGTCGGCTGGTCGGGGCGTATCGTCTCGTCGGGATCTCGACCCATTCCGTTGAAGAAGTTCGACGGGCGAATCAGGACGGAGCAGACTATGTGGTGTTCGGCCCGATCTTTGACACGCCGTCGAAGCGACCGTTCGGACCTCCGGTCGGATTGGGCGCACTTACCGACATTTGTCGTCAGTCGACCATCCCTGTTTTTGCCATCGGCGGCATGACGAGTGCGCGTGTGCACGACGTTCGTCGAGCCGGTGCGCATGGAGTTGCGGTCATCGGAGCGGTACTTGCTCGTGACGATGTTGCCGCAGCCACGAGCGAGTTGTTGGTTTCACTGAAACCGTGAAATTCTGTCATGCATCTA
This sequence comes from Nitrospira sp., assembly GCA_005239465.1. Lineage (GTDB taxonomy): Bacteria > Nitrospirota > Nitrospiria > Nitrospirales > Nitrospiraceae > Nitrospira_D. Next base: position 38,832 of record SPAW01000024.1, on the reverse strand, counting down.
AAAATAGTTTCGCGCGCGATCATGCGGTCTAGTTGACCACCTCTAGGTCGGGTGTTAGAATCCCGGCACAGACTCAAAGATGCGCTCTCATCTGACGTTGCGGCGATTCGTTGAGTGCCGATATGGGAGACAATAAGGGTCAGACAAGCCGGCTCCGGTCCTTCCGAGATTCCGTAAAGAAGATCACGAAACGGTTGTCTGAGGGTGATGCGGACATGATTCACAAGAACGACGAGCATGCCCGCGAAGTCGACAAGCTTCGCGTTCAGATTCAGTCGATGGAAGAGGAAATCCGTCGGCTGTATCAATCCCGCTACCAACTCGACCAAGCCAACAAGCAAAACGAAAAGCTTGTCTCAACGCTTCAAGAAGCCAAGGCGCAGATTGAGGCCTTGCGCGCTGAGGTGGAAAAGCTGACGGCGCCGCCGTCGACCTACGCTATTTTTTCCAGCATGAACGCAGACGGCACTGGCAACGTCTACGTGTCGGGACGGAAAATGAAAATCAGCCTCCATCCCTCCATCAAGGGCTCTGAATTGCGGAAGGGACAGGAAGTCATTCTGAATGAGGCACTCAATGTCATCGAGGTCAAAGGCTTCGACAGTCAGGGTGAGGTGGTTCGATTGAAAGATGTGCTGGAAGGGGGCCGAGCCCTGGTCACACTCCATTTTGATGAAGAGAAGGTTGCAGAGTTGGGCGACCCATTGCTCGTTGAGCGGCTGAGCGTCGGCGATCATCTCTTGTACGATCCGCGTTCCGGTTATGTGATTGAGAAGTTGCCCAAGTCCGAAGCGGAAGAGCTTGTGCTGGAAGAGGTGCCCGATGTTGACTATGAGCACATCGGCGGTCTCCAGAAAGAATTGGAGCAGGTGCGCGATGCAGTTGAATTGCCCTTCCTCCATCCGCACCTCTTCTCTGAGTACAAACTGAGTGCGCCCAAAGGTGTGCTGCTCTACGGTCCGCCCGGCTGTGGGAAGACGCTCATCGCCAAAGCTGTCGCCAACTCGATCGCCAAGAAGTTGGGCCATCTCGCGGGCAAAGAGATTCGAAGCTATTTCCTTCATGTGAAAGGCCCCGAATTACTCAATAAGTACGTCGGTGAGTCGGAAAGGCAGGTGCGTGAAGTCTTCAAAAAAGCAAAGGAACGTGCAGAGGACGGCCATCCTGTGATCGTCTTTTTCGACGAGATGGATGCCCTCTTCCGTACCCGAGGCAGCGGGATTTCTTCCGATGTTGAATCGACCATCGTGCCGCAGTTCCTCTCGGAGATCGATGGCGTGGAGCGTCTGCGCAATGTGATTGTGATTGGGGCCAGTAACCGGCAGGACTTGATCGATCCCGCTGTGCTTCGTGCCGGTCGGCTGGATGTGAAAGTCAGAGTGGGACGACCGGATGCCGCAGCCGCGCGGGACATCTTCTCGAAGTACGTGTCTAAAGATCTCCCTTTTGCCGCGGATGAGTTGGAGCGGCATGGAGGCGATCGACAGGCGCTCGTGGAGCGGTTGACGACGCTCACTGTCGAGGCCATGTATGCTGCCAACGAGGAAAATAAATTTATCGAGGTCACGTATGCCAATGGTGAAAAGGAAGTGTTGTACTTCAAAGACTTTGCCAGCGGAGCCTTGATTGAAGGCATCGTCTCGCGTGCGAAAAAGTTTGCCGTGAAGCGGGTTATTGCGCAGGAAGGCACCGGTATACGGTCGGACGATCTGGTACGCGCCATTCGTGAAGAGTTCAAAGAACACGAAGATCTTCCGAATACGACCAACCCGGATGATTGGGCGAAAGTCGCAGGGAAGAAGGGCGAAAAGATTATTCATATCCGGACGATCAGCGGTGGGCCGACCGAGTCTCGGCAGATCGAAACCATCACCACCGGCCACTATCTTTAACCATCTCTATGCAGGAACAGACACCGACGAGTCACTCGCGAGTGCTTGGCACGGAAACCGAGTTCGGCATCGCGGCGAAGGACGCCTCTGCCGCCGATCCCGTGTCCGGCTCTATCGCCGTGATTGGGCACTACACGGGGTCGCCCGCTCCCAGCGCGATCTGGGATTACGAAAACGAAAACCCGCTGTTGGATGCCAGAGGTTTCGAGGTCGACGGGGAACGGGAACGTCCAAATCCCGACTACAATCGTCAGCTCAATAAAGTCCTGGCCAACGGCGGACGGTTGTACGTCGACGGCGCCCATCCAGAGTACTCGACTCCTGAATGTTCTAATCCTCGGGAAGTGGTGGCGTTTGAACGAGTCGGAGAGCGGATTCTGGCGCAGAGTCTCCGGCAAATGGCGAAGGTGCTGGGGCGCGAGCAGTATGTGCTTTATAAGAATAATTCTGACGGCAAGGGCAACAGCTACGGGTACCATGAAAACTATCTGGTGTCGCGGGCCGTGCCGTTCGACAAGATTGCCCGAGTCCTGACGCCGTTCCTTGTGACGAGACCGATCTTTGCCGGGGCTGGAAAAGTCGGCGCGGAAAATCAGACAAGCCCTGCGGAGTATCAAATCTCTCAGCGTGCTGATTTTTTTGAATGCCTGGTTGACCTCAATACGATGGTCAAGCGGCCGATCATAAACACGCGAGATGAACCGCATGCCGATCAGGCGAGATTTCGACGTCTCCATGTCATTGTGGGCGATGCCAATATGGCTGAGCTGTCTACCTATTTGAAGGTGGGGACCTTGAACATCGTGCTGGACCTCCTTGAGGCGGAAACTGACCTGCCTCAGTTGGAGCTAGATGAGCCGGTTCGGGTGTTCAAACAGGTGTCACGCGACCTGGACATGAAGGAGACGCTCAAGCTGGTCGGTGGTCGTCCCACGACAGCTCTCGCGATTCAGCGTGCTTACCTCAAGGCCGCGACTGTCTTCTATACCTCGCATGACCTCAATCAGGTGACCAAAGACGTGCTCCTCCGCTGGGAAGATGTCCTGAATCAGCTCGAGCAAGATCCGCGCTTACTGGTGAAGCAATTGGATTGGGTAGCCAAGCGTCACATGATCGAGTCCTACATGGATCGCAAGGGTTGTGGGTGGAATGATCCGCGTATGAAGCTAATGGATCTCCAATACCATGATGTCCGTCCCGAGAGGGGGCTCTTCTATACGCTGGAGCGCGGCCATCTTATCGAGCGGATCGTGCAGGAACATGAAATCCAACGCGCGGAATTCACCCCGCCGCCGGCAACCAGAGCCTATTTTCGTGGCCGCTGCGCCAGCAAGTTCGCCAAGTCGCTCTATGGCGCGAGTTGGACGTCTGTGTTGTTTGATGTAGGGAACACCACAATCAAGAAAGTGCCTCTGATGGATCCTCATCGCGGCACGCAAGCATTGACCGGAGGGCTGCTCGATGCGGTTGATTCAGTAGATGCCCTGCTTGAGAAACTCAAAGCCTGAAGCACGTACTCTTGAGACCACGATGAAACTGCCCTATCTTCCCAATCACGATGAATCAAGTTTTTTTGACTTTGTCTCGAAGTACCATCCTGGGTTGACATTGGGGAGTCAAGGAGCTAAGCCGGCGAGCCAGCCGGTGATGGACCAGGCTCGTGCGACTGGACCGATGACCGTGCCTCATGCAACAACCGTGTTGGCCATCAAGTACCAACAGGGAGTGGTGATTGCAGGGGACCGCCGGGCGACGGAAGGATTCCAGATTGCCGATCGTCGTATTGAGAAGGTGTTCAAGATTGATGAACAGTCCGCCATGGCGATTGCGGGTGCCGCCGGTCCATGTACCGAGCTGGCCAAACTGTTTCAGACGGAATTGGAGCATTACGAGAAACTGGAAGGAATGCCGCTTTCCTGCGAGGGGAAGGCCAATAAGCTCGGTCAGATGGTGAAAGCCAATCTGCCGATGGTGTTTCAAGGACTGGTGGTGATGCCGCTGTACGTCGGTTATGACGTGAAGCGTGCCGAAGGGCGCATCTTCAAGTACGACATCACCGGCGGGCGTTACGAGGAGTCCGATTACCATGCGATTGGTTCAGGGGGGAAAGATGCACGCAATACCATGCGCGAGCATTTTCAGAAAAATCTTTCCGAACCCGACGCGCTCAAGCTGGCCTTGACGTCGCTGTACAATGCCGCAGACGATGATGTGGGCACAGGGGGACCGGACCTGGTGCGAGGCATTTATCCCACGGCCAAGTTCGTCACCGCGCAAGGGATCACCGACGTGTCGGATGACAAGATACGAGCCGTATACGACAGTTTGATTGCCATGCGTCGCTCGATGGAGGCGTAATCATGCCGTTGCCGTATTACGTATCCCCTGAGCAGATGATGCAGGATAAGGCGGAGTATGCCAAGAAGGGCATTGCCAAAGGCCGATCGATCATTGCGATGGAGTATGCCGACGGTATCTTATTGACAGCGGATAATCCGAGCGCATCCCTGCACAAGGTCTCCGAGATTTACGATAGTATCGCGTTTGCCGGAGCCGGCAAGTACAGCGAATTTGAGAACCTTCGGAAGGCGGGCATCCGTCATGCCGATCTAAAAGGATTTATGTATAGCCGTGAAGACGTGACCGGCCGTTCCCTCGCGAATGGGTATTCCCAGAGCCTCGGGACCGTGTTCAGCCAGGAAATGAAGCCGCTAGAAGTGGAGATTCTTGTCGTGCAAGTTGGGATCAACAACCATCCAAACGAAATCTATCGGATTTCGTTTGATGGGAGCATCATTGACGAGAAGAACTTCGCGGTGATCGGGGGAAAGTCGGAAGCCGTGCAGGCTGTCTTGAAGGAAAAAAGCCCCAGTCAGGCCCCTTCCTTGGGGGCCGCGTTAAATCTCTGTGTTTCAGCGCTTGAACAGACCGCAAACCAAAAGCTACCGCCCGAAGGTCTTGAAGTGGCGGTATTGGATCGGAACCGCGCCGGTCGGAATTTCCGCCGATTGTCTTTGGGCGACATTCGACAACTCCTTTCTGCATAAATCCTCGCGGCTTCATTCTGTTCCATCTGTTGAAGATCAAAGAATGGGCGTGTATTCTGTTTCTATACTTCCATGATGCCTCCTGGACCCATGAAGCAGCGGATCTTCGGCCTTGAGAATGAGTACGGCCTGATTTTCTCGCCGAACGGTCGAATCTACCTCCCCATGGAAAAGGTCCTCGGGTATATCTTCGAGGGCCTTATTCCCAACAGCTGGCCGTCCAATGCGTTTCTGGTGAATGGTGCACGATTCTATCAGGACACCGGTTGTCATCCGGAGTACTCCACGCCGGAGTGCGACAACATTCTCGACTTGGTGATCCACGACAAAGCGGGCGAGCGGTTGCTTGAAGCTTGCTTGCCGGCAGCCGAGGAACGGCTTCGAGAGGAAGGGCTGTCCGGAGAGATCTATATTTTCAAGAATAATACCGACTCCCTGGGAAATACCTATGGATGCCACGAAAACTTTCTGATGCGGCGTGACGTCGATTTCTGGAAAGTCACGGAGCAGTTGATCCCGTTTTTTGTCACACGGCAGGTGTTTGGCGGGGCAGGGAAGGTGTTGAAGGTTTCGGGGAAGCCGCAGTTTTTCATTTCCCAGCGAGCTCAGCATATTCACGAAAAGACGTCTTCTTCGACGACCTCCTCGCGCAGCATCATTAATACCCGAGATGAACCGCATGCCGACGCAGAACGCTATCGCCGGCTTCATATTATCGTCGGGGATTCCAACATGTCGGAGTTTGCCACGTACCTGAAGGTGGGGACGGCGGCGCTCGTCCTGTCGATGATCGAAGAAGGCTATGCGGTCCATGGGATGGAGCTTGAGGATCCTGTCAAGGCGATCCGCGAAATCTCGCGTGACCCCACGCTCAAGAAGAAAATTAAGCTGGATGATGGTCGGCAAATGACCGCGATCGAAATCCAGCAGGTGTACCTGGAGCGCGCCAGAGAGTATCTGGATCAGCAGGCCCACGAACCCCTTCTAGATGATGTCTACACAAAGTGGGCGACGGTCCTCAAACATTTGGAAGAAGATCCCGTGCAGCTCATCCATCAGGTCGATTGGGTGGCGAAGAAACACATGATTCAGTCCTACGTGGACAAGAAAGATTGTGGATGGGACGACCCTCGGGTGTTCCTACTCGATCTGCAATTTCATGATGTGAAACGAACTCGGGGGCTTTATTATCTCATGGAGTCTCGCGGACTCGTCGAACGAGTCGTCGAGGAAGAAGCCGTTCAGCGTGCCATGTCGACGCCTCCCCAGACGACGAGAGCCAAGGTCCGTGGCGATTTTATCCGTTTCGCCAGGACTAAGAATCGGTCCTATACGGTGGATTGGACCTATCTGAAACTGAACGGGTATTGGGAAGAAACCATCCTCTGCATGGATCCATTTAGTGCCGTCAATCGACGGGTCGAAGAATTGGTTTCTCAAGTGTCTGGGGGGCGTTTTTACCGATGAGGCTGCCAACATTCACGCTGATGCATCAACGGAATGCAAGGCTGGATCGAATGGTTCTCGTTGCCGTGGTCCTACTGGCCGGCATTTTTCCAGTCGACTTATTCCCTGGTTCTCCACCGGCTCCCAAAGGCATCGATGGACAATATAGCGGCAAGCAGGGACAGATCATTGTGGTCAAGGTCCCTATAGATGATGCAGTTACATATGTGCAGGGAAGTTTTCTGGGGAGGACCATCAGCTTCTTTGCAGACTCGCGACCAGGAGAGCCGAAGGGGCTTATGGGATTGCTTGGGGTGGACATGCAAGATGAGCCGGGAACTCACGAACTGGCCATTAAGATCAAGAATGAGGAGCAAAGCCGAGAGCTCAGCTACAATATTTTGGTGGTCAAAGAAAAATTTCACGTCGAGCACCTCAAGTTGCCCAAAGACCAAGTCGATCTCGATGAGAAGAGCTTGGCTCGATGGAAAGCCGAGCAACAATTGGTACAGGAGGCGCTTGCGACCGATTCTCAGATGAAGCTGTGGCAGCCGAGTTTCGTGGAGCCGGTGAATGGGAAACGAACCGGCATTTTCGGCAGTGTCAGAATCATGAACGGCCAGGCTCGTAATCCTCACAACGGAGAAGATATTGGCGCGCCGCTAGGCGCAGACGTCGCTGCGACGAATGATGGAGTCGTGCGGCTTACCGTCGATCATGTCTTTTCCGGAAGAGGCATCTACCTGGACCACGGCCTCGGCTTCTATTCGATGTACTTCCATCTTTCTGAAGTGTTGGTCAAAGAGGGAGATCTCGTGAGAGCCGGACAGATAATTGGAAAGGTGGGTGCGACAGGTCGTGCGACGGGCCCCCATCTTCATTGGGGTGTGAAACTCAATGGCGCGCGCGTCAACCCCTATGAGTTGCTCAATCTCCCCTTTGCTCGAAATGGTGCCAATTCTTTAGAGCAGAATCTTCAAGAGTCGGTTACTGCACCTCCGCTAACGGACAAACACTTCCCTAGTTATTGACCGATCGAGAAGGGCATCGGCTACTTCTATTGCCCGGAAATACCAAGCCCTCCCAGTAGCGGCATCAGACTTTCTTCGCCTGGTCCCTTGCCCTGCTTCGATGCGTCGCTGATCTCTTCGAGTAGCTGATCTGCCTCTGGGCTCAACTGTTTAAGCCTCTCCCCAAGACGCCCGGACATCAAACCCTGTTGGACCTCTGCGTCAGTCAGTTTGCCGTCCTTGATCCCCTGTTGAAGAATCTGTGCCAGTGCCTGCACCTTCGTGAGGAGATCGGAGGGCATATCATTCAGGATTTTCGCTGCTTCCTGTTGTCCTCCTCCAAGTTGGGCATAGGACGAAACCGCCAACCAGGTAGAAAGACCCAGGATGATGATCGTCAGTTTCCATATAAGCGTCATGGTATGCCTCCCCTTGAATCTCAGCCGATAGAACTGTCTATGGGTACCCAGTGCATTATCCCTGCCATTTCAGCATTGGAACAGAAAAAACAGGATATCCCATGATGCCAGGGGTTGGGAGGGGAGTGGTTCCCTCATGGATTCAGGAGAGAGGCGGAGTTGTACCCATGTGAGAAAACAGAGAATTCTTTATGCGATCCACATGGCTGCTGGTATCCTCGATAGGAGAGTGGAGTGATGTTTCCAGGAGGTAACCATGTTTGGAGAACTTCAGTTTCCGGATATCACGGTGTACCTGGTGGCCATTCTCGTTCTCTTGGTGCTGTGGCAGTACTATCAAATGCAAGTCATGGCAGGCCGGATTCTCGCCGTTGATATTTTCGATCGTTCCGGCACGCGCATGTATATCTATGTGACGCCAGACGACGATCACATTTGTGAGGTCTGTTCCGAGTCGAATGGGCGGGTATTCTTGCCGTCACAGGTTGCAAAGAAGGGATTTTCCCCTCTTGGAGGAAAATGTAAAAGGCCGACTCCTTGTCCTGGCGTGCTGGTTGCATTGTATGGCGGATGGTTGGAAGCGAGGGGGGTCCTGGAACTGCTACGGACGAACCTCAAGAAGGACGGAATTCAGCTGTCCGCTGAGGAATTACGGGTAATGGTGAATGGACAGTGGGAACGCAGTATCAGTGGAGAAACAGATCGTCTTTCGATTCATATGATCGAGGCGCTCTGCTATGAAAAGGTCAATCAAGGCGTTTCTGTAGCAGGATATCGGTACGTGGCACAAGAGGCGAAGGAAGTCCGGCATCTCATGCTCCTCGTTCCCGCCTACCTTCGGCTCGTGCAACTTTTGGTTCGAGCTGGAGAGAGTGCAGAAGCGCTTGAGCTCATTGAGCGTTTTGAGAAACGATTCCCAGTGACGAAGCGTGGACCACACTTCCCATCAGACGCGCAGCGAGAAGTCATGAAGACTAGGAAAACCCATTTGCTCAAAGACCACCCGATGAAAATACCTGCCTAGTTGCAAGAACGTATTAGCCGAGGGACCCACTCTGCGTGGTTAGGCCCTATTACCCTAGGCGGACGAATTCACCAGCCTACATAGGAAGCCATCGCTGTCCGGTCTTCGTAGCCGAAGCTACGTCGGCGGAGTATGCTAAAGCCGTGGGGCTCCACTTCAGCGTCAATTGTCTAGTAGTTGGATTCGAGGCTGGAGGGTGTCTTGTTGAGTACGGTCGCGGCGGCACGCGAAAGTGCGGCGTCGTGCGCATGGTCGAGCGAATAGATTCGAAATTGAACGAGCCTGGTAGGCAGGAGATCCAAAAATTCTTCTAGGGGCTCGATCGAAACCTGCCCCGTTCCTGGATCATAGACATACAAAGGATTACCGCGGCGATCTTTCGGATCCGGCCGTGGATCCAAGGGGGCCATGTCCACGCGAAATTCCAAGCCCTTCAGTTCTTTCGGCAACTCTTTCGCGATCAGTTGCTCGAATTGCTCATGGCTGGGGAACGCCATCCCGCGTTCCTGCCCCTTTTCCTTCAAGACGGTGCTGTAGGCCATCTTCCACTTCACGTCGCGCTCCAGAATCCGTCCCCATTCATATCCCAGGTGCCGGCGTGCTTTCTGGCGAGCCTGCTTCCAGTCTCGGACTTCTTCCAGGAGTGACCAATCCGTGAGGGTACGATAGTCGTCCATATGCATTCGCGGGTTGCGGGGAAAGAGCAGCTTCATGGTCTCGCCGAAGATATCGCGCAGATGGATGTCGATGGCCCTGGTGGTGCGATGGAAGTACACATTGGAGTAGAGGTACATCCTGGTGTTGAGGAACATCTGAAGGGCTGGGAGCCCGGTCTTGTGAATCGTGAAGCCCTTGTCGGTTACGATCGTGTAGTGAATCAATCTCGTCAGATCGACAGGACCCACAGCCACGCCGCACATGTACGAATCTCGCAAGACATAGTCCAGATTGTCTCCAGTATAGCTGCCGGAGATGACCGGTTGGAGCATGTTCAGCCAACGGGGAAGGCGGGAATTGTCTTTCCCTTTCTCCTTCAGGATCAGATGCGCGACCTGGTCCGGATTCAGCTCTTCTCCTTTCGCAAAGGGCCCCGACGGGCTTCGGCGAATTTTCCTGATCATGGGCCCCAAATACTCTCGAACGATGATCTGCCCCAGCTTTTCATGCGTGAGGTGAAATCTATGGAGGTAATTTTCATCGAAGAAATGGCAAAACGGTCCGTGCCCTATATCGTGAACCAGGGCGGTCACGCGCAGGAGTTCTTCTACATAGTTGGCCGAGGGCACGTCTTTGACGGCCTTCTTGAGGAACGGGTAGAGATGCCGGGCAAATCGTCCAGCCACGTGCATCGTGCCCAACGAATGGACGAAGCGGGTATGTTCTGCCGAGGGATAAACCCAGCGGGCGCTTTGCAGTTGGTAGATGTACCGAAGCCGCTGGACCCAGGGCGAGTCGATCAGGTCCTTCTCGGTGCGCTCGTGGGGGTCTGGATGGGCATAGGGAACGGTGAAGGAGACGTATTTGTGAATGGGATCTGCAATCAGTGCCGATCCGTCATAGGGCGCATTTGGTCGTTCCGACTGATCCATGACAGGCGAGCATCTTAGCCCACCTGATCAGGAGGCGGCAATGGCTGGGCCACGGATGCGTCGGGTGCTGGACGATATCTCAGGACCAGCAGATACGCGACCGGGTATGACACCAGCGCTCCGATCACACTAAGGACCAGTCCACCAAGTGCGAACGGAACTGCATAGGGGATGATTTGCTGGTAGATGCCGGCGAAGCTGGAGTCATGCCAATTGAAGGTCGGCGTATCTATGCGCCCCAACAGCAGTGCGCCGGTCCAATAGGTCGCCCCTAAAATAGGAATGACGGTCCATGGATTATTGACAAAGGCGCCGGCCAACAACGCCACAAAATTGAGTCCAAAGATCCAGGTGCAGAGCACCACCAGAACCGTGTGAAGGCCATAGGCAGGCGAGAATGCGATGAACACGCCCAGTGCAAACGCCAGGGCCGTCCGTTGCGGTGACTCTTGTAAATGAAGCACTCGGCGCAGCAGCACTAGGAATGATCGGTTGCGTGCGGCGGAGGCCTGTTTGTTCTGAACGGACATCAGCGGAAATGTTCGTAGCTGGTCATGGGAATTGGCCGCCTTGTGCCATCGCTGGACGTCATCTGAATTCCGAAACGGTGCGGGCGTATCGTGCCGATGCAGGTGACGCGATAGCCACGAGCGCGCGCTTGCCGCTCAATAGTCGATTGCTTTTTTGAGGGGACGGTGAACAGGAGTTCATAGTCCTCGCCCCCTGTGAGCGCCAACTGAGCCGGTTGAAGACGATGTCTCTCGGCATACGCGCGGCAGGCTGTCGAAATCGGAATCTTGCCGAGATCAAGCTCCGCGCCCACACGACTCTCCTCACAGATGTGCCGAAGGTCTCCGGAGAGGCCGTCGGAAAGATCGATCGCAGCAGTCGCAAGTCGTGCGTTATTCAGCCACTGTCCCTCTGCAAGACGAGCCGTCGGATGGAGGTGGCGGTTCACAAGAAAGTGTCGTTGGGATTGGCTCAGTCGGGCACGTTTTCTCCGTGTGGAGCGAGGTGTCTTGCCACCTGTCAGGAGTTGCAGTCCCGCAAGCGAGTCTCCCAGGGTTCCCGTCACATAGATACGATCCCCGACATGGGCGCCGTGGCGAAAAAGCGCCCGGCGTGCCGCTGTGGTTCCGATGAGTGTGATGCTGAGGAAAAGTCCTGCCTTGGACGCTGAGGTATCGCCCCCAATAAGCCTCACGCCGTGGAGTCGACAGGCCTTCATGAGGCCCTCATAGAGTTCGTAGATGTGTGCCGACTTGAGCGTTTTCGGAATGGCGAGAGACGTGAGCAGGTAGCGAGGGACAGCTCCCATGGCTGCAATATCGCTGAGATTGGCCATGGCGGCCCGGTATCCCACCGACTTGGGTGATGCGGTGTTCAAATCAAAGTGCACGCCTTCCGCAAGCAAATCCGTTGTGAGGTGCCACCACATGGGTGGTGAGGCTGCAATCACTGCCGCATCATCGCCGATGCCACGGACGAGCCGCGACGCTCCTCGGGCGAATCGGCGTTCGATGGCCCGGATGAGCGCGAATTCTTGAATGGTGTGTTTGGCCTTCCGAAGGACCACGGTCCCACTCTAGCAGGATGTTGAAACAGGCCGCCAGCAGCGTTCTCGCATCGTTCAGACCCTCAACGTACCCCAGAGAGTACGCCTCGGCCCTTCACTCACTGCGGCCTTGCTGGACGGCCTGTTTGACCATCCTGTGGGAAGTGCTCTCATTCGATAGCTCGTTCCCCATGGATTAGAGGTATCTGGTTGGGGCTGCCATCATAGTGGCCTGGATTTCGCGTGAATGGGCCGCCTGCCTGCCCTTGCCGGAACGAGTCGATTTGACACGTGCTGGCGCAGAGGATGACGACGGCTTCTTTGACGTTGACGGGGTTTTGGCTTTTCGCCGGAGGGCGATTTTCATGACGTCGTCCATCGTGTCGGCAAACGACAGCTGGATGCCTTTCAGGAGGTGTTTCGGGATTTCTTCAAGATCCTTCTTGTTGCGACGCGGCAGAATGACCGTCGTCAGCTTCGCCCGCTTGGCAGCCAGGATCTTTTCCTTGAGCCCGCCGATCGGAAGGACGCGCCCGCGCAATGTGATTTCTCCCGTCATGGCGAGATCCCGTCTGGCCGGAATCCCCGAGAGAGCTGAGGCGATCGCGGTAGCCATCGTGATTCCGGCCGAGGGGCCATCCTTCGGGATGGCGCCGGCAGGGACATGGATATGTAGATCTTGCTTGCTGAACATGTCGGGGTCGATGTTCAACGTTTTCTCTCGGGAACGGACATAGCTGAGCGCCGCTTGGGCCGATTCTTTCATGACATCGCCTAAGTGGCCGGTAAGAGTCAGTTGTCCTTTCCCTTTCATGGCCGTCGCCTCGATGTACAGGACATCGCCGCCCGCTTCGGTCCAAGCCAGGCCAGTAGCCACGCCGACTTCGTCCTTCTCCAGTTCAGCTTCCGGCACGTATTTCGGGACGCCCAGGTATTTATGGAGGTTGGCCGGATTGACTGGGAACCCCTGGCCTTTGCCCTCGGCCACCTTCTTGGCGACTTTCCGCATGACATTGGCAATCTCGCGCTCGAGATTCCGCACTCCGGCTTCCCGCGTGTAGTTCATGATAATTTGTCTGATCGCAGGCTCGGTGATCCGGACATGCTTATTCGTGATTCCATGCTCCTCGAGTTGACGCGGGATCAAGTATTTCTGGGCGATGCCGAGCTTCTCTTCTTCGGTGTATCCGGGGATCTCGATAATCTCCATGCGATCGCGCAAGGCGGGGAGAATCGGATCGATCAAATTGGCGGTGGTGATGAACATCACTTCGGTCAAGTCGAAAGGGACCCCCAAGTAATGGTCGGTGAAGGTGTTGTTCTGTTCCGGGTCGAGCACTTCGAGCAGAGCAGCGGAGGGGTCGCCTCGGAAATCCATGCCGACTTTGTCCACCTCATCCAGCATGAAGACCGGGTTGCTGGTTCCCGCTTGTTTCATTCCCTGGATGATACGGCCGGGCAGCGCGCCTACGTAGGTACGGCGATGTCCGCGGATTTCCGCCTCATCCCGGACACCGCCCAAGCTGATGCGCACGAATTCGCGCCCTAATGCGCGAGCGATCGATTTTCCCAGCGATGTTTTGCCGACTCCCGGCGGGCCGACAAAACACAAGATGGGACCCTTCATCTTCTCTTTGAGTTTGCGGACGGCGAGGTACTCCAGAATTCGTTCCTTGACCTTATCAAGGTCGTAGTGGTCGTCATTCAAAACTTTGGCCGCGGCCTTCAGATCGAGATTGTCCTTTGATATCTTGGACCAGGGGAGCTCCACCATCCATTCAAGGTAGGTTCGGACCGTAGCGGACTCGGCGGTATCCGGGTGCATTTTTTCCAGACGCTTGAGCTGCTTCTCGGCTTCCTTCAGCACTTTGTCCGACATCTTGGCGTCTTTGATGCGCTTGCGGAATTCGGTGACTTCTTCCGCCCGTTCGTCCAGATCGCCCAATTCTTTTTGAATGGCTTTCAGTTGTTCGCGCAAAAAATACTCGCGCTGCGTCTTATCCATTTCGCCTTTGGCTTGGGCTTGGATCTTTTGCTGCATCGACAGGACTTCTATTTCCTTGCCGAGGATGTCGCTCACCTGACGGAGACGTTGGATCGGATCGGAAATCTCCAGCACAGCTTGGGTGACATCGACTTTGAGCCCAAGATTCGACGCCACCATGTCGGCTAATCGCCCTGGCTCTTCCAGGTTCTCGATCACGACCATGACATCGGGGATCAGGATCTTGCCTAAACTGACGATGCGTTCAATCTGCTCCTTCACCGTGCGCATGACAGCCTCGGCCTCGAGCGTCGTTGCTGCAGGTATTACGTCGGGGAGCTTGTCGATCCGAACGGAGTAATAAGGGTCGGTCTGGATGTACTTGGTGATCTTGGCTTTCGCGATGCCCTGCACGAGAATCTTGATCCGTTCGTCCGGTAGCTTCAGCATCCGCATGATGATGCCGACGGTGCCGATCAAGCGGATGTCTTCAGGCGCGGGATTTTCGACATCAAGGGATTTTTGTGTGGCCAAGAAGATCATCCGATTTCCTGCGAGGGCCGCCTCGATCGCTTTGATCGACATGTCGCGTCCGACAAAGAGCGGGAGTACCATATAGGGAAAGACTACGATGTCACGGACGGGCAACAGCGGCAGCTGATTCGGGACTTCGACGTTCTGCGGGGGTGTGATCTCTTGCTCGTTAGGGTCTGTCATCGGTTGTCAGTTCCTTCACGGCCGGAAACTAGTTGGGGGTTTTTACTTTTGAATAAGGGTCTAAGATTTTGCCATTCGAAGCCTACAGGACCCTACTTGCGGCGGTCGTCGGAAAGCATGCGTGCGCGTGATAATAGATAGTCGCTGAATTCGGCTCCCAAAGAGGGGTTCTTAAGGGCAAACTCGACCGTCGCGATCAGAAAGCCCAGCTTATCCCCTGCATCGTGACGCTGCCCTTTAATTTCGTAGGCGAACATCCGTGATTTTTTTGCCAGTGTTGTGAGGGCGTCGGTCAGTTGGATTTCTCCGTTCTTTCCCGGCGCCGTTTTTCTCAAGATCGTGAAAATTTCCGGCGGAAGAATATACCGACCGATGACGGCCAGGGTTGACGGCGCGTCGGCAGGAGCCGGCTTCTCCACCAGATCTTCAACGCGATGGAGGCCGCGGGCCAGGCGCTTGGGTGACACAATCCCGTACCGACTGACGTCTTGCTTGGGAACCTCTTGTACACCGAGGACGGCTCCATGGCGTTTCTTATAGACATGGAGCAGTTGGGCGAGCGCTGGAACCGCGGCATCGATAATCTCGTCACCGAGAATGACGGCGAATGGTTCGTCGCCTATCAAGTGCTGCGCGCATAACACTGCGTGTCCCAAGCCCAGGGCTTCCGTTTGGCGCACATAGCAGAAGTTCGCGAGGTTTGAAATCTGGCGGATCTGATTGAGCAACTGGCTCTTTCCGGCGCCTTTCAGATTTTCTTCGAGTTCCACGGAGCGATCGAAGTGGTCTTCAATGGCCCGCTTCCCCCGGCCTGTGATCACGATAATGTCTTCGATGCCCGAGGCCACCGCCTCTTCGACCGTATATTGAATGAGCGGCTTGTCCACCAACGGCAGCATTTCTTTCGGCGAAGCTTTTGTGGCGGGAAGAAAGCGTGTACCAAGGCCTGCTGCGGGGATCACGGCTTTTCTGACGGTGAGTCGTGACATGAAACGGATACTATGTGATGGGTGGGGTGATGTCAAGAAACAGACGAACTCATCACGTCCTCCGCATGAGCATGTCGTACGAGTCCTTAGTCCTTTACAATATGGTGAGGCCTCAATATAATCCGAGAGTTTCGCATGCGCGGGCTTGTGGCTGATGCGCCTACGCTGAGCAGCGTAGGCGGTGTGAATTGCCACGTTCGTGGCAGCCGTCTTTCAACTTGTCTGCAGATCAAGACAGGCCGAGTGGTATGAGTTCGGCTCATACCTTCTGGAAATCCGGGGAACTGCGTGGCGATGCCGTCTGTATTGTCATTCTGGTATGGGAACCCGCATCGGTGACCACGACGTTCCTCCACAAACCCCGATGGCTCGTCGTCGTGTTTGTGGCGACCTATGTGTTGTCGGGTGTTGGCGAAGTGGTTGCCCAGACGACCGGGCCAAAGGTTAAATCGATTGAGATCCGTGGAAATAAGCGAATTGAACTTCCGTCCATCGCTGGGCGTCTCACGCTCAAGGCTGACGACCCTTATACGATCGAGAATGTGCGCGGGCAGGTGAAGATTCTGTACGACACGGGCTTCTTCGAGGATGTGCAGGTTGAAACAGAGTCGGTGCCGGATGGGACAGCCGTGGTGTTTGTCGTTCGGGAGAAACCGTTTATCACGGAGATCGTGTATGACGGTAACGAAAATCTGAGCGATGACAAGCTGAAGGAAAAAACGACCATCAAGAGCCAGACGTTCCTAGACCAGCAACAGGCAAAGGAAAGTGCTGAGAACATCCGTCTCGCATACCAGAAAGATGGGTACTATAGCTGCCAGGTCATTCCTGTGGTCCAAACGTTGGATGAAGATCGCAAACGTCTGACCTTCTTTGTGAAAGAAGGGGACAAGGCTCGGGTGAAGTCAGTGATATTCGAGGGGCTGCGCGCGACAACCAAAGGCGAGATGTTCAATGTAATCACGACACGCGAGTGGGTACCCTGGTATGGGCTCGTCACGCAGTTGAAGCTGCCATCACTCTTTTCTGACGCCGGCGTCTTGAAACGTGAAGAGTTGACGAATGACGTGGAACGGATAAAGGAAATGCTTCTTAATAAGGGCTACTTCAACGTCCGAGTGAGCCTTTCCTCGGTCGAGCTGACCGAAGACAAGAAATGGTTCATTGTGACCTTCAATGTGTCCGAAGGAGAGCCGTTCACCGTGGCGGAGGTTGGGTTTCGAGGTTACACAGTGTTTGAAGAGACCGAGCTTCGAGAAGGGATGAAGATTAAGGAGGGGGAGATCTTTCAGCGCGCTAAAATTCGAGATGAGATCACGCGCCTGACGGACATGTATGGAGGCAAGGGCTACGCGTTTGCCGATGTCGTGCCCAATGTCCATCCGAATAATGAAGAACGGACGGCCAACATCATCTTCAGCATTAAAGAAGGGGAGATGATGCGTATCCGGCAGATCAACATCCACGGAAACAATAAGACGCGAGATAATGTCATCCGTCGTGAAATTCGGGTGGACGAACAGGATGTGATCGACACGCCCTCTCTGAAGCGAAGTTTTCAACGGTTGAACAATCTGAACTTTTTCGAGACCGTCGAAATCCTGCCGACGCAAGTCGAGGCAGACAAAGTCGACTTGAATGTCCGCGTGAAAGAAAAGCCGACGGGCCAGTTCAGCATCGGCGGAGGTTTCAGCTCGCTGGATAGGCTGATGGCCGTCGCCAACATCACGGAAGGGAATATTGGAGGGTATGGCTATATGGGCCGTATCAGCGGACAGCTCGGTCAGCAGCGGAGCCTCGGAGCGATCTCGTTCCGTAATCCCTACCTGAACGATTCGCTGACCTCGATGCAATTGGATGGCTATCGAAGCATCACGAACTATCTTTCCTTCTTTGAAACAAGAACCGGTGGGAGCGTCGCATTTGGTCGGTGGTTATCAGAATACTATACGGGGAGTATCAGCTTGTTCGCGGAAGAGCTGAACTACAAAAATCCGGCGCCAGGGATCTGTCCGGATCTTGTTCCGTTGGTCTGTCGTCAGCTCGGGAATCAGTCGACGACCGGGTTCCGAACGAATCTCTTCATGGATACGCGAGATTATTACTTCGATCCCAGAACTGGCTGGCGGGTCGGCGGTGGGGTCGACCTCGGCACGCCTTACTTGGGTGGGACCAATAACTTTATCAAGTACTCCGCTGACGTGATCAAGGTAACCCCACTCCCCTTCGATACCAGAATTTCGGTCCGCGCGCGCTATGGAGTGGTTGAGCCGTTCGACGGGAAACCGGTTCCTTTGAGCGAGGTATATTATGTGGGTGGGATTAACACCGTGCGTGGATTCAAATTTGGCCGGGCCGGTCCTGTTGTGCCCTCGACCCGCTATCCAATTGGCGCTGCCAAGCAGTTGATCTTTAACGCCGACTTTGTCTTCACGATCTCGTCCGAGGCGAAGTTGAACGGGGTACTCTTTTTCGACTATGGAAAGGGGTTCGGCGAGGACGAGTCGTTGTCGCTCGACCTCAGGAAAACGGCTGGTGTGGAAGGGCGCTGGATCTCTCCGTTCGGTCCCTTGCGCGCCGCCTATGGGATCAATCTTTCGCCACAGCCGGGTGAACAAGGCGGCTTCTTCGAGTTTACGATCGGATCAGTGTACTAGTCGGAGCGCGGCGTGATGGGTTGGTACGGGAAGATTCAGGGGCAACGGATGCGAAGGATTGAGTGGACGGGGTTTCCGGCCATCGCGGTGATGGCTTTGGCCCTCGGAGGGTGCGCAGGATCTGGGGTCAAGATCGACGGGAAGATTGGAGTGATCGACCCGCAGCTCATCCTCAACAATACGCACGAGGGCAAGAAGGCGAAGGACAATCTGGTCGCGTTTTCGAAAAATCGCCAGGCGCTCGTGGAATTGGACGAAAAAGAATTGCGCCGGATGGAAGAAGACTTCGTCAGGCAAGCCAGCGTGTTGAGTCCTACGGCAAGACGGGAGCGGGAAGAGCAGTTTCGCCGGCGTATGCAGGAGTATCAGCAGAAAATCACCGATCTGAATCGGGAAGTCCAAGAAAAGCAGAAAGATGTGCTGGAAGGGTTTCGCGACAAAGTTGAAGTCGTCGTAGCTAAAATCGCCAAGCGACTCGGGTTGCAGGTCGTTGTCGACAAGAGCAAGGGCGGTCCGACCTTCTATCATGAGGACAGTCTCGACATTTCAGGCCAGGTCATCGAGGAGTTCAACCGAGAGTATCCCTAGCGTCGACGGAGGTATGACATGACAGGTGCGGGCATGATCAAAATGCTGGGTGTCGCCTTATGGCTGGGGGTGTGGCTGCAGCCGGTGTATGCCGGGGATGCGGTGAAGATCGGCGTCATGGATCAGCAGATCGTGATGGAGCGATCCAAGGCAGGCAAGTTGGCGCTGGAAGACGTCAAGAGTTATTCAATGACCAGGCAGAAAATCATCAATGCCGATGAACAGGAGATCAAAGATTTCGAACAATCCCTGCAAGATCCGAATAACAAGCTCAGCGAGGCGGCCAAGCAAGAGAAACAAGAGCAGCTTCGGAACAAGGTGGAGGCCTATCAGCGACGTCTTCAAGATTTCAATCGTGAGATCCAGCAGAAACAACGCGAAATGGTCGCGGAGTATTCAAAGAAGATTGCGGATGCCGCACAGATGGTGGCCCAGAAGGAAGGGTATCTGGCGATCCTCGACAAGGGGAATGAGTCGCTCATCCGCATCGTGATCTATCATCAACCTGCACTGGATGTGACAGACCTGGTCGTCAAAGAATTTGATCGGCAAAACAATTAACGTGGCGGATCAATCGCGGCAGAGAGGAGGCAGCGCCGATGGCAGGGATTGAACAGGCAGAAATTCAAGCACTACTTCCACACCGGTATCCCTTTTTGCTGGTGGATCGGATCAAGGAATTGGAGCCGAATCGCCGGATCGTCGGGATCAAAAATGTTACGGTCAATGAGCCGTTCTTTCTGGGGCATTTCCCCGGGCGGCCGGTCATGCCCGGGGTATTGATTATCGAAGCGATGGCGCAAGCGGGCGGCGTGCTGGCCTTCAAATCGGGGGGACCAATCGGAAAACCCGTCGTGTATATGACGGGCATCGACGAGGCGAAGTTTCGAAGGCCGGTGGTACCCGGCGATCAACTGCGTTTCGAAGTGGATGTGCTCAAAAAGCGTCCGCCGTTCTGGAAGATGCAAGGGAAGGCATTTGTCGACAACGAATTGGTGTGCGAGGCTGTCGTGACAGCCATGGTGACGGAAGAAAAAAAATAAGGCAGTCAATAGTCATTGGTCAATAGTCAATCGAGCGTTGCGTATGACAAATGACGGTTCGACCTTTCGGCAGGCTCAAGGCCCGACTCGACCGAGCTCGCCCGTCGAGAGCCTCTGGGTCGAACGATCGCAGGCCGAGCAACATCGAGGGACCATTGACGATGGACGTTTTTCAAGGGGGCAAGTGTGAAGATTCATTCAACGGCGATTGTCCATCCCAAAGCGTGTCTTGACGATGACGTGGAGGTCGGGCCGTTCTGTGTGATCGGTGAGCATGTCACGATCGGCAAGGGAACCAGATTGTTATCTCATGTGACGGTCGACGGTTGGACGGAGATTGGTGAGCGGAACGAGGTGTATCCCTTTGCCTCGATCGGCGGGCCGCCTCAGCACCTTGGATATAAGGGTGAACCGACCAAGGTCATCATCGGCCACGACAATATTATTCGCGAGTATGTCACGGTCAACCGCGCAACAGTGCAAGGCGGAGGGGTGACGTCGCTCGGGTCCAAGGACATTCTAATGGCCTATGTCCATGTGGCGCACGATTGCCGGCTCGGCAGCCACCTCATCATGGCCAATGCGGCCAGCTTGGCTGGACACATCACGATCGGCGATCATGCGATTATCGGGGGCCTGACGGGCATCCACCAGTATGTTCGTGTCGGGGATTACGCGATGGTCGGAGGTTGTTGTGCCATTGGGCAGGATGTCCCACCGTTTATGCGGGCGGCCGGCGGATACCGGGCCCATCTGTATGGGCTCAATTCTCTTGGTCTTCAGCGGCACGGATTTTCTGGAGACCGTATCGCCGTGCTCAAGAAGGCGTATGACCTGTTGTTTCGCTCAGGCCATCGGACGGCTGAGGCCATCAGGTTGGCCAAGAAAGAGTTCAAAGGCCAGGCGGACGTCGCCAAGATTCTCACGTTCATGGAGGGAACCAAGCGAGGCGTGTCTCGCTCGGTGAGCATAGATATAGATTTGGAGGATGAGGAATAACCGACATGAACACGGTGATACCCGTGCAGGGCGGGCGAATCGGTCTCATCGCCGGGAACGGCAGGTTCCCGATCATTTTTGCGGATAATGCGCGCAAGCTGGGCCTTCACGTCTCTGCGGTGGCGCACGAGGGGGAAACGGAACCGGAACTCGAGCGCCACGTCGATCGGATTCATTGGATCAAGATCGGACAGCTCAACAAGCTGATCAAAGCTTTCAAGAATGACGGTGTTCGACAGGCGGTGATGCTGGGCGGCATTAAGAAGACCCACGTGTACAGTACAGTGCGTCCGGATTTCCGCACGCTGGCCCTTGCGACACGCTTGGCGTTGTGGAAGGACGATGACATCCTTCGCGAGATTGCGGCTGAACTCGAACGCGAGGGTATCGTGATTTGCGAGTCGACGTTCGGCCTCGAAGGGATTATGGTCGAAGAGGGAGCACTGACGTCTCGTCATCCGACCAAGAAGGAGTGGAACGACATCCGCTATGGCTGGGATGTGGCGCAAGAGATTGGACGCCTCGACATCGGCCAATGCGTCGTGATCAGAGACCGAGTGGTTGTGGCTGTGGAAGCGGTCGAAGGAACCGATGGAGCGATCATGCGCGGAGGAGAATTGGCCAAAGAGGGGGCGGTGGTGGTGAAACGATGTAAGCCGCAGCAGGACCTCCGGTTTGATCTACCTGCCATCGGACCTCGGACGATCGAGGTGATGGCGTCAGTCAAGGCCACAGTGCTTGCGGTTGAAGCCGGGCGAACGGTGATGTTGGATCGAGAACTGTTCTTGAGCAAAGCGGAGGAAGCGGGGATTGCCGTGATGGGGATCAAGAGCGATGGGCCACTTACTACGAGATAGGCGACACTTGGTCAGCGGACGTGTCCTGGGATGTTCGCACGACGCGTTTTCCCTGCCCATCACGCGGTACGGTTCGACCTTTCGACATGCTCAGGGCCCCGAGCCGAGTCGAGGGGCAGGCTCACCGTCCGACTCGACTGCCTTCGGCAAGCTCAGGCCCCGAGCTTGTCGAGGGGAGCTCGCCCGTCGAGAGCCTCTGGGTCGAACGATCGCAGGCCGAGACCAATCGAGGGACGCGTGACGCGTCACGAATTTATGAAGTCACTACGAGCCGGGGTCATCGGTGTCGGGCATTTAGGGCAGCACCATGCGCGGCTCTATGCCGCACTGCCGGACTCGATGCTGATCGGCGTGACGGATCAGGATCTAGGACGGGCTCGGATTATCGCCGATCGGCACGGCGCGCAGACGTTCAAAAGCCTTTCGGATCTCTTGAAACAAGTCGATCTGGTCAGTGTCGCTGTGCCTACGTCGGCTCATTATGCTGTGACCAAGGCCTGTCTTGAAGCTGGGAAACACGTTCTGGTCGAGAAGCCGATTGCGGTAGTGTCCGACGAGGCGCAGGAACTCGTGGGACTTGCAAAGGCCAAGGGATGCCGGCTTCAGGTCGGCCATAGCGAACGGTTCAATCCCATTATGCAGATGATGCGGCCGCACATTCAGCGGCCGGTGTTTATTGAATGCCACCGGCTCGGACCCTACAGCGCACGTGGAACCGACGTGGATGTCGTGCTGGACTTGATGATTCACGATCTCGATCTGGTGCTGTCCTTCAATCCAGGGCCGGTCGAAGAGGTGCGGGCTGCCGGGGTGCCGGTGCTTTCATCGACGATCGATATCGCCAATGCGCGGATCCAATTTCAGAGCGGGTGTGTCGCCAACTTGACCGTGAGCCGGGTCTCTCTCAACAAGATGCGCCGGTTGCGTCTGTTCCAGCGTGACAGCTATGTGTCGATTGATTTCCAAACTCGCCAGGGGATGATCGGACGGCGTTCGGCGGATCAGAGCCAGCGACCGAGGATTGCGATTGAAGAGTTCAAGGCAAGTGATGGCGAGCCGCTGAAATTGCAACTTGAATCGTTCCTGCATTCCATCCGGACGGGATCCAGTCCCGAGGTGTCGGGCGAAGACGGAGCGGCCGCGCTGGCAGTCGCACAGCAAGTGCTGTCCGCGATCCATTCTTTTGTGCAGCGCAACGCATAACAGAAGGTTGCGGTTGGGGTCCCGGTTACGCCCGCCGGTCTCGCTGGGTCTTAACGACAGCCTGAGCCTTCGTTTACCACCATGGCATGCATTCTGATCATCACGGGCGAAGCCTCTGGCGATCTTCACGGGGCCAATCTTGCCAAAGCGCTGAAAGCACGTGACCCACAGGTCTCGCTGGCAGGTATTGGAGGAGCGGCGATGCAAGCGGCCGGTGTGCAATTAGTGCGAGAGATGGGGCAGTTCGATGTCATCGGCATAGTCGGTCCTTTGGCAATTGCGGCAGTGATTCAACGGTTTCTGGCCATGCGGCGGTTATTCAGATCCGCGCCCTGGGATGCAGTAGTCTTTATCGACAACCCGGGATTGAATCTACGCTACGCCTACTTCGCGAAGGGAGCTGGGCTGCGCGTGTTCTACTATATTGCGCCGCAGATTTGGGCCTGGAGACCTGGGCGGATTCACTGGATCAAGCAGCGAGTCGATCACGTCCTGGTAATTCTTCCCTTTGAGAAAGCCATCTACGACAAAGCGGGTATTCTCTGTACATTCGTCGGCCATCCGTTGCTGGATACAGTCGCGTCTCAGTATGATCCCAAGAGTCTCCGCGCAAGGTTTGATCTCGCATCTGAAGGGCGTGTGATCGCGTTGCTGCCGGGAAGTCGGACGCGAGAAGTACAATACCTGTTGCCGATCCTCCTCGACGCAGCGAAAAAATTGGCGCGTCGAGAGCCCAAAACGCAGTTTATCCTGGCACAGGCCCCCACAATTCAGGATAATCTGTTGCAGTCCCTCTTGCGGCGGAGCCCGGTGTCTGTCACGGTCGTGAAAGGGCAGGCCAGTGAAGTAATGGCGGCGTCGGATCTTGTGCTGGTGGCGTCGGGCACAGCTACACTGCAAGCGGCCGTGGTCGGAACTCCCTTGGTCTTGCTCTATCGGACAACTCCGTTGACCTTTTGGCTTGCACGCTTCCTGATTCGTGTCAGATGGATCGGGCTTGTGAATCTGGTGGCGGGCCGGTCGGTGGTGCCGGAATTGATCCAGTTCGAGGCGACCGGGCAGCGACTGTATGAAGAGGCGCTGCGGCTCTTGGAAGATCGATCGGCATATGATGAAATGAAACAGAGCTTGGCGAAGGTGCGAGCAGAGTTGGGCGAGCCCGGTGCCTCCACCAGGGCAGCGGAGGTGGTCTTAGCAGCATGTCAGGTCTAGATCGATTCATGCGACTCATGCGGTATGTACGCCCGTACCGGGTCCGATTTCTTGTGGCCTTTGTTTGTTCCGGTCTCGTTGCGGCGTTGACAGGGGCGTATGCCTGGCTTGTGCGGCCGGTCATGGACGGAATTTTTATTGAGAAGAATGAGTGGTTGTGGTTGGCATTGCCGCTCGCGCTGTTGGGGGTGGCGGTATTGAAGGCCGTGTTCAGCTATGGGGTGGCATATTTAATGGCCTATGTCGGCAATCGGGTCGTCGCCGACATTCGGCAGGAGTTGTTTCAGCACCTCATGCGTCTGCCAGTCGGTTTTCATGATACGAA
Source organism: Nitrospira sp. (assembly GCA_005239465.1). Lineage (GTDB taxonomy): Bacteria > Nitrospirota > Nitrospiria > Nitrospirales > Nitrospiraceae > Nitrospira_D. The sequence continues at coordinate 14,276 of SPAW01000024.1, read as the reverse complement.
CACGTCGGGCCGATTAGTCTCGCGGGTGATGAACGATGTCGGGCTGATGGCGAACGCAGCCTCGAGTGTCGTGAAGGACATTTTTCAGAATATGCTCACGTTTCTCGCCATGGTGGGCGTGATCGTCTATCAGAATTGGAAACTGGCTGGACTTTCGATCATTGTCATCCCACTTTCAGCGATGACGATGGTACGGATGGGACAGCGATTGCGGAGATTAGCCACGAGCGGGCAGGAGCGGATGGGGGATATGGCCTCGACCCTTCAAGAGACGCTCGCCGGCATCAGAATGGTGAAGGCGTTCGGACGAGAAGAGGCGGAGGCTGAACGGTTCAAGGAGAGCAACCGGGCGTTCTTGTCGACCACGCTGAAATCGAATCAGGTCTGGTCGATCGGGTCATCGCATATGGAAGTGATTGGGGTCATCGGCGTGGCCGCAATTATTTGGTACGGCGGTTATTTGGTTATCCATGACACGATGACGCCCGGCGCGTTTTTCTCTTTCTTGGCGGCCATGTTCATGGCCTATACCCCGATTCGCAAGTTGTCGGGATCGAACAACCTGATTCAACAAGCGCTGGCTGCGGCCGAGCGGGTCTATGATGTGTTGGACCTCGAGTCGGAACGGTCCCAGGATCACGGCACCGTACCATTGACGGGGGTCAGCCACACAATTGAATTCCAGGGCGTATCCTTACGGTATGAGAATCATGCAGTTCCGGCGCTGGCCGGTATCGACCTCTCGATTCGGTCCGGTGAGGTCGTGGCGCTTGTGGGAAGCAGTGGGAGCGGGAAAACCACACTGGTTAGTTTGCTGCCGCGTTTCTATGAACCCACGGGAGGACGGATTCTGCTGGATGGCAAGCCATTGACATCGTACACCCTCCCGTCGCTGAGGGCCCACATCGGGATTGTGTCGCAGGACATTGTGCTGTTTGATGATACGATCAGAAGCAATATTGCGTTTGGACGAACTGGAGCGGGCCATGCCGATATCGAACAGGCCGCAAAGTTAGCCTACGCCCATGACTTTATCCTCCGCCTTCCTGAGGGGTATGACACGGTGATCGGAGAACGCGGGGTGAAACTGTCGGGGGGAGAGCGGCAACGCCTGGCCATTGGACGCGCCATTCTTCGCGATCCGTCCTTGTTGATTCTGGATGAGGCGACATCGGCGTTGGACACCGAGTCCGAACGTATCGTGCAGTTGGCCTTAAGCAATCTGATGAAGAACCGGACGACCCTGGTGATTGCGCACCGGCTCTCCACCATCCACAATGCGGATCGAATCGTCGTATTGGATGGTGGAACCATTGCGGAAGTGGGGTCGCATGAGGAACTGATCCGACAGGGTGGGTTGTATCGTCGTCTACATGCCTTGCAATTTCAGGATGTGACCAGTGTCTAAGCTTATGCAGACATGTAACAGTTGGGTCAAGTTCTCGGTGCTGCCGCCGGTAGGGGCCGCTGTTATTCGCGGTATTGCCCGATCGATGCGCTGTGAGACCCGTGGGCATGAAGCGGTCGATGCGTTGTATCGGGACGGGCACCACATTATTCTGGCGTTTTGGCACGCCCAGCAGCTCATGATCCCGATCGGCTATCGGGGAACGGGCTCCCATGTGTTGATCAGCCAACATGGTGATGGAGAAATCATCGCGCGCATCATTGCGCGGTTTGGCCATGAGGCGGTGCGTGGATCGAGCACGCGCGGCGGGGCCGGCGCGCTTCGTGCGCTGATCAAGTTGGGCCGGTCCGGACGGGATGTGGTCGTGACGCCCGATGGCCCCAAGGGGCCGCGTCAAGTCGCGAAGCTTGGGGTGGTCCAGCTGGCCAAGGCGACGGGGCTCCCGATTGTGCCTCTGGCCTTTGCCTGCTCAAAAAAAAACTCTTCGCGAGTTGGGATCGCTTCATGGTCCCGTATCCGTTTTCCCGAGGCCTGTTTCTCTACGGGGACCCTTTTTGGGTTTCGCGTGAGGCCGACGGCGCCTCACTCGAAGCGACCAGCCTGGAACTCGAGACTGTCTTGAATCGCCTCACGGCGGAAGCGGAGGCGGCAGTGAATACAGGGTGCGAAGGGCGTGACTAGCGGGGCAGGCGAGAGTCGTCATTCGCGAATCAGGTTTGTTTAGTTTATTTGGTTTGTTTGGTTCAACGAAACCAACGAAACAAACCAGACAAACGAAACTAACGTCGAGAGCGCATCGCACACTTCTCGCCTGTCTCGCGTGGTTGTGAACGACATGTGGCGATTTCTCTATAATAGCCTGCTTCTTCTCGCTGCACCCGTCGTCGTGTGCGTTCTGCTGGCGAAACCGCGCTGTCGACGAGGCTTTCTCCAGCGGATGGGGTGGCAGGTGCACCCCTCTGACAATGGCATCGATACCAGGCCGCTGATTTGGGTTCATGCCGTATCACTCGGCGAGGCGGCGGCGGCAACTCCACTCGTGAAGGCGTTGCATGGAAGCCATCCTGAGTATCGTTATATTGTCACGACCGTGACCGAGACCGGTCGCGAGGCGGTCGAACAACGGTTGGCGGGCGTGGCTGAACATCGGTATGCCCCGCTTGATTTCCCTTGGGCGGTGTCGGGCATGGTCGAACGGTTGCGCCCTGCTCTGTACGTATTTGTCGAGACCGAGTTGTGGCCCAATCTATTGTGGACGTTGCAGGCACAACAGGTGCCGACAGTTCTTGTGAATGGACGGTTGTCCTCTCGCTCGTTTCGTCGCCAAGACGTCGGAGTGATCCGGTCGTTCTACCGATCGATCCTCCGGTCATTGACGTTGTGTTTGATGCAATCTGATCGCGACCGACAGCGCATCGTGGCCTTGGGGGCTGAGCCCGCGCGCGTCCATACCACGGGCAACATCAAGTTCGACCAATCGCTGCCTGGGGCCCAGGGCGATGTCGCGTTACGACAGAGTCTGGGAGTGGGCGCGCAGGAACAGTTGCTTTTAGCCGGCTGTACACATGCCGGAGAAGAGGAACTATTGGTAGCGGCCTATCGGCAGATCGTGATGACGCATCCTTCGACCGTGTTGATGCTGGCGCCTCGGCATATCGAACGGGCTGATCGTGTCGAAGCAATGGTGCGGGAAGCTGGGTTTGTCGTGCAACGCAAGAGTCGGATTCGTGAAGTGGCGGCGGGCCCGCGCGTCATCATTTTGGATACGAGAGGGGAATTGGCCCGTGCCTATCGGGAAGCGAAAGTGGCTTTTGTGGGAGGCACGCTGGTTCCGGTGGGCGGCCACAATTTGCTGGAGCCGGCGGTTTGGGGGAAGCCCGTCATATTTGGACCCTATACGGATCATTGTGCTGAAGTTGCGACGTTGTTGCATGAGGCAGGGGGAGGACGTCGAGTCGCTGGAGTCGAGGACATGGTTCGCTACCTGAGTGAATGGTTGGCCAATCAGGAGGCTTGCGAGACGGTAGGGCAGGCCGCGAGGCGTGTGGTGTTGGACAACCAAGGTGCGTTGAAACGGAGTCTCGAGTTCATTGAATCCTGTCTGGCCTTGGCTCCACCGCACTTCAATCGGTCTGTCGAGGCAGCGGCAGGACCAGTGATGGCAAGGCCATAGCCCGCATTATTCATGAACACTTCTGCTGCAATCGCGGATTCGCTGCTGCCTCGTTCTGGGTTGCTCGTCGTTCGTGAAGCGTGAAGCGCAGGGGAAACGAATGTGTCTGTGTCATCGCCTGCGAGATACGAGAGACGTTTCACGAGGCACGCCGCTCAGGGGATTCCGCAACGAACTGTTATGAATAGTGCGGGCTAACATGGCGCTCTTGCATCCGGGAAAGCCGATTCGGAAGGGGCTTTACGGGGTCGCGGTGTTGTACGGCCTCCTCGTCCGATTTCGGCTCTGGTGTTATCGTTGTGGATTGTTTCCGACCTCACGGTTGCCCTGTCGTGTGGTGAGCGTGGGAAATCTCACCGTGGGGGGAACCGGCAAGACGCCGATCGTGATTCTTTTGACGGAATGGTTACAGGCCAAGGGGGAGCGGGTGGCCGTCTTAAGTCGGGGGTACAAGCGGACGAGCACGGCCCCGCATCTTCTCGTGTCGAATGGGTTGCGACTCCTGGTCGGTCCATCTGAAGCAGGGGACGAGCCGTTTCTCATTGCGCGACGCTGCCCGAAGGCGATTGTGGCGGTGGGAACTGATCGGGCAGCGCTTGGTCGGTGGGTGCTGGAGCAGTGTCCTGTCGACTGCATGGTTTTGGACGACGGGTTTCAGCATCGTGCACTCCGACGTGACGTTGATCTGCTGTTGCTCGATGCCACTGATGCAACAGGGCTCGATGCGATGCTTCCCGCCGGCCGTTTGCGAGAACCTCTCAGAGGCCTTGAGCGTGCGACCACGGTGGTGATCACGCGGGCCGATTCCAAGGAAGATGTGGAAGCCATTCGTAGCCGGTTACAAGCGATTCGGCTTCCATTCGAAGAAGTGATCGAAGTGGTATTCAAGCCGGAGTCCGTTGTGTCGGCGCAGACGGAGGACAGAAGGTCACTGGAGTGGTGCTGCGGGAAAAAGGCCTGGCTGGTGAGCGGCATCGGGAATAGCAATTCGTTCCGCCGATCCGCTGCATCATTGGGGGTCGAGGTACTGGGCGAGACGGTCTTTCAAGATCATCATTACTACTGTGCCGACGATGTCCGTCAGATCCGTACCAATGCGCAGGCCGTGGGAGCAGACATAGTTCTGACGACCGAAAAGGATGCCGGCAAGCTGCCTCCATTGCTTGCGCCGGATGACCCGTGGTGGGCGCTGCGTCTGCGGGCAGAGGTGATGCGCGGGGAAGAGCGACTGCGCAGACTGGTGTTGGGGGACGGGGGCAAGGCAACTTGAGCGAGAGAAGCGAGAAGGGCGTGATGGGCGAGAAAGACTCCGTTGTCGGGAACCCTTTCGTGCGGCCTGTGCCATTCCCGCTCGTCCCGCGACTCCCGCTTGTCGCGCGGCGCGTGTGCGCCTTGGAGGCCTGTGCGTAAAGAATCAATCAAACGACTTGTGGTGCGGGTGCCGAATTGGATCGGCGATGCGGTGATGTGCGAGCCGGCGCTCAGCGGGCTCCGGTCCCTGTTTCCTCAGGCAGAGCTGACGCTGCTCGCCAAGACCTCCATCGCGGAATTATTCATCGCCTATCCCGGGCTGGATCAGGTGTTGGTGTATGACGACAAGGGCATCCACGCTGGGCTTTCAGGAAAGTGGACGCTGGCGGGCACTTTGCGCCGACATCGCTTTGATCTTACGGTGCTGTTTCAGAATGCGTTCGAGGCTGCGTTCCTCACCTGGCTTGCGGGAATCCCGCGTCGGTATGGGTACGCCACCGATGGGCGCACGTTTTTTCTCACCGATCCCGTTGCCGTGCCCGATCGTAATGTACTGACGCATCAAGTCGACTATTATTGGAATTTGCTCAAACCGCTGGGGATGGCCGGTGAGCCGTCCGCTCCTACGTTGGTCGTTTCGGCCGATGAGGAGCGCGTGTTTGAAACGAGACTCGCGTCAGCCGGTATTGGGTCCTCGGACATCGTGATCGGGATCAACCCAGGATCGACGTACGGCAGCGCTAAGCGTTGGCTGCCTGAGCGATTTGCAGAGGTCGCACAGCGTCTTGCCGGGCGATTGCGACAGGATGAGGGCAAGCAAGTGGCTGTGGTGATTCTTGGGGCCACAGGAGAAGAATCGCTGGGGAAGGACATTGCGGCCCGTGTTGAGGCGCGGTCAGTGGTGTTGTCCGGGGCGACGTCCATTCGCGAACTGATGGCTGCGGCGAAACGTTGTCGTCTCCTGCTCACGAACGATACCGGTCCGATGCACATTGCCGCAGCCTGTGGTGTGCCGGTCGTAGCGGTCTTTGGTCCGACGGACTGGCGAACAACCGCGCCTTATGGGCAAGCGCAGGCTATTGTGCGCGAGCCGGTCGACTGTGCGCCCTGTCTTCTCAGAGAATGCCCGATCGACCACCGTTGTATGACACGGGTGTCTGTGGAGCAGGTCTATGAAGCAGCTGTGAAGCAGCTTGGCGGTTCATTTGGTTTATCTGGTTTATCTCGTGCGAAGGGGCTGGGTACCAACGAGATCAACAAGAAAAACCAGAAAAACCAGACAAACCAGACAAACCAGACAAACATCCTCTCCGGCTTTACTGTCTTTTTGGATCGCGACGGGACCTTAAATCCGGATCCTGGCTACGTCCGGTCCCCCGACCAGTTCGAATTGTTGCCCGGAGTGTCACAGGCGCTTGCCAGGCTCAAACAGGCTGGAGCCCAGCTGATTGTCGTGACGAATCAATCGGGGATCGCCAGGGGACTTCTGTCAGTTGGAGATCTCGACCGGGTCCACGGAAAGATGCGTCAACTCCTTGATGCAGCCGGTGTGTCGTTGGATGCGATCTATGTGTGTCCCCATCATCCCGATGAAGGGTGTTCTTGTCGAAAACCGGAAACAGGGATGATCAACCAGGCTGTGCGCGAGCGGCAGGTGGATCTCTCTCGGTCGTATGTCATTGGAGACCATGCGCGGGACATGCAGCTGGCAAAGCGAATTGGGTCCAAAAGTCTCTTGGTGACGACCGGTGTCGAGGGGGCACAGACCCGCTCTGAGCTTGCCGCCGGGGGAGTAGTGCCCGATACCATCACCGAGTCTCTAAGCGACGCTGTCGAGTGGATCCTGGCAGATGTGGCTCATGCGTCTCAGGCTCCATCCATGAACCGACTTGGGTGATAAAGCGATCCCATGCCTGATATGCAAAGAATTCTTCTCATCAAACCCAGCTCTCTCGGAGATATCGTTCACGCGCTTCCAGTGGTGTCGGCGCTCAAGGAGCGCTGGCCGGCAGCGCATATAACGTGGCTGGTGAAGCGTCAGTGGGCAGATCTCGTTGAGCGAGCAGAGGGCGTTGACCGTGTCTGGCCGGTGGATTCGGCTGCGAGGAGCTGGCTTGGACAAGTGCGCGTGCTGCGAGCTGAGCGGTTTGACCTCGCCGTTGATTTGCAGGGACTGTTTCGCAGTGGGGCTCTTGCACGGCTGAGTGGCGCACCCATGCGAATCGGATTCACCAATGGAAGGGAAGGAAGTCCTTGGTTCTACACGCAGCTGGTGCCGGTCCCGACTGCAGAGATGCACGCGGTTGATCGATATCTCCTTGTCGCGGCAGCGCTGGGCGCACGTCCACAAGGAACGCCGCAATTCCGATTCAAAATGCTGGACGCAGACATGGCTGTGGTTCGGGATATTTTCCAACGCAAGGGAAGCTCAGTGGATAGCCCATGGGTGGCGATGAATGTGTCGGCGCGCTGGCCTACGAAGCGGTGGCCCCTCAGTTCGTTCGCCGTTGTCCTCGATCAATTGCACCATGATGGTCTTGGTCCGGTTGTCGTGATAGGAAGCTCCGATGAGCAGCATGACACGAATCAGCTGAGGGTCCTGACGAAGAGTCCATTCGTCGATCTAACCGGTGCTGTCCCGCTCGGATGTCTCCCGGCGCTCCTTTCGAAGGCCGCTGTGGTGATTACCAACGATTCCGGGCCGATGCATATCGCTGCCGCCGTCGGCACGCCGGTCATCGCGCTGTTCGGACCAACGAGCACCACGCGGACTGGCCCTTATGGGGCGGGCCATCACGTGCTGACGGGACAGGTGCCCTGTAGCCCCTGTTTCAGTCGAGTCTGCCGACATTCTCCCGAGATGGAGTGCCTCCATCTCATCATGCCGAACGATGTGGTCGAGGCCGCGCGGCGCCGGTTGACCGCGCAAACGATATCCCGATGAATGTCCTGATAGTTCGGCCAGACGGCATCGGTGATGTGGTCCTTTCTCTCCCGGTTGCGTCACAGCTGAGACAATTGGTTCCTGGTGTAAAGATTGGATTTCTTACGAGTCCCGTCGTGGCGCCCATCCTCGGCCATCATCCCGCTGTGGATTATATACGAACGATTCGCTGGACAGATCCTTCGGCAGATCTTCGGGCCGCCTTTTCTGATGGTGTAGATGCGGCGATCTTTCTCAAGCCGTTCCGTCGTCTCATGTGGGCGGCATTTCTTGCGCGCGTTCCGATTCGAGTGGCAACGGGATTTCGCTGGTATAGCCTACTGGCCAATCGGCGCATGTATGACCATCGCAGCGATTTCTCGAAACATGAATCGGAATATAACGTCGAGATGTTGAAGGGGCTCGGGTTGAACCCGCTGGCTGTGAGTCGTCCTACGCTGATTGTGAGCGATGTTGAGCTGAGTGCAGGAGAACGTCAATGGACGAGCTTGCCGCGCCCGCGTATCGTGATCCACCCCGGTGGATTATCCGCGCGCCGCTGGCGGCCGGAACATTACCGCGACCTTGCCATCGAGCTTGCGCGCGAAGGGTACGGGGTGGCCCTCACAGGCAACGACGGAGAACGAGTCGAGTTTGAGCGCGAAGTGCTCTCGGTTGCGTCTCTCCCACGTGGGGTCAGCAATCTCATGGGCCGGCTCTCAGTCCGCGAGTTAATGGCCGTGATTGCCACAGCTCAGGTCGTCGTTTCCGGGGCAACCGGACCGGCCCATCTCGCGGCTGCCCTCGGTATTGCGAATGTCAGCTTGTTTGATCCCCGGCGGAATAACCTGCCGGTGAGATGGAAGCCGCTGGGAAAGGGAGTCCTACTGCGCCCTGATGTCCCAACCTGCGAGAAATGTATCTACGAAGCCTGTCCCTATTGGGATTGCCTTGATCGATTTGCCGTCACCGAAGTGGCTTCTCTGGTAGCTCAGGTTGCGAAGACTCCATCAGCATTAACCGTTCTCCATATATAGTTATAGAGTCCCCATCCCCTCTTTACCTTCGTTCATGCCGAAGCCCTAACTCTTTGATGGGCCTACTTATTGGGGACTTTTCGCTTGACTCCCTCATCTACTTGTGTTCATATTCTGAACACGTTCAATGTTGGCCGTTCTAACTGCATGAATCTTCAAGGTCAACGAGATCTTCTTCTGCTGACGGAGCTGGAACGAGACGGCGCCGTCACGCAGAGGTCCCTCGCCACAAAGCTGGGCGTCGCCCTTGGTCTCACCAATCTCTATCTGAAGCGGCTGGCGCGAAAAGGGTACATTAAGATCACCACGATTCCCTCTCACCGCATTCGGTATTTGTTGACTCCGCAAGGGTTTACCGAGAAATCACGCCTCACCTATCTCTACATGCAGTACTCCTTGTCTCATTATCGGGATATGCGTGCACGGCTGAGGGAAACGCTGTCGCGCGCGACTGAAAATGGTGTGAAACGGGTGGTCATCTACGGGACCGGTGAACTGGCGGAGATGGCGTACTTGTCGCTCCGAGAAATGAATTTGACCTTGGTCGGTTTTGTCGATGACGGGCAACGCGAGTCGTTCCTGTCCTATCCGGTCTGGCGGCCGGAAGACTTGGCTGGGTGGGAGTTCGATGCTGTCTTGTTGGCAGATATTGAACAGACGGCACAGCACAGAGAGAAGCTGGGGCATTGTCGCGTTCCAGATGGGAAGATCTTAGCGCTCGGACCGTCGGTCTGAGCGGTCTGGAACCAGGCGGTTTTTCTGTTCACTGTAAGTGAGAGGGCGAAGCTGTCTCCGAAGATGTTCATTTGGTTGTTCGGTTTGTCTGGTTTATTTGGTTCAGTAGAAGATCAATCACACAAACGAAACAAGCCAGATCAACCAGACAAACCAGATCAACCAGAAAAACTAAACAGACCAGCACTATGAAGATTACCCGCTTTGAAGATCTTGACTGCTGAAAAGAAGCGAGACACCTCACTCGCCAGGTCTATGAGGCGGTTCATCAGAACCCCAACTGGCAAAAGGATGTGCGACTGTGTAGCCAAATCCAGAGTGCAGCCGGGTCTGTGATGGCAAACATCGCCGAAGGATTTGTCCGTCGGTCGAACAAGGAGTTCGTGCAGTTTCTGTTCATCGCGATGTCTTCCTCTGCCGAAGTTCAGAGCCATTTGTACATCGCAGTGGATCAAGGGTATCTCTCCAAGGACGCATTCGAGTCGATCTATGGCCAGGCCGACAAAACGGGTCGAATTATCTCCGGCCTCATCAAATACCTTCGCACCAAACAAACCAAATGAACCAAACAAACACACCCAACCAGATAGACAGAATAGACAAGACGGACCAGATAGACGAGAGAGACAAGAGTGACAAACAATGAAACGTTCCCGTTTTGAAGACCGCGATTGTTGGAAAAGAGCGAAATCTCTCGCGGTTGAGGTCTATACGATCTCGAACAAAGGGGAGTTTGGAAAAGACTTCAGCTTGAAGGATCAGGTCAGGAGAGCGGCAGTCTCTATTGCTTCGAATATAGCGGAGGGAAAGGAACGGGAAACAGTCGCGGAATTCATTCGATTCTTGTATGTAGCGAAAGGGTCAGCCGGTGAGCTGAAGACACAAGTACTAATCGCACAAGATATTGGATACGTGGACCAAGAGTGTTCCAGTGACTTGAGGATGAAAGTCGAGAACGTCAGTGCGATGATCGGCGCATTGATTAAAACATTGAAGAACGGAGAGTAATGTGAGCGTAAGGAGCGGGAGTAGCGTGAAAGACGAGACAGTTCTTAATGTGCGAGAGTGCCGGGATGAGTCCAGCCTATTTCTCGCTTGTCGCGCCCCTCTCGCCCTTCGCGCTCGTTGCGCCAGTCGCGCATTTCTCGCCTTTCCCGCGTGTCTCGCACGGGGTGGCGCATGAACGAGTTCATGCGCACACCCCGCTGGTATGCCCTTCGGACGAAATCGCGCCACGAAAAGCTGGTGCGGGATCAGTTGGACAAGCAAGGGATTGAGCCGCTTCTCCCAACCGTGAAACGTCGGAGTCAGTGGAAAGACCGGAGGAAGGAAATCGAAGTCCCGCTCTTTTCAGGTTATTGTTTCGTGCGGTTCGCGCAAGAAGAAAAGCTTCCGGTTCAGAAAGTATCGGGAGTGATTGAAATTGTCGGAAGTGGAAGTCAACCAGAACCCATCCCCGATGAGGAAATTGAGGCGTTGAAAACGCTGATGACAAGCGTTCTTCCCTATGACCCGCATCCGTATCTCCACGAGGGTATGATGGTGGAGGTGATTCGTGGGCCGTTACGAGGCGTGCATGGGATTTTATTGCGGAAAGAAAAGCGGCATCGGCTGGTGCTAGGCGTTCGTCTGATTCAGCAGGCCGTGGCCGTAGAAATCGATGCGAACGACGTTGTATCGGTGTGAGAGCGGTATCGGGGCGATATGTTGAAGGAAATCTTTGACGAGTTGTTGGCGAAGGTCCTTCCTGCCGCTCAGACAGTCTATGGAGATCGGCTGGTGTCGGTCGTGGTCTATGGGTCTGTGGCCAGGAGAACGATGCGGCATGACTCGGACGTCGATTTGTTGATCGTCGCTCGCGATCTCCCGCGAGGACGACTCAATCGCGTGCAGGAATTCGAGGCCGTTGAGGACGCAGTGGCGGAGGATCTTCGCGGTGCTGCAAGCCGAGGGATTACCACGATGCTCTCGCCGATCCTCAAGACCCCCGAAGAGGTGATAGCCGGAAGCCCGCTTTTTTTGGATATGGTTGAAGATGCGCGGGTGCTCTACGACCGAAACGGGTTTTTTGCACAACAGCTCGCTCGTCTGCACAACCGGCTTGCCGAGCTCGGCGCAAAGCGAATCTGGAAGGGCAATGCCTGGTACTGGGATCTCAAGCCGGATTATCGCCATGGTGAGGTGTTCGAGCTGTGACCAACAAATCGCTGGCTCAAAGTTATCTCAGAAAGGCATCGGACCGTTTGGATGTCCTGGAGTTGCTCCTGAAGAAAGCGGCATACTCGGACGTGGTGCGGGAAGCGCAGGAATTGGTCGAATTGGCGTTGAAAGGCATGCTCCGGTCGATCGGCATAGAGCCTCCAAAACTCCACGATGTCGGCGGCCTATTGCTCGATCATCGTGAGCGGTTTCCACAGGACATCCGCGATCAACTAGCGGAGCTCGCAGGAATTTCCAAGCGGCTCAGGAAAGAACGGGAACTGGCGTTCTATGGGGATATCGATTTCATTCCCACGGAAGAGTACTCGCTTGAGGATGCGCGCAAGGCCCAGCAAGATGCGCAACGAGTGCTGCAAGCGGCAAGGCGCGTGATCCCGGAGGCTTGATGAGGAGTGTGTCGATGAGCTTCGTGCAAGAACTTGGGATGAGTACTGCGACTTCGCGCCGTTTGCCAGGAGGTATCTGCGCGAGGCGATCGGTGAGGGAGGTCAATCTGGATCGACTGCGGGCTCCGAGACTTTCCCGATCACATTCCACTGAGAGATCACCCTGACGGTACCGGCCAGGAAAAAGAGCGCACAAATCCTGAGCATCGCTGCAAACTCGGTCGAAACAGTCCGTTTGAAAAGCGGCATCGGCTGGTGCTAGGCGTTCGTCTGATTCAGCAGGCCGTGGCCGTAGAGATTGATGTGCATGATGTGGTACCGGCGTGAAGGATGCGATGATACCACAGGGAATTCACCCAAGTGGGATCTGGTCGAGATGATCATGAAAGACAAACGAACTCGAGTATCTGGCGAGTAGCAGGTGGCCGAAGCTAGCGGATGAAGAAGCCCCGAGTAGTATTTACCGGCGGCAGCGGTCTTCTGGCTCTCAATTGGGCCTGCGCGGTGCGAAATAAATGGGAAGTAGTGCTGGGGACACATCGGCATTCTGTTCGCCTTGCGGGGACCAATACTAGCAAGCTCGATCTGGACAATGGTGTGCATCTGGGGCATCAGCTTGACAGGCTCTCTCCCGACCTCGTGGTTCACACAGCCGGACTAACCAGTGTCGATCGCTGCGAAGAGGATCGCGACCTAGCCCATCAAGCGAACGCCGTGATCGCCCGGAACATCGCTGAGGCGACCGCAAAGAGGAAAATCCTGCTGATCCATATCTCTACCGATCACTTATTTGCAGGTGATCGTTGCTTCTATCGTGAACAGGACCCATTGCAGCCACTCAACGAATATGGCCGATCAAAGGCTCTAGCGGAGACATGGGTCCAGTCGGCACATCCCAACGCCATAATCGTGCGCACAAATTTCTTTTGCTGGGGCCATCGACAAAGGCAATCATTTAGCGACTGGCTGATCTGCAATCTGCGAGATGGCAAAGTCCTAACCTTGTTCGACGATGTCTATTTCACCCCCATTCTCGCCGATACGCTGGCATTGGCTGCGCATGAACTTATTGAGAAAGGCGCTTCGGGGATTTTGAACTTGGCCGGGCCTGATCGGTTGTCGAAGTATGAGTTTGCACTACAGGTGTCAACTCAATTCGGGTTGCCCGTTCAATTGATTCAACGTGGTCAGGTTTCTCATGCCAATTTGTTGGCCTCGCGGCCGCGGGATATGTCATTGGACAGCAGCAAAGCGCGGCAAATTCTCGGTCGGGACTTTGGTTCAGTCCCGCAGTACCTAAGAGATCTGTATGCACAGGAAATTGAGGGGCGTCGCTCAGAGCTGATTGAATCGGTATATGTATAGGAAACAGATATGGCTATGTTAACCGGGGCATCCATTCTCCTTACTGGAGGTACAGGGTCCTTCGGCCACACCTTTGTGCCCATGACCCTGGCTCGATTTAACCCATCTCGCTTAGTGGTTCTCTCGCGCGATGAGATGAAGCAATGGGAAATGGCCCAGCTCTTTCAGCATGACCGAAGAGTTCGATTTTTTATTGGCGATGTTCGAGACAAGGATCGCTTGCATAGAGCCTTAAATGGAGTTGAGTATGTCGTGCACGCGGCTGCAACGAAGATTGTGCCAACTGCAGAGTACAATCCATTTGAATGTATCAAGACGAACATAGATGGAGCGATGAATTTGATCGATGCTTGCATCGATCAAAATGTTAAGGGAGTGATTGCACTGTCCTCTGACAAGGCGAGTAGCCCGGCAAATTTGTATGGGGCATCCAAGCTGGCATCGGATAAATTGTTTGTTGCTAGCAACGCATACGCTGGTGTACAGATCACCCGCTTTGCTGTAGTCAGGTATGGCAACGTCATGGGATCCCGCGGGTCGGTTATTCCTTTTTTCATGTCGCTCGCTGGCACCGGGAGGCTACCCATCACCGATGTCAGGATGACCCGCTTCATGATTTCACTGGAGCAGGCGGTCGAGTTGGTCTGGCATGCGTTCGAGGACATGGTGGGGGGGGAAATCTACGTCAAGAGAATCCCATCCATGACCATTACGGATATCGCTAAGGCAGTTGCCCCGCAAGCGGAGTTCGACATCATCGGGATACGTCCTGGAGAGA
>SPAW01000023.1:23790-98125 GCA_005239465.1 Nitrospira sp. | reverse complement strand
GCCGTCAGTGAGGTATAATCTGACCGAATCATGACAAGACAGACGGCAATCCAATCATCCCCGCGCACCCTGACTCTCACGCTTTTCTTTCTGCTCATCACGTGCCTCTCCACATCTCTCAGCTTGGCACCGTCGGCGACTGCCGCTGGCCTGCTTGAGATCGCGGAACTTTTGGCGCATCCTGAGCAGTACGACCATCAAGATGTCGTCGTCACGGGAAAGGTGATGAATGTGCAGTTGGCCACGAATCGCCAGGGACAGCCGGCCTACGGATTCCTGCTTCAGGACCAGGCCGGTACGCTGAAAGTCATCAGCCTTGGCCAGGCGGAAGTCCGTGAAGGCGATCAAGTGATCGTTGAAGGAGTGTTCAGTCGCCTGCGCCAATTCGGCCGCACCATTGTCTATAACGAGATCAAAGCCCTCTCTGTGAAGCCCCTGAATCGCTTGAACCCGGACTTCGTCGGGTAAGCGTCCTTCTTGTAGCGAGTGAAAGTCCTTCCAGTCTCAGTTCACCTTTTGGATGAATTCCGCGTGTCCGCTCTTAGAAACATAGACATGAACTTGGTCCCCGGCTGCCACAACATCTTTTCTCGAACGCTGATCGACGTGGACGCTAACCTCGTCGCCTCCTATCGTTCGGATGAGATACCGTTCACCGTCAATCTGAATCACTTTCCCTGTGATGCCATCGAGGCCGCAGGCGACCATTCCCGCCGCACCGATCATCGCGGCCAGGATCAATCGACATATTCGTTTCCGGTTCACGCTGTCCCTCCCTTTGACTAACGAAACACATCGAATAATACCCTCAATCCCATCTGAATCGTATAGTTCCAATCGGTGGAGGAGCCGCCTCCTCCTGCAACCAGGCGGACGTCCTCCGTAGTCTCGCGTACGCCTCGAAACACCAGATCCAATTGCACGTCCGGGGTCTTGTACCAACGGACGCCCGTTTGAAAAGCAGGAAACTTCTCCTCAAAACCGAACGGATCGCCGTTGTACACTTCGCCCAAGAATCGCAACTCGCGTGAGATCGTAATCACCTCGAAGCCCGCCGCCCAATAGAACTTGCTCTGGTAGGTCCCCGGACCTGCATCGTACCGATTCTTGGTGCCGAAGTTCAGATGGATGGCTAAGTCGTTGTCGTACGGATCCGAGCTGTCCTCAGGAGTAAAGAGGAACCAACTGATATGCGTCATCGCATAGGAATCTCAGTGCTGCTTATTACCACTCAACGGAAAGAGCTGGGCCGCGGCGATGGAAATCGAGGGAATCGCACCGAACGAGCGATTGATCACATACTTTGGTTGGATCATCATGTCCAAGGGACGGGCTTGGTTATCTTGATAGGTGAATCCAAACCCGCCGGCCACTAGCTCGAACCGATCCGTGAACGACATACCCTGCAAGAACCTCGCTTCAACGGCCGGTTTGTTGGATTTGGACATACTGACGCCCGCAAAAGACTCCGTCTCTAATTGCCCTTTATAGACAATGCGCGCATCGTCCGTTACGAAGGGACGAACCGCGAGGGCTCGCGGCGGACAGAGCAGATGTAACATTTCAATGAGGGCGAGCAGACTCCCGATGCGGGATGTCAGGCCACTGCTCCAACATGACGTCATGATGAGAGGCTCCCATGCAAACTCCATCCTGCAGGGAGACCGTCATCTCTCCCGCTAACTTCCCTTCTCTACAACAATTCGGGACCGATCTCAATTGAATATTTGATAAATATTGAGGCGCTTCCGGGTTCAGCATGGGTACAGATCGAGCCCGCCTCAAGTGGAGCCCCACGGCTTCACAGCCGTGGCTTCCTGCGCAGGCCGGTGAATCACTCCGTGACAATGACGCATACTGATCGATACCTCCTGTTCAGTGAGGCAGCTTGAGAACCCAGCGAAGAAGTCTGTCTGACACTCGATCGGGAAGAAACTTCACCATCAGCGCGCGGATCTTCGCGTCGGTTCCAACAAGATAACGCGTCTTCGGACGAAACGCCGTCAGCGCCTGTTCCACGACCTTCGCGACAACATCGGGAGAAATCGCTCGCTCAGCCGCCTCTCCGACGACCTTCCTCACTCCAGCTATCACATCCCCATAAAGTGTTCGAAGCTCCGCCGGCGTCGCAGCTTCCAGGTCAGCGGCATCCCTGCCGGACTTGTCCCAAATCGGCGTCGCGATCGCGCCCGGCTCAACAATCGTGACATGGATGTCCCACTGCTGCACCTCCAATCGCAACGCATCGGTGATCGCCTCGAGGGCAAACTTCGACGCAGCATAGGGTCCCATCAACGGCATCGTCGAACGACCTGCAATCGAGCCCATATTCACAATACGCCCATGCGCCTGCCGGATCAGTGGAAGAAACGCCTGCGTCACCGCCACCTGGCCAATGACATTGACCTCGAGTTGTCGTCGCAGGTCCTCAATCGGCACCGCTTCCAGCGGGCCGACGACCGCAATCCCGGCGTTGTTGATCAGACCGAACAATCCAGCCTCACCAACCTTCCCCTCAACAAACTCCTTGGCCTTCTGAATCGAATCCGCATCCGTCACATCGAGAAGGAGATGTGACAATCGGTTCGAACCTCGCTGTTGAAGCGCTACGCCATCCTGAGTCTTTCGAACCCCCGCAAACACCAAGAAGCCCAGTCGGTCGAGATGGAGCGCACAAGCTGCCCCAATTCCCGTCGAAGCACCGGTGATCAGCACTGCCCTGTCCATGCCGATTGACATACCACTGCTCCTTAGGTTGAACGGGCAGACAATAGCAGCTTTTCGGCACAGGATCATCTGCGAGACCTGTCGCACCTTCCACCCCAGTGCTCACCCAGTAATGACGCTCCCTGCAGCAAGCTGCTGGGTATTCGGCGAAGGAGAAGAACAATCTTCCGATGGGCATTCGGTGGACACCGGCATCAGAGTTCGGTTATCATCAGCAGCCAATTCATCAGCAAATACAACCGCGTGGCGGTGTAGCTCAGTTGGCAGAGCAGCGGACTCATAAGCCGCGGGTCCCCCGTTCGATCCGGGGCACCGCCACCAAACCAACTTTCGGTTGAGCCGCCGACTATTCTGCGCTGTATCGTTACTATTGTCGGCGGATAAAAACCTCTAGTATCCCCCTTCTCAGAATTCTCCTCCCATGATCGCTACCCTGCGGTCGATTTTTCTAGGAGATCGGCATATCTTTCTGACTGGCCAACAACAAATGCCTTTGACCACACAGCACCGCCCCCGCCTCAGTGACCTTGACTGCCTTCGACAGCAGCTGCCTGGCGGGACTCGAAAGGTGTCTCGACGGAGGCGACGACAATGCGGGTTCTGCGGCGACGAAGCTTTATTCAGGAAGGCTTTCAGAGCGGCGAGCAAGGCGGTGGTAGCTCAAGCAAGAGCGACCCAATCTGAAAGGTTCATTCAGGCAATGCCTGTAGTAACATAAGGGTGATCCTGTTTACCGCAGCCGTCACACGCTGCGCATCCGGGGAGCACTTTCTCGCCTTCACTTTAGAAAGATTTGTTCAAAAGCTCCCGACTTCCAAACTTTCCCTTTCCGCAGTTGCGCCATCCTTTTTCTTTCTAACGGGCAACCATTCTGTTAAGCCATTTTTTTCATGGTGTGACTCCGTAATGCCCATCTGCTCAACGGCGGCGATGGTAAGGAACGCAGAAGAGGTTGGAGCAGTGGGCCACCTTGAGGTCGCTGTTGGTTTCGTCGTAGTAACTGATGAGGGCTAGGCCGTCGGTCCCAATGGTCACTGCGCTGTACTGGCCGATGTTGCCTGCGCGGTCCACGGTGGTGAGGGTGGCGGAGGTACAGGCCGAGTCGGCGCAGTGGGCCACCTTGAGGTCACCGTTGGTCTCGTCGTAGGAGCTGATGAGGCCTCGGCCGTCGGCTCCCAATGGTCACTGAGCTGTACTGGCCGACGTTGCCTGTGCGGTCCACGGTGGTGAGGGTCGCGGAGGTACAGGCCGAGTCGGAGCAGTGGGCCACCTTGAGGTCGCCGTTGGTCTCGTCGTAGTAACTGATGAGGCCTTGGCCGTCGGTCCCAATGGTCACTGAGGTGAACTGACCGACATTGTCCTCGCTTTGGAGGGTTGTGCGGGTCGCGGAGGTACAGACCGAGTCGGAGCACTGGGCCACCTTGAGGTCGCCGTTGGTAGCGTCGTAGTAGCTGATGAGGGCCAGGCCGTCGGTCCCGATGGTCACTGAGCTGTACTGGCCGACATTGCCTGCGCGGTCCGGGGTGGTCGTGAGGGTGGCAGAGGTGCAGGCCAAGTCTGGGCAGAGGGCCAACTTGAGGTCTTGGTCGGTGCTGTCATAGTAGCTGATGAGGCCTCGGCCGCCGGTAGAGGTCACTGAGGTGAACTGACCGGCATTGTCCTCGCTTTGGAGAAATGTGAGGGTTGTGAGGGTGGCGGAGGTGCAGGCCAAGTCGGAGCAGTGGGCCACCTTGAGGTCGCCGTTGATAGCGTCGTAGTAACTGATGAGGCCTAGGTCGTCGGTCCCAATGGTCACTGAGCTGTACTGGCCGACGTTGCCTGTGCGGTCCACGGTGGTGAGGGTGGCGGAGGTACAGGCCGAGTCGGAGCAGTGGGCCACCTTGAGGTCGCCGTTGGTCTCGTCGTAGTAGCTGATGAGGGCCAGGCCGTCGGTCCCAATGGTCACTGAGCTGTACTGGCCGACGTTGCCTGCGCGGTCCACGGTGGTGAGGGTGGCGGAGGTACAGACCGAGTCGGAGCAGTGGGTCACCTTGAGGTCACCGTTGGTCTCGTCGTAGTAGCTGATGAGGGCCAGGCCGTCGGTCCCGATGGTCACTGAGCTAAACCGGCCGACATTGCCTGAGCCGTCCAGGGTGGTGAGCGCGAATCCCGGACGCTCAAGGGCGGTATCGTCCGCTCCGACACTGAGGGTCAGACCGAAGCCTAAGAGAAGCCCGACGCCCAAAACGAGAAAAGTCTTTCTGGACATCCTTATCGTTCCAGGGTGGGGCCAAGCCCAATGATTGATTGTAATTCGACGAAATCCCCCCTTCACTTCAACTCCTTTCCTTGAGAAGCCTGATTGCTTCTCAGAATAAAGGTAGGATAGGAAGTCTCAAATCTCCTTTTACCGTCAAGAACGGCATAAGAAACTACAAAAGCCCTCTCTCGGTCGTTCCGCTGCGGGCCGACCAGGTACGCCAACGGCCCTAGCTCACAGCCGGGTCTCCCCTGAGAACCCCGCGCAATCGCCAATGGTGAGAGCCAGAGTATAGGCGAATCAAAGCACATCTTCCAGCGGGTCCCGATAACCCCCGCGACCTCCGGCCAGCCCGAGGTCAGCCCGAGGCGCAAAGGTATCCTGCCGTCGCCTTGCTTCGTCTGCTTCTCGAGGCAGTAGTAGTTAGCGATCTCGACGGGTTTCATCCGAACAACGAAGGCCAGCGAGAAATTGCCCAGCTTTTTCTGCGAGTCATTGTACCCAAACTCGGAGTCAGGTAAGCTTCGCTTGGCAGTGGCCAATAGCACGTTTGTACAGGCCGCTGGTGCTTGGAAATCCTGACCGTGAATTGAACCCACACAATGAGATGGTCACGAAGGAGGAGCTGAATTCTAGAATAGTTCCGATAACAGTTGTTTATGAGCTAAGGAACAGCCGGCAAAAAACACCTTGATTCCTGGCCCTTTTGAGATCACCCTCGATAAGGATTGTGAACACATGTGCAGTTTTTCTCCTCATCTTGCTCGCATCCCGGCTACTCCGGGCTGCTCGACAACTGCAGGGAATGCCTCTCAGCATGGAGGTGAAGACCATGAACCTCGTGAGATTTGTCGTCGCCATTAGCCTCGCAGTCCTGCACAGTGCTTGCGCGGCCCCGAGCCTTCCACTGGCGACGATGCCGGGGAGCAATGCCACCGCCGCCCAGCACAACTCTGAAGGAATTGCCCACTATAATATGGGCCATTGGTCGGTGGCCAGGGATCATTTCGCGTCCGCGATCGAGGCCGAGCCGACTCTCGGCGAATCGCACTTCAATCTGGCCCTGGCACTTGACAAGCTGGATCTTCATTCAGAGGCAACGACCCATTTTAAAAAGGCAGCGGAACTGGCCCCCGGCAACAGAGCAATCACCCAGTCGAGTGCCTACAGAAGCCACACCACATCCCCCTCGTCAATCTACGAGCCAAGCGGCAATGGAGGGATGGGGGGGTACTAGAGGGAGTAGTCGCCGGTGAACTCATTGTGTGCTCAACGCCACCTCTCTCTAGCGCACTCAGGCCTACTCCGGCCAAAGTTCCATTTTTCCTAACTCTTGGTTCTACTTGGCCTGAGTGAGTTCTAGTGAGCTGGAAGAGGGTCCTGAAAACGCTTTCCTAAACCGCTGTTCCTACACTATTCGTCCCTTAGCCCCTCGACTACCGGCTGTTGGGCCGCCCAACGGGCAGGGAAATAGCCCGCCACTAATGTTGCAACCGCCGCAAGGCCGACGGCTTGGACAAGCGCGCCGACCGGCACGATCATTTGAATCGTCCAGCCGAAGGATTGCTTGTTGATCACCTTGATGAGCATGAGCGAGAGCAGCCCACCGCCGATCAAGCCTAATGCGATGCCTACCAGCCCCAGATAGGCCGCTTCCCACAGCACCAATTGCCTGATCTGTCCTGCGCTGCCGCCGATGGCGCGCAGGGTGGCGAATTCTCTGCGCCGTTCCAGGACCGACGTCACTAGCGTATTCACGATTCCGAGCATGGCGATAATGACCGCAATCGCTTCGAGCACGTAGGTGAGCAGAAACGTCCGGTCGAAGATCTCGAGGATCTCTAGTCGGAGTTCGGCATTGCTGATTAACAGCGGCGGCAGCCCGCTGCTGTTCGCCTCGTTCAACTTCGCTGCGATCTTCTGTCTCACCTGATCCACATCTGCTCCGGCTGCCAGATAGACGGGAAACACTGTGACCAACTTGTCATGCCACAGCGATTGGTACAGCCCTCGATCCATGACAAGTTTTCCCCCATCGGTCGAATAGTCATAGAACACCGCGACGACGGGAAACCGTTTGGCGCCTTCCGGCGTCATGATCTCTAGTGACCCTCCCTCGTGAACCCCAAACCGGCTGGCTAACACTTCCGAGACGAGGATGCCGCCGGTTTCTGCCGCACGGTTGAGCTGCTCGGACGAGTCGCCCTGACGAACGAGATACCGGCTTCGTTGCGCATGCAGGCGCAGATCGCGCGACACAATAACAACATGTTGGCCATTCGCATCGACGCGCACATCGCGATAGGTATCGACCGCCGCTACTTCCGGGATGGATGAGAGAGTCGCCAACCACGACGGCGGAAGACTTCGTCCAATGCTGCCTGCCTCCGTGCCGCGCAGCCACATCGACGGCGCCACGACCATATCCGCAATCACGGTATCGGTGACCCACAATTCCACCGTGTGCCGGAAACTCCGGACCATGACCAGTACGCCGATCATAATCGCGAGCCCGACCATGAAGGCGGATACTGTCACCCCATTGCGGCCTGGATTGCGAGACGCGTGATCGACCGCAATTACCCTCATCACGCCCAGCGCTCCAAGCATGCGCGTCTCTTGCTGATTGTACCTCCTTAACCCTGTGACACAGATTGGAGCAAGACAGGACAGCCCCGCCAGCAAACAGAATGTGGCGAGATAACCCAGAACAGGGACTCCACCCACGGGTCCAGCCAGACTCAAGAGTCCTGCCAGAACGAGAAGTCCCAGTCCGATCAAGCCCAGAACACCTACCCGCAGCTGTCGGCTGGCTTCGTAATCGCCGGGAGCCAACGCCCGCACGGTTGCGGTCCGGCTCGCATCCATGCTCGGCCCAATCGCTCCGATCATGGAGACACAACACCCAATAAGAATGCCTTCGAACGAGATGTCCCAGAACCGGCTGGTCCAGAAGAGACCCCCCTCTTCCGTTCCTACCGGAACATATAAATCCGAAATCGTTCGACTGAGGAGGGTGATCAGCTTCTGGGCCAACAGCATGCCCGCTCCGCTCCCGGCCACTCCCCCCAACAATCCAAACAAGCCGGCTTCAGCCAGAAAGAGCCCGGCCACACGTGACTGCGTCATTCCAATGGCCCGATAGATCCCGATCTCTCGTCGCCGCTGCGCCACGGCAAAGGCCATGGTGTTGTAGATCAGAAACATGCCGACCAAGAGCCCCACCCAACTGAGCACCGTCAAATTGAGGCGAAACGCCCGCACCATTTGCTCCACTTGTCTCGTCCGGCTCGTCGGTCTTTCGACTGTGACATGGGGCGGTACGACGGCGCGCACATCTTGCGCAACGTCTTCGACTGACCTCTCCTCATTGGTAATGAGATCGATCCGATCCAGCCGCCCGACCATTCCGAACGTGATCTGTGCAGCGGCGATATCCATCACCGCGAGGCGATCCCAGGATGACGCTCGATCGGATGCGTCTTGTAGGATTCCTGTAACCCGGCAGGTTACCTGCCTTGGCCCAATCTGTAGGTCGATTCTGTCGCCCACCGACAGATTCCATTCGGCTGCCAGCTTCCGCCCCAAGAGCACAGTCTCCGGATTGAGCACTGTCTCCAACTGGCTTTCTGTCGGCTGGTGACTGAGGCGAAACCCTCGTGAATTGACCTCGGCCAAGAGATCCAGCCCGAGCACTTGCACTGCTTGACCATGCAGGCCTTCGCTCATCCTGACCGCCGTTTGAAGAATCACCGGAGACGCCGACGTGATGCCCGGTACGTTCCGTGCGGTGGTAATGAGCCGTTCATCAAGCCCCAGCTCACCTCCGGAAATCTCCAGCCTCGTCGGGCCTGCCACTGTCAGCACCGCCTGCTCGAACGAGCGCAACACATCGACGTTGGCCGTCCGTACCGCCACGGAGGCCGACACGCCTAGGGCGACTCCAATGACAGTCAACAGAGTACGCAGTGGCCACTGCGTCACGTGCGCGGCGAGAATCAGCAGAAAGACTTTGATGAAGGACGGCATCAGCGATCAGACAGACACATTGAGGAGGACGTGTCGTTTAGCCGTTCACTCGGTAGAGACCATGCACACATGGGCCTGATGAGCCTGTGCACATATCGGTAGTTTCGTTTACACACTTTCCTTCCTTTGTTAGACTCACATACGAACTTCGAAGAGGAGCACAGGATGGCGAGAGGCAGAGGCAATACCGCACTTCAGCTTGAACGGACCGAGCACAGCCACAAACCGTGGCGGCATATCACTCCCCGCCAACGCGAGATCTTAAAGATGGTCGCGATGGGCCATACCAATCGAGAGATTGCCGCGTCGCTGGACATCAGCGTCCGCACGGTTGAAGTCCACCGCTTCAATCTGATGCGCCGACTCAACGTCCGTAACGTCGCCCAACTCCTGCGTCAAGCGCTGCAATATGGATTACTCCCTCGCAATTTCGGGGTGAAATAGACTCACAGTTCTTTGACCTTCCCCCGACATTCCGCAATCGAGCTGTATCCCTTCCTCATCAAGATCGCAGCCAGTTCCGTTTCCAGTCGGCCGAACACATCCACCCCTTCTTCCACCAGCACCGTGCCGATCTGGACTGCAGAGGCGCCGCACAAGAAGTGCTCGAACGCATCGACCCCATCGACGACGCCGCCGGTGCCGATGATCGGGATCCTCCCCTGAAAGAATTTGTAGAACGCGCGGACATTCGCCAGCGCAACGGGTTTGATAAGCGTGCCGCCCAATCCGCCGAATCCGCCTTTGGGCTTGATGACGACGGCTTCGCGTTCCGGATCGAGGACCAGCCCGTTGCCTACCGAATTAATCATGTTGAGAAAATCGACTTCGCATCGCCCGATCACTTTGCCCATCATCTCATGATGTACCGGATCGAAGTAGGGTGGCAGTTTCACTCCCATCGGGACCGTGATGACTTTGCGCACCCGTTTGAGTAATCGCTCGGACGCCTCCGGATCGTAGCCGATTTGTGGCTTGCCGGGAATATTCGGACAAGACAGATTCACTTCGATGAGGTCCGGTTTGGAGGCATTGATCGTGGTCGCGATGGTCGGGAAGTCATCTTCACAGAGTCCTGCCACACTCGCGATCACCGGCTTCCCGAATTTCTTCAACTCGGGAATCAGCTCGGCGTAGGCCCTGTAGCCAAGATTGGGCAGCCCCATGGAATTTATCGATCCGCCGGGAAATCCATAGTAGCGCGGCTCGGGATTCCCTTGGCGCGCTTCGACCGTCATCGACTTAGTGACGATCGCTCCGGCGCGCGATTTTCCAAGCGCCACGAGTTCGTCACGAGTCACACAGAGCGCCCCGGCGGCGTTCATAATGCAGCTGGGAAACTTTACGCCGGCGATAATAGTCGATAGGTCCGTCATGAAGCTACCAGTTCGGACACCCGCTCGGTTCGTGCGACAAGCCTGCCATCTTGCATCGTCCATGTGTAGTCGGCAGTCTGCGCCGCATGTGTGCTGTGGGTGACCAGCAAAACGGTCTGCTCTCCCGCCTTCGCCAAAGTCCTGATGAGTGCCATGATGTTTGCTCCCTGATGCGAGTCGATGTTCCCCGTCGGCTCGTCCGCCAGCAAGAGGCGCGGTCGATGCGCCAATGCCCTCGCGATCGCTACGCGCTGCTGTTCGCCGCCTGACAGCTCGCCTGGCCGATGATGCCGCCGACGTCTCATTCCGACCATGTCTAACACCTCGTCGACCCGCATGGCCACGTTGCGTCCACCGTCACCACGCAGCATCAACGGAAGCGCGATATTCTCCTCTGCCGTGAGCCCATGGATCAGATGGAACGCTTGAAAGACAATGCCGATACTCTCACGCCTGATCTTCGTCCATTCATGGCTGGTCAAGTTCTGGGTGGACTTCTCATCGATCAGAATGTCTCCTGATGTGGGTCGGTCCAAGCCCGCAATGAGATTCAAGAGCGTGCTTTTGCCGCACCCGCTCGGCCCTACGAACGCACAAAATTCTCCTCGCCGTATCTCCAGATTCACATCGTGCAACGCGACTACGGTGGCCTCGCCTCGCGAGTAGGTTTTTGAAAGCTGTTTTAGTATAACCATGGGAGGAACTCACGGATCTGTAGGCCAACCAGATGTCAACCTACCCGTCATCGCACTGCCGCATTCGTATAACATAACCGTTTAGAAGGCGACAACCTTGACAGAACACAGTCATCCACCATAAAGAGACCATCCAATACTCAACCGTTTATAGGATTTGCTCATGACTCGATCCCTCTCCGAATCTGTACCAGGATTCATGCGCCAGGCGATCCACTGACCGATGACCCGATCCCCCTCTTCTGCGCCGTCTGCTGGGGGACCATTTCCTCGCTGACCCATTCTCGCTGTGCCCGGTGCGACCGCCCCTTTACATCGCCGGTTGCGACAGCCTATAGCCCGAACCATGTCTGTCAATCCTGTGCCGAGCGCCCGCCCTTCTATACCAAAGCCTGGACCCTCTATCCCTACCTGCCTCCGCTCCAAGATGCCATCTGCTTATTCAAGTACAGGGGGAAAGTCGCGTTGGCATTACCGCTTGCCCGTCTCATGATCGACCGACTTCCTCCGCTCGATTCCCTGGATCTCATCATGCCCGTGCCTCTGCATATCCAGCGGCTGCGTGAGCGAGAGTTCAATCAGTCGCTGCTCCTGGCCGATCGGATCGGACGTCATCTCGATACGCCCGTCTCCTTTACCGATCTGATCCGGATCGCTCCGTCACCGGCGCAGACCACGCTCTCTCGAAAAGGCCGACTGAAGAATCTCCGCGGTGCGTTTGCCCTGCGCCATCCTGGATCGATCGCAGGCAAACGAATTCTATTGATTGACGACGTGTTCACCACCGGCGCCACGGTGAATGAATGTGCGAAGACCCTGCGCAAGGCCGGATCTGGCGATGTGTTCGTTCTGACCTTGGGGCGAACAGTGGATGCGAGTACGGTTCCCGACCGTATCCTTGCACAGCAAACTCACCACACAGTGGGACTGCTCGGAGGTTGATCCATGCCGATTTATGAGTACTTGTGTCAGGATTGCAGGAAGCGCAGTTCCATCTTGGTCTTGAACCTCCGTAATCCTGCTCCAGCCGGCTGCCGACATTGCGGTAGTTCAAAGGTGGACCGCCTGCTATCGCGATTTGCCGCTCCCAAATCAGAGGAGGCCCGGCTCGAATCACTGGCAGACCCCGGCAACCTTGGCGGCCTCGATGAAAATGATCCGCAGAGCGTTGCTCGATTGATGAAAAAAATGGGTGAAGAGATGGGTGAAGATGTGGGCGATGACGTGGAGGCCATGATGGATCAGGCCGGAGATGATGGGGGAATAACAGACGGTACTGACAGCCTGTGACAGGCATTGTCATACATTTTCACTTGACATTTCCTCTGTGATCCCTAGAATACGCTCATTGCTGGGAGTCGTATGATCCTCCACAACGACGACAACAGGTGGCGTGATGGGGACAGCCCCGAAGAGCGAATTGATGACGGTGGCGGAAACCTGCCGCTTCCTGAAGATTACCCCGCGTACGCTCTATCGCTACTTACAGAGGCGGCAGATTCCCGCCTTCAAGCTTGGAAAAGAATGGCGATTCGTACGTACGGATCTGGAACAGTGGATCCGCGACCGAACCAGGAAAGCCGTGAACTCCTAAACTAGGATTCCGTTGATGTTCGCTGGCGAATACCTTTGCAAAGTCGACGAAAAGGGACGATTCATTGTCCCTTCACCCATTCGCGAACAGGTTGAAGCGGACGGCCAGGCCGTCGTGTTCCTGAAGGGGCCGGAACAGTCCCTGCTGATCTACTCCACCAGGGAATGGGAAAAGGTCCTTGAGCGGACAAAGACCTCGCTGGACGAAGATCAGAGCCGCCTCTTCATGCACTTTGTGGTCTCCGAAGCCGGCACCTCGGATATCGACAAGACCGGGCGCATTCTGATTCCCGGCCGATTGCGAAAGATGGTGCCGGTCGATGAGGATCAGGAAGTCATCCTGGTCGGCCTCTACCACCGCATGGAAATTTGGAACCCCAGCGAGTGGCGCCGCTATATCTCCCGTACGGAAGATCGATACGAACAAAACATGTCGAAGATCCTGAATCTCTTGTAGTTTGGCTCCATGCCATCCGGCCGACGTCGCACAAACTCCCGCTCATCCAAGCTTCCCGTTCGAATCACCTCATATCGCCCCTCAGATATCCCGAGTCTCGTATCAACGCGTGGGAACTCATGGCCCCTTGATCGTGCCGCCATCTTAGCGCAGCTCAAGACATCCAAGCCAAGCATCATCCTCCAGGGGCCACCGTCTACCTCAATCGTGACCGATGTGCAGCTATCGCTCACTTTGCCGGTTCCTCCCAGCATCAACCATCAATATGCCACGGTGAACAGCCGCCGGCTTTTGTCCTCAGCCGGACGCGCCTATAAAACACAGGTGAGCCAGCAACTCTGGGTCGCGCTTTCCCAATCGCCCTCCCGCGCCTCCCTGATGGACCGACTTCAATCAGGGCCACTCGCCCTTTCAATCCGATTCTTCTTCACCTCTGCCCTTCGGCGCGACGTGGACGGCGGACTCAAGATCGCCCAAGACGCACTCTGTGAGGGCCTTGGGCTCAACGACAATCGGATCATCGAAACCCATCTGTACAAGAATGTCGACAAGACACATCCGCGCATCGAAGTCTCTCTTTCCCTAGCGTCCACTTCCTCTTATCGCCCTGTCTCACCTCGATAGCCTTAATGTGCCGGACGCTATTCATACCGCAGCGCATCGATGGGATTGAGCCGAGAGGCCTTATCCGCCGGATACAAACCAAAGAAGAGCCCGACTGCTACGGAAAAGGCAAAGGCCGCGGCTACCGTATTGCCGGAAATGATGGTCGGCCAACCCGCAATTACCGTTGCCAACCGAGCTCCAAGAACCCCGAATAGTATTCCAATACAGCCGCCGACGAGGCTGAGCGTCATCGCTTCGATCAGAAACTGCATCAGAATATGCCGCCGTTTAGCCCCCACCGCCATCCGCACGCCGATTTCTCTCGTCCGCTCCGTCACCGACACCAGGAGGATATTCATAATACCGATGCCGCCGACGAGAAGCGAGACGGACGCGATGGCAAACAGCATGACCGTCAGCGTCTCGCTCGTCCCTTCTTGAACCTTTCCTATATCGACTTGCGTGCGGATCGTAAAATCATCCTCTTGCTGAGGCTGTAACCGATGCCGCAGCCGAAGGGTTTCGCGGATTTGGTCTGAGGCAGGCACTAAGTCCTCCACTCGTTCCGTTGAAGCAAACAAGGCCCCGACAGAGCCCAGAAATTGCGTGCCGAAGACTTTTCGCTCCGCGGTGCTGAATGGAATGAAAATGATGTCATCTTGATCAGATCCCTGGGCCGACTGTCCCTTCGGAGCCAGGACGCCAATCACACGGAACGGAACGTTTTTAATGCGGATCACCGCCCCGACCGGTTCTTCCCCGGCATCAAACAAATTCTCAACAACAGTCTGTCCGACCAAAGCCACACGAGCAGCGGTGTCCACATCCTGCTGCGTAAAAGGCCCGCCACTGGCAAACGACCAATCTCGGATCGTTAAATAGCTTGGCGAGATGCCGTTGACCGGCCCATTCCAGTTCTTGTTTCCGTTGATGATCTGCATGACATCTCGCTTCGCCCAGCCCGTGTCGCGCAATAGCGGAACACGTTTCTTCAGATCCATACCATCCGATATCGTCAGCGTCACCGCGCCCCCCTGCCCCCCGTGCACCCCGCCGACAGTTGTGGAACCCGGCAGAACGATAATGACGTTGGTGCCCATGCTGGCCACGCGTTGAGCGACCGCAGCCTTGGCTCCCTCTCCGATACTCACCATCGCGATCACCGCGCCGACACCAATCACAATCCCCAGCATGGTCAGTCCGGCTCTGAGCCGATTGCGGCCAAGAACCCGAATCGCCGTCAATACCGTGAGCAGAATAAAGGCCGGCATCAGGCTTCCGTTGGCGACAGAGATACGCCCGGCTTTGTGTTGCGATCGGTCAAAACGCGGCCATCCTTGATCACCACTTCCCGCTCGGCATAGGCCGCGATATCTGCTTCATGCGTAACGAGAATAATCGTAATGTCCTGCTCTTTGTTCAACCGGTCGAGGATCGTCATTATTTCGCGACTCGACTCGGTATCCAAGTTGCCGGTGGGTTCATCGGCCAAGAGCAAGGACGGCGAGGTCACCAATGCCCGGGCAATGGCCACACGTTGCTGCTGCCCTCCCGAGAGTTGCGCGGGATAGTGCTGCTCCCGTCCTTGAAGCCCTACGCGACCCAATGCTGTCGTAGCCAAGGCACGTTGTTCCCGCAAGGACATCCCGCGATAAAAAAGAGGCAACTGCGCATTCTCCAGCGCACTGGTCCTCGGAATCAGATTGAAGCTTTGAAACACGAATCCGATTTCCTGGTTTCGGATGTCAGCCAATTGGTCGTTCTGTAGCGCCGCCACGTCAATACCGTTCAGCCAATAGCGACCTCTGGTCGGTTGATCTAAACAACCCAGGATATTCATGAGGGTCGACTTCCCCGAACCAGACGAACCAATGATCGCGACGAACTCGCCCTGCTCGATTGAAAGATCCAGCCCGCGGAGCGCATGGACCTCGACATCACCCAGCCGATAAATCTTCCAGATGTCTTCGCAACGAATGAGCGGAGGCATTAGATGTAGGCCCGCATCGTCACCCCTGACACAGTAATGGGCAGGAAAAGGAGGCCGCGATTGCTACCACTGCTGCCACCTGACCCTGCCCAAGAAAACTCTCTACAACCCGCGATCGCGAGACGAGCGGCGCTGACCGCTGCCAAACCCAGGCGGCAAATCGCTTGCCCGTCGTTCGCCGCGCGGTGAATCAACCCCTACTACCACCATGTCACCCTCGGCCACAGAACCAGCCACGACTTCAGTCGAGACCCCATCGGAGATTCCCGTCTGGATAGTCATCGGCTCCAGATCGCCGGATTCTCCCAGCTTCCAGATCTTTCTTGCTTGTCCGTTGGAATCACCAGGGCCGGCCGCTGGTTTGCCTCCACCCACACGCCCTTCGGCCTTTACCGGTATTCCTTCGCCGCTGCGGACCTCTGCTTGATTGCTCTGTGGCGGGCTGAACCGCAAAGCGGCATTTGGCACTTTCAAGACTTGATCCTTCTGTGCCACGACGATGGAGACATTGGCTGTCATGCCTGGTTTGAGTCGGAGGTCTTGATTGTTCACCGCGACGACCACATTGTAAGTCACGACATTTTGCACATTGATCGGCGCTAACCGGACTTGCCGAATCGTCCCCGCGAATCGTACCCCTGGGTAGGCATCCACCGTAAAAATCGCTTCCTTGCCCTCGGTCATGCCCCCGATGTCCGATTCGCTCACATTGGTATCAACCTGCATTTTCGTCAGGTCGAGGGCGATCAGAAAAAGGTTCGGCGTGGCAAAACTGGCTGCCACCGTCTGACCGACTTCCACGTTGCGCGCCACCACAATGCCGTCGACCGGCGATCGGATCACGGTGTATTTCAATTCCAGCTCGGCTGAATTCAACGCTGCATCCGCCTGCTTGACCTGCGCCTCAGCCACCCTCACTTGCGCTTCTGCGCTTTGGTAATTCGTGAACGCGACATCCACATCGTTCTGTGAGACAAACTGCTGGGCCACCAAGGATTGAACACGGTCGAGTTCTCGCCTGCGCTGAGCCAGATCCGTCTTGGCTCTGACCACATTCGACCGCGCCATTTCAAGGTTGCTGGCGGCTTGATCGCGTCGAGCCTTGAAGGGTTCGGGGTCAATGACCGCCACCGTGTCCCCGGCTTTTACCCGTGAGTTGAAATCCGCGTGAAGACTCTTGATCATCCCCGAGACTTGGGTACCCACCTGCACCGAGACGACAGGATTAATCGTCCCAGTTGCGCTCACGATCGAGACGACTGTGCCGCGATCCACTCCAGCCGTTCGGTACCGGATCGGTGCCTTGCGTTCTCCATTGAAGAACACATAGCCACCAATGGCCAGCCCGATGGCAACCACTCCAAGGATTAAGCCAAGACGTCGCATGCGCCTATCCTACAAGATGTTCAAGCATAAAGTTTATTCTATCAGGAAGCACCAGGCGAATCACTCTATGTCAAGCTACAATCGACATGTTCTCTTTCTTCCATAGGAGACATGTCCTGGTTATGTGATGGCCGCTGCCGCATGCGGTCTTTGCTCCGTCAGCAGGCGTTGGCACCGGGATGAGCCGGCCACAGCGTGACCGAGTGCTGAGAATGGGAAGCCGGCAGTTTACCAGCCAAAAGGACATGTCTAGCTTGGTCACAGCGGATATGATCTTGTTGGGATTACGGCCAGGAATCTCACCATGGCGCCGCGAGCTCCGTCTCGTGAAACGGGGCCGGGGCACCTCAGATCTTGCAACCGCATAATTTGTGAATTCTAACTTGCTAAGAATCGATCGAGGAACGTTGTCGAGACGTGGCCTTTTTGGAAGTCGGGATCGTCGAGAATCCGGCGGTGGAGCGGGATGGTAGTCTTGATACCTTCGATGACGAATTCGTCAAGGGCGCGCCTCATACGGGCCATGGATTCTTGGCGATCGCGCCCATGGCTAATCAGTTTTGCGATCATCGAGTCATAGTGCGGGACGACGATCGCACCGGACTCCATGGCTGAATCGACTCTGATGCCGAAGCCTCCCGGAGCGCTGTACTTGGTGATCTGGCCCGGCGAAGGGATGAACTTCTCCGGGTCCTCCGCATTAATCCGGCATTCCATGCTGTGGCCGTTGAGCACGACGTCCTGTTGCCTGATCGAGAGCGGGTGGCCCGCCGCCAGGCGAATCTGTTCCTTGATCAAATCGATGCCGGTGACCATTTCGGTAATCGGGTGTTCGACCTGGATGCGGGTGTTCACTTCCATAAAAAAGAAATTGCGATCTTTGTCGAGCAGAAATTCGACGGTGCCGACGTTCCGGTACTGCGCGGCCTTGACGGCTTCCACGGCGACTCGTCCAATCTCCCGGCGGAGCTTCTCATCGACTGCCGGCGAGGGTGTTTCTTCGACCAGCTTCTGATGCCGTCGTTGAATCGAGCAATCCCGTTCGCCGAGGTGAATGACGTGGCCACGATGGTCTGCCAGGATTTGGACTTCGATATGACGCGGTTCCAGGAAGTAGCGTTCGAGATAGACGCCTTCATTGCCGAAGGTCGATTTGGCCTCGGCTTGGGCGGCCTGAAAGGCCCGGCCCAGGTCTCCGGCTTTGTTCACGACGCGCATGCCGCGTCCCCCGCCTCCGGCTGTGGCCTTGATGATGACGGGGAAGCCGATTTTCTGCGCGGCTTGCAATGCATCTTCCTCGCTCCGCAATTCGCCGGGGCTGCCCGGCGTCACCGGGAGTCCTCGCTTTGCGACGATCTCGCGGGCCTTCGCTTTATCCCCCATCATGGCG
This sequence comes from Nitrospira sp., assembly GCA_005239465.1. Classification (GTDB taxonomy): domain Bacteria; phylum Nitrospirota; class Nitrospiria; order Nitrospirales; family Nitrospiraceae; genus Nitrospira_D. The sequence goes on along the minus strand of SPAW01000023.1, from coordinate 79,637 downwards.
ATATTCTCAGAGGTGGGGCCGATGAATTTGATGCCGATGGATTCGCAGACTTCGGCGAAGTGGGCGTTCTCGGATAAGAATCCGTAACCGGGGTGAATGGCGTCGACGCCGGTAATTTCTGCGGCACTCAAGACGTTCGGAATATTGCGGTAGCTCAGAGCGGCTTCCGGTGGACCGACGCACACCTTTTCGTCGGCGGCGCGTACGTGCAAGCTGGCGGCATCGGCTTCCGAATGGATGGCGACGGTCCTGATGCCAAGTTCCTTGCAGGCTCGGATCACCCGCAGCGCGATTTCTCCGCGATTAGCAATGAGGACTTTCTTGAACACGTCTCAGCTCCGATGCGATGGCGAGGACTGCCTATGGAGTAGCTTTGGGATCGATCAAGAAGAGCGCCTGGCCGTACTCGACCGACTTGGTACTTTCCGCCAGAATTTTTACGATGCGCCCATCCACTTCGGACTCGATTTCGTTCATGAGCTTCATCGCTTCGACAATGCACAGAACCTGGCCTTTTTTCACGAAGTCGCCTTCTTCAACATAGGGGTCGGCATCCGGCGACGGAGATCGGTAGAAGGTGCCGACGATGGGCGAGGCGATGGTGACCATAGCGGTGGTCTCTTCCGCCGACGGGCCTGTGGTTGTTGCGGGATGTGAAGTTTGTTGGGGGGTGCTCGGAACGGATTCCTGCACCGACGCTGTGACGGGCTTGACGCCGACCTCAAGGCGGACACGGATACGTACGCCTTGCCGCTCGAGTTCCAACTCGGTCAAATTATTTCGGCGAAGCAAATCGATAAGATCTTGGATCTGCTTGGTTTGACCGCCTGTGAGCAGTGTCTCCGGCTCCGGCCCGCCAAAGGCATTTGGCAGGATAAGCGGACGAGTCTTTTTCTTGGAACGAGCGGATCGGCGTGTGCTCACCGGACGCGCTCCACGTAGGATCTAGTGCGAGTATCGATCTTGATCACGGTGCCGACTTCCAAATAGAGCGGTACTTTGACCGTCGCTCCTGTCTCCACGATGGCCGGCTTGGTCCCTCCGGACGCGGTGTCGCCCCGCACTCCGGGTTCAGCATCGACGACCTTGAGCTCAATGAAGATCGGCAGCTCTACGGCAATCGGTCGATGTTCGTAGACGAGGATCTTCACGATCATGTTCTCTTTCAAGAGGTCCGCGTTCTCTCCGAGCTGGCTCTTCTCGAAGGTCAGCTGCTCGTAGGATTCTGTGTCCATGAACGTGTAGGAGTCACCGGTGGCGTAGAGGAACTGCATTTCACGCTCTTCCAGGTCCGGTTCTTCGAAACGTTCCCCGGATCTGAAGGTCCGGTCCAGCACGTTCCTTGAGATATAGCTCTTCAGCTTGGTGCGGACGAATGCCCCGCCCTTCCCCGGTTTCACATGCTGAAACTCGACGATATAGAACGGTTCGCCTTCAACCATCAGGCGAACCCCATTACGAAAATCAACGGTTGAAATCACCCTGCACTCCCTTCAATCAGGAAATCGAACGCGCTGTCGATGTTGTCAGTGCTTACGTGTTCCAGCGCCACGCGTTGAGCTGGTCCGTGGGGCGGTGGACTTCGATCCACGTGAGGACAGATGCTCGCACAGTCCTCGTAGCGCCAACAGATAGCCGGTCGGGCCGAATCCGGAAATTTGACCCAGGGCTACGCCTGAGACATACGAATGCCGCCGGAATTCCTCGCGCCGGTGGATATTCGAGAGATGCACCTCGATGGTGGGCAGATTGACGGCTGCCAGAGCGTCTCGTATCGCTATACTGGTATGGGTGTAGGCCGCGGGATTGATGATGATCCCTTGGTAACCGCTGCGTGCTTCTTGAATCCAGGTCACCAACTCCCCTTCAAGATTCGACTGGCGGATATCAAGTTCCACTCCCAGTTCGTCGCTGAGCTTCGAGAGGGACGCATCGATTGCATCGAGCGTGGTCGTCCCATAAACGGATTCCTCGCGGCTCCCCAAGAGGTTGAGATTAGGACCATGCAGGATCAGCACACGCAGCATGTCAGGTACGAGCCGCCTCCGACGAGATCTCAGTTTCACTCACCGGCACAACACAAGCGGCGGCATTCTAGCAGTCCTACCCAAGAGGGTCAAACTATTGAACTACTTAGGAAGTTGGAGGTCTTGACTCGGTGGGACGCTCGCGGTCTCTTCGACGCGCCTGGATCGAGGTAAGCCACTGTTCAAGTTGTGTCACCGTGGCACTCCTGTGTTCATCAACTGTCGAGTCCGCGACGCTTGTGATCGGTGCGAGGTCTCCTTGGGAGGACTGGGTGACGGTCGTGGGTCGTTCCTCTGCATCAAGGGTAGCCGGATCTGATTTGGCGGTGCTTGATTGAACAGTCTCTACGGAACGTACAGAAGACTCGGAAACCAGTTTACCGGGCTGCTTTGTCCGTAACAGCTTTGGTGGTACCGCTGTGGCCGGAACAACCGGCGAGCCGAGCGTTTCGCGAAGTGACAGGGCTTCCTGGTCCTGAGGGTTGACAGCAAGAATGACATTGCAGGACCGCAGTGCAGCATCTTTGGCGCCCTGCGCGACATAGATTTTAGCTAACGTTCGATGAGCGCGAAGATTTTCAGGGCTCATTTTCACCGCTTCTTCCAGAATGGCTTTGGCCTTGACAGGCTGGTTCATCTGGTCGTAGGTCCGGCCCAGTGCAACCATCGCGGTGATAAAGCTCGGATAGGTTTTCAATCCGTCTTCAAGGACGGCCGCAGCCTCTTCCCACATTCCGGCTTTCCCGTATTCTTCGGCCAAGGGAATAAAGGCTTTCGACCCCGGCTCTTTGGCTAAGGCCAAGGCCAGTCGATCAATCTCGGCCGCGTTGCCTGCGTTGTTGGAGCCTGAAGCCATGGACTGAATTACTCCACTACGGTTGCGGAACGATGTTGTGCCGAGCGCAGCTTCTGCACCGCCGTCAGGATTTCATCTGCAAGTCGGCGTTTCGGCATCAGACCGAATTCTTTCTGTTGGCCGGTGCGCGAGAGGATGACCACAGCGTTGTCATCGCTGCCGAACCCAGCGCCCTCTTTTGTCACGTCGTTCGCGACGATTAAGTCGAGTCCCTTCCCTCTAAGCTTGTCTTTCGCGTGCGAAACCAGGTGTTCGGTTTCAGCGGCGAATCCGACCAGGACTTGGGATGTTCGTTGAGCGGACAACATCGCGAGAATGTCCGGGGCAGTTTCAAGTTCGAGAGAGAATGCCGTCTGGCCCCGCTTCTTGAGTTTCTGAGCAGCTTGTTCTTTTGGACGAAAGTCAGCGACGGCGGCGGCCATAATCACGACGGTGGACGATGCAAAATGTTGGCAGAGTGCGTCGGCCATCTCTTTCGCCGTTGTCACGGAGACCACCTCGACTCCTGGTGGAGGAGTAAGAGCGGTCGGACCCGTAACGAGCACAACTTCGGCCCCTCGATCGCGCGCGGCTTCCGCAATCGCATACCCCATCTTGCCTGACGAACGATTGGAGATAAAACGAACAGGATCGATCGCTTCCTGCGTGGGGCCGGCGGATACCAGCACCCGCTGTCCTCGCCAATCGTCTTGTGGAATCAGAGCAGACTGCACCGCTTCCAGTATTCTCGACTCCGAGGCGAGCCGACCCTGCGCAACCTGTCCTGAAGCCAGTGGACCCTCTTCAGGGTCGAGGATAACAGCGCCGCGAGCCCGCAGAGTTCTCACGTGTTCGACAACGGTGGGATGCGCCCACATGTCGCCATCCATCGCCGGGGCGATGATCAAGGGGCATTGGGTGGTAAGCAGCATGGTGGAGAGGACATCATCGGCCAGGCCGACGGCCGCCTTCGCCAGAAAATTCGCCGTAGCCGGCGCGACGATGATGGCATTGGCCTGTCCGGGGATGGAGAGGTGTTTCATCTCCTGGTGCGCCTTGAAAAGATCCATGGTGACTCGTTCTCCTGACAGCACCTCAAACGTCAGCGGCGTCACGAATTTCGTGGCTGCCTGCGTCATGACCACCGCGACGGAGGCGCCTTCGCGCGTCAAGGCCCGAAGCAGGCTTACTGCTTTATAAGAAGCGATGCTTCCTGTAACTCCCAGTACGAGGCGCTTGCCCCGTAGGGTTGCTTGCGATCGGTCCAGTTCCAATGGCTACTCCTCGGCCGGGGCTACTGCCGGCTTGGCCGTGTCATCCACGTACACGCTGAGTTCTTTCTTGATCTCTCGGGCGTCTTCCCCGGTCATCATCGCGAGGCGTTCGGACTCACCCTCTTTCCCGCGTTTGGCTTCTTTCATCGCATCCCGCGCTTCTTTTCCCGTCAGATACTTGACCTTACCGCGCAGTACTTCGTCGAGTGCCATGGTCGTCTCTTTCGTAAAGCGCGAGGGACCGCTCAGTTTGGCTCCTTGGGTCAGGTGCTTCGCTCGTTGGGCAGCGACGATCACCAGCCGGTGGCGTGAATCGAATTCGTCGGGTGTGTACTGCGGTAGCAAACTCAGCATATCAATCATGGTGGCCAGCGCTCCCTGCTGTTTTGGTGGTTGAGGTTTCCCGATCTGTCTGTTTTGTATCTTTGTCGAGGATAAAATTCTGTTCGAGCCAGTTCATGTCCAGCCGCTTGGTCTTGAGCCGCTCCGCAAGGAAGATGCTTTGTAGTTCACGGAGGGACTGCGCCAGATCGTCGTTGCGAACGATGTAATAGTATTCGCGGAAGCTCCATACTTCTTCCTTCACTTTTTGCAGGCGGCGTAGGATTTCTTCCTGGGAGTCTGAGGCTCGGCATTGGAGTCGAGTGCGCAGCGTGTCCATTGATGGGGGGAGAATGAAAATATAGACCGCGTCCTCAAATTTCTTCTTGATCTGGAGCGCACCCTGCACATCGATCTCCAGCAAAACGTCGATCCCCTGCTCCATCTTGTCCATCAACGCTTTGCGAGGGGTTCCGTACCAGTTGCCGTAGACGTGCGCATATTCCATGAATTCATTGCGCGCGACCATGTCCTGGAACGCTTTTTCCTCGATAAAGAAGTACTCACGTCCACTTTCTTCTCCTAGACGGGGCTTTCTGGTGGTGTAGGACACGGAATGCCAGAGTCCCGATACGGATGCCGCGATCTGTTTGCAAAGGGTGGTCTTCCCCGTTCCAGAGGGGGCCGAAATAATAAAGAGGATACCCCGACGCTCTGAGCTATGGTGGCCTTGAGCAGGACCCGACGGGAGGCTGCTTGTGGTCATTGCAGTGGTCATTCCACGTTCTGCACTTGTTCTCGAATGCGCTCGAGTTCGGTCTTCATTTGGACGACAGCCGCCGTGATCGTAGCATCGTTGGCTTTCGATCCAATGGTATTGACCTCCCGACCCATTTCCTGGAGGAGAAAATCCAACGTTTTTCCGACCGACTCGACGCTGTGTACCGTATGTTGAAACTGTACCACATGCGCGTCCAATCTGACCAATTCTTCCGTAATGTCGCACCGATCTGCATAGAGCCCCAATTCCTGGTGGAGCCTGGGAAGGTCTGGGATCTCGCCGCCCAGCAGCTTCTCTACCCGAGCCTTCATCCGATCAAACGTCTCTTGCCCCACCGCAGGCGCTCGTCCTGCCACTTGCCCCTTCAATTCCTTGAGCGTATTGATACGACTCAGGATGTCATGGGCAAGCAGCGTCCCTTCCTTTTTCCGCATCTTGGCTAGATCATGCAACGCCTGCAGACCAAGCCTTTCCACAAGCTTCGTGAGCTTCGGATCATCCACCGGCTGATCCGAAAGGGCGATGATATCGCGAAACCCTGCTACGAGTCCGATGTCGATGGAACCCCCAAGCTTTAAGGTGCGTTGGAGGGTGCGGAGGGCCTGATGGTACTGTTTCGCCAACCCAGCGTCAAGTTGGAGAGCGCGCACGCCTCCGCGTCCCCCCTGGAAGAGCACCACCAGATCTACACGACCCCGCGTACAACGTTCTTGGATGGCCTTCTTGAATGACTCTTCGAGGCTGCCCATCGACTTCGGCAAGCGGATTGCGCTCTCCAGAAACCGGTGGTTCACCGAGCGGACTTCAACGGTGACTGTGCCGTCCAGCCAGGTGCCTTGTCGCCTGCCGAATCCCGTCATACTCTTGATCATCGCCGTTGTTTTCCTTTCCAATGACATACGTCGTACAACGCGCAGGTTCCGCATTTGGGTGTGCGGGCGAGGCAGACATACCGGCCATGGAGTAACAGCCGTTGTGAAACGACTGTCCATTGCTCTTGAGGGAATGTTCGCTGAAGTTCGCTTTCAATCCTCTCGGGGTCGTTCGAGCGAGTCAGGCCTAATCGGTTGGCCACGCGTTTCACATGGGTGTCGACGACGACAGCCGGTTTGTCGAAGGCAGTACCCATGATGACGTTGGCCGTCTTGCGCCCGACTCCGGGAATCGAGGTCAATTCGTCCATAGTCGATGGAACTTGGCCATTGAAACGTTCGGCGATGACCCGTCCGCACCCTATCAAGTGTTTCGCTTTGTTCTTATAGAATCCGGTCGACTTGATCAGCCCTTCCAGTTCTCCGGGCTTTGCCTGAGCAAATTCAAGCGGGGTACGGTATCGCTTAAATAAGGCCGGCGTGACTTGATTCACGCGTTGGTCGGTACATTGGGCGGAGAGGATAGTGGCAACAAGGAGTTCCCATGGAGAGCGATGCGTCAGCTCCATTTCTGCGGTCGGCATGGCTCGGTGCAGAATCGCGGCGATGCGTGGTGGGCGATCAGCGGTGTGTGGGAGACGGTTTATTCGAGACGTCATCGCGGCTGGGATGATTGTGCAGCGGTTACGAACGAGATGCAAGTATCAGCGTGTCGTCCTGAGTCGGCGAATTAAAAGACCCCCCGCGCCCTGCCGTAAGGGACTGAACGTGTGTTGCCAGTTCGGTAAGGAGTGGACGCAGTGTCGCCGGCTGGAGCGCAGAGATACCGATCGCATGGTAGCGACGGCAGAGCGGCTCTATTTGATGGGTTGGCAGTCGATCGCATTTGTTGAAGACCAGCATGCGGGGAATAGTGTCCAAGTCAAGTTCCTGGAGAATGGCAGTGACGGCGGTAATTTGCACAGTGATGTCGGCTGCGCTGGCATCCACGACGTGGAGCAGCAGGTCGGCCTCGCGCAATTCTTCCAATGTGGTGCGAAATGCACCGACCAGTTCTTTGGGGAGGTCTCGAATAAATCCGACGGTATCGGTAATGATGACCTCGCGGTCTTGTGGAAATCGGAGTCGACGGCTGGTGGTATCCAGTGTTTCAAACACCCGATTTTCCGCCGAGACGTGGCTCTTGGTCAGCACGTTGAGGAGCGTGGATTTCCCGGCGTTCGTGTATCCGACCAGGGAAATGACCGGTAGGCCATGCCTTCCCCGACGCGCACGGCGCTGGTCTTGGTGACGGGCAAAGTGAGTGAGCTCGCGTTCAAGATGCGTGATTCGGTCTCGAATTCGCCGTCGATCGGTTTCCAGTTTCGTTTCGCCGGGGCCACGAGTCCCGATACCGCCACCGAGCCGTGAAAGCTGAGTGCCTTTACCGGACAGCCTAGGCAGCAGATAGCGCAATTGAGCCAATTCAACTTGCACTTTCCCCTCCCGGCTGTGCGCCCGCCTGGCAAAGATATCGAGAATGAGTTGGGTACGGTCGATCACCTTAATATCGGTCATTTCCGCGATCGCGCGTGATTGGGCCGGCGACAGTGTCTGATCGAAGATCACCATATCAGCGCCCTTATGGAGTGTCTGTATCAGAACCTCCTTTAATTTTCCGCTTCCCAGCAGGTATCGCTGATGGCCGTCTGCCGTGCGTTGCGCCATGCGGTCGATGACCGTCACCTCGGCTGAGGTCGCAAGCTCGGTAAGTTCGACGAGGCGCTCCTCCTGCTCGGCGCGCCCCTGTGGTGAGGCGCTGACCAAAATCGCCGATTCGGTGGCGTCCTTGACGGCATGATGGGCGCGTGCCGACTGCACCTCTGCTTCCAGTTCTGCGATGAAACTATCGAATGGCATCGAGCAATGGTGGAACGGAGTGGTCTTGAGGATTTTGAAAAGCTGGCCGGTTCCATTCGGCGGCAGAAGATGAGCGAGGTACAAATGGCCGGGGTTCCCATCCGGTGATACGGAGAGCGTCCCGATCAGATCCAGGCGCAGAAACGCGAGGTCCGTCAAGGATTCTTGACTCAACGGTTGGTCATGCAGTTGCGTCCTGATCAGCCTCAGCCCTCTTAATGAACGGGGGCCGGCACGGAACTTTGTTAACGTAGTGGGGGACAGTGAGAGATCCGTTCCCACGATAATTTCTTGCACCAGGCCGCGGCGTGTTAACAGAACGGCAATGGAGCGGCGGATGTCGAGTGTAAGCTGACACATCGTTTTGGCCAGCTCTGGAGAGAGGATTTTGTCATGCGGCACACGGCGTCGGTATAGCCGTTCAACAGCCGCCACCTGACTGGTGCGAAGTCCTATGATCTGGCCATGGATTTCAGGAATGGGTGGTCTCCTTTAGTTAGGCAGGCGTGTGTATGGGCTCAATGTAAAGAGTTGGTTGAATATCGAGATCGCGAATTGATTGGAGATCGGTCAAGAGTGCGTGTCGACCGGCAGACGCAATCATGGCCGCATTGTCCGTGCAATAGGCCATTGGCGGCAATGCCAGACGGATCCCCTCTCGCTCGGCGCGTTCTTTAAGTAGCGCACGCAACCGGGAGTTTGCGGAGACCCCTCCCACGACGGCGAGCGCGGAAAGTCCTGTTTGGGTAAGGGCTGTGAAAGCCGTTGCTACTAAGACTTGGACGATGGCTTCCTGATAGCCTGCGGCCAGATCGGCAGTCTGCTCGGCTCGATCCGGAGTGTTCATGTCACGCAGTTTATAAAGTAAGGACGTTTTTAGACCGCTAAAGCTGAACTCCAGATTGTTCCTTCGCAATTGGAAGCGTGGAAAAGAGATCGACACGGGGTTGCCCTGCCGAGCGAGTCGGTCAATTGCCGGTCCTCCGGGGTACTCCAGTCCGAGCATCTGTGCTCCCTTGTCGAAAGCTTCGCCGGCGGCATCGTCTCGGGTGCAGCCGAGCAATGCGCAGCGCCCATCTGTCTCCCGCCGATACAAGTGGGTGTGGCCACCGGACACGACCAGGACGATACAGGGCAGTGGGAATGTCGGGTCGGCAAGCCAGGCGGAGGCAATATGACCTTCCAGATGGTTGACGCCGACCAATGGAATGCCTAAACCGTAGCTCAATGCTTTGGCGTAGTTCACCCCAACCAAGAGAGCTCCAGCCAATCCAGGGCCTCGGGTAACGGCAACTGCGCCAAGGTTATTCTTCATAAGACGTGACTGAGCGAGTGCGTCGTTCACCACCATGTCGATCATGCCCAGATGGGCACGGGCCGCCAGTTCGGGCACGACACCACCGAATTTCGCATGGACAGCAATTTGAGAGGAGATTACGTTCGAGAGTATCTGTCCCTTACCGTCGAGGACGGCAGCGGCCGTTTCGTCGCACGAGGATTCAATCCCAAGGATTGGGCGAGGTTGCCATCCGGCGCTGGTCTGAGGTCTTGGCCCACGGGTTTGGAGCATAGGTTGTTACAGGCGGAGCATGCTGTAGTCGAAACGACACGACCCCTGCGGCTGTTCACCGCAGGGGTCGCTGACAGTTGCATGGTGAGGGTATGTTGGTATGACCACGAGTGGTGGCTAGACTCCCGCCATCGCTTCTTGCTCGACAAAGGCCGGGGCACCATCTCGCAGCACCACCTTGACCTTGCGGCTTTCCTTAAAACGGCCCCTGATGAGCTCGTCGGAGAGCGGGTCACCGATGGCGCGCTGGATGGTCCGGCGCATGGGTCTGGCGCCGTACAGGGGCTCATAGCCTTCTTTAATGAGCCATTGTTTGACTTCGTCGTCGACTTCGATCTCGATTCCCTTGTCTAAGAGACGGAGGTTCACCTCACGGAGGAGGATATCAAGGATGTCGTAGAGCTGTTCCTTCGCCAGCTGATGGAAGATCACAATTTCGTCGATCCGGTTCAAGAACTCCGGGCTAAACGACTTGCGAAGCTCTCCGATGACTTCTTCTTTCTTACGGCGCGCCGCTTCGCCTTCCGTGCTTTGGAAGCCGAGGGAGACGCCTTTCTGGATCATCTTGGTGCCGATGTTGGACGTCATAATCACGACGGTGTTCTTGAAGTCTATCTTTCGTCCGAGGCTGTCGGTGAGCACTCCGTCGTCCAAGACTTGGAGCAAGACGTTGAAGATGTCGGGATGCGCTTTTTCAATTTCATCGAATAGGACGACGGAATAGGGTCGACGTCGAACCTTCTCGGTCAGCTGGCCGCCTTCCTCGTATCCCACATAGCCCGGGGGGGCGCCAAAGAGTCTGGAACTGGTAAACTTCTCTTGATACTCGGACATATCGACCCGAATCAGGGCATCTTCGCTGTTGAAGAGGAACTCAGCCAACGTTCTGGCAAGTTCTGTCTTCCCGACGCCTGTCGGGCCCAAGAAAATGAACGAGCCGATAGGCTTCCGCGCTTCCTTTAAGCCCGCGCGTGAACGGCGAATAGCTCGAGCGACTGCCGAGATTGCTTCGTTCTGACCGACCACTCGTTTATGGAGAAATTCTTCCATGCGCAGCAGCTTATTGGATTCTTCCTCTTCGAGTTTGAAGAGCGGGATGCCGGTCATCTTGGAGACGACATACGCGACGTCTTCTTTGCCGATCACCGGCTTGTTCTTCTCCTGATTCTTTTTCCATTCCCGTTTGGATTCGTCCAGGAGCTTGCGCAACCGCTCTTCCTCCTCGCGGTGGCGTACGGCTTCTTCGAAATTCTGCATCGAAATCGATAGTTCCTTTTCGCGCGATATTTTTTTGAGTTCTTGCTCCAGCGCTTTCAACTCTGAAGGGAGAGCATAGGTCTGAAGCTTTGCGCGTGAACCGGTTTCGTCGATCAAATCGATTGCCTTGTCGGGCAGGAATCGGTCAGTGATGTACCGGTCCGACAGCTTGACGGCTTCGACGATGGCGTCTTCCGTGATTTCGACACCGTGATGTTCTTCGTAGCGGTCCCGTAGTCCTTGAATGATAAGAACGGTTTCGTCGAGGTTGGGCGGTTGAACATGGATTGGTTGGAACCGTCGTTTCAACGCGCCGTCCTTTTCGATGTGCTTGCGGTACTCGTCCAACGTCGTGGCCCCGATACACTGAATCTCGCCCCGTGAAAGCGCGGGCTTGAGCATGTTCGAGGCATCGATCGAGCCTTCGGCGGCACCGGCCCCCACCAGCGTGTGGAGCTCATCAATGAAGATGATGATGTTGCCGGCTTGAACGATCTCCTTCATCACGACCTTGAGACGTTCTTCAAACTGGCCCCGGTATTTTGTGCCGGCCACGAGTGAGCCGAGATCTAACGCAATGACACGGCGGGAGAGAAGATTGTCGGGAACTTCCGACTGGACAATCCGCTGGGCGAGTCCCTCGACGATGGCCGTTTTCCCGACACCGGATTCGCCGATGAGCACGGGGTTGTTCTTGGTTCTTCGGCTGAGGATCTGAAGCACGCGCTCGATCTCGTCGGCTCTGCCGATGACCGGGTCCAATTGACCTTCTTGGGCAAGCTGGGTCAGGTCACGCCCGAATTCGTCGAGTGCCGGCGTGTTACTCTTCCGGTCGCGCTCACGCGGAGCGGACTTCCGGAGAAAGGTCACGGTCAATTGCCTCGCGGTCAGGAGGTTGGCGCCCAGGCTGCGGAGGATTTTGCCGCCGATCCCCTCTTCTTCCCGGAGCAGACCTAAGAGAAGATGTTCGCTGCCGATATGGTTGTGACCCAGAAGGCGAGCTTCCTCTACCCCATATTCAATGACTTTCTTTACGCGCGGGCTGAACGGGATTTCACCGAACGTCATCGTGGTTCCTCCACCCGGCAGATTGCGCTCGATTTCCAAGCGGATCTGCTCTGTGGAGAGCCCCATCTTTTTCAAAATCATGAGGGCGATGCCATCGGATTCACGGAGTATCGCCAAGACGAGGTGCTCAGTCCCGAGGTAATCGTTCTGGTGCCGCTCGGCTTCCTCACGTGCGAGGATGATGATCTTTCGACCTTTATCCGTGAATCGTTCGAACATCCTGCCTCCTTCTAGTGGATGCGAGTAATGGCTACGTTCGAGCAAAACCCATGGAAAAACTTGGCCTTATTCTAACCAGAGCGCTCTTCAGAGTCAAGGTTGGGCAGAAAAGTCACGGCAACATAATTCAGCATAGCCGCGATGTCAATTCTTTTCTCGAACGCATGAGGCACTTGCAGCGCTCGCGTTGACATGAAAAGAACCGTCCCGATACAATCCCGGACCTTCTAGCTGGTTCTTAAGTCTGGTACTCATGAAAAGCAAAAGTGTCGGGATTCTGACCAAACCGAAGTTCCCTGAAGCCAAGACCACACTGCAAGGAGTGGTGACCTGGCTTAGGGATCGGAGCATCGTTGTGCTTCTCGATACTACGTCAGCGACGTTGCTGGGTGAACAGGATGGAGTTCAAAAAACGCAACTGGCCGGCAAGGCCGACGTACTGCTTGTCTTAGGCGGCGACGGGACGATGCTCAATGCCGCGCGGCTGGCAGGAGAACGAAGCATTCCGATCTTGGGTGTCAACATGGGCGGCCTCGGGTTCTTAACCGAGGTCCGACTGGACAATCTGTATCCCTCGCTCGATCGTGTGTTCGCCAATGATTTTATCATCGACGAGCGGCTTATGCTGAAGACACATGTCCATCGGCATGGAGAAACAGTAGCGCGGGGCGTGGTGCTCAACGATGTCGTGATCAGCAAGGGCACCCTGGCCCGTATGATCGAATTAAAAGTCGCCATTCAGGGTCAGTTCGTGACGAATCTTCGGGGGGACGGCTTGATCATCGGTACTCCGACGGGATCCACGGCCTATTCCCTATCGGCCGGCGGCCCTATTATTAATCCAGCCGTGCAATCACTGATTCTGACACCAATCTGTCCGCATACGCTGACACATCGGCCGTTGATTGTTCCGGGAAATGATGAAATTGAAGTGACGTTAACGAGCAAAGCCGACGGGGCGATGGTCACGCTCGATGGACAAGTCGGTATTGCAATGACGCAGGGTGATACGGCTGTGATTCAAGCCTCAGATCATCGGACAAGACTGATTCGGTTTCCGGAAAGCCATTACTACGATGTGTTGCGAGAAAAACTGAAATGGGGAGACGGCTGAGTTCTAGGTGAACGACGCTGAACTTACCTCCGGCCCCGTTCGATCAAACTCAGCATTTCTTGATTCGTAGCGAATTTGAACTCTCCAATATAGTCGGTCCCGCCGGCATGCCCTTTTTCCGCCGCTTCAAGTGCTCGGAGCCCTTTCACATCGACCGGATAGCTCTTGTAGTTCTTCAAAATCGTGTGCAGTTTATCCAGCACGACCTTGGCTTGGCTGCCTGCACTCTTGGTCGCGAGGTATCGTCCAACGACCTCCGCGCACCAGTCGCCGTCTCGCTTTGCCACACCGACGAGACCTTCGCTCGCTTTCCTTGCCCAGCCGGTTAAGAACACATCGTCAAGAACTTTGCCGGTCGCCTCATCATAAGCCTGGAACAATGCATCGTCCGGATCGTTCCCGGTCATGTTGGGATTAGTGACGAACGATCCGTTCTTATAGGGCAGTCCTACCGTTTCATCGACTTTGTCGCCGACCGCGAATATGACGGCGTCACAGGGGAATTCATAGAATTGTTTCAGCCCGACCGCAGCCGTATCTTCGCCCTTCGGTTCAAGCTTATTTTCTTCTATCTCCAGACCCCGCACGCGATTGTTCCCATCGACAAGTATGCGTTTCGGCGAGGCTAGGAACTGGAATCCCATCCTGGTGTCGCTGACCTTTGGCTCACATTTGGTAAATTCGTCTTTCAAGCCCTTCAAAACATCATCGACCTTCTGGCCTACCGCGACAAGGCGGTCCTTGATGCGTTCGAACTCTTTCTCGATTCCTTCGATGTCCATATTGGCGCAGACGGCACGAATTTCTTTAGGATTGTATTTGCGCTCGAACGGTCCGCGTCGAACGATGGCCGTCACCTGCTCGACTTTCTTGTAGCGAATCAACCAGTGCGCGATATCGACCATCACATCGCCGGCCCCGATCACGGCCACGTGCTTGCCCATCTCGAACGGGCGATCGCCGAATCCAGGGAGCCGATTAAAGTGATACACGACATCCTTTGCATGGAATACACCTTTGGCCGAGTCTCCTTCCACTCCGATCGCCTTGGTCCCTTGCGCGCCGATAGAAAACACGACCGCGCTGGCGCCAAGTTTTCGAACCTCTTCGACCGTGAGATCTTTGCCGTTGCCGATCGATACATTGCCAAAATAGTGGACGTTCGGTCGCTCGATCAACTCCCAATACTGCTTCTTGAGACCGCCGCGGAGCTTGAATTTTGCTGGGAAAATCCCATATTCAGCCAACCCACCGAATTTGATGTCCCGATTCAGAATAATCACATCATGGCCAGCCTTTGATAGGGTGCTGGCGACTGCCATCCCTGCCGGCCCGGCGCCGACCAGAATAACCACATGCGAGTTTATAGCGCTCATGCGTTGTTACCTAGGGAAATAAATAGAGAAAGGTCTAGAACCTCAACAGTTCCGCGGACTTTAGCACAGCCATTTGGAAACTGTCAAAGTGCAATGGGTTGCAGATCATCTGGAAATACTCCGCTTGCCACCATAGTATCAGTACTTTAGAATGGCGCGTATTTCAGGGATGCTTGCACTCTCTACTTCTCCACTGCATGTTGCCTACTTTCCTTTACCGCCCGAGATTTCAGCCCGTACTAGTGGTTCTCTGTGTATTGACTGTGACGGTGAATGGAATACGGTTGCTTTCACGGTATCGGCACGGACCAGTTTTCCGTGATTTCGATATTCAGCGCGAGATGGGACGTTGGTTTCTAACTGGGCAGAATCTCTATAGTGATCCCGTGGCGTATCCCTACATGCCGACCGGGGCTATGTATTTTTCTCTGCTCGCATTGGTCGACCAAACCACCGGATTGCTCATTCGCTACACGACTGCGATCATCTGTTTGTGGCTAACATGTGTTCTCTTCCACCGAATGATCAGGAATCAATTCAAAGAATTAGCTCCAGCAAATCTGATTCTTAGCGTTATGGTGATAGTATTGGCCGGCCAGTTCATTCTGTACGACCTCGACGACGGTGGTCCGCACACTATTCTGTTGGCGATGCTTGTAGGCGCCATGTACGCGGTGTGGAAAGGATGGGACAAACTGGGAGCAATGTGGTTCGGATTGGCTATCGCACTGAAGGTGACACCCGCATTATTTCTGCCATTTTTCATGTGGAAACGCCAGTGGCGGTTGGCTCTTTACACAACAGTCGCAACAGTATGCTGGATCATCCTACCAATGGTCTGGATGGGGCCGGCAACCTGGTGGTCTCACCAGACGACGTGGACGCGTGTGGCTGCCGCCTCTGCGATTGGTTACAAGGCGTCATTTGCACAAAAAAACGAGGACAACATTCGCAACTCAGGGATCCAGCCAGCACTGATGCGGTATCTTGTCACTCTTCCTCCCGATCATCCGCTGCGACAGAACGACCCCGGTTATGTGGCAATTCTAGATTTGTCCCCTACTCATGCACGCACTCTGACCATCTCCGCCATACTAGCGTTGTTGATCGGCTTCGGTTGGTGCACCCGGCGACCCTTTCAAGGACCGGGTGATCCCGAGTGGCCTCGGGAGTGCGCTGGCCTCCTCCTAATCATGTTGTTCCTTTCTCCCTTAACCTGGATTCAGCATTTACCATGGCTCGTTCCTGCCCTTTACTGGATTGTCGCCAAGGCTTGCAGCCACGATGGGCTGAGCCAATTATCCAAGATAGCGATGGGGCTCTATGTGATGATCGCTGTTGTTCTGACTTATGAAGTGATCGGCAAACAAAACTTCCTGGTGTTTCTCAGCTTCAAACCATTCACGATCGGCATGCTATTGATCTTCGCCGTCCTGATGCTCCAGTCGAAGAATACTGGGAGCTTTTCGCACAGCCCCACTCCCGTTGCCACCTATGTCAAATAGCTGTTCAGTGTCTCCATCTTGTGGTGATCCCGAACCAAACACAGTGCGCTACTATGCAGTCCGCAATGGTTCTGGGGTGTCCGTCCAAAAGGAATTGGGACCGGAAGAGGCGTTTGTGGTCCCGAGCTTTGAACTGGCCGAGGCGGTGATTGCCCGCGGTGCCGACAGCGCGCGCGTGGCAATCAGCCAGATTGATTCCGCCGACGCGAACTATCCGGGGTATGTTCAAGTTGCTTCGAACAAGCAGCTTGTGCCTCTCGCGCCATTCCGTTTTGACCGTTCGATTCTGATTGTGCTCCCCACCTACAATGAACGCCAAAATCTTGCGACCCTGATCGAGGCAATCGGCAGGTATCTGGTCGCCGACATCTTGATTGTCGATGATAATTCTCCGGACGGGACCGGACAATTGGCGGATCAACTGAGTCGAGAGCAGAAACACGTGCATGTGCTGCATCGGCCCAGAAAGGAAGGACTCGGGCCGGCCTATCTCGCAGGATTCCAATGGGCGCTAGCACGAAGCTATCAATCGATCATAGAAATGGACTGTGATTTCAGTCATGCCCCTTGGGACTTACCTCGGCTGGTTCACCGCAGCAGCACTGCCGACCTGGTTATTGGGAGTCGCTACGTCCCCGGCGGCGGAACGCAAAACTGGAACGCACGCAGGCGCCTGGTCTCAAAATGTGGCAATACCTACGTCAGTCTATTCCTCGGTTCGAGCATCCGTGACTGGACCGGAGGCTTTCGTTGTTATCGTCATGAACTCTTAGCCAAAATGAACCTTGAAACCGTGAAGGCGAAAGGTTACGTCTTTCAAGTGGAGATGGCGTGGCGGGCACGCCAATTACGAGCGAAGATATGTGAGCTGCCTATCCGTTTCAGCGATCGAGTTCAAGGCCAAAGTAAACTCGGATGGCATACGATTGTCGAAGCACTGACAGAGGTGCCGAGAATGTATTTTCAGACGCCCACTTCCCGATGAAAGAAAACTCGTCGTTCCTACTCGAAACCATTCGACTGCCTCTAGCAGGCGAGTCGATGCCCTCTGCGTACCCATAAGAGCCACGGTGTACAGTCGGCATGCGTACGAGCAGGTGATGGCAGCAAAAGCGGTTATGAAGAAGTGCGCTAGAATACGGTCGGGGATGGCGGCACCGGCGCGGGTTCCGGAACTTGGATCTTGCCTAGATCGACCACCAGTTCATCCTTCGAGTTGGCGAAAAGATCGTCCAGCAAGCTGCTTTTTACCGGAATCACCGCGTCGGAAGGCTCGAAGACAAGGTTGAAGCCCTTCGCCGCGGTCGGCCGCATGGGATAACGCCGATCGTAGATCATGCCATAGGCGGGAATGCCATAGACATTCCGCCAGTTCCCTAAGACCACATGGAGTTCCGTCCCATGGACATAGACCCCGCCTGAGGTAATCACCCGCCTCGCCGATGTTTGCGGCTGACTCAAGTAGAAGGTGACGCGTTCATTGTATTTGGCCTCCGCCAGCCCCTCAGACACCTGGACAGCCAGCAGCGCCAGTTCCTCATCGTTAAATGCAGGAATCAGAGGCGCCTCACCCTGAAACCATCGTTGGGGCGCAATCCGATGTTCCTGGACCTTCAGCCCTGACAAGATCGCCCGCAGCCTCTCCGTTCCCATCACAGCAGGATGGGAATGATGACCTGGAGACCATTCCCGCAGTACTCCCGCGTCTTCTTCCAGCCGCACATAATTGACTGGATCTTCGTATACCGTCCGCGACGGCACATGGGGAGTAGCGCAGGCGCTGACGCCAAGTAAAAAAGCAAAAGTAAAAAGGCAAAATTGAAGATTTCGATACTTCCTGAGCTGAACTTTCAACTTTTTACTTTTCACTTTTACCTTCCGTCACTCGGTGACGGTGACGGTCATCTCCACGCGTTCCAGCGGATTGTCTCGCCCGTCGCGCTTCATACTGGCGACCTTGTCCGCCACATCCATACCGCTGACGACTTCCCCGAACACGGTATATTGCCAATCGAGGAAGTTAGCTTCCGCCACGCAGATGAAGAACTGTGAGCCGGCACTGTCCGGGTCGTTCGACCGGGCCATCGACACGATGCCGCGCTTGTGAGGCTTACTGTTGAACTCGGCCTTCACTTTATACCCGGGCCCACCCATCCCGTGCGGCGCGCGGTCCGGACTCTTACTGTTGGGATCTCCCCCTTGAATCATGAAGCCGGGAATGACGCGATGGAAGGTCGTCCCGTTGTAAAACCCTTCTTTGGAGAGTTTCACAAAATTCTTTACATGGCCGGGCGCCACATCGGGGAAAAATCGGAGGACGATCTCTCCGACTGGCAGGCCCTTGCTGGTGACCGTTATTTTCACCTGGGTTTTCTCACTCACATCAGACATTGCCTCAATCCTTTCGTCCGTTATCGAAAGAGAAAAGGCGGCGGCGCCATCCCCGCCTCTAGGCCTTGATTGACGGCGACCCACGTCAGACCGTCGTCGCTGCGAAACACCCCAGCACTCGTTCCCGCATAGAGTCCTCCGTCTCCGGACCCGATCAACACCTGAATCGCGAGGTTCGTGAGGCCCTTATTCACGGGAACCCATTGCTTCCCCTTATCCACGGTTTTGAAAATACCGTTCCCAGTGGCCACGATCAAGCCCTGATCGATCAGGACGATCCCGCGGATGGAATCGTTGGGTAGCGCCCGGCTGATCGACCGCCACGTAATGCCGCCATCGGCGCTGCGAAATACCCCACCGTCAAAGGTGCCGGCAAAAATGCTCTGATCCTGATCGATGACCAGGACACGAATGAAATTCTCGATCATGCCTTCATGATCCTTCAATCCATGCTGCATGCGCGCCCAGCCAGACGAATGACGTTTGAATCGGAGGATGCCTTTTCCGGACGTTCCGGCGTAGAGCGTGCCGTCCGCAGAGCGGGCCAACGCATGAACCAGAATGTCGTCCAGTCCCGTCGTGACTACCGACCAGCGATCCCCCGACTCATTCAGTCGGTACACCCCGTCACCCGTGCCCGCATAGAGTTCGTCGCCCGCTACCATCAGCGCTTTCACTTCTAGTCGCTTGAGACCCGCATTGACTGGTTGCCACGTTTTGCCTTCATCGCGTGAGCGAAACACGCCGCCGCGAAAGGTGCCGGCATACACCACTCCATCTTTCGCAGCCGTCAGGCTCAGAATGAAGGGGTCGGTCACGCCGCCCCCGACCGGAACCCAGGTCGCGCCTCGGTCGACCGTTCGAAAAATCCCATGGCCGAAGGATCCGGCATAGACTGCGCCCTTCCCCACCATCGTCAAGGCCTGCACGCTTGCCGTCGATTGATCGAACGGCTCGGGTACCACCGTGTCTCCTGAGGCCGGGGCCGGCGAATGTGGTTTGGGTACGCCGGCGGTCGGCGGGCTTTCCGCACCTGCGGAACTCATGAGACAACCCCAGATCAGTCCCGCAGACATCACGGCTCGCATCCCACGCATTATCTCGATCCCTTTCGTCATCGCATTCTTGTTCCCGCCGTACCCATGGGCAAATCCGGATCGAGCGGCAAATCCATGGGGCTATTATCCTGACCGCGCCCAAACAGGCGGGCCCCAAGAATCCCGACTTCGTACAGCAACATCATTGGCACCGCCATCAGCAGCATCGTGAAGAGCGTCGCATCAGGCGTGACGATGGCAGACACGATGAGACATAATAAGATGGCATGTTTGCGATAGCGCGCGAACACTTGCGCCGACGCGACCCCCGCCATCGCCAGCAGGGTCATTACCAGCGGCAATTCGAAGGCACAGCCGAAGATCAGCAGAAACTTCACATTGAAATCGATATAGGTGCCGACGCTCAATTGCGGCGTGATATCCCGATCGAGCCCGAAACTGACGAAAAGGTCGATCACCAGCGGCAGAATCACCAGATTGCAGAACACCAGGCCCAGCGCGAAGAGGCCTCCGGCCAGGAAAAACAGCGGGATTGCCCAGCGCTTCTCTTTCGGCAACAACGCCGGCTCGACGGACTTCCAGCACTGATAAAAAATGACGGGCAGACTGATGATGACAGCCGCAAGAAACGATACTTTGATCGAGGCGAAGAGCGCTTCCGTTGGTCCGTAAAAGACCAATTGATTCGGGAATGGCCGGTTCAGCCAGGCTACCATCTCGGCTGAAAAAGAGAAGGTGAAGATTAAAGTCACGAAGATGGTCGCGCCCATGATGATCACTCGTCGCTTGACGGTTTGGATATGGGCGGCAAGCGGATTGATGATCTGGTTCATGGCAACGGACCCAGCTGCCTACCAGGCCGGCGGCTGGTCAACCCCCCTCAGTGTGCGGCGGGCTGCGACCCCTGCTCGCGACACAGACGAATCAACTCCGCAAGCTTGTCTTTCTTCGCGAGCTTTTCCTTTTGCATCCGTTTCTTCTCGAGCTCTTCCGCCGGAGTCAGCACGTGGCGTTTCTGCAACTCATTCAGTTCAAGATCTAGGCGATGGTGGGATGCTTCCAGTTCCCGGAACTCAGTGTTGGATTGGCGAAGCCGCTCTACAATCACCTCTTCCGTCAACATGCTGCACCTCCTGAGTTAGATTAGTGCGCTGAGACTGATCCACCTCCAACCACAGATTCGCGGTCTTGCAGGGACCCTTCCTGCATGACAAGCGGATCCATTTCCATGAGCACGGCGTCTTCGACAGGATTTGTGTAGTACTTGGGGCGTGTGCTGATTTGCACGAAACCCATCCGCTGGTAGAGGGTGCGTGCCGCTTCGTTCGTGGCCCGCACTTCAAGAACCGCCCGAGTCGTCGCCTGCGCCAGCCCCAGTCGGATGGATTCGGTCACAAGCGCTCGTCCAATCCCTCTCCTCCGCATCGACTCGCGTACTGCCAGATTCATCAGTCGAAGCTCTTCAAACACGATCCAGAAGCAGTGGTACCCGACAATCGTCCCAACAGGCGCTCCTGCGTCCTCTTGATCCATCGCCACAAGAAAGTGGGCGAACTGGTTGCCGGTCAGTTCGGCTTCCAGCATTTTGCGCGTCCAGGGGGCCGAGAAGCAAGCCTCCTCCAAGCGAAGAATCTCGGGCAACATCTCCGCTGTGGCCGGCACGATCTGGAGCTCACGAGCCATGAGATTTCCTCGTCCGGACTGTCCGTCCCG
This sequence comes from Nitrospira sp., assembly GCA_005239465.1. GTDB lineage: Bacteria > Nitrospirota > Nitrospiria > Nitrospirales > Nitrospiraceae > Nitrospira_D. The sequence continues at coordinate 58,357 of SPAW01000023.1, read as the reverse complement.
TTCCTCGGCTCCCCCTGGCCAATCGTTCGGCGACTTTCTTCGCAACCCGTTCCTGGCGGCGCGCGACCGGCGAGGCGCCCCCTGATTGTTCGTACTTCAATTCAGCCTCGGCCCGCTGGACATATAATGGTGCAACCTGATCGCCTGCAATCTCGCCCCGCTGTAGCCGCTGCATACCGAGGAGGGCCACGTTTACGGCAGACGGTTTGGCAGCATCCTCTGGCCCCACAGCGATGGCAACGGATGCAGACAGCGCCGCTCGAATCTCCGACTCCATCGACGACCACCCCTCCCCAAACACCAGCGTGTTCTCCGTGAGACTCTGGGCTAAGGCTCTCGGTGCTCCGACGTGCTCGGCCAGTACTCGGTCCAATTGCCCCCCATTCGTCCAGCGAAAGATCGCCCAGTATACTTCCCCTCTGCGGCTCGTCAACACGGGACAGATAGGAAGGGCCGTCGCGCGCTCATTCCACGCCATCGCTTCGAGTGTCGGGACCAATGCCAGAGGAAGATCGATCGCCGCCCGCAGTCCCAGGCAGGTCGCCACGCCCACCCGGATGCCGGTAAACGAACCGGGACCGATGGAACAGGCCAGACCGTCGAGATCTGTGAGTCGCAGTCCTGTCTGCATGAGCAACTGATCGATGGCGGGCAAGAGCAGGGTGCCATGAGCGCCGCTCGCGGCCTGATCGTACCTAGCCAAGACGCGCTCGTCTTCGAGAATCGCGACACTCTGCCACGAGGTGGCCGTTTCAACTCCCAAGAGTTTCATGAACGCTTACGACACGTGCCCCAGGTCCTCTGTCTTGATCACCTGATTGGGGAAAATTTCATGGAAGGTGACCTGCACACTCCCCTGCCCGTGGCCATCTTCGAGAGAGATCTTGAACGGCCGGAGCAACCGAGCCTCGGCGGCCACCTTTGCCGGTGACGACCGAGCGTCCGGATCATCCAGCAGTCTGAAATCTTCGTACTGAATGGTGGCATCCACCTCGCCATTCAGCGCCAGCCGATCTTCCCGCACCACCAGCAAAGTCCGACGGTCAAACCATAAGCGGCGCGCCAAGACCGATCCCTGCGCCGCGACATCCGCTGCCGCGTAGATATCCAGCCGATACCGATCTCCATCTTCCCTCAGCTTCACCGTTTCCCCTTGCTCAATCATGCCAGTGCCCAAGAGGCCACCAATCGCCCAGACACTCATCTGGAAAGGGCGCGCGAGCTTGCCCATCTCCCCCATCTCCGACCGGCGACCGGTTAGAACCCGCCCCATCGTCGGCAGACGCAGCTTGTACAGATTATCCGCTTGCACAAATTCAAACAGTTCGCTCCCGATTGAATCAAACCCTCTGAGCCGCAAGGCATTGGGACGACGATAGTAGACCGCCCCCACGACCGGGGACGTGATGGGAATGAACCCGCCGCGCACCTTGGCGCTGAAAAGCCCTTTCATTGAATGGATCGCGGCTTCCCGCTGGCGAAGGAGCGCCGTCAATTCTTCCGCCGTGGCCTGTTTGAGCGGTACCTCTGAAGCAGGTTGAAACAACGCGCAGCCGGACAATGCGGCTAAGGCAAAAGTAAAAAGGCAAAAGGCAAAAATTTGGTGGCCATTACTTGTTCCTTTTAACGTTGTACTTTTTCCTTGGCTAGGCCAGCGCGACATCGAGCGCCTCACGGACTTCCTGAATGCCGACCAATTCCATGCCGTCGATCGGATCAAGCTTCGCCAGATTCCGCTCCGGCAAGAGACAGCGCTTGAATCCCATCTTCACGGCTTCGCGGATGCGCAGTTCTACCTGACTCACAGCACGCACTTCCCCGCCCAGGCCTACTTCCCCCAGCACCAACATCCTCGGCTCAATCGGCACTTCCCGCAAGCTGGAAGTGACGGCTGCCACAATTCCCAGATCGATCGCCGGCTCATCGATGTGCATGCCCCCGACCACATTCACATACACATCCTGGCCTGACAGATGCATCCCTAATCGTTTTTCCATCACAGCCAATAAGAGCGAGACCCGACTCAGCTCTACGCCATTGGCCACTCGTTTCGGCATCGCATAGCTGGTGGATGATGCCAAGGCCTGCAGTTCGACCAGGATCGGCCGCGTCCCTTCCAGACTCGACACCACGACTGAACCAGTGCTGTGTTGCGGCCGCTCTGCCAGAAACAACTCGGAGGGATTACTGACTTCTTCGAGCCCTCCATCTTTCATCTCAAACACACCGATCTCGTTGGTTGAGCCAAAGCGATTCTTGACGGCGCGAAGAATCCGGTAGCTGTGGCCTTTATCACCTTCGAAATGTGTTCGAGAAGCCGCGGCCCGGCGATCGCTCCTTCTTTCGTCACATGCCCGATGATGAAGACCGGCACGCCAGTCCGCTTGGCAAACCACATCAGCTGCCCGGCGACCTCCTGCACCTGGCTGATGCTGCCTGGCGCGGATGTAATCTGTTCTGTGTAGACCGTTTGAATCGAATCGACGACTATCGCCGCCGGTTGAATCTCCTGCGCCGCCTTCAAGATTTGTTCGAGCGAGGTCTCCGCAAGAATCAGTAGATTGGGATGCTCGATGCCCAATCGTTGTCCGCGCATCTTCATTTGGCGAGGAGATTCTTCTCCGGACACGTAAAGCGCCGGTTCTTCCTTAGAAGCCAAACGCGGCAACGCCTGAAGCAGTAGCGTCGTTTTGCCGATGCCGGGGTCGCCGCCGATCAGGATGACCGAGCCTGGGATTACTCCTCCGCCGAGCACCCGATCAAATTCACCGATGCGCGTAAGCCGGCGATCTTCGCCGACTACTTCGATCTCGGCAATAGGGGTCGCGTTCGCCTGGGCGGTCTTCATGGCAGCAGGACGACCCTTGCCGGTCGCCGCCTGTCGTTCTTCTTTCATCGTATTCCAGCCGCCGCAGTCGGGACAGCGGCCCAACCACCGGGGTGCTTGATAACCGCAAGCCTGGCAGGAAAAACTGGTCTTAGCCCGCATCGAACAGAGCCTCATGGAGAAGGAAATCAGAGACATATTTTAATGGATACGGAGAGGGAATGAAAGGATGGAACGATAAGCAGAGCCTAAGAGCCAGATCTTTGTCGATTCCTAACCTGCATGATTTATGACGGTTCGTCACGAAATCGCGTACTCGCCCAGCGAGACAAGCGCGCGCAGCCACGAGGGAGGAAAGCATTCATCATCTCCGCATGGCCGGAGGGAATACCGCGAAGGTCACAAGCCAACCCGCTTCCTGATTTCCTCGCGCACAGCGATTTTGTCCTGCTCAAACAACGCTTCGAGCTTTGGGAACAGATGCGCAAGCGGTCCGACAAAGGGTGCCAGCATCACATCGCGCCGTTCCGCCAGCATTCCTTCCGACTCTGCGATCCGGACCTTCCAGTCCGCAATCGTTCGGGAAAGGACTGTCCCGATTACCAGCTGACGACCGGGAGAGCCGGCGACCGAGCCCAGCAACCGCTCTCTCAGAACATCAAGTTCATCCGGAATCGACACCTTCACGCGGACTCCATGCGGGGTTGCCCAGGTCGATCGTTGAATCGAGTAGTCGTACGAAAAGATCGGCTCACGCGGCTCACGAAATGGGCCGCTGACATCGGAAATGGTCAATTTGCTGCCCTCCATCAATCACACCACCCCCATCGGTTACCACGCGTTTCGCCGATGCGCTGTACTACTATAGGAGCTTGCTTCAAGAGATGACAAGAGGGGAGTCTTACAGGGACATCTCTGAGGCCGCTCCTGAGCTCGTCCCTGGTCGCTCGTCGTTCGCTAACTACGTTTCACGCTTCACGAGATACGGCATTGGAGTCTCGTAATGGTTCTTGTCGCACGTGCGAATCCCGCGACGATTCGGAATAGCCAATTTGTCGCAATATTCCTCATTCGGTGCTCTCCCGCATGAGGAGTTTCACCTCAGATCCCTGCATCCTTCGTCCTCTCGGTCTTCTCAACCGCCTGAATTCTCGTCGGGTCTCGCTTGGCATGCTCTTCGCTCTCTGTGTTGCGTAGCTAGTGCTCAGCGGCAAGGACCATTTGCCGTAATCGCTCCCTGTCGGGAGTTTTCTTTACAGTTCACCAGACAAGTAGATGCTAGACGTCAGGAGATCGAGGTGCATATTTGGCACGATATCTGGCCAGAGCTCTTAGTGCTACTCTTTCTTATCGCCATGGCCGGCGCTATATTCCTGACATACTTTTTCACTCGATAAGAGGAATGTCTGGGGCGAAGGAGCGTTGAGACTGGTTCTGTGACAGCACGCTGCAAGGTGTGGACAATTAAACTGGATAGACACACACTTTGATGCTTCACGACATAATGTGTTTCAACCTGTGCTGTCGCATGGGCATGAAAGGACCCAATCAACTCTATGAGGCACAGGGGCGAGAAGATGGCCATGGGCTGGAACATTGGCTGCAAGCTGAGCGGGAGATCCAAAGCGCGGATGTCTCGAAAACCCAGTAACGAAGGAGACAGGCCATGACGCCTGAAGAGCAAATCACGAGGATGAAGAAAGCGATTAATCAGGCCATTAAGGTGATGGGAGACCGGTTTGGATCGACGGAGGAGGATGTCGCCAGGGCCATTCAGGAACTGAAGGCGTCGATGCAGGCGTCATCAGGGCCGGGCCCGTCCTTGGAGACATTGCCACGGCTAGGCAGCCACTCACCGCAAGATAAGGAAGTGACCGTCGAGACGTAGGCGTTCCTACATTTGCTGGAGGCCGTCAAAAACAGGTGTCGGTCGTGAGCGTCTTGACAAGGACTGAGGAAAGAGCTAATCCGAGGCGCATATTGGTTCTTCTTGAGGGTATTCGAGCGCCGTTGGCGCTTGCTCGAACCGAATTCACGGTAAGGATGCACGTGGCGATGAGGGTTTCGCCCCCTAAGGCGATACGCGCGCATTCGGCAGGAATTCCCGGTCGCAGCCCAAAGGAGGTAATCATGTCTGACGGAGGTCTGTTATCGCGGGCTACTCGTAAGGTCGTCGGCAAGGCAGTCAGCCACGGGATCGAACGGCTGGCCGAAACGGTCCGCGCAAACGGCGGCCAACCACTCGATCTTGTGCTGCCCGATGGTTCCCGGCTGAATTTCGGCCAGCAGCCACGCGTCGTGATGGCGATCCGAGATCCGGACGTGCTGCCTGCGCTTGCGCAGCCGACTCTCGGGTCGCTCGGCGAGGCTTTCATCGACGGCCGCATCGACATCGACGGCGACATCATAGCCATCATCGCAAGTGCCGAGCGACTGGCGGCGGCCAGCGGCTCCCCGGCGACAGCCCGGATCGCCGCAGCAATGGCGCGCCATACGCCGAAGCAGGACCTCGACGACATCAAGCGTCACTACGACGTCGGCAACGAGTTCTACCGTCTGTGGCTCGACCACATCTGCCGCAAGCTGCGCCTGCAGGCGGGCGAACGTCTGCTCGACATCGGCTGCGGCTGGGGCGGGCTGATCCTACACGCCGCAGAGCACTATGGCGTGCACGCCGTCGGCATCACGCTGTCGGACAACCAGTTTGCATGCACCAAGGAGCGTATCGCCGCGGCCGGGCTGGAAGGGCGCGTTGAGGCGCTGCTGCTTGACTACCGCGACGCGCCCGCGCGGTTCGGGGAAGCTTCGTTCAACAAGGTTTCGAGCATCGGCATGTTCGAGCATGTCGGCCGGAAGAACCTGCCCGTCTACTTCGGCGTCGTGCGACGCCTGCTGCGCGACCGGGGGCTGTTCCTGAACCACGGCATCACCTCGCCCGATGCCGACAGTCGCACGGTCGGCTCCGGCGTGAGCGAGTTCATGGACAAATACGTCTTTCCGAACACCGAGCTGCCGCATCTGCACCTGGTCGTGCGCGAGATGGCCGCGCAGAACTTCGAGGTCTTCGACGTCGAAAGCCTGCGGCCGCACTACGCACGCACGCTCGCGCACTGGTCGCGCCGGCTGGAGGCGCAGTTGGACCTCGCGCGCAAGCTGGTCAGCGAAAGGACGCTGCGCGTCTGGCGCGCGTATCTGGCCGGCTCCTCGCTCGGCTTCGCACAGGGTTGGCTGAACGTCTACCAGGTGCTCGCCAGCCGCCAGGAAGCCGACGGCCCGACCGAACTGCCGCTGACGCGCGCATGGATGTACCGCTGAACGGCTAATACGATTGCGTTATGTACGTCGTCGATGCCGTCCCCGATTTTTCCGACGCCCTCGCGCGTCAAGATGCGGCCTTGACCGATAGATAGTGCACCACCCGACCGGCCGCCACGGCGCCGTCACGAATGCAGTCGGGAATGCCGACACCGCGATAGCCCGCGCCGGTGAGGACCAATCCACCATAGCGGCTCAGCGCCGCATCGAGTTGTGTCAGTCGGTCGAGATGGCCAAGGGTATATTGCGGCATTGCCTTCCACCAGCGATTCACTTCGACATAACCTGGCTCTGCCTTAATACCGCACAGTGCCGAGAGTTCGGCGCGGACTCTCGCGGCCAACTGATCATCATCCAGCCGAAGGATCACTTCCCGCCCCACCCCGCCCACGTAACAGCGCACCAACACCTGATCAGCCGGGGCGCGATGCGGCCACTTGAGGGAGGTCCAGGTCGCCGCAATCAGATCGCGTCCTTCTATCCGAGGCACGATAAACCCAAATCCCTCCACGGCGCCCGCCACCGCATCGGCCGGATACGCCATCGCAATCGTGGCGGTCGACGCATAGGGAATCATCTCCAGCAGTCCACCGGCAATCGGCGTAAGCGGGCGCAGCAGCTCCGCCGCGACATAGGCCGGCGGCGCGAGCACCAGACTTTCGGTGGAGAGGGCCGATCCGTCGTTGAGAATGAGGTCGTACATCCAACGACCCAGTTGATGAGATCGCACTCTCAGGGCATCGACCTGGCACCCCAAACGAAGCTCCACGCCCTGCCGCGTCAATCGCGTCGTCAGCGCCGTCACCAGATCGCCGAGCCCATTCTTGAGACTCACAAACATCGTGCACGTTGAACCGCTCGCCGGAGCTGAAGAGGCCTTTTTCTTGGCGGCCATCATCCCGCGGATGATACTGCCGTACTGCTGCTCGAGTTCGAAAAACCTGGGGAAGGTGGCTTTCAGGCTCATCTGCTCGGCATCGCCGGCATAGATCCCCGCCATGAGCGGTTCCAACACACGATCGAAGGCTTGGGCGCCGAACCGGCGGCGAAAAAATGAAGCCAACGACTCATCGCCCTCGGACGGACCGCGCGGTACGACGACATCCAGTCCCATGCGCGCCAGGCCCGTCCAACTGAGCAGTCCACTGCGGAGAAAGGGCCCCAACTGATTCGGCACAAATGAAACGAGTCCTTCAGGCAATTCGTGCAGCCGTCCGCCATATAGCACAAACGCTTTCTTGCCCGTCTCATTGGTATTGATCAACTGATCGGTGAGTCCCAGCTTCGCGCAGAGTTCGAGGCCGGCCGGTTTTTGGGAGAGGAAGGAATCAGGTCCGGCTTCGGTGATGAGTTCGCCGATACGGTGGGTGACGATCTTGCCGCCCCAGGATTGTCCGGATTCCAGAACGGTACAACGGATGGGAAGCCCTGCTGCTGCCGCTTGCTCCTGAAGCGCGAACGCAGTGGCCAGGCCGGAGATGCCACCACCGACAATGACGACTGTGCGGGGAGGGCTCACGACTGAATGCAGAGGGATGATTCGTGTGCCGCCAAGACGTCGAGCAACGTCTCAACCAATGCCGGCGAGTCGTTCAGCATGGCCATGCGCTCAAGCTGCATGCCTTTGCTCATGGCCATCTGCTTCAATTCAATGTCGATATCGAACAGCGTTTCAACGTGGTCGGAAATAAATCCGATGGGCGCCACCAGCACATGCCGATGCCCCTCATAGTGCAAGGTTTCCAGTTCAGACTCCGCGGTCGGCCCCAGCCACGGCTCGCTTGATCGCCCCTGGCTCTGATACGCAAAACGGGTCGGCTGGTTTCCCAATAAGGCCGTCACGGCTTCGACCGTACCGTTCACTTCATTGGGATAGGGATCCTTCATTGCCACGATACGCTCCGGCAAACTATGCGCCGTGAACAGCACCGGCACGGTCGCCCGCACATCGGCGGGAAATTTCAGGAGCCCCTGCTTGATATTTTCAACGATCGCTGCAATCAGCTTGGGATGCTTGTGCCAGCTGCCGACATAGCTGATTGGGCAGGTGCTCTGCTGGGCGATACGCGCCTCTTCTACTTTCTTCTGATAGGCTCCGGTGCTCAGTGAGGACTGTTGTGGCGCCATGCACAGGCCGATGACCTGCTCGGGACTCTCACTGAGCAACTCAGCGTAGGTCTCCTTAATAAACGGATGCCAATGCCGCAAACCCACGTAGACACGATATCGACCACCGCCGGACTCGTTCAATCGCCGTTCAAGTTGTTTCGCGACATCCTTCGTGATGCCGACGGCCGGCGACTTCCCGCCTGTCGCGCGATACCGCTCGCGAATCTCCTTGACCAATTCAGGCGGCGTCGGTCGGCCTCCCCGCACATCGAGCAAGAAAGGTTCGACATTTTCCAAACAATCTGGCCCACCCATGGCCATGAGAAGAATCGCAGTGGGACATTGAGAAGCCGACATACATTCACCAGAGCAAATAGCTTATGGCTGATAGCAAATGGTCAGAACACGATGCCGTCTACCGCTTCCACTCCCCACCATCAGCTATACGCCATTCGCTATATGCTCCTGGCGTTACCGCTGACTGAGCTTGTGCACCATGTCGATCGTCGCTGCGACGTGATCGACGGGCGTCGTCGGGAGAATCCCGTGCCCGAGATTGAAGATGTGGCCTGCGCGCCCGCCGGCGCGACGCAAGATATCTTCGACACGGCGTTCGATTTCGTGGAGCGGCGCAAACAGCACGAGCGGATCGAGATTGCCTTGCACTGCGCGATCATGCCCGACCATGGCCCAGGCTTCGTCGAGATGAATTCGCCAGTCGATCCCGATAACATCCCCCCCTGCTTCGCGCATCTGTCGAAGGATGGCCGTCGTGCCGGTGCCGAAATGAATCATCGGCACGCCCTCTCGCTTGAGTCCGTCAAAAACCACCTGCACGTGCGGCATGACATACTCGGCATAGTCGCCGGCCGAGAGGCAGCCCACCCAACTATCGAAGAGCTGAATCGCTTGGGCGCCCGCCTTGATCTGTTGCCTGAGATAACCGGTGATGACCCGCGCAAACTTGTCCATGAGCTTATGCCACGTTGTCGGGTCTCCATACATCATCTGCTTCGTGTGCAGATAGTTGCGCGACCCACCGCCCTCAATCGCGTAGCTGGCAAGCGTAAATGGCGCCCCGGCAAATCCGATCAATGGCACACGTCCATTGAGTGCACGCCGGGCATGCCGAATGGCCTCGGCAACATACTCAAGGTCATCGCCGTCCACGACGTTGAGCCGTTCCACTGCCGCGCGGTCGCGGACTGGATTGTGGATGACCGGTCCCTCGCCCTCTGCGAATTCCAGGCTGATCCCCATCGGCTCCAACGGGAGCAGAATGTCGGCGAAAATAATGGCGGCATCCAGCGGAAAACGATCAATCGGTTGGAGGGTGACTTGTGCCGCGAGCTCCGGCGTCTTGCACATCTCGAGAATCGAGTATTTGGCGCGAAGCGTCCGATACTCGGCCATGTAGCGCCCAGCCTGGCGCATGAACCACACAGGTGTGCAGTCGACCGGCTCGCGCCGACAGGCTTTGAGAAAACGATCGTTCATTATTTTGGCATTCTAGAGACGCACGGGCGAGCCTGTCAAATTGAAGCAGAAACACTGAATCGCCTCACACAAAGTTAGGCAAAAGATAGACAGGCTTGACCATTCCGGTACAATCAAGTTAGGAAAAGTGACCCACCCAAGAAGTTCAGTTTCACTTTCTGGATGATTGTGTGTATAATGCAATCCCGTTACATGGCTGGACCATAGCATAACGTTGCAGTGATTCAGCATCTGCGGCCTTCCCCTTTCTACACTATCCAAGCGCCGCGAGATCACGCAGCTTAATCGGGACCCCGGCGCCCTGTATCAGAGCACAGTGAACTGCCGATCCCTGACCTGGAGGTAATCGAATGTCCGACGTGCGTACGCTACACCCGACCAAAGCCCAGGATTTCTGGTTCTCGGTTCTTCGCTGGTTCGATTCCTGGGCAGGCCTCGAAAACATGAAGGTGCAAGGCCCACCGAAAGTGGACTGGCTCCGTAGCATCCCGTTCATCGGGGTCCATGGCATGTGCCTGGGGATCATTTGGGTTGGATGGAGTTGGCCCGCCATCGCCGTCGCGACCGCCTTCTATTTCGTCCGCATGTTTGCGATCACCGGTTGGTACCACCGGTATTTCTCGCATCGAACGTTCAAGACCTCCCGCGCTGTCCAGTTTGCCTTCGCCGTCTTAGGCAGCTCCTGCGCGCAGCGCGGGCCACTGTGGTGGGCGAGCCATCATCGTCATCACCACATCGCCTCCGATACGTCGGACGATGTGCATTCCCCGCGCCTGGGAGGATTTCTCTGGTCGCATATCGGCTGGTTTACCTCGCAAACGCACTTTGCGCCGCGACTTAAGGCGATTGCCGATTTTGTCAAGTATCCGGAGCTGCGATTTCTAGACCGCTTCGACGGCCTCGTTCCGACCATCGCCGGGTTCGGGATGTTCGGACTGGGCCGGCTGTTGGAAGCCTATGCTCCCACCCTTGGCACCAACGGACTACAGATGTTGATTTGGGGATTCTTTGTGTCCACAGTGGTTCTGCTTCACGGAACCTGCACGATAAATTCGCTCTCCCACGTCTATGGTTCACAGCGCTATGCGACCGGTGACGATAGCCGCAATAACTTCTTCCTGGCCCTCATCACCATGGGGGAGGGCTGGCACAATAATCACCATTACTATCCTGCTTCCACGAGACAAGGCTTCTATTGGTGGGAAATCGACGTGACCTACTACTGCCTGAAGCTGATGGAGCGCTTGGGACTGGTGTGGGATATTCGGGATGTTCCCGAGTACGTGCGTGACGGGAAGAGCAAGCAGCAATCGATCGCGGTGTAGTTTCGGATCGTCGTTCGTCCCTCGATTGGACTCGGGACGGTGAGCCTGTCGAACCGTGAAGCGTCGTCCTAACTCGTCGCTCGTATCTCGTCGTTCGTCCCTTCGGTGGGTCTGATCTGAAACGAGATACGAAATACGCTTCACGAGATACGGTGATCTTCGAGATACGCTTCACGAGGAACGAGAGACGATCTCTAGTCCGCTAGATCCAATCAGACTCTTCCTGTGAACCTGTTCGCTCGGACATCTGATCGGCCAAGGCCTCGCGAATCCTGCGACTCTCCTGATCAATCGCTCCGCGTTCCGTGTCAGGCACAATCCAGGCTTCACCGGGATTGAGTTCGATCCGATAGTGATTCTTCCTCAGCGAGAACCACTCCACATAGGGATGCGGCGAAAGATTCGGATGCGGATCGAATGAGATAAGATTGACCGTCCCAATCTGCGGATTCTCCATATCGCCGATCACCTGTCCGGCCATATCTTCATCCTCAAACCGACTATTGCGAAAACGGATCACCTCGCCCGCGATGTCGGTCTTGAAGTTGCCTTTTAAATAGAGATCCACCGGTCCGATGGCCGCAAAGACGATTTGCCCGACAACAGTTCCTTCGACTCGATTATCAAGAAACCCTTCGTGGACCCACCGACTATTTCCAAATTTTTGTGCCATGTTACTCCTTGCAGCTACGGCTAGCAGGGTGTTGAGTAACTATGCTGAACCTGGGGACATACAAAGCTGAAGCAGGTTACGGACAAGTCTCGCAGAGCCCGCAGGCTGTTAAAAAGGCCGCGGTTCTCACCCTCCCAACCCCGTCGCGCCAAGACGCGCCGTTCCGCGGGCAAGGCTGTAGGGAGCGAAGAGGCGAAGAAGTACACACCACACTTCGTGTGAACCGTTCGCCCTTACGCTGATTCCTGGCGAACGGAGAAACTCCTCCAGCGCTTCCTGGCTCCAAAAATCTTCTTCTCGTTGTTGAGCCTCTGATGGCGGACTTTTTCAACAGCCTGCTAGGCCGGTTGCGCGACCTCGGCTGGAGGTGGCTGTGATTGAGTCTGGCGGTCAAACGCTCCGATCACCACCGCCAATAAAATGAGCGCGCTTCCTACCCACCCTTGGAGGTCCAATGTCTCGCCGAGAAAATACCACGAGAGCCAGGCAGCGTAGACCGGCTCTGAGGCAAAGACCAACGCCACTTGCTGTGCCGGGACAATCTGCTGAACCCACATCTGCACCGCAAAGGCTCCCGTGGCCAACCCGCCGGTAATGCCGAGTCCGATCAGCAACACGGCGGTGGGCACAAAGGCGCTCGCCGGCGCCTGTTCCCACCACGTGGTCGGAACGAACAGGAGCGTCGCTGCCGTCATCTGCCAGGCCAGTAGCGAGGGCGCATCGAACCTGCGGGTGAACCGCTCAAGACAAACGATATGTCCCGCGAAGGCTACGGCACACCCTAGCGTCATGAGATCGCCCACATTCATGGACGCGCTGGGCTTGACCAACAACCAGAGCCCGACCACGGCGATCGCCGTGGCAACTATCAACCGACCACCGAATCGTCTCAGCATCAGTGGAACGAGAATGACGTACAGCGCCGTAAGGAAGGCGGAATTGGATGCGCTGGTGTAGCGAAGCCCAACGGTTTGCAGAACGTAGCCGAAAAAGAGAAAGACCGTGGCGATCGCGCTGGCGGCAAGCACCGCGCGATCACAATGGAATCGGCGACGCATCACCACGAACCACGCGCCGACCAGCACGGTACCCAAGAAAAATCGAAGAAACAGGAATGAGAGTGGAGGGATTTGCTCAAGGGCCGCTTTTGTGGCGGGGAACGTGGCGCCCCAGATCAGCGTGGTCAGCAGGAGGGCAATACGTGGCATGATGGGGAACCGGATATTGGTCAATAGCCGCTAGTCAATGGGTAAACCCGCTCAAAAGGATTCTGGCCATCGACCCATGACAAATGACCATCGACGATTTTCATTACGGTTTACAAAGCGGGCAGCGCCGTTGTTCATTGGCTCCAGCCTGTTCCATGGCACGCAGCGCCCGTTCCTTATCAGGATAGTCGAACCATCCCCCCTCCCAGAAATCGCTGGACGTAGAATTAGACGGTACTTCGGAACACCGGTCACGGTGCAGCGTCACCCGATCGATCGATCGGGCTATGTGAATCCAGTAGGTCACGACACACCCATGCTCCCAAATCCGAGGCGCCTACCTGTACATGAGCATGGATGGCTCGGTCACACATCCTTACGCTAGCAGCGATTCGTGCCCCCTGAGAGTACCCACGCCGGCAGTGACGAGCCACGCTACGGGAGGAGTTGCCACTCATCCTTCTCGATAAAGACCTTGACGCCCGTCTCCAACTTTTTGAGATCGTCTTTCTCGAAGAGCCGCCTGTAGCGCTCGATTCGAACATCGTCATCAATTCGTTCTTCCTGTATCATCCCGTTGTTGCCTTTATACCGTCGAATCAGCACTGACATCGAAACCCTCCTGTGACGCTGGCAGTTCAAGCACGCAAGTGTGCTACAATAAGCGCAACATTGCGGGCTGGTCAAGGGCGTTCACAGGCAGCCCAGAACCAGCCCATACCGGCTGCATCGCTGGATCTGGCCACAATCCAGGCGGAAGAAAATAAAGGGAACCAGGCCATGCCTCTCTACGAGTATCGCTGCGAACTATGTTCCAAGCAGTTTGAAGCCGCCCAGTCCGTACATGCCAGAGTCGAAGACACGGAATGTCCCTTTTGTCATGCCCAACAGGCAACCCGGCTCCTGTCTTCCTTTTCGTCTAAGGTCATCGGCGACCATAAACCAGGATTTTCCGAGATCAAAGCCAAGGCGATGAACAATGAACGCATGGAAAGATTCGCCAAGTTACCGCCGCTGAATGCGAAGCGCAACGTGCCGCCGCCGAATACATCTTCCGACTCGAATCCAGTCACTGGCGCAGGATCAAGCTCTGGATCGTAAGCATGGAGCAGCCCCGCTTTTTCGCCGTGCCGAACCATTCCGCTTCTGTACTCCACCGGCATGAGGTTCCATGACTACGGGACGGTTCCTTACCAAGGTGCTTGTCGGTCTCAGCGTTTGCCTGACACTTCCAATCGGGACCTACGCCGAGGTGGCACGAAGTCTCGTCATCGCAGGCAATGGGCCTGAGCAAACAACCATGGAGACGTTGGCGCGTGCCTTCGAGAAGGCCAATCCCCGCACCTACGTAGACGTGATGTGGGACGACAATTCTAAGCCGCTGGAGCTGGTCAAGACGGGCCATGCCCACATCGCCATTACAGGAGCCGAAGATCCAGCGCTGGCTGCCACACAGATCGGATGGGATGGCATCGGCATTATGGTCCATCTGTCGAACTTCACCAAAGAGGTGACCAAGCAGCAAGTCGCCGACATTTTTTCAGGAAAGGTGAAAGAATGGTTTGAACTGGGTGGGCCGGAGACCAAGATTCTGCTGATCGACCGGCCGCGCAATCAGAACATCCGCGAGGCGTTCGAAGCCCAACTAGGAATCACCGGAAAAATTTCTAATACCGCCAAGGTGATCGGCCGGGATGAGACAGTCGTGAAGACGGTGGTCGGAACGCTTCCACCGCTTTCAGCGGCGGCCTATGTCTCATTGGGCACCGGCCTATCTGTGGTCTCGACCGGCGTCGCCGTCCGGCTGCTGCCGGTAGAAAAGATCGAACCGGAAGTCCCGACGGTCAAGAACGGCCGCTATAGCCTCCGTCGCCCTCTGCTGATGCTGTCGAAAAAAGAGCTTAACCCCGTAGTCGATGCCTTTGCTCTGTTTGCCTTATCGGCTCCAGGCCAGGCGATTATCGGAGAAATCTATATTCCGATGCCGAGCAAGTAATTCTTCATCGAAGGAGGTCATCATGCGCTCCTGGCAACCGTCCTCGTACATCATCATCTTCTTGCTCCTGCTTGCCCTGTCCCCTACGCGATCGCTCCTAGCCGAAGAGGGCGCCATCGTTGACGGCGCGGGCTTTACCCTCTACGACATGGAATCGATCAAGGGCTTTGACGCCGAAAAGGTCGAGAAAGACCCTATCTGCGATCTCAGCAAACGGCCACTGATCGCAAAGGTTGAACCGGACGATGTGAAGCCTGGCGACAAAGTCGTAATCTCCGGCGAGAATTTCGGCACGAAAGAGTGTTTTCATACGGTGACATTTAGCGCGTCACCCAAGGCCAAAGTGGACTACAAGTTCGTGAGTGATTCCATTATCGAAGCGACCGTGCCGGACGCCAAAGCCGGGATGTCCTTCCTGATCATCGTGGCCGGTGGCGGCAGCGCCCAGTCGAAGCCCTTGTTGATTCACACCAAGTAAGACCTCCGGCTCGGGTAGCAACTCTGCATTCACGGGCCTAGTTCCGACCCCCTTCTGACGAGCCATCCCTCGACAGACCTCTTGATCTTATGCTAACTTACGCGCTCATTTTCGCTGATCTTCAAGGAGCGACGGATGGGAATTGTAGGAAACCAGAGGGACATGTTTAGAAAAATACTGGTCGCCAATCGCGGTGAAATCGCCATGCGGATCATCCGCGCCTGCCGCGAGCTCAACATCGCCACCGCCGCCATCTATTCCGAGGCTGATCCGACCGGAATCTACGTTAAGAAAGCTGACGAAGCTTACCTGGTTGGTCCAGGGCCGGTGAAGGGCTTCTTGGATAGCCGGCAGATCGTCGATCTGGCCACTCGCATCGGCGCGGACGCCATCCATCCCGGATATGGATTCCTTTCTGAAAACGCTGAGTTCGCTGAACTCTGCCAAGCCTCCGGCATTACCTTCATCGGCCCTTCACCTCATGTGATTACGTTGATGGGGAGCAAGGTCAAGGCTCGCAAACTCGCCGAAGAAGTCGGGGTCCCGATCGTTCTCGGCACGGACGGCGACGTCACCGACGTGAAAGAGGCGCTCGCCTTCGCGAAGAAAGCCGTCTACCCGGTCATTATCAAAGCCAGTGCCGGAGGTGGCGGGCGTGGGCTGCGGGTCGTGCGGTCCGATGCCGAATTGCGCGAGAACATGGAGGTCGCCTCGCGTGAAGCCCAGGCCTCCTTCGGCGACGGCAGCATCTTCATCGAGAAATATATCGAGCGGCCTCACCATATCGAATTCCAGATTCTGGGAGACCGCCACGGCCATATCATCCACTTGGGCGAACGCGATTGTTCGATCCAACGCCGGCATCAGAAAATCATTGAAATCGCCCCTTCCCTGATCCTGACACCGAAACTGCGAGCGGAGATGGGCAAAGCCGCCACGACCATTACACGGGCGGTGAATTACGACAACGCGGGGACCGTCGAGTTTCTGCTCGACCAGGAAGGCCGGTTCTACTTTATCGAGATGAATCCGCGCCTCCAGGTCGAGCATACAGTGACTGAACAGATCACGGCGATCGACATCGTGCAGCATCAGATCTCGATCGCGGCAGGCAAGCCGCTCGACATTCAGCAGAAGGACGTCACCCTCCAAGGACACGCAATCCAATGCCGGATCAATGCGGAAGACCCCAAGAACAATTTCATGCCCTGCACCGGCACTGTGACAGCCTACCTCTCCCCAGGCGGCATCGGCGTGCGCATTGATGGCGCCGTCTACAGGGGCTACACAGTACCGCCGTACTATGACGCCCTCTTGGCCAAGCTGACGGTTCGAGGCCGGACGTGGGAAGAAACTGTGAGCCGCATGAGGCGCTCACTCGAAGAATACGTCCTCCGTGGGGTGAAAACGACGATCCCCTTCATGGAGGCGATCATGCAGGAACCAGACTTTCTGGCCGGGCGTTTCGACACCTCTTATCTGGACACCCACCCGGACCTGTACTCATACCACGAATTCGAGCAGCCGGAAGATTTGGTCCTGGCGCTCTCCGCCGCCATCGCGGCCTACGAAGGACTGTAATCGGGTAGCCCCCGCACTATTCCCAAAGAGATACGTTAAACACCATGGCGATAAAACGACCACCAGTAAAAAAACAGGCGGCAAAGAAACGCGCCTCTGGTCCGGCCATTAAGACCTCAAGAGAGCAGAAGACGCGTCCTCTAGAGCTCAATATCCAGCCCGCGGCAGGCAAACCACTTCTGATCACCGACGTCGCGCTTCGCGACGGACATCAATCGCTGCTCGCCACACGCATGCGAACCGAAGACATGCTGCCCATCGCGCAGAAGCTCGACGCCGTGGGCTATTGGTCGCTGGAGGTCTGGGGCGGCGCGACGTTTGATACCTGCTTGCGATTTTTGAAAGAAGATCCCTGGGAACGGCTCCGTGCCCTGCGCGCCGCGATGCCCAACACCAAGCTCCAAATGCTGCTCCGAGGGCAAAACCTCGTCGGCTACCGGCACTACGCCGACGACGTGCTGGAACGATTCATCGAACGCTCGGCCACCAACGGCATCGATGTCTTCCGCATCTTCGACGCGCTCAACGACGTACGCAATCTTGATCGGGTGGTGCGCGAAGTCAAAGCCTGCGGCAAACATGCCGAGGCCGCCATCTGCTATACCGTCAGCCCCGTACACAGCATCGACCGCTTTGTCGACATGGGCAAGAAGCTCGAAGATTTGGGTACAGATACCCTCTGCATTAAGGACATGGCCGGACTCTTGGCGCCGCTCGATGCCTATCACCTTGTCCGCCGTCTGAAAGCTGCCGTGAAGGTTCCTATCCATCTCCATTCACATTACACATCAGGCATGGCCTCGATGGCCTCGCTTATGGCGATTCTCGGTGGGCTCGACATGCTCGACACCGCCATATCGCCATTGGCCGGCGGAACGTCGCATCCGGCGACGGAATCCTTGGTCGCCGTGCTGCGGAATACGCCGTATGACACAGGGCTGGACCTCGTGTCTTTTCTGCCGATCACCGAACACTTCCGCATGGTCCGCCGCAAGTACCGCCAGTTCGAAAGCGATTTTACCGGCGTTGATGCAGAGATTCTGACATCGCAGATTCCCGGCGGCATGCTCTCGAACCTGGCGGCGCAGCTAACAGAGCAAAATGCGCTCGATCGGATGAAAGAAGTGCTCGACGAAGTGCCGCGTGTCCGAAAAGAAATGGGCTATCCTCCGCTGGTGACCCCGACCAGTCAAATCGTCGGCACGCAAGCGACGCTCAACGTTCTGACCGGGGAGCGCTACAAGGTCATCACCACCGAAACAAAAAACTATTTTCTCGGTCTCTACGGGCGGGCCCCCGGGCAGGTCGATCATGATGTGATGGCCCGCGCGATCGGCAATGAGGAGACGATCAAGACAAGACCGGCCGATCGGCTTGAGCCTGAACTGGACGCCGTAAAGAAGGATCTTCCCGCCTCGGCCAAGACGGTGGAAGACCAACTCTCTTTCGTCCTCTTTCCTGTTATCGCAAGAGACTTTTTCGAGGCGCGCGAAAAGGGCGATCTGGTTCCGGAACCTCTCGATGCAGCCTCGCCGAAGGGCCCCGCTGTTGCCGGCGAACTCCACTTGGCGCCGGTAGAATTCAATGTCACGGTCCACGGCGAAACTTTTCACGTGAAGGTGTCTGGGTCCGGTCGCAAGACCGATGGGCGAAAGCCTTACTACATCCGGGTCAATGACAAACTCGAAGAGGTTTCCCTTGAACCGATTCAGGAAATCCTTGCCGGCGTGCCGGAGGTTCCGGAGACTGGAAGCGGTGCAAAACCGAAACGGCCCAAGCCGTCAAAGCCTGGAGATGTTGCGCCGCCCATGCCGGGCCGCGTGGTCAAAATCCTGGTAGCGAAGGATGATCGAGTCAAGGCCGGCGATCCTCTCCTGATCATCGAAGCGATGAAGATGGAAAGCCGTATACCGGCTCCGATCGACGGGAAAGTCACGGCAATCCTGGCTGCCGAGGGGGATAATGTGAAAACGGATGAAACGGTCATTCAGTTGGAGTAGTTCCATACACCCGCATACCCCCGGTCGTGCATGCAGACTGCCGTACAATGCGCTGCTTATTGTTAGTTTGTTGTGTCACATCATGACCGCCTGCTCGTCTCCCTCGTCGATTCCGGCGCAGTTCGATGCCATTGAACGCATTCCCATCAAGACCGTCCTCGTCCACGACCAGTGGATCGCCTATCTGGATGTGGGCACAGGCCCGCCGGTCATCCTGATCCACGGCTTCGGTGGATCGATGTGGCAATGGGAGCATCAGCAACAGGCGCTGTCGCAGCACTTCCGTGTCCTCACGCTCGATTTGCCCGGTGCCGGGCTATCCGACAAACCAGAGATCGATTATCGACCAGACCAGATGCTGGACTTCTGTGTCGGATTCATGGACGCTGTGAAGATCCCTCAGGCCACGTTAGTCGGCAATTCCATGGGCGCCGGCCTGGCCATCGGCATGGCGCTGGCGCATCCCACACGCGTCGCCAAGCTCGTTCTCATCGACGGGCTGCCACAACACGTCATGAAGAAACTTGCCAGCCCGTCGGTCAGACGCGCCATGGAAACCCGTGCGCCGGCCTGGCTCGTCTCGCTCGGCAACTGGCTGTTCGGCGGACTGATGATCGAGTCCGTCCTAAAGGAAATCGTGCATGACCCGGCACTCCTCACACCGGCCGTCATCGAGCGATCCAACCGCAACCGTCAGCGCCCTGGTATGATCAAGCCCATCATGGCCGTCAGAGAAAACCTCCCGCTGTGGGAGTCCGGATTTGCCACGCGCATCGGTGCTGTTGCGCACCCGACGCTGGTGATCTGGGGGGAAGAAGATCGGGTGTTCCCGATCGCCGTGGGCGAAGAACTCCACCACGCCATCAAGGGATCACGATTCACCCGAATACCTAACGCGGGCCACATCCCGCAATGGGAGCAGCCGGACCTGGTCAACCAATCGCTGATCGCGTATATTCGGTCATAACGGCGCGAAGACAGGTTCACGCATTCTTGATAAGATGGTTAGTATCGTCCCACAAAGGAGAACATGATGCAGACAGGAAATTGCTGGTTCATTGGCGCGGCACTGTGTCTCTCGCTTGGATTGGCCGGGTGCGGGAGCACCGGAAGTTCCGCCGGCACCAGTTTCCTCTACAAAAACATCACTGTCGCCGACGGCAGCGCGGTCGCCGGCGAAGGGAATAACATCCTCTTCAAAGGCAGCCCGCTGATGCTGTCGGGCAACGGGATCAAAATTGGCGACCAGCTGCGCGATGTGAAAGTGGCACAGGACGATCTCTCTCTGATCAACATCGTCCACACCAAAGGCGAAGGAAAGGTGCGGATCATCAGCATTGTCCCTTCACTCGACACCAAGGTATGCGAACAACAAACCCACCATCTCAGCGAAAGGAACAGGGGGCTCGATAAGATGGTCGAACTCATCACCGTGAGCGTCGACACCCCCTTCGCCCAAAAACGGTTTGCCGAGGAAGCCAAGATCGACAACGTTACCTTCCTATCCGACTATCGGGGAGCCGAGTTCGGCAAGACCTACGGGCTGTTCCTGAAAGACCCGCACATTCTCGCGAGAGCCGTCATGGTCGTCGATAAACAAAATACCATTCGTTACCTTCAAATCACGCCGGAACTGACGCAGCTTCCGAACATGGAAGAAGCCTTCCAGTTTGCCCGCTCGTTGATTACGGCAAGCTGACTCTCAGATCTGCTCGATCGTAAGTCCTCTCGATGGACCTCGTTACGAGACAGCTGAGACCGAAGCCCGCCGCAGGCGCTCACAAGCGAAGCCGCCGCAGGCGTATTCGCTGCAATACGTCGAGGAGGCTGAGCGAGAACGCCTGCGCCGGGCGAGAGAATCGGCTGTCGCAGTAGAGGGATCATGGCGCATTACGACCTTCTAGTCATAGGAACCGGACCGGCTGGCCAAAAGGCCGCGGTGCAGGCCGCCAAGCTCGGCAAGAAAGTCAGCATCATCGAGCGCAAGGCAGTCGTCGGCGGCGTCTGCATTAATACGGGCACCATCCCCAGCAAAGCCCTCCGTGAAGCGGTCCTGTATCTTTCAGGGGTCCGCCAACGCACCCTGTACGGAGCTGATTATCGCCTGAAAAAGACGATCACGATCGAAGATCTCGCCTTTCGCGCCAATCACGTCATCAAGAACGAGATCCAGATCGTGCAAAATCAGATGGCTCGGAACCGGGTCGATATGATTTCCGGCTCAGCCAGCTTTCTCGACCCGCACCGTCTGCGCATTCACCAGAGCACAGGCGCGATCGAACATACGGCGGATTTCATCGTCATCGCCGTCGGTACAGAACCGGCCAGGCCGTCCGACGTTCCGTTCGACGGCGATTCCGTCATCGATACGGATGGACTCCTGACGCTGAAGCGCATTCCCGACTCCATCGTCATCGTTGGAGGCGGGGTTATCGGAACAGAGTACGCCTCGATCCTCGCCACCATGGGAGTCCCCGTTACCCTCATCGACAAACGCCCCCGCCTGCTGGAGTTCGTCGATGCCGAGATTATCCAGGCGTTCCAGCAACAGATGAAAGACATCGGCGTCACGCTGTATCACGAAGAAGAAGTCCTCGCGATCAAGAAGGAACCGGACAACCAAATCCATGTCTGTTTGCAACATGCCCACCCGATTCAGACGTCGACGCTCTTGTATGCGATCGGCCGGGTCGGCGCGACAAAAGGGCTCAATCTGGAAGCGGTGGGGTTGAAACCGGACGACCGTTGCAGGCTGATCGTCAACGAACACTTCCAAACAGCAATTCCGCATATTTATGCGGCTGGCGACATCATCGGCTTTCCGGCCCTTGCCTCAACCTCGATGCAGCAGGGCCGCCACGCCTCCTGCCATGCCTTTGGCCATCCCGACCACATCGACACGGACCTCCTGCCCTACGGCATATACGCCATCCCGGAGATTTCGATGGTGGGGCGTACCGAAGAAGAACTCGCCAAGACGGATGTCCCCTGCGGGGTCGGCATCGCCCGTTATCGCGAGATTGCCAGAGGACAATTGATCGGCGACGTAAACGGCATGCTCAAGCTGCTGTTCCATCGACAAACAAAAGAACTACTTGGCGTCCATGCCATCGGAGAGGGGGCCACGGAGCTCATTCACATAGGCCAGGCCGTCATGGCCTATCATGGCCGGATCGACTATTTTATCGACACCGTCTTCAACTACCCGACCCTGGCGGAATGTTATAAAGTCGCCGCGCTGGATGGCATCAATCGTTTACCAAGGCCCTGGCCCCAGTCCCCATCACGTTGACCCCACGCGATGGATTATCGATGTCTTTTTCGGATCACCTGCGCAGGCTTGCGAAACCGAACTGGGATGCCCAACTGACCCATCCATTCGTTGTCGCATTGGGCAAGGGCACATTGCCGGAACGCAAATTCAAGTACTATATCCTGCAAGACGCGCGCTTTCTTGGTGATCTGGCACGGGTGCTTTCAGCGGGAGCGCTTCGAGCGCCTGATTCCGAATCGGCCCTGCGATTGACCAAACTCGCTGAGGAAACCATCGTGGTCGAACGTAGTCTGCATCAAGGGTACGGCTCCAAGTGGAAGATGAGCGCGAAGCAAATGACGTCAGTACCCATGGCACCGACGAATTATGCTTACACCAAACACATGCTCTCAGTGGCGCACAGCGGTTCGGTAGCAGAGATCACCGTCGTCGCCCTCCCCTGCGCCTGGATCTACTGTGTCGTGGGGCAGCATCTCCTAAAAAAAGGCCCGCCGCCCAAGAGCCATCCCTACCGCAACTGGCTCATGCTCTATGCCTCGCCGGAATTCGCCGAAGTGCAACGATGGATGCGCAAGAAAGTGGATCAGTGGGCTAAGATGGCCGGCAAAGAAGAGAAGCAACGCATGGAGGACGCCTTCATTATCAGCTCACGCTACGAGTGGATGTTCTGGGACATGGCCTGGAACGAGGAGAAGTGGCCGGTGTAGAAATATGTCAATGTTACCGGTAGCGGAGTTGAGATAGAGGTGGGTGAAAAAAGCTATGCCAGAGCCTTAGGGGAGCGCGCCCGCAAGAGGCACTTTCACAAGACTGATAAAGACAAGGTGGTTCATTTCATGGTGCAGCTCGAAATAGAAGTGGATGGGGTCTGGCGTCCGGTGATCCGTTATGATTGCGCTCATGACTTTTCGCACATAGACCGGGACAATATTCATGGTGAGCAGGAGAAAGAACCTCTTCAGCTTCCCTATGAGGAAACGTTGACCTTGGCGGATGAAGACATCGATCTGAATTGGGAAATGTATAGAACAAGATACTTGGAGGGCCAGTTTCCATGAATACAAATGAAAAGCGAAACAGCCTTCTAGGGATGGAATTCGACCGGTACCTCAGAGAGCATCCAGAGTTTACCGACAAGATACCGGAGAATGCTCAGGTGATCCTTCTTCTCGAAGGGGATGAAGAGTTTAACAAGTGGAGTGCTCGCATTGGAGAAGAACAATCCGCTCACGATCAGCCACTTCTGTACGTGACGATCAAGAAACTCGGTCCCGCACATTCGCGCATTGAGGAGCTTAGCCTAAAAGCTGAGTAACATCCTTGAGCCGCAAATCATCCGTGATCTCAAACAGCCGCAAAGTCGTGGCAGACTCACTCTTTGAGTCAGATCCCCGATTCATCGCACGCATCGAGTCATTACGGCGAAACTATCAACGTGAGGGCGGCACTTCCATTGGCGATGTTCGGAAAGAGCTACGGCTGCCGAAAAGGCAACGGCGAAGAAAGTAGGAGTATGGGCGGTGTAGCTCGACGGGTCCTGTCACTGATCAGCCCGTCCGGTCCGGCCGCCTCACCAACTCGGCGGCGCACACAAACGTGGCGCTCTTTATTCATCGCGCCGTGCGCCCTCTTACCCCGCCCGGTGTAGGGACCCCGCTGCGGGCAGACAGGCTCCCAGGTCAGCGCCACTCGTCAAACACCTTGAGAAAGAGAGAAAGAATGGGGACAGCAACTGTCTTGACTGTCAAGCACGCAGAGGCGCCCCTGCGTACTCAGAGACACGCATGCCACAACTGACGGACCAGAGATCCCGGCTTCCCAATTCTGTGTCCCATCCTTGCGATGCGGGCTCAATGGCCCACGCAACTGTTCGGGCTTGTTCAGAAAGTAGACGTGACGACCCGCGCTGTCCCACGGTCTTTGAAGACCTCGGCTACTTCGGTCTATCACGTCTGGGTTGCCTGAAGACATATCGTGAACGAACACCGACTTAAGATACAAGGCTACTTTTTACTGGCATCATTGGAGAAAAGTAGCCTGTCCCCATTTTTGTCCCTGGTCCAGTATCTGCGTCGCCGACATCGCTTTCGTCGCCCGCACAAAGTGCACCTCTCGTCTCGGCCCATTAGTGATAGCCATCGATATGTCTTCCAGCACGATCTCGATGGGTGTGGTAGAAACTGGTGAGAGGGAAGCAAGAAGAGAAAATGCAACAGCCCGCCTGGGCGGGCCGTTCTGTGGTACTCTCGTCGCGTCGTCCTCTTAGGCAATCTGCACTTCGATCGCCCGAGGCTTGCAGCGAACTTTGGGGTCAGGCTTGAGTATTGACTTAAGACCTGTTTCGTCTATTCACAAACGCTCTGCACGTGTTTAGGAAATCGGCGCGCCTTCATGGGCTCCCTAATTCTCCCTATCCGCCCGCACTCCCCACTGGCCCACCCGGTTCGGTCATGCGCCAGGGGTCGAGCAGTTCGTTGAGCCGCTTTTCTGGGAGAACTCTTTGTTCCTTGGCCATTTGGCGTATGGTCTTGCCAGACTTGTAGGCATCCTTGGCCAGTTTCGCCGCCGCTTCATAGCCGATCTCCGGTGCCAAGGCCGTGCACATGGCGAGGCTTTCTTCAATCAAGCTCTTGCAGCGTTCTTCGTTGGCTGTGATCCCCTCGATACATTTCGTCGCAAAGTTGTCGGAGGCAGTCGCGAGGAGTTCGATGGATTGCAGAAGGTTATACGCCATGACCGGCATCATGACGATGAGCTCGAAGTTGGCCGCCTGCCCGCCGATTGTGACGGTCACATCATTGCCGATGACCTGAGCGCAGACCATCGTGACGGATTCGGCGATGACCGGATTCACTTTGCCCGGCATAATCGAGGAGCCCGGTTGTGTTTCCGGCAGATTGATTTCTCCCAGTCCGCAGCGAGGACCCGAGCCGAGCCAGCGAATATCGTTGGCGATTTTCATGAGGCTCACGGCCAACGTCCGCAGCTCCCCGCTTGCTTCGACCAGCGAATCTTGAGCGGATTGAGCCTCAAAGTGATTCTTGGCTTCCTTGAAGGCGCAGCCGGTCTCTTTTGAAATAATCGCCATGACTGTTGAGGAAAATTTTGGATGGCAGTTCAGTCCGGTTCCGACAGCCGTGCCGCCGAGGGCGACTTCACAGAGTGCGTCTTGCGCCCGTTTCACTCGCTGGATGCCGAGTTCAATCTGACGGGCATAGCCGCTAAATTCCTGTCCTAACCGCACGGGCGTGGCATCCTGCAGATGCGTTCGTCCGATTTTCACGACCTTGTCGAACTCTTTGGCTTTGCGATCGAGCGCCTTGTGCAAGCGAGTAAGAGCCGGAATGAGTTGCTGCTGCATCATCTCACCGGCGGCGATATGAATCGCCGTGGGAATCACGTCGTTGCTCGACTGTCCGAGGTTTACATGGTCGTTCGGGTGCACGAGCTTGCTGCCTCGTGCCCCGCCAAGCAATTCCGTCGCTCGGTTGGAGATCACTTCATTCGTGTTCATGTTGGTGGAGGTGCCGGAGCCAGTCTGGAAGACATCGACCGGGAATTCGGCGTCGAGTGTTCCTACCACGACTTCAGTCGCCGCCTGTTTGATCGCCTCAGCCAATTTCTTGTCCAGCAGGCCGAGTGAATGGTTCACGGAGGCGGCGGCTCGCTTGATCATGCCCATCGCTCGAATGACGGATCGCGGCATGCGCAACGGACTGATCGGAAAGTTCTCGATCGCACGAGCCGTTTGGACCCCGTAATAGGCATCAGCCGGGACGGCCAATTCTCCCATCGTGTCGCGTTCGATTCTCGTGGCTGCTGTCGATCCAGACGAAGCTGCGGTCTGTCTTTTCTGGTTCTCTTTCATGCGCTCCACTCCATGGTGAGGGGTCTTCCTCCCTGCGGGCGTCATGATAAACTTAGGTCACCTACTTGTACAAGGGTATGGCAATGAACACACCGGACGTGAGTGTCGAGGCCTACGCTGGATATAAAGGTGAAGAAACCCCGAGGGCATTTACGCTCGATGGCATTCGATTGGCAATAACTGATGTGATTGATCGGTGGTACACAGACATCCATTGTTACTTTCGCGTGCGTGCCAGTGACGATCAACGCTATGTGCTGCGCTATCATTTCGGTGAGGGGTTTTGGGAGTTAGTGATGCAGGAACAGGATGTGGAGAAATAGGAAGGCCCGCCGAAGCGGACCTTCCTTCAGGTGGTTCTTCACGCGATACGGTTAGATTACTTTCACATCGATCGCTTTAGGTTTTACCTTCTCGGTTTTCGGGAGATGCAAGTTCAGCAAACCGTCTTTGTATTCGGCTTTGACCCCGCTCTCATCGACCGACTCGGGTAAAGTAAAACTTCTTAGGAAACTTCCGTACGACCGTTCGACTCGGTGATATTTCTTTCCTTTCTCTTCCTTCTCCCGGAGACGTTCGCCCTGCAACGTGAGGACTCCGTCTTCCACCGTGACTTTTACATCTTCCTTCTTCACGTCGGGCAATTCCGCCTTGATGAGATATTCGCCGTCGGTTTCGCTGATATCCACGGTCGGTACCCAGTCGGCAACGATTAAGTGTTCCTTTCCGCCGGTACGCGATGCGGGACGAGTAAACACGCGATTCAATCGCTCGGACATATCTTCCAGTTCACGAAACGGATCCCACCGTACAAGTGTCATCATAGACCTCCTTTTCCTTACGATTCATAATGTGTCGTTGAGTGTCGCTGGCGCTGCGCCGATACAACCGTCTGTGCGTCAGATAAATCGGGATGCCGCGGAGTCAAGGGGGGATATCGGGGCAAGCCTGCTAGCGCTGCGTGAGGGGCACATAGGGGCGGTTATGCTCGCCGGAGTAGATTTGGTCAGGCCGGAACAATTTGTTTTCCCGCAGCTGTTCGAGCCAGTGGGCGAGCCAGCCGGATACCCGGGCTATTGCGAAGAGCGGCGTAAAGAGATCCGTTTCAATGCCCATTTTATCGTAGATGATGCCGGAGTAGAAATCGACGTTGGTATAGATGCCCTTACCATTGAGCAAATTTCCGGCTGCTCGCTCGACCTCCAGTGCGACCTCGTAGAGAGGCGAGCTCCCGCATTCTTTGAAGAGGCGCTGACAAAGGCCTTGGAGAACGGTCGCCCGAGGATCTTTCACCTTGTACACGCGGTGACCAAAGCCCATGAGCTTCTGTTTCTTATGAAGGATGTCTTCGACATAGGACCGCGCCCTGTCCGGAAATCCGATGTTTTTAAGCATCACCACCACTTCTTCGTTCGCGCCTCCGTGCAAGGGACCTTTTAACGCGCCGATCGACGAAGCGACGACGGTATACGGATCGGCCAAGGTCGAAGCAGTCACAAGTCCCGTAAAGGTTGAAGCGTTCATCGTGTGTTCGGCATGGAGGATTAAACAATCATCTAACATGTCCGCCCATAAGGGGTGTGAGACTGAGTCGGTCAGCATATAGAAGAAATTCTCGCTGAATCCCAAGTCGTCGCGTGGCGAGATCGGAGCATCTCCGTGGCGAAGCCTCGCCCAAGCTGCCACGATCGTCGGCAGCTTGGCCACGAGACGCACGGCACTCCAATAGTTGTTCTCGATGTCTTTCACGTTGCGGCCTGGATAGAACATTCCGAGTGCCGCAACGGCCGCTTGTAGCGCGTCCATGGGATGGCCCTGTTCGGGTAGACATTTCAGCAGGTCGATGATGCGGAACTTAATGCGTCGATGATGGGTCACGTCGGTGGTCCATTGTTGAAACTCTGTCGGTGTCGGAAGGTGTCCGAAGAGAAGCAGATAGGCGGTTTCGAGATATGACGAATGCGCGCAGAGCTCCTCGATTCTGATGCCGCGATACTCGAGAATGCCGTGTTGCCCGTCGACGTCGCTGATCGAAGACGTCGCGGCAGGGACTCCGGCTAGTCCGGGCATGAAGTCATGGGGCATGATGCTACCTCGCGAGTATTTGAGAGCATGTCTACAGTCTCGTTCATAGCCTAACACGAACAGGACGAAATGGCTGCGGGTCGTCCTTGAAATGATAAATCTTGCTTGGCATACTGAGCATGAAGCAATGATGTGCGGAAGTAGCCTGTGATGCCGTGAGCCATACCGGTGCTTGGCGTTTGAGTCTTGGTGCGTGCCGTGATCGTATTTCGGCAGACCAGCGATCAATCTGCAATCGATTCTCCTTCCAGCGGCGCGGGAAGCATCACTTTGTCCAGACCAGTCTGGGCAAGTGTGTTGAGCCACGGGGGTCTTCACTTGCTGGTAGGTCTACTGCTCCGAGTCGAGCGATGAATGATCCGGCGGACGACCTCGATCCCAAGAGATGAATGATGAGAACAGCCAACATCATTTGCTGTCTTATGGCATTGAACGTTGGGATGGATGCGTCTGAGTTCGCCATGGCGGAGGAGGACATTATGGCGTTCGCCGTTGTCAGCGAACCACCAAAAGATAAAACGCGCGTGTCGGCAAAGGTGGCGATCGATGGGATAGTCACGGACCTGAGACTGCTGGTGTCCGACCAGATGCTTTCCAATCTGATCTGGAATAAGCTTGAGATCTGTCACGCGATGAAACTGGAGGGACAGAAAGTACCAGAGGGGTTCCGAGTGACCTCGGTACGGGCAATCGATGGAGCCATGTTGCCGATGGTGCTGCAGGGGTTTGCCGGGGACTGCCTGCTGAAAAAGGCTTTGGAAGTGGCTCCGCTCGTAGACTAACAGGGTGTTGAAAACCTATTTTGGACTTGGGGAAGTACACGGCTCAGTAGGAAATCACGGACGTTCCCAGCATCACCCGCAGGCTGTTCAAAAAGGTCGTCCAGCAAGGCCGCAGCGAGCGAAAGGGACTGTCGCGGCTCGACTGCCTTCGGCAAGCTCAGGCCCCGAGCCTGTCGAGGGGAGCTCGCCGAAGTCCCTTCCGACCGGCGACTGTCCCTGTTTACATAGCGGGACAGGCACGGCTCGACTGAGCTCGCCGAAGTCCGGCAATGCCGGAGCCAGTCCCCTGAGGCCTCTGAGCGATGCGAGAACGCCGTTCGGTGAAGGGCGCATCCCGGCGCGCGGGGGAGGGCGGGTGAGAAGAGCGACCTTTTCAACAGCCTGCTAGCCGCGACAGTCCGGGCACTGATTCGGCTCATGGTCCGATTCGCTCTCCTCCAGGGTCAGGGAAAAGAGCAATTTGCAGGTTTGACAAGGACGGATTTCAAAGTAGGCGATGCCTTTTTCATCGATCTCAGTGGGAAGCAAGAGTTCAACCGGATCATAGCCCACGGTTCCACCGTCGCTAAACTTGACGAGGGCGATCCGGTCATTGAAGACCTCAAAGGTAGCTTCCTGCCCCTTGCGATTGAGCAAATGGCCGAGGACGAAGACCGGTTGGCCTTTGCGTTTCGTGCGGAGATCTTTGAGGGTGTGCTGAGACGCTGTGGCGCAGGAGTATTGACCGGAAGAGCTTGTTCCAACCAATGGCATGAGGAACCCTGTTTCAGTAGAAACGTCGAGTGCGTAGGATCTAACATAGTCTAAAAAAATTCGTCAAGGCAGGTTTATTCACCCAGGAGATACCATGGCCAACATAACAATCTATCATAAACCCACCTGTACCACCTGCCGTCAGGCAGTGCAGATGTTGAAAGACAGCGGTAAGCCGTTCGCGGCGATCAACTACTATGAACAAACCTTCACGAAGGGGCAGTTAAAAAGTCTGTTGAAGAAGGCCGGGCTCTCACCAAAGGACGTGCTTCGAACGAAAGAAGATATCTATAAGGAGCTGGGGTTGGCGAAGAAGAGTCTGTCGGACGATGAGTTGCTCGATCTGATGATGAAGCACCCGGATCTGATTCAGCGTCCGATCGTGGAAAAGGGCGAGAAGGCGATCTTGGCGAGGCCGGCGGAATCGATAAAGCAGCTGTTGTAAGGTCGCTACGAGTTTTCGAACTCGTTATACGCGACGATGCGTCCTGCTTCGGCAGGGACTGGTTTCTTGGTTTCGGGCGTAATAGCTCCTCGCTTTACGAGATTGCCCCCTTCCCCTTTGGCTTCGTAGAGCGCCTTATAAGCGATTTTGGTTACAAGACCCAATGACGATTGGGAATTTCCCGCCTCTGCGAGACCGATGCTGGCGGTGACGACGAGTTCTTCATCGCTCGATCCTGTGTGTGATGCGCCTCCTCCTTCCCAGACTCGGTCACGGCCTCGTAAGTACATTGTGGTCTGTTCCACTGCTTTGCGGATCGCCTCAAGCGTGACCAACGTTTCCGTCGCCGTTTTCCTCGGAAACAGAATGGTAAATTCCTCGCCGGCCAGACGAAAAACTTTGCCGGAATCTGCAGCGGCCATGATTTTCTGGGCTATGAGGCGAAGCAGTTGCTCACTGACTGGTTTGCCATGCTGGTTTCCGTATTGTTTTAATTGGTCGATCCCCACGACAGCGAGGACGTACTTCTTTCCGAGATTCGCAACCGCCTCTTCGTAAGCCAGCTTGCCGGGGATGCCGGTCAAGTCATCGCGATAGGTCTGTTGATGGGAGGCTTGAAGCAGGGTCAGGAAGAGAATGAGCCCGGCAGCGGACAGAAAGTTGGTCGCCGACCAGCCGTAGTGCAGACCTTGAAAGGCCGCGCAGGATGTAACCAGCGCCCAGAGGGCTCCACAGTCGAGAGGATTCTTTTGAACGATAAATCGTACGCCGATCAAAAGTAGGGCTCCACAAAAAGCCAAGAGGGTCGGCTGGGGAAGTGCCGTCCAATCGACCATTAGCATCGGCAGCAAGGGCTGTTGTAAGGAAAGAGCAAGGCTGGCCTGTTCCGGTAGAGATAACCAGAGCACCAGAAACGGCTGTATCAGCACGAGCGGCAGGCGCAGGACACCGCGCCAGGTTGAGATGGCTTCTTCTTTGATAACCGAGAGGGCCATTAGATTTAACGGCAACAGGAAGGTGGTCGCAGCAAAAATCACATGGTTTGCCGACCCAGGGTCAGGATCTGTCGGCGGAAACAGGATGACGGCACGGTCGGCAAATGCGAGCATTATAAGCGAAAGGATCAAACGGCCACTGGAAAGATACCAGCCGAACACCAACCCAAATCCCAGCACGATGTACGGAAGCGCCTGGACCGGACCCTGGACCCATGACGGCAGGCCATGTGGACGAAGAAAGCCGATGGCGGCGAGGAAGACGACTCCCCCAGGGATTAGGAAGGCGAAGAACGTTTTCATGATCGAGTACCTATATGTTGCTGGTACCAAGACCACCGGATGATTTTAGCCGGAGGGAAGAGCGAGAACCGTACCAGGATGTCTGGCAGTTCCAGAAATAATGGGCGAAAAAATGCTGAGTTCTAGCGGGATTACGGTCACGCTTCGCAAAGATATTATCAGGAATCCGGCAGTTGCAGTGAGAATGGATTTCCCCGTCCTGTTTTGAACAGGGGCGAGCAGGGGGCTGGCTCAAGGGTTGGCCTTAGCTTGAGACTGTTGCAAAACCTCCAGAGGCCGGGGGTTCGCGAGGTCGTTGGAAGTGGCCGCAGGTGGGAGGGTGGAACCCAGAGGAGGATGATGAAAAAGTCCGCCCAGCTAGGCCGCAGCGAGTGAAAGGGACTGTCGCGGCTCGACTGCCTTCGGCAAGCTCAGGCCCCGAGCCTGTCGAGGGGAGCTCGCCGAAGTCCCTTCCGACCGGCGACTGTCCCTTTTTGAATATAGCGGGACAGCCACCGGCAGTGCCGGAGCCAGTCCCCTGAGGCCTTGAGCGATGCGAGAACGCCGCTGGAGGGCTTTTGCAACATCCTCAGCTTGAAGGCGGTGACCAGATGAGTGTCCCGGACTTTGGGTTGATGCTAATCGCGAGTTTTCCATCGAGCACATCAAGCAGGATGTCTCCCAACAACGCCCGACGCCACCCTTTCAGGAGTGGAAGATCGAGGGTAGCGCGATTCATCTTGGCATCAACAAGCGCCTGCAGATCTGCCGTCGTGGCCAGCAGCGCAGGTGCGATCTCTTCTTCTGTCGCACGAGCTTTCATCACCGCCTGAAGCAGCTCCACGAGGCCGGCGGACTCCGATTCAGCCTTCCGCTCTTTCGGAGCCTCCGGCCAGGCCGACGGCGGAAGTGCGAGCGCTGCGTGAATGGCGGCAAGAAGCGACTCGCCATTGCGATCGGCTTCTGATCCATGGAGGCCTCGAACTGCGCGCAGCTCCTGTATGTGGCGTGGAGGATGTCGCGCCAGTTGCAGCAGCACTTCGTCCCGCATCACTCGCCCGCGAGGTACATTGCGACGCTTCGCTTCCCCTTCTCGCCAGGCTGCCAGCTCTCGAAGAACGGCGGCCGATTTCGGCTTGAGCGTGTCCCAGCCGCGCACGCGTTGGTAGCGTTCCTGTGGTTTACTACGCGTGTCTCCCACGATGTTTTCCAGACGAGAAAACTCTTCGTCGGCCCAGTGGAGCCGGCCAAGCTTGGAGAGGCGAGTGTGGAGATCGTCATGGATCGCAAGAAGGAAGATCACATCTTCGAGCGCGTAGGCCAATTGGTCCCGAGACAGCGGGCGGGCGCTCCAGTTGGTAAAGGTGTGGGCCTTGTCCAGCTTCGTGCCGTGGACTCGTTGGACGAGGTTGGCATAGGCAACCTGTGGACCGAAGCCGACCATTGCAGCAGCAATCTGCGTGTCGAAGAATGGTTTAGGAATTTGGCCGGCATGAATCGAAAAGAGATCCAAGTCCTGCCGTCCGGCATGCACGACTTTTTGAATCGCCGGATTACACACGGTCTCCCAGAAGGCATCCAGCGAGCCGCCGGCCAGCACTGCGGGGAAATCGATGACCGCCGCCGCGGTTTCCGTGGCGACCTGAATGAGTTCTAGCTTGGGCACAAAACTGTCTTCGCCCACAAACTCCGTATCGAGCGCTAGGCGAGAACAATCTTTAAGTCGCTCGCAGAATTCACCGAGTGCGTTGGGGCTCGTGATGTAGTGGGATTGTGCGCGCATTTTCACGGTCGACTTATTCCGCCGGACTGTAGGGTCGGTCAGGTGGCCGCATCGGCTCGGTATTGCTCAAGCTCAGGTATTCTTTCAGAAATTGATAGGCTTCCAGCATGCGGCGGAGTTCCGGTTCAGAACCGCGATCGCCATTGTTGGCGTCGGGATGCAGTAGCTTGGCCTTTGTCCGAAATGCAGCAGTCACGTCGGCGAGAGAACTGCCGAACTCCACGCCCATGATCGCGTAGGCGTCCACCGCATTATTCACGCTGTTTGGGTTGTCCGAAAGCGCGCCCCCTCCCCCGCCGGCGGCTTTCAACATGTCGGCCAGATTGATTTTCTTACGCCGCCGCCGGGGCCGTTCACGGATCTCGCTATCGAACTCATCCCAGCGATCCTCGACGAACTCCAACCGGGACTCAAGGCGCATGGCTCCAGACAGGTCTCGAACTGCTCCCAGCTCTTCTTCAATCTCGATCAGTGACTTGATGACCTCCTCGAGCCCCTGTTCAACCCGGAAAAAACTGTCCACCCGTTCTTCCATCATAGTGTCGACGGCAATTTCCAAACTGTCTTCTGTTTTGGAGCGTAGGGAGTAGATGCGTTTCTGCATACCGCTGCGAAACTTGATGTACTTACTCGTCGAAAAAGGCATATGTTGCGTGCGCTCCTGGCGACGCATTGTAGCACAGTGCGATTCATGGCCAGAAGGGCTCCAGCACGCTTCAGGTCGGTGGTGCGCAGGTTGGATGGAACGAATTACTCTGGCAATGGTTGATCGTTGGCTGTTGCTCGCCTTCGTGCGACGCCGCTGTCCCTGGCGGCAGCCGCGACGGCTCGGGCAACGCGCGGGACGACTTCTTTGTCAAAGAGACTGGGGATAATGTAGTCCTCGCTCAAGGCGCCTTCTGGAATCGCGTGCGCGATGGCTTTAGCAGCGGCAAGTTTCATGGCTTCGTTGATCTCGCAGGCTTGAACGTCGAGCGCGCCACGGAAGATGCCGGGGAACGCGAGCGCATTATTGATCTGGTTGGGATAGTCCGAGCGCCCGGTGGCAAAAATGCGGCAGTGCGAGGCGGCGAGCTCGGGCGAGACCTCCGGGTCAGGATTCGCCATGGCGAAGACGATTCGATCTGGAGCCATGACCTCGAGTTCTTCAGCGGTCAGTATATTCCCGACCGAAAGACCGATGAACACGTTGGCACCCTTCAGAGCATCGCGCAAGATACCTTTCGGTTTGTCGCGGGTGAGGCAAGCGGTGAGGTCGGTCCGGCAGGAGCGCAATTGCTCGGCTTCTCCG
>SPAW01000023.1:0-23779 GCA_005239465.1 Nitrospira sp. | reverse complement strand
CGTGCCCGCCGCGCCGAGTCCGTTGACGACGACGCGGACGTCCTCCAGCTGTTTTCCCGTAACGGTGAGAGCGTTGGTCAGTGCAGCGAGAATGACAACGGCTGTGCCGTGCTGATCGTCATGCATGACGGGAAGATCGAGCGATTGTTTTAGCCTTCGCTCGATCTCGAAACAGCGGGGCGCACTGATATCTTCCAGATTGATGGCGCCGAAGCCCGGTGCGATGCCTTGCACAATCCGCACAATGTCATCTGAATCTTGCGTGTTGAGGCAGAGAGGCCAGGCGTCGATCCCGGCCAGTTCTTTGAACAGCATGACTTTGCCTTCCATCACAGGGAGAGCCGCTTCCGGGCCGAGGTTGCCCAGTCCCAACACCGCAGACCCGTCCGTGACAACCGCCACGCTATTGCTCTTGCACGTGAAGGTATAGGCTTTGGACTTGTCCTGAGCAATGGCTTGTGATACCCGGCCGACGCCGGGGGTATAAACCATCGACAGGACGTTTCGGGTGCTGATGGGAAATTTACCCTCCACGCGAATCTTACCGCCGAGGTGGAGGAGGAAAATTCGGTCGGAGGCCGAGAGCACGGTAACATCGGGCAGCGCGCTCAGGCGGGAGAGGACACTCTCGCCGTGCCTTTCATTCTGGACGTCGAAGGTGATGTCCCGGACCATGCGGGTCTTAGTCGCCGAGACGATATCGACGGCGCCGAGATTAGCTCGCTCTTCGGCCAAGAGCGCCGCCACTCGGGCGAAGATGCCGGGTTTGTTCGCGAGTTCCAGCCGGACGGTGAGGCGGTAATTGGAATAGGGGCCGATATCGACCATTATTGTACTCCCCCTTTCGAGTCCTCTGTTTAGCCTATCACAATATAGACTCAGGACCAGGAAGCAATGATTTCCATGGCGGTCCGTGGCCCGTCAAATCCTATACGATATCGGGTGGGAGGCCCGAGGAATTGACATGCTACGATGTATCGTTGGCTACCTCCCCACTATGCCTTGCATTGACGGACACACATTCTAAACCTTAGGGGGATGAGCATTTATGAAGCGCATGTTGATGGCAATTATGGCGGCGGGAGTGACAATTTCCTTCACCGCGCCTTCCTTCGCCGGCGTAGAGAAGAAAGACAAGGGCGGGAAGTAATTTCGAGGCGCTGTCTCGTTACGGAATATATCCCAACTTCGATTTCATGAATAGCCTACGGTCTTTGGACCGCAGGCTTTTCC
This sequence comes from Nitrospira sp., assembly GCA_005239465.1. Classification (GTDB taxonomy): domain Bacteria; phylum Nitrospirota; class Nitrospiria; order Nitrospirales; family Nitrospiraceae; genus Nitrospira_D. The sequence continues at coordinate 22,546 of SPAW01000023.1, read as the reverse complement.
TTTTTGCTCCGTTGACGCTCTTCTCGCCCCGATGCTAGGGTGACCGTATGTCGTCACCTGCTGGTACCCGATCTCCAAATCGCCTCATCCATGAAACCAGTCCCTATCTGCTTCAACATGCCTATAACCCAGTGGACTGGTATCCGTGGGGCGACGAAGCGCTGAAGGCGTCAAAGTTGTCGAATAAACCAATCCTCCTGTCGATCGGCTACTCCTCTTGTCACTGGTGTCACGTGATGGAGCGGGAATCGTTTGAAAATGAGGCGATCGCAGCGACCATGAATCGCCATTTCATCTGCATCAAGGTGGATCGGGAAGAACGGCCGGACCTCGACGAGATTTACATGGCGGCCACCCTGGCCATGAATCATGGCCAGGGTGGCTGGCCAATGACGGTGTTTCTGACTCCGGATCAAGAACCATTTTTCGCTGGCACTTACTTTCCCCCCGAAGACCGTTGGGGTAGACCGGGCTTCGGCACTTTGCTGAAAAAGATCGCCGACTATTGGGAAAAAGACGCAGTGGGTGTTTACACCCAGGCAAAGGAGATGTCGGAGCGGTTAAAGAACGAAGGGCGCATCCCCTCCCCGATCTCCGTCGGCGAATTGGTACTTGAGGAGGCTGTCGTCCAATTCAAAGATGATTTCGACAAGGCGCATGGTGGATTCGGTACGGCGCCAAAGTTTCCACCGGCCGCTGGATTATCGTTACTGCTCCGATGCCATCGGCGATCAGGCGACGCGCAGACGCTGGCGATGGTGACGAAGACGCTCGACATGATGGCGGCCGGCGGCATCTACGATCACATCGGCGGCGGCTTTGCGCGCTATTCAACCGATGAACGATGGCTGGTTCCCCACTTTGAGAAGATGCTCTACGACAATGCGCTGCTGGCTCGAGTCTATGTGGAGGCCTATCAGGTCACGAAAAAGCCTCTCTATCGGCAGGTGGCCACTGAGGTGCTCGATTATGTGCTGCGGGAAATGACGGGGCCAGAGGGTGGACTCTACTCGGCGACGGATGCCGACTCAGAGGGTGTCGAAGGAAAGTTCTTCGTCTGGACGCCCGCCGAGGTGCGTACCGCATTGAAGAATGATGAGGAGGCCCGACGGTTCTGCGAACTCTATGACATCACCGAGTCGGGCAATTGGGAGCACAAGAGCATCCCGAATCGCCTACGACCCATTGAAGCCATTGCGAAGCAGCTCAATCTAACGGCCGATGAGTTGCTGGAGACGTCAGCTCGTGTAAAACCGGTGCTCTATCGGGTACGCCAGCAGCGCATACCGCCTGGACTGGATGACAAAGTGATCACCGCGTGGAACGGCATGATGCTGTCGGCGATGGCTGAGGCGGCGCGGGTCTTTGGAGAGGGTCGCTATCGCGACAAGGCTCAGCGGACGGCTGAGTTTCTGCTCCGGACGCATGTCCGGCCCGATGGCCGGTTGTTGCGCACGTCTCGCGTCGGTCGCGCCCATCTCGATGCCTATCTCGAAGATTATGCCTATTTAGCCGAGGGGCTTGTGGATCTGTATGAGGCCGGAGCCGCCGAAACCTACCTTCATGCGGCGGCGCGGTTGGCCGATTATCTCATGACGGATTTCGCGGATGACGCGCAAGGCGGTTTCTTCACCACGGCGAAACATCATGAGTTCCTCATTCTACGAGGCCGCGAAGGGGCTGATGGGGCGACCCCCAGTGCGAATGCCGTTGCTGCATCAGTTTTGGCCCGGCTGTCCTTCCACTTTGATCAACAAGACTGGCGTGATGCGGCAATCGGTGCGGTGCGTGCCTATGGACGACAGATTGCACGCTATCCGCGAGCCTTTGCCAAGAGTCTGGCCGTGGTTGATTTTCTCACGGAAGGACCGGTCGAACTGGCGTTTATCGGCGACGAGACGCAGGAGGGGTTTCGTGCGCTCCACCAGGCGGTGGCGGATTGCTATCTCCCCAATCGCATTGTGGCGACAAGCGAGCCGGGCGTATCGTCATCTTTGCCTCTCTTGACTGGTAAGCAGGCCGTAGCGGGAAAACCGGCGTTGTACATCTGCCGAAACTTCAGTTGCCGACAACCTGTCACCGACCCCCGATCCGTAATGGGCGCATTGCAAACCAACGTGGACGGCTCAGCGGATCGCCACGGTGGCGAGCAGAGGATGCTGCAAGGCACGCAGCTCTCCGGGGGCGCGACGGTTCAGGGAACGGCGGCCTATGCGGTGCGCATGATCGGACGGACGGGCGACGCGGCATTGGCTACCGGATTTGTGACGCTCGGCACAGCGGGGTTTACGACGACGCGCCTGGGGTTTGGTACCTATCGTGTGGATACCAAAAACGCCGACCACCGAGAGGCCCTCAAGAAAGCCTTGCGGGAATCCTGCAATCTGATCGATACCTCGACGAATTATATGGACGGCGACAGCGAACGCTTGGTGGGATCAGTGCTCATGGAACTCATCACATCAGACGAATTGCGGCGTGAAGAGGTCATCGTCGTCTCCAAGATCGGGTATGTGCAAGGGCAGAATTTGAAGCTTGCCGAAGCGAGAGAAAAGGCCGGCCGACCCTATCCCGACATGGTGAAGTACGGGGACGGGATTTGGCATTGCATTCATCCAGAGTTCTTGGCGGACCAATTAACCTTGTCGCTGGATCGACTTGGGCTGTCCACGTTGGATTTCTGTCTCCTGCATAATCCAGAATATTTTTTGTCGGAAGCCGCCCATCGTGGGGAGAATGATCTGGTCAAACTTCGCGCGAGCTTCTATGACCGGCTCGAACAAGCCTTCGCATATTTCGAATCGCAGGTATCGGCAGGGCGGCTGCAGTACTATGGCGTTTCCTCCAACACGGTGACGTCCCATGCGGACGATCCTGAAGCAACCTCGCTCGCTCACATGATTCAAGCGGCACAAGCCGCAGCGAGATCGGCGGGGTCCGAGGTCCATCACTTCCGTATCTTACAGTTCCCAATGAACTTATTCGAGTCAGGAGCCGCCATAACTGCCAATACGGGCTCCTCCGATCGGCAGACCGTGCTGGAGTATGCGCTGCAGATGGGCGTGGCGGTGTTGGTGAACCGTCCCTTGAATGCCATGCCTGCTCCGCGAAGCGGTATGCTGCGCCTGGCCGATGTTCCGCTTGAAGATGCGCCCGTCGACGTCGCTCGTCAGCTTGGCGCTGTAGGAGCTCTCGAAAAAGAATATCGGGAGTCGATCGCGCCGGCTATTCAACAAATCGGGCAAGGTATGACGCCGGCTGAGTTCTTCACCTGGGCCCAAGAACTGGAGAGGATACGTCCACAGATTCAGGGTCTGGAATATTGGGAGCAAATTGAACAGCACATGATCGCTCCCCAAATAAACCAGGTGCTGCAGACGCTCTCGCGGCATCTCTCTGGAGCCATCTCTGAACAATGGGAGACGTGGCGCGATCGGTATATCCCAGAGCTGCTTACCCTGCTGCGTGGCTTGCGGCGCGAAGCAACGGAACGGAGTCGTGCCCGAACCGCTTCGGTGACAGCTGCGATCGATCCGCTCCTGCCGGTGCCACGTCGCACCGACTCGTTATCGAGGAAGGCGCTCTGGATTCTCGCCAGCACGCCCGGAGTCACCTGCGTGTTGAACGGAATGCGGACACCACACTACGTCGATGAAGCCTTGGCTGTACTCAGGTGGGAATCGCTCAAGGATGTCATGTCAGTGTACGAAAAGGTTAACACCGTCGCCTTCCATTGAGGGCTAGGATACCGTAAACTAATAAAAATAGGAGGACGTATGCGACAAGCACGAGACTTCGTAGTATTCGGAACGCTGGCCATTACGGTCCTGCTTGCGCAAGGTTGCGCGACCAAGTCTGGATCTGGAACCGGTGATGAGCGGATGGCTCAGGAGGAACGGATCGGCGAGCCGGCGATCAAGGAGATTCCACCTAATGATCTTAGTGTGACGACTTCACGGACGAGTCCGCCCATGCGAACCGAGTTGTTCGCCAGAAATGCGACCGGACTGACTAAAGGGTCGCTGATAGACGTGTTGTTTGACTTTGATCGAGCCTTTATCCGGGTCGATGCCCTGCCGGTGTTGGAAGCCAACGCCAAACGGCTGAAGGAGGATGGTGTCACGCGAGTGCTTCTCGAAGGCCGAGGCGACGAAGTAGGAACGGCCGCCTACAATATCGTGTTGGGTGAGCGTCGTGCCAAGAGTGTGAAGTCTTATCTCCAGCAATTAGGGCTTTCCATCGACCTCAAGACGACGAGCTATGGGAAAGACCGTCCGCTCTGTTTTCAGCACAGCAGCGATTGCTTGCAGAGGAATCGCAGCGTACATTTTGTCGTCAAAGAGTAATCGGTTTATTTATGGCGATGCTGACTCGACAGGTCGCCCCACGTCTTTCCCCTGCACGTAACACAAACTTAACATTCCCATCCTTGACAGTTTCCCGCCTGTTCTTTAAGGTCCCTTCGCTCCTGCGTTGACCCAACCCCAAGGGTGTTTGTCAATGGCTAAGCTCGCGGTTATCGATATCGGGACCAATTCCATCCATATGGTGATGGCTGAGATCCTGCCGGATGCCAGCTACAAGATTCTCGACCGTTTCAAGGACATAACGCGGCTGGGCAACGGGGCCTTTGCCACTAGGCGGCTCTCCGATGAAGCTATCGCGCGCGCCCTGGAGGTCCTCAAGACGCTGGTGACGCTGGCCCGCAACAAGGGGTTCGATCGTATCGTGGCGGTGGCGACGAGTGCGGTGCGTGAGGCTCGGAACGGCGGTGATTTTGTCAACTTGATCGCGGAGCAGGCGGGACTAACGGTGCGGGTGATCAGTGGGATTGAGGAAGCTCGGCTGATTTTTCTCGGCGTGAAAAACAGTATCGCGCTTCCAGATGGACCGACGATGGTGGTCGATGTCGGTGGCGGCTCGGTAGAACTGATCGTCGGGAACCGAGATGGCATGATTCACGGCAAGAGTCTCAAGCTGGGGGCCATTCGCCTGGCCGATCAATTTCTGTCGAAAACACCGCCGTCAGACGCGATGCTGCGCTCGCTTGAAGCCGCCGTGACCGATCAACTCAAGGCCGCGCTCGGGTCGTTCAGGACCAAGAAATTCCAAGCGCTGGTGGCCACGTCCGGTATGGCAGGCAACCTGGCGGAAGTCATTCATCTGCGGCAGACCGGACGGCCGTTGCCGCAGCACAATCTTGCCACAGTAGCGCTGAAGGACGTCCGCATTCTGGAGACGGAGCTGGCCCGGTCATCGGTGAAGGCACGACTGGCGATTCCCGGTCTGGACCCCAAGCGGGTAGATACGCTGCTGCCTACCACCGTGGTGCTCCGATGTCTTCTGGAGTTATCGGGCCTCGATGAGATGACGCTCTGCGACAAGGCAATTCGCGAGGGCGTGATTTATGATTTTATCGAGCGACACCGCGAAGGCCTAAAAGCCGAAAATGAAATTCCTGATGTGCGCCGACGGAACGTCATTGGGCTTGCCCGGCGCTGCCAGGCTCCGGAAATTCATTCGTTGCATGTGGCCGGTCTGGCGCTTCGCTTGTTCGATCAGACTAAGCGGGTACACGGATTGGGGGAGCAAGAGCGTTATTGGCTTGAGTATGCCGCCGTGTTGCACGATATCGGTTATCTCATCAATCCCCGCCAACATCACAAGCACGCGTACTACTTGATCAAGCACAGCGATCTGGGAGGGTTGACGGCGGACGAAATCGACGTGGTGGCCAACGTCGCGCGCTACCATCGCCGGGCGGCGCCGTCTCTCAAACACGAGGGGTTCGGCGGGTTGTCGCCCCGTCTGAAACGTGTGGTGAAGATCTTGGCCGCGTTGCTGCGGGTTGCCGATGGGCTCGATCGGACTCATTTTTCCGTGGTGCAGAGGGTAAATGTAAAAATAGGTAAGACGATGACGATTGAAGCGACGGTGTCGGGTGATGCAGAGATGGAACTGTGGGCGGCGAAGAACCGGGCCGATTTGTTTGAGCAGGTCTTCCACCGCCGCATCCGGTTTGCCGAAGTGATGCAGGAGGCGGACAAATCATGACTGACCAGGAGGGGGCCAACGCCGTGCCCCACCCCTACTCTGGGAAGTTGATTATTGTTGAAGGGATCGACGGTTCCGGGAAAAGCACGCAACTGCTGCTGTTGCATAAGTGGCTTGAGTCGAAAGGCCACAAGGTGTTTTTTACGGAGTGGAATTCCTCCGACTTGGTCAAAGACACCACGAAGCGGGGGAAGAAAACGAAGAGCCTCACGCCGACGACGTTCAGCCTGCTCCATGCGACCGACTTCGCCAGCCGGCTCTATCACCAGATTCTTCCTCCACTGAAAGCCGGCATGCTCGTCTTGGCCGACCGGTATATGTACACGGCGTTTGCGCGTGATGTGGTGCGCGGGGTGTCGCGGGATTGGGTGCGAAAGATGTACGACTTCGCCATCAAACCCGACATGGCCTTCTATTACAAGGTGCCCATCGAGGTGGCGATCTCGCGACTGTTGCGGGGAACTCGCGGACAGTTTAAGTACTACGAGGCCGGCATGGACATGAATCTCAGTCCGGACGTGACGGAAAGTTTCAGGTTGTTTCAAACACAGATCCTGGCGGAGTATGACAAGATCGTCGATGAGTTCGGCCTGCTGACGATGGATGCGACCCAGGATATCGAAACGCAACAGGAATACATGCGGACGCTGGTGGAAGAGGCGCTCCGCGGCTACAAACCCAGACGAGGCACCTATGGTCGACGCACGCTATTTTGGCGACGGTTTGACGTACCTAAATCCGAGTGACCTGAAGGGGAAGCTCATCGCCGTCGAAGGCACCGACGGCGTCGGACGGTCGACGCACATCGAGATGTTGCAGGAGTGGCTGGAGGTGCAAGGCTACGGCGTGATCACGACCGGATGGACGAGGTCGAACCTCATGTCCAAAACGATAGAGATGGCGAAGGCCGGCAACATTCTCGATCGTTGGTCGCTTAGCCTGCTCTATGCGACCGATTTCGCAGATCGACTCGAACACCAGATTATTCCCGCACTCCGTTCCGGGTTCGTCGTGCTGGCGGATCGCTATATCTATACGGCCTTCGCGCGGGATTTTGTGAGGAGCGGAGACCGGAAATGGATTCGCGACGTGTTCGGGTTTGCGTTGATACCCGACCTTGTGTGCTACTTGCGCATCGACGTGGAAACGCTCGCGCTTCGGGTGATCGAAACCACCGGGATGAACTACTGGGAGTCGGGTATGGATCTCAGGCTCGGAACCGATCTATATGACAGCTTCAAGAAGTACCAGTCGCTGCTGATTGAAGAGTTCGACAAGATGGCCGAGGAATTTCACTTTAACGTCGTCGATGCAAGGAAATCCCCTGAAGAGATTCAAGAAGAACTGCGAGGGCACATCCTGCCTGTGCTGCAGAACCACAAGCGGACGGCGGGCGTGGAGCATGTCCCAGTCTAGGAACCTTCGTCTGATCCCGTAACTTTTGTCCTTCCCTTTTTCATGGCTCGCAACTGCATCGGTTGGAGCCACCATCGGAGCAGTCCCTGCCCTGGCTTTACGCTCCCCGACAGATGAATAAGCGCGGCCCCGGCTTTCTTTACGGAAAAGTTTGAAGTCGGTTTTCCGCAGAGCAAGATGCCCGCCACTTCGCCGAGCAGCGGTTCATGCCCCACACACAGCACCACTGATTCTGATGGAAGCGAGCGTAGAAAGGAGACGATTTGCTCGGGCGTGGAGCCGACGGCCAGTTCGTCGCGTGTCTCGACCTTGAGGGATGGACAGACGATCGTGCGAATCAGCCTGGCTGTGTCGTAGGCGCGGACGAATGGGCTACTGAAAAGATGGGTCGGCTTGCAGTTCAGCGCAGCAAGACCTGTCGCGGCTTGTCGGGCGCGCTTCTTCCCTTTTTCGGTCAGGGGGCGGTTCTCCTCCGATCCCTCCCACTCCTCCGGTTCGACCGCAATGCCATGACGAATCAGCACGCAATCCATATTGGCCCCCCCTTGTGATGCGGCGTGAGCCTATCACAGAGGGATGATGCAGTTAACAGAAGTTTTACATGGAAGAGACGTCGTTGGAACGAAGCGCCGGTGGATGAGATCAAAGCTCATAACGATACAAATTCAAGACTGTATCGAATGATGAGCACGAGAGTTTGTGGACATGCGGAAAGGGAAGATTATCTGTGGGTTCCGAGGAAGTCTTGCCAGGATTTTATGACGCTGCCGGCCCAGGTGGACTATTCTGAACGGCCTTTCTTGCTGACTGAGACGGGTCGCCGAGAGCTTAGTTGTTCAATGCGGCCGGCTACATCTCGGTATTCCGGATCTTCTCGTCTGATCCAGCGATAGGCTTCCAGCGTTTCTGCCACCCGTCCCAATGATTCGAGGGTTCGGCCCAAGACGTAGAGAATCTGAACGGTTTCTTTAGATGATCCAGCCGAAGCTGAGAGTGCTTTTTGAAATGCCGCCACGGCATCCTCATAGCGGCCGGCTAATTTGAAGCAGAGACCCATCTGGGCATGAGCCTTTAGTGTAAGGGCTGGATCAACTCTAGCCATTTCGAACTGTTCAATGGCGGACTTATGCAATCCGGCATTTTTCAACGCAAGACCGCGTTCATAGCGCTCTGCAGGAGTGACAACATCTTCAGACGATTCGCTGATTTGCTTTGGCGTCATAAATTTCTCTCACTGCATGAATAGTCAGTGGGGACCTGTAGATAAAAGCAGAAATTGTGCCCTTAGAGCGCCGAAAATCAAGATTAACAGGAACATGAAGTGTAGTTATGAAAAGCTAGTTTTCTCAATGCGTTAACAGACAGGGTGGGGATAACGGCTAGTGAGTTGAAACGGAAAGACCTGGTGATTCTCGAAAAGTCCGTCAAGCGTTGGCTGCACGGAGTTCACTTTAGAACACCCGAGGGGAAATATCGATTTGATTTAGGGTTTAGTTGAGCGAGCCGGCTCGTCCAGATCCCCGTAAATGAGGCGAAGCCGAGGATTAGGCACGTGGGGGTCTTCATAGATTGGGTCAATGCGACCTGTGCTGAAAGAGCTGGCGCGACGGATAATCCCATAAACCTCGTATTACTTGTTACTTGGCAAGGAGCAATTCAGCGAGATAGGATCCGTCTTGGCCGGTGATTCCGGAAATAAGCGCTTTCTTTACTCGAGGGTTTCTTTTGTGTGGAGCCGATTAATGCCTGCTTCAATCGTTTGCCCTATTCACTGTGTCAAATGGTATAAGGTGAAGAAGACCGTTGCGACCAGGGATCTTGAACGGGTACTATACGAGCAAGTCCGGAGTCGGAGTCTATCCCTTGGCACAGATTCCCCATCAGCAATTACGGCGTGTCGGCTTACTCGTCTGTATGGTGGTGAGCGGATTTCTTGTCGCCCATTCCATTAATGCTTTTGTTGCGGAAGCTTTGTATGTTGTGCCGGAGCTTCCTAACGGATCGGTCGGCAGTGATTCCGCACTTCCCGTCTCGTATTCGCCGACTCAGTATGCGGAGGATGTTCGTTCCAGCGGGCTCTTCCTACTTCCCGCCACTCCACAGGGTTTGACGGATCAAGATGGAACTGCTGGAACTTCGGTTCGAGCCTCGTTGGGCGTAGCTGCAAAGATTCGACTGATTGGGGTTGTGCTGGGCGACCAGCGTGGTGTCTTTGCGATCGTTGAAGAGCTGTCGTCGAAGAAGCAATCGTTGTATCGTCTGCATGAGCAGATTCCGGACTTGGGAGAAGTCAGTGAAATTCGACGTGACGGAATGATCATTCGTCAGGGCGACCTGGAGGAATTGCTTGAGCTGGGATTGACTGATAAACCAGCCGTCGCTGCCGGTATTTCCACTACACCCGCATCCCAAGCGCCTGGCGCTCCCGTCCGGAAAGTGATCGACCGCCGAGAAGTTGAGCTAGCCATGAGCGACCTGCCGAAGCTCCTGACGCAAGCCAGGGCTGTGCCGAACATGGTGAATGGGACCGTGAACGGGTTTCGTATCGATTTTGTTGTTCCTGCCAGTTTTTATGAAAAGATTGGAGTTAAAGCTGGGGACATCTTGCAGCGGGTCAATGGGGTCGATATCCGTGATCCCAGCACGATGTTGAGTTTGCTACAGCAACTAAAGAACGAACGGGTCGTCAAGCTCGATATGGTCCGCAACAACCAACGCTCGACGGTCACGTACGAGCTCCGATGAGCCAGCCTGAGAGAGTCTGACTGGGTCCGCTCCTCTACTTCCTCTCCGCCTAGCGTTTCACTCCTGATCAAGCTCTGACCATACTCCATGTTCCATTTGACTCGCTAGATAGACAAGTTCTTTTAACATGAATGACTTGGATGGCAAACCTCATGTTAACATTCATATTGAGTCCAGTCCTGTTAGCCCTGAACCTCTCCTTGCCAGGTACTTGGAAGGAAGAGTATGTTTGACAAGCGGAACGAACCACTTTGAGGGGCTTACCATCAGACCATTAAACGCCCAGTGAATGGACGCGTCTAAGTACAACCGGGGCCAAGAGAAATTGTCTGAGTTTGTGAAAAATGATCAGGCTGAATCGGGCTACGGCAAGCCCCTCCTTGGGCGTATCCTGGGAGAGAAATTCAACCTATTGGACTCCAAACTCGAGGAGGCCTTGGCCTACCAACGGGAAAAAGGAGGCCGACTGGGTGAAGTCTTGCTGCATCTGCGTTTGCTCAGGGAAGAAGAGCTGCTGGAAGGGCTTGCGCAGCAGTTTGAGATGTCCTGGATGCCGCAGTTGGAATCCACCAATGTCGATCACGAGCTGATCAAGAAGGTGCCCATCGCCTTTTGTCGGCGTTACCGTGTGTTACCGCTGCGATATGAGGAAGGGGCTATTCTTGTCGCGTCGACCGACCCCCTGGAAACAGTCGCGCTCGACGATCTTCGGCTACTGTTGGGCAAACCCATTAAGCCGGTCCTGACTACCGGTGTCGCCCTGCTCGCCTGTTTGAACCGCACCTATGATACGGTTGCCAGTCCGGCCGGCGCCGAACAGGTGATGGAGGATATCGCCGCGAGCGAGAGCCTCGATCAGCTGGCGCACGAACTCGATGAGCCGCAGGACTTGCTGGATGCGACCGATGAAGCCCCGATCATTCGATTGGTGAATTCGGTGTTATTCCAGGCGGTTCGGCAGCGGGCGAGCGATATCCACTTCGAATCGTTCGAGCGTGGATTGGTCGTGCGGTATCGGATCGACGGAGTGCTCTATCCGGTGTTGACGCCGCCGAAGCATTTGCAAGCCAGTATCATCGCGCGCCTGAAGATCATGGCAGGCCTCAATATTGCTGAAAAGCGGCTGCCGCAGGACGGCCGGTTTGCCATTCGGACTGCGGGTAAGGACGTCGATCTCCGTGTCTCGGTGTTGCCGACGTCTCATGGTGAGCGAGTGGTACTGCGGTTGTTGGAGAAAGAGAATCGATTGCTGAATTTGTCCGAGATGGGCTTCTCCGGGGAGCGGCTCTCGGCGATCCATCAACTGATCCAACTCGCGCACGGCATCATCCTTGTGACGGGCCCGACTGGAAGCGGCAAGACTACGACCCTCTATGCCGCGCTGAGCCACATCAATGCGCCGGATAAGAACATCATCACGGTCGAGGATCCTGTTGAATATCAGCTGCTCGGGATCGGGCAGATGCAGGTGAATCCTAAAATCAATTTGTCGTTTGCCGCAGGATTGCGGTCGATTCTCCGGCAAGACCCCGACGTTATCATGATCGGAGAAATTCGTGACCGTGAAACGGCCGAAATCGCGATCCATGCCTCGCTCACCGGGCACCTGGTATTCTCCACGCTCCACACGAACGACGCAGCGAGCGCCGCCACGCGTCTGATCGATATGGGCATTGAGCCCTTCCTCGTTGCCTCCTCAGTCGTCGCCGTGCTGGCACAACGACTGATCAGGAGGATCTGCCCTGATTGCAAACAACCCTACAAACCAAGCGCGGTAGAGTTGAGTCGCTTGGATTTGGCGCCAGGCTCAAGCGTGACCTTATACCGGGGGGCTGGATGTGCGGCCTGTTCGCAGACCGGCTATCGCGGACGCACCGGCATTTTTGAATTGATGGTGCTCGATGACGAAATCAGACGGCTCATTGGAAGCAAGGCGGACTCGACGGCCATCAAGCAAGCGGCGATCGCCAAAGGCATGGTGACGTTGAAGCAAGAGGGCGCTGAACGAGTCATCCAAGGCCATACCACGATGGAAGAAATGATGCGGATCACGCAGCAGGAGATCGAAGTCTAGCCATGCCCGTCTATCAATACCGCGGCTATCGGAACGACGGCGGAGCTGCGACCGGGATTGTCGACGCGGAGAACGTCAAAGTTGCGCGTCTGAAGCTCCGTAAAGAAGGCGTGTTCCCGACCGATGTCGAGGAGCAGGGACAAACGTCGGCTCGACATCCGGAAGGAAGCCGCATCAGGGCCACCCACACGCTCGGCCGCTCGGCCGCCCTCACCTCTAACGATCTCGCCTTGATGACCCGGCAGTTTGCAACGCTGTTGGTAGCCGGGCTTCCGTTGGTCGAAGCGCTTGGAGTCCTGGTGGATCAGGCCGAGAAGAAGCCTGTGAAAGCGCTCTTTGCCGATATTCGGGAGCAGATTCGGGGCGGGAAATCGTTGAGTGCCGTGCTGGAAACGTACGGGAAAGATTTCTCTCCTATTTATGTGCATATGGTACGGGCCGGCGAGGCCAGCGGGGCGCTCGATCAGATTCTGTTCCGACTCGCGGAGTTTTTGGAGAAACAGCTGGCGCTCAAGAACAAGGTCACCAACGCGATCCTCTACCCTGCCCTCATGCTCATCGTCGGAGTCTCCGTGCTGTTTTTCTTGATGACCTTTGTGGTACCCAAGATTACGGCGGTGTTTGTCAGCATGAAACAGGCGCTGCCCTGGCCTACGGTCGCCTTGATGTCGGTGAGCCAGCTCTTTGCCGACTACTGGATCTTGGTCGTCGGCCTTGTGGTCGGCGGCATAGTCATCACGCGACGGTTCGTTCGGACAGACAGCGGACGGATGGCGGCGGATCGTGTCATCTTGCGACTGCCGCTGATCGGAGATGTCGCGCGCATGGTGTCGATCTCACGGTTGACCGGTACGCTGGCGACAATGTTGGCGAGCGGCGTCCAGCTCCTCGACGCGCTGGATGTCTCCAAGCGCGTCATGAACAATCGGGTGCTTGAGGAAACAGTCGAGGGTGCGCGGCAGAATATCCGTGAGGGCGAAACCATTGCCGATCCGCTGAAACGGAGCGGCGAATTTCCGGCACTGGTGACCCACATGATTGCCGTGGGTGAACGGAGCGGTGAAATGGAAGAGATGTTGCGCCGCGTCAGTCAGATTTATGATGGCGAGGTGGAGCGAGTGATCACCCGGTTGACGTCACTCATGGAGCCGATCATGATCCTGGTCATGGGCGTCATCGTCTTCTTTATTGTCGTCGCGATTCTCTTGCCCATCTTTGAGATGGGGCAAATGGTTCGATAGGCCGTGACGAGTGATGCGTGACGGGTGACGAGTTGGAAGAGGAAAAGGGGGATCTGATGATGAGTTTCTCGCCGGGATGGAGAATGCATAAGATAGATTTCTGTGGGAGAAAACGGCTTGGATTTCTCACCGCTTGCCGCGTGCCGCGTGCCTGCGGTGGCGCCGCTGGGTTTACGTTTATTGAAATCATGGTGGTGGTGGCCATTCTGGCCATTTTAGCGGCATTGGTCGTCCCACGCATCATGGGCCGGACGGATGACGCCAAACGCACGGCGGCCAAGGTGCAGATTCGGAATATCGAAGGCGCGCTGCAGCTCTATAAGCTGGATAATGGGGTCTATCCCACGACGGAACAGGGGCTCAAGGCCCTCATCGAAAAACCTACTGTCGGCGTGATTCCAAAGAAGTGGAAAGTTGGAGGGTACTTGCCGAAGCTGCCGGAAGATTCTTGGGGCAATTCGTACAAGTATCTAAATCCGAGCAAGAAGGGAGACTATGAAATCACCTCTCTCGGAACAGACGGCGAAGTCGGCGGTGAGGGCATCAACGCCGACATCACGAATTGGAATCTGGATAAGGACTAAGGCGTCAATGGTCAAGGGTCATGCGTCAACTATAGCGGGGCGAGCGAGACTTGCGAGACGCGCTTTTCGCGCGCTTCACGCCCGTCGCGCGAGACAGTCTACGCCTCAGGTCTTACGGTCCTCCCGTGGCTTTACCCTACTGGAAATGCTCATTGTCCTGTTTCTCCTGGCCGGGATATCGGTGATTGTCATTCCACGGATTGTCATCGGCGAAGACTTGAGTTCCACCGGACGGAAGTTCATTGGCGTGCTCCGGACCTTGCAAGGGCTGGCCGCGACCAGTCAAAAGCCCGTGAAGCTCTACCTAGATCTCGATCAAGGGATCTATTGGGCGATGGTGGTGGAAGGCAAGGAAGAGAAGCTTCCGCTCGATGCCAGTTGGACGACGCCCCGTTCGCTCCCGGAGTCGATTCGGTTTTCGGAGGTCTCCACACGGCAGACGAAGCGCCTTTCCGGCCGAGTCGATTTCTCGTTTTATCCGAATGGACGCATCGACCCAGTGACGATTCATTTTACCGACGGGAGCAACAACCTGTTGGCTCTTGCGGTGGATTCGTTTACTGGGGCGATCCGAACCAGCGATGAACGGATCGAGCCACCGCGCTACCAGACCATTCCGGACCGTGTAAAAACATTGCTGCAGGCCACTGTGCAAGGGGACGCAGGGTCGCCGCTCGGACTCAAATTCTAAACCAGTGGTGGGTGGACATGCGGCGAGATTTGAACAAGACGGCGTCCAGCGAGAGCGGGTTCACGCTGCTCGAAGTGCTGCTGGCGATCGCCTTACTGGCGATCGCGCTCCCGGTTCTCCTCGGCCTGCGCAATTTCGATCTGGACCTGCATGCGAGAGCCGGAGAACTGACTGCGGCGACGCTGCTGGCACAAGAGAAGTTACTTGAAACAGAGCTGTTGGGCGTCTATCCCGTTGGAGAAGTCAGCGGGGATTTTCGGAACGCTCCACTCGGCACCCAGTCTACAATACAGGCAACCGACCGAGCCGTCGGCTACAAATGGAAGCGTACGGTATTGCCGACTCCGCTTGACTTGATCCGGGAAGTTCGTGTCCAAGTGTCTTGGCCGCGAGGAGCGGCGGAAGAAACGGTGGAAGTGAGCACGTATGTCTTTGCCGGCCTCACATTCTAGCAATCAATCAGGATTTACACTCGTCGAAGTTCTGGTGGTGATTGCGCTGTTAGCCACCATCGGGGCGATAGTCTTTGGCTCGCTCGTAACGACGACTCGTGTTATAGATGCCGGGCGTGAGCAAGTGGCGAAAGAGCAAACGGTCAGAAGAATCTTGCGCGTCATGGCCGATGAGGTGTCGATCAGCAAGTTCAACCAATCGTTCCCCTGGGTAGGGATGAATGGCACGCAGGAGGGGCAGCCGGCAGATACCCTGGCCTTCCTCGCCATGAGCGATGGGCTGGGCATCTCGACGGTGAAGGGAAGTGAGATGATTCGTGTGGTCTACACGCGTGAAGGCGATCGCTTGATTCGATTTACGAGGAGAAATCTCTACGGTCTCACCGACGAATCGCTGGATCGAGTGGAGTTGGCAAATCGGGTGAAAGGGTTTAATCTTCGATATTTCGACGCGCAAGGTCGCGTGTGGACAGACGAATGGCTTACGACCAGTAAGATACCCAAAGCACTGCTGCTCGAAGTGACCTTTCAGCCGCCGGATGCCGACCCCTGGACAGTTCGGGAGTGGATCACGATCGGGACATCATAATGACTGTGAAATGGCTCGACGAGTGGAAGGAGATCCTGGCCTGGACAGTAGGCGGGGTGTGCGTGATGGGCCTCTGCTTGATGGCAACCTTCCCCTACGGAGCGCTGCACGCGAGACTTATAGCGGAGCTGAATCGAGCCACCGGCATGGAAGTCCGAGTCGCGGACTGGACTGTGGGATTGCCTTTGGGGCTCGAGTGGCGGAATGTGACGTTGTCGAAGCCGAACTGGGGACCAGTCCAGCTGGCTTTCCTGCAAGCCAAGATCGGGATCGTGAAGGCGCTGGGCGGTGGACTTGGGGTTGACGTGGTGGTCCATCTGGATGAGGTTTCTCCCAACGCGGGGCTGGCCAAAGGGACGCTCACGGCCTCGTCATTTTCCCTGGCGGGGCCTTTGGTGATGAAGGGACAACTGCAGCAGGTGGATCTCTCCAAGGTCCTTCGCCGGTACGTGAGTCATGGGGTTCTGAATGGAGATTTCTCCCATCGAGTGGACTCGGCTCAAGCGACGGTCGGCGCGATGAAGGGGGAAGGGATCTGGAAAGCCGAGGCGAGGGATTTAGCCATAGATCAGATTTCAGTAGGGAATGGACGG
Organism: Nitrospira sp.; assembly: GCA_005239465.1. Classification (GTDB taxonomy): domain Bacteria; phylum Nitrospirota; class Nitrospiria; order Nitrospirales; family Nitrospiraceae; genus Nitrospira_D. The sequence goes on along the minus strand of SPAW01000023.1, from coordinate 6,107 downwards.
ACCCTGTCATTGGCCTTTACCAAGGTCTCTACTGGGCTGGTATGTCGAGATATCGTCTGTGATGTCACGGAGTTGAAGGGTGATGGGATCGATGGATCCTTCACAGGAGAAGGAAAAATCACGGTGCAGCAGCCGATGCAGAACAGCCAATTGGCCCTGACCGTGACGGTGGTACCTGGTGCCGGGTTTATCTCGAAGGCGAGCACCGTGGGTCTCCCTCCCCTGCCCCCTGGGACTCCCATGACAGTAAAAGTAGTAGGGACATTGGCACAGGTCAGGATCGCGTTGTAGAGTGCAGGGCCAGGATGCTGAAAAAGTCCGCCAGCGCAAAACCCGTATCTCGTGAAGCGTCCCTCGTGAAGCGTATCTCGCAAGATTATGAAGTTCTCCGCTTGCGAACGACGAGAGACGAGAGACGAACGACAGACGAAGGGGACGGCCTTTTTGAGTATCCTGTTCGAGAGAGCTAGAGAGATATCAAGAAGACGTTATGGCAATCGTCACGGAATGTGTGGGACTCGATATTGGGCAGACGGGCTTGAAGGCCGTCCGCTTTCGCCGTCGTTTGAGCGGGCGCGAAACGATCGACTACTTCCAACACCCGATGCCCTTCGCCCGTCCGGAGGACTTAGAACCGGCCCGACGCGTGCACTCGCTGCGCGGATTTCTCTGGCAGCATGGACTCTATGCGACGGATCGTCTCGTGACCGCAATCCCCTGCCAAGATCTCTTTGTCAGAACTCTGTCATTCCCTTTTAAAGATTCCACAAAACTGGCCCAAGTCGTTCCCTTTGAAGTCGAGAATCTTGTCCCGATGCCGTTGGAAGACCTGGCGATCGGCAGTCTCGTCTTGCCGCCTGGACTGACCCCAGAGGGAACGCCCCGCGAGAGCAAGAGTTCAGAAGTGTTGGTGACCGCCGCGCCAAAAGACAAAGTGGCCGAGCATCTCCGGTTTTTGGCCCAGGCCGATGTGGAACCGTCGGCAATCAATGTCGATGCCATGGCGCTCTTCTCTGTGACGCAGTATTTGCAAGGAGAAGGAGCCCGCGTACCACAGGATCTTGCCATCATCGATGTCGGCGCCTCGAAGACCACGCTCTGCTTGGTGCATGAGGGTCGGCCTGTGGTGCTGCGGACGATTCTGTGGGGTGGCAATCATCTGACTCACGCCTTGGCCGTTCGGCACGTCTGCAGCTTTGCGGAGGCTGAGCGGCGCAAGCGAACGATGGCGGTTGAGCAGGTGGACGCCTGGTTGGAACCGCTCTTGAGAGAGCTTCGCGTCACGATGCAGGCTTATGAAGGACCCGAGCGCGGCCGTTTGACTCATTGCTGGGTGTCGGGAGGCGGATCCAAGCTGCGGGAGATCGGCGGATTCGTGGCCCGTCATTTGGGGCTCTACCCGGTCGGGCCTCGACAGGGATTCGGAGCCAACAGCCCACGTGCCTTTTCAATCGCCTTCGGGTTGGCCATTCACCCCAAGATCATCAAGCCGCGCTGGCGCTTCAAGCCCTCGCCGATCGGGCTCGCGCTCGATCTGAAGGGCGTCACCGATGCGGCATCGCCGAAGTCGGACACGTCGAAACACGATCGCCGCTTGGCGATGGGCGCAGCCCTGGTCATCGGACTCCTTGCGGTGGCGGATTTTTCGATCCATCTCATGTTGCAAAACCAGCGTGTGGCTCAACTCAAGGCAACATTACAGAAGCACTACGAACAATCCTTTGGCACCAGCGCCGCGCCCGGCGATGAACTCGATCAGGCGCGCTATCACATGGGGGTGATCGAGAAGGCGCTCGCCGTCGTCGATAGTTCACAAGGGCAAGGGAAGGTTCTTTCGACGCTCTCGACTTTTGTGAAGCAGCTACCGGTCGGGACGACGGTGAAAATGCGTGAATTGACGGTGGACGGAGGGATGATCCTCATGGAGGGCGAAACGACGTCCTTCGACGCAGTGGAGAAACTCAAACAATCCTTCACGTCGAGTCCCCAGTTTCAGGAGGTGTCGGTGACGGAAACCCGCGTGGGGGCTGCGCCCAACGAGGTAATCTTTCGGATGACGGTCATAATGCACAAGTCATGATGCAGACATTTCGAGAACGATGGCGGCAGATGTCGCAACGGGAACGCACGATCGTGCTCGTGGGCGGGATTGTCGTGGGGCTCAGCCTGCTCTTTGTTCTAGTCGTCGATCCCCTCTTGGCCAAGCTTGATCGTCTGGAGCGGCAGGCTGTTCGGAAACAAAAGGACATCACTGAGTTGGCCCTGTTGAGTCAAGAATATGCAATCAAGCGGGATCGCTTGGCCAAAGCCGAGAGCCGCATGCCGGCTCCCGACAGTCAATTCTCACTGCTTACATTTATGGAAGAATCGGCGACCACGGCCGGCGTACGCGACTGGATTACCGGCATGCAGCCACAGATGCAAGCGATGGCGCAGGGCTATCAAGAGACGGCGGTGGATCTGCGACTGGAAGGCGTGCAGTTGCCGGAGTTGCTGGCGTTGCTTGTTGCCATTGATCAAGCCCCCTATGATCTACAGATCCGCCATCTGCAAATCCATCCCAAGTTCGACAATCCGATCTACCTCGACGCGACCGTTCGGGTTTTAAGCTATGCGAAAGGCTGATGAACGAGGTGTTGCGCTCCTCCTGGTCCTCCTGGTACTGACCCTCCTGGTCGCACTCGTTCTCGAATTCGATGCCGAAGCGCGCCGCGAGTATCGCGAGGCGGCCGCCTTCCGAGACAACTTCAAGGCCGGCATGCTGTCGCGTGCGGCCGTGCAGGCGGCGCGGGCTGTGCTGCAGCAGGACTTCTTTCGGGATAGACAGACCGGTGAGTTTTTCGATGGGCCGACCGATCTGTGGGCTATGCCGATCAAGAACTATGCAATCGGCGACGGACTGCTGAGTGCGCAGATCGAAGACGAACGCGGGAAGCTCAACCTCAACGACCTGGCCGCCAACGTGGGCGACGAACTGTTGCAGAAAACGAAGATCCAGCGGGTGAAGCGGCTGTTTGAGCTGCTTCAAATCAGTCCGGATCTGGTCGATGCGCTCATCGATTGGGTGGATCAAGACGAAAATCCTCTGCCTGCCGGCGCGGAAAGTTTGTACTACCAATCCCAGAAGCCGGCCTATCATGCCGCGAACAGTGCGCTTTCTGCGCTTGGGGATCTCCGCCTGGTGAAGGGGTTTACCCCTGAGATTGTCGATCGCCTGTCACGCTACGTCACGGTCTATCCGCCGGAAGGCGGCGCGCTGGTGAACCTCAACGCGGCGGATCCTATCGTGATCCAAGCACTCGACCCGGCCATTACACCGACGATGGCAATGGGGATTGTGCAAGGGCGACCGTTCAAGACCAAGGTTGATCTTGACCGGATCGGCAGTTTCAAGGAAATCGGCGCCCGTATTCGAGCAGACTATGACGTGAAATCGGAGTATTTCTCTGCTCGCTTGGCTGTTACGGTCAACGAGTCTGCCAAATCTGCTCTAGCTGTGTTGCGTCGGGATGCGAACAAGGGTGAGAGCAGCGTGCAGTACCTGCGGGTCTACTAACTGGGGAGTTGCAAGTTGCAAGTTTTTCGAAGGTTCTTTCCTGAAACTTGAAACCTGGAACTTGCAACTTGAAACGAGGCCGCCTCACGGCACGTCGTTAGGCGAGGGGCACCGTGATCGTGACTTCATTACCACGATCATTGTAAGTCAGGCTGGGAAAGAAGGACCGAGCCAGAAAGATCCCTAGACCGTCGGCATTTTTGGAGCTACAGGCGTCTTGAGAGTGATCAAGCATGCTACGCCACTTGAAGCCGTTTCCTTCATCGGCGATGCGATAGATCAGGTTTTTATCATCTTTATCGTAGAGGACATGGATAGTGACCTGCCGGTTTTTGAAACGAGATTGGGACAGCCGCTGCACGAGTAATTCCTCGTACCGATCCCCTGTCAGTGCCATCTGCTTCTCCCGATAGAACATTTCAAGATTGCCATGTACGACGGCATTGAGAAGAAGTTCATGAAGAGATCCTCGCAAGTGCAACCGCTGGGTTTCGGGAAGCGTCGAGGCGGTGGCTTTCATCAGCCAGGAAATGACTCCGGGAATGTGGGCAGGATCGGAATCCATGGTCAAATGATACTCTGCTCGGCGGACGCCCGATGTGTCCGCGAGATCTCCCGGCAGCAGGCGTCGCGCTCGATGCAGCGCATGAGCCAGTTCTTCTTTAGCAACCGGCTTGTGCAGATAGTCGACTGCACCGGCACGGAGGGCCTGCACGACCGCAGGCTCCGGTGCATCCTTTGCCATGACGATGACGGGGCACGGTTCATATCGAACTCTGATCTCTTTGGCCAGTGCAAGGCCCCTTCCCTCAGGGAGAAACAGATCGGTAATCACGATGTCCGGAGCCGTGAGATCGATGATGGTGAGGGCTCTGGACGGATCCGAGGCTGCGATGATGGAAAACCCCCTCCCTTGCACATGGTTTACAATGCGAGCTTGGGTCTCCGGACAGGGATCGATAACCAGCACGGTGCAAGGGGGATTCTGCAAGGTCATGCGGAGAGTCCTTTGTCGAGCACATGGCGAAGCGCAGCTAAAAGTCGGAGGAGTTCCGTCTCCAATTTGGCACAGACCTTCACGGCGGACTTCAGATCGCCGGCCTTTCCCAATTCTTCGAGTTGAATGGTAGCTTCAATGGCAGCAGGCGCACAAAACTGCAAGATCGCTCCTTTCAAACGATGGGCGGATCGAGCCAGGGCGGCTGCGTCCTGTGCGGCCAGAGCCGCCTGGGTTTCTGCCAAGTCTTTCAGGCCATGCTCCACAAACAACTTAGCCATCGCCTGAAAAATATCTCTGTCATGATCGACGAGGGCCAGCGCCTCCTCGAGGCTGAAGATCGTATGGTGACTCATGGGACAACTCTTTCCCGCGGACATTCGTCAATGGATCATGCGGTAATCTCGAGTCCCATCACGGCCACATCATCTGGAAAGCGGTCGTGTCCGAGCCATCGTGTGGCCTCGTCGATGGTTCGGGATATCACCTCTGCCAACGGCCGGCGGCCCAGTTCACAAATTGTATCTTCCAATCGGGCTTGTCCCCACAGTTCACCGGTAGGCGCAGGAACTTCGTACAGACCATCGCTGAGTAAATACAGCCGGTCACCTGGTGTCACCGGGATATCCACGGTGCCATAGGTGTTGGAACAATCAAATCCGAGCGGCAGGGTCGGGTGCTTAAGCCACGAGACCTCACCGGACCGGCGGTGGAGAAAGGACCCGCTATGGCCAGCGGCGGCGTAGGAGAGTGTATGTGAGCGGAGGTCGAGTCGCGCAAAGATGATCGTAAAATAGTTGCCGTCTTCCGTAAGGGGAAATCGTTTATTGGCTTCCGTCAGGATTGCGCCGGGATCGTTCGATCCCACCTGATGCAGCAGGCTATCACCGCGTAGGAAGGTGGAAAACGCTGCCGAACGCAGCGCCGGTGAGACACCGTGGCCCGATGCATCGAGCAGGTAGAGGCCGAGCAGGCGATCGCCCCATGGCACCACATTGAAGAGGTCGCCGCCCAATGCAAGCGAGGGCCGATACGCATGGACCAACTCCACGCCGGGAAGGAGCATGCCGGGGATCGGCAACAGCGACTCGACATAGTGCACAGCGGATTGGAGCTCTCGTTCGAGGGCATCTTGTTTGCGTTGAATTTCGTCTCGTGCATTCTCGATCGTGCGAACAAGATTAGCTGCTCTCAGCCCTGCCCCGACGCGCGCAGTGATTTCTTGCTTGCTGGCGGATTTGCTGAGGAAATCATCCGCCCCACGGGCTAGTCCTTCGGCGATCTGCTCTGGCTGATCGTGGCCGGTCATCATGAGAATCTGGCTGGATTGGAGGGCCGGATCGCGCCGCACCTGTTCGCAGAAGGTGGGGCCATCCATCGCCGGCATCATCCAGTCGAGGATCGTCAGATCCGGCCGCTCGCGGCGAAGCAGCTCAAGCCCTGCTTTGCCATCACCAGCTTCGATGACCCGATAGCCGAGCCGCTTCAGCCGGGCTGTCAAGCTGATGCGTGCGACGGGCTCGTCGTCCACGACGAGCACGGTTTGAGGAGCCG
>SPAW01000022.1 GCA_005239465.1 Nitrospira sp. | reverse complement strand
GTCGGCTGGTCCATGAGTGCGACGATGACCGCGCAACTCGTCACCGATGCGCTCGTGATGGCGATCTGGCGGCGGGGCAAGCCCGAGGCCGTGTTGCATCACTCCGATCGGGGCAGCCAGTACCCCAGTGCGCCCTTCCAGCGGCTCCTGGCCGACCACGGCGTCACCTGTAGCATGAGCCGGGCCGGCAACGTCTGGGACAATGCGGCGATGGAGAGCTTCTTCTCCTCACTGAAAACCGAACGCACGGCGGCCAAGACGTACCGGACGCGAGCCCAGGCCAAGGCCGACGTATTCGATTACATCGAGTGCTTCTACAATCCCACGCGACGGCACTCGACGCTCGGCTATCTCAGTCCGATGGAGTTCGAAATGCAGGCAGAATTAGCGTAGGTTGGTGTCAACTAAATCGGCAGCAGCTCATTTCAGAGACTTTATCGCAGAGAGTGAACGCCTTGTGAGTTCAGAAGGAGTGAGATTGAGTGCCGTGGAATAAGCAGAAAATCGCTCTGCTATACGACCGTTTTACGACCGAAGGTGTTGACCTCTGTTGAGTTGCCCTGGCTCTTTCGATAAGCTGCCTTCACAATGTGCGGGCGGTTCACTCAAACAGCCACACCGGAGATCATCGCAGAAGCGTTCCAGATAGAAGAGCCCCCACTCTTCAAACTCCGCTACAACATCGCCCCGTTTCAGCACATTGCGGCCATACGGATTGAGCCTGACACAACCGCTCGCAAGCTCGTCATGCTCCGCTGGGGACTCATCCCGTCCTGGGCCAAGGACCCCAAGATTGGGTATCAGTGCATCAACGCCAAGGCGGAGACGGTCGCGGAGAAGCCATCGTTTCGGTCAGCCTTCAAAAAACGTCGCTGTCTCGTGATTGCCACGGGGTTCTACGAATGGCAGGTCCAGGGGCGCACGAAGCAGCCTATGTGGATCGGACTACAGAGCAAGCGCCCCTTTGCCTTTGCTGGATTGTGGGAACACTGGACGCCTGCCGAGGGGGAACCACTTGAAACCTGTACGATCATCACGACAGAACCGAACGACCTCATGGCCCCAATCCACAACCGGATGCCGGTTATTCTCGCCCCAACGTCCTATGACCAATGGCTAGACCCCACCGTCCAGCAGGTCGAATCCCTCAAAGCCCTGCTTCGCCCCTATCCGAGCGAGAAACTCGCGGCCTACCCTGTGAGCACCCTGGTCAATAACCCTCGCCACGACGCCCCGCAGTGCCTTGAGCCGGTATCTATGTAGGGAGTACACTACCGCCCTGTCTGGCTGTGGGGGTGTCCCATGAACGTCGCTGCTGTTTACGCTCCTGATCTCTCGACCCGCTACAGGCTGCCGGTGTTTCTTGGGCGACTCCCCGCAGGGTTTCCCTCTCCGGCAGACGACTATATCGAAGGCAAGCTCGATCTGAACCGCCACTTGATTAAACATCCTGCTGCCACGTTTTTTGTACGGGTGTCCGGCGACTCGATGCTTGAGGCAGGCATTCATACCGGCGACCTTCTCGTAGTGGATCGCTCACTCGAAGCGGTTGATGGAAACGTCGTCGTGGCCGTGCTCGATGGAGAACTGACGGTCAAGCGCCTCTACAAGCGAGACAAGACCCTGCGCCTGCTCCCCGCCAACAAGAACTATCAGCCGATCGAGATTCAGGCTCAACAGTCGTTCGAGGTTTGGGGTGTCGTCACCAACGTCATTCACGCGCTTTGAGTGGTCCCATGCCTCCCGTGTTTGCCCTCGTCGATTGCAATAACTTCTACGCGTCCTGTGAGCAGGTCTTTAACCCGACGCTAGAAGGCAAACCCATCGTGGTGCTGTCCAACAATGACGGCTGTGTTGTTGCTCGCTCGAATGAGGCCAAAGCCCTTGGTATCGGGATGGGTATCCCGGAGTTTCAGATCCGTCCCTTGCTCCGTACTCACCGCGTCCATGTGTTTTCCAGCAACTACACGCTCTACGGCGATATGTCGCAGCGTGTCATGGAGACCTTGGAACGGTTCAGCCCTGACTTGGAAGTCTACTCGATCGACGAAGCCTTTCTAAGTTTGGTGGGCTTTGAGCATCGTGGCCTCACAGAGCATGGGCGACTGATTCGCCGCATAGTGAAGCAATGGACGGGAATTCCTGTGTCTGTCGGTATTGCGGAGACGAAGGCCCTTGCCAAGATCGCCAACCGTGTAGCGAAGCGGACACCGGGCACTGGGGGAGTCTTTGACCTGCTCGCCCGTCAAGACCGAGAGGCATTGCTAGGTAGGGTTGCCGTTGAAGATGTCTGGGGGATTGGTCCGAACCATGCCCGTCTCCTGAATCAGCACGGCATCACCACAGCCCTACAGCTGCGCGAAGCCGATGACCAGTGGATAAGGAAGCGCATGGGGATCGTGGGCCTTCGCCTTGTGATGGAGTTGCGCGGGGTGTCCTGTCTGGACCTGGAACAGTGCCCCGCCCCCAAGCAGGGCCTTACGTGCTCGCGCGCTTTCGGGAAACTCATTAGCACCCTTACAGAAATAGAGGAAGCCGTTTCGGTCTATACGTCGCGGGTGGCGGAGAAGCTAAGACGCGAACGATTGACCGCGACAGTGTTGACCGTATTCCTGACAACAAACGAGTTCAAAGAGGGGCCGCAGTATAGCAACGCGCTCACGCTGAAGCTGCCCGTTGTGACTGACACAACCTCGGAACTCATCAGGTCTGCACTTCATGGAATCAGGGCTATCTACCGAGACGGGTATCTCTACAAAAAGGCGGGCGTGCTGCTCACGGGTCTGGTCCCTGCCAGTCAGACACAGGCCGATCTGTTCGACTACCAGGACCGTGGGAGGTCGAAACAGCTGATGTCTGCACTCGACTCTATCAATGATCGGTGGGGGGCAGGCACCCTCCAATATGCTTCGAGCGGTATCACCAAGGCATGGAAGACGCAATTTCACCGTCGCTCACCGGCATATACAACACATTGGGATGAATTGCCTGTGGCACATGCCTCATAGGTGCGCGTTTCTCTTTCTACTAGCCACCTGGCTCTTTATATATCCTTGTCTGGCCGCCGACTTCTCCGGCCCCGTCGTCTCCGTCCTCGACGGCGACACCATCGAAGTCCGTCCGTAAAAGGCTTGGATCGGTTAATGGATGCCTTCCAGCCGCTTTCCTTGCTCCCTCGCTCGCCTAATGCCGCCTCGAATTCGTTTCACGGTGATATTTCGCTCAAGTTCTGCCATCGCCGCCACGTCTAGCAAATAACTAAAAGAGGGAGAGCCGATGAAGGCGTGGCGCTGGAGGTGTTTATCCGCGGGTGTCAGTTACGATAAGGCGATGAAGAGCTCGCGGTTCGACCGAAGGTTGGGTGGTGCCAAAGCCGGGATTGTATTGGGGGGAGGGGAGGGGTGTTCAAGTCCTTGATGATTGGGCAATCCCCTTCTCCTTCCGCACCAGTAGCGCAGTTGGTGAGTTAGTTCTCTTTGTTACTGCTCACCCTGTTTGTGCCAGGTTTGTCGCTCATCTTAACACTGGAATAACACCTGCCCCCGATGGGCACAGACCCCGACGCCAATCTGCTTGGGTCCCCTTTTCGATTTGCACCCCGTAGACAAAAGGGGGCTTGTTCGGCAGGCGGGGGCCTGTTTGAGGACTCCCACGCCTAGCCTTGCATACACCTCGTGGGGGTCCTGTGCTGAACGAGGTGGCAGACGGCCCTCCTTTCGGCCCGATCCCCACAGAGGATCTGGGCCCGTTTAAGGGGGGGGGCAGGTCACACGAGCAACGCTACCGTTTTTTAAAGCTGCAATACAGGAGAGCTTGGTCAACTCCCAGTGGTGTCCGATGGAGTTCAGTCGTGCTTTTCACCAACTCAAATTCCGCTCCGAACTCATCTGCCAGACTTGCGGGACTATATCTGACGACCTTCAGCCCACTGCATCGCGTCGGTCCGCCTCGTGTCGGTCCTTCAAGCGTGAAGGTCGCCACGATTACATGGCCGTCGCGTCTCACCGCGTGGCGCATGGTCTCCACGTACCGGCGACGCTCTTCTGGCTGCACGAGAAAATGAAATACAGCCCGGTCGTGCCACACATCATAGCAGTGACGTGGGAGCTCGACCGTGGTAATGTCAGCCTCGATCCAGGTAACCGCAGCAGCACGAGAGCGGAGGCGTTGCCGCGTAAGCTCAAGTGCTCTTCCAACAATATCAAGTACTGTAACGTGCTGATAGCCCTCCGCGAGAAGTTCATCCACGAGGCGGGAAGTCCCCCCGCCCACATCAATGATCTGAGCTTCCTTGCTGGCCTCTGTGCTATGGATCAGTTCTAACGAGAGACGTGGGTACTCTTCGTACCAACTAAGCTGGGCCGGATCGAAAGTCTGGTAAATTCGTTCCCAATGCGGCCTGGCATCCATTCCTTCCCCACGGGAAAACGCTTGGCTCACGCTTCATCCCTGTATGACGTTCTGACGCGAGAGGATGTAAGGGTCCGCATTCTATCACATTCAGTCCCGTTTCATGTCTTCAAATTCCTGCCTATTGAGCTCGCCGCGCGCGTACCTTTTCTTGAGAATTTCAAGACCTAACGGAGGCAAGAGCAGAGGACGACGAAACACCGCAATAATGGCCTGGAACGCTTGATTGAGGCAGGTATTCGTTGTTTTTTGGCATTGCATTGTGTTGCGCTGAATGTGGGAGGGTGAGGTGTTGATGGTTACGGTAATGGCTACCTATTCTGCCAACTCCACGGAGACATGCCGAATGGGTGGGGGCACTTGGCACACACTCCGCCACCGTCAATGGGCATGGGACTCTTTTAAGGAACACACCCCGTAGACAAAAGGGGGCTTGTTCGGCAGGCGGGGGCCTGTGTAGGGAACGTGACGCCTAGCCACGAATCCATGTGCCTCCCCTATGACCGGTCAGAATCGGGAATGTTCTAGCGGGACATGGCGTCTAATGACACACTTAAAGCATGAGCGTTGTGCGGAAAAGGGCCTGGATCAGCCTGGGATTTGGTCTGCTGTGGGCCATCGCCCTGAGTGCGTGTGGAACCCTGCCTGCCACCTCGGAGCCGAATAAAAGCGATCCGGCTGGTGTCGACTCAGGTGTTGTGCAGTCCCTTCAGCGACAAATCAGAGAGCGAGAGAAGCGCATTGTGGAGTTAGAGTCCCAGTTGGACGCCTTGAAGGTGATCGATCAGGACATGGAGAAACGGAGAAAGTCCAACCGGCCACCCGCGACGTTGACGCCCATCGACTGACCATCACCGCGAACCCGCCGTTTGAGAATTGCTCCTTTCAGTACCACGACATGCCTTTGTGCTCACGATGCTCAGTTGGCCAGAAATCAAACCCGGCTTTGGCACTATAGGCCCTCTAATGACCCGTTAATTTCATTTTGTTGACTGCCCAACGGCTCCTCTTCCGCCATTCCCACGGCGGCACAGGCTGCGGATCAGCCCACAGCCCTTTCCGCGCCTGTCGTGCTTCCTACTCTAGTCCTTACGAGCGCTGTATCTCCTGGCGCATATTTCCGATACCACCAGCACCAGTCGTCCTTGACCCGTGTGCGATTGGCGTTCGTGCCGCCCGGTAGCAGCACATCGGCAAGGGTGCGCCCGTACTTATCCTTGCCGTGGGTCTGAAGCGTCACTTCCTTCCCAAAGACTAGCTCTGATGTGGCGTGCTTCGCTCGCTTGCCGTAGGCTTGGCCTTTCTCTGGACAATAGATGCCGTTGAGGCGGATGTGTTCAGCGTGGTTGTTGTGCAGGACTTCGATCGTGTCCCCGTCGAGGACGGAGACAACGCAGCCATAATCCTGAGAGATAACGTCGGCACGAGCGGGGGTCACGAGAGCCAGCACGCCAACAAGAACCCGTCCTGGCGGCATCTGTCGCAGCCATGTGAGGCTCACGCCAACTAGAACCAAGAGGTAGAGGAAAAGCGAACGTTGGCGAGAAAAGGCCAGACCAGGGCGGCATGAGGTAGCGGTGAACACAAACCGAATACCGTTCGGTCCTCTTCGCTTCGCTCGATCGCGTTGGACAAACAGCTGAGCCGTCTAGTTTCCCTAATACGCGGGAGGATTCAAACTTTTCACGACCGAGAGCGCGATGTAGATGAGCACGACCGCTCCCACAACAATCCCACCCACATATAACCAAGCCTTATCCATGGTGTCCTCCGTTGTTGAAGGCTAACCTTGTCGTCGGGCCTATTTGGTTTCAGGATGCTCGCGCACGGTTCTCCACCGGGCATCAGTCAGCCCCAACGGCTTCTTGTGCGTATACCCAGTCCAGCGATCACCCGCCTGGGCAGCTGCCGCAATTCACACCTAAGATATCGCCGGAATGCTCCCAATGAAACTGGGAATATTACCTGATCGGACCAACAGATTTACCAGTGGCAGAAATCCCCACAGCGTTACGAGGGCGAGCGATAAGATCTTCAGCCACTGCCCCATCTCGATGATCCCGCTCAACTGTTCAAGCAGATTGAGCGACTGGCGGGAAGTCAGGCCCTCCTTATTTAACAACGTGAGAATGTCGTCGATGATGTTGCGCAGTCTTGCTTGGTGCAGAGACCCTTCTGTTCGAGCACCTCCACAATCGCGGCAATTTCCCATTCTCTTCGAGCTCCTGCAGAGAAGCCGACGGACATCTAGTGGCTAGGACTTGCATTCAATAGCAAGCCGATATTGAGGAACAATCATTCTTCCGCTTCCTACAACGGAAAATGCTCGGTCAACGATGCTATACCCTTCAGGGCACAGTTCACCCGCTTTCTTATAACAACCTCTCATTTCACTGCACTTCATAGAATAGGCGGGCCTTCCATTTGGGCCTTTAAACGCCACCGCTTCAATTTCAGTACACGATGGAAGAAGCACTAAAAACACAACCAACCAAACCATCATTTCCCCTTCGGCATCCATTCCCGTGCAAGCTTCGGGGTCATAGTTTCGCGTTTGGGCCGTTGGTCGCTCATGGACTATGTTCTCACGGCTTGCTGCAGGCCACTTTCCACAGAGCCTGGTTGATACTCTCTGGTTCAACTGGTAGCCAGTTGTCTTTGTCTACGTATCCATCATTCCGTCTGCCGGTTCCCATATGTCTTAAGAACTCCGCGTACGCCAGCAATCGAAGGCGCTTGTTCACGCAATCGAATTGCTTGTGGGTCTTCGTCGACGAAAATCGGCTGGGGTCCAATCCGAAGCGCCCAAACCCCGCATTCCCTTGCATCCACACATAGTCAGTCAATTGCCATATCGTCACCAGATTCCCTTCTCTGCGAATGGTGTCTGGATCGATGTACACCGTCTGTAGTCCTGGTGATTGATATTCTTTCTCAATCGCCACCCACTCCGCATACACTGGCCCACTACTCAGCAACGAGAGCGTGATCAGAAGCAGTCGTTTCATGTGAATCCCTCGATTCGTCGTGGGTACTTATTTCTTTGTTGGCTTCCACTCCCGTGCCAGCTTTTGCGCCTCGGCAATCTGGGCTGGGGTCATCTGTTTCGCGATAGCATCACGGCCCACGACTCCCGCTATGTCTCCGTTCGCTCCACCCAGGTTGTACCACTTATGGGCCTGTATGGGCCTGGACAAAATCCTGCGGCACGCCCTTGCCGTGCACATAAAGCCAACCGAGCATGTACTGAGCCTTCGCGTAACCCTGTGCCGCGGCCTTCCCGTACCACTGCCGTGCTTGGACATAGTCCCGGGGCACACCCTGGCCGAAGTCATGCAACATGCCGAGGTAGAACTGGGCTCTTGCGTCCCCCTTCTCGGCCAGTGTTCGCCACTCATACAAGGCTGTCGCGTAGTCGCCACGGTCATAGGCCTCGTTCCCCGCATCTATGCCGGCCACTGCAGGAGCGGCGAGACAGACGATCGACAGCACAAGAACGATGGGGAATCGGAGCGACATGGGGCGCTTGTCACTCATGGGATCATCTCCGCCGGTTCTCGAACTAACCACTTCACATAATGCTTGAGCCGAGCGTGGGTATGCGGCTCAATCGACCGATTTTCGGCTGCGAACTCTTGCCCTCTCGACCACCGCACGACCGCTACGGGCACCTCGATGCGTTGTCATTCGGCAGCGTGACGGTCAACGAGAGCGTTTCCCCTGGACACATGGGCAAGTCGCCCGCGATCCGCCAGCCGGAGCACGAGAGGTTCCACACAATGCCTCTACCTTGGAACGGCCCAGCGTTGTAGGTGACAGCGCACTGCACAGGGAAGCGACGGTAGGGGCGAAGCGTGAAAGGCATGGGTGCCTCGCAGGGAGGAACATTCTAGGAGGGTGGCGAACGGGGGCGCAAGAGCTGAGGAGAGATGGGGTATTTCGAGGTCGGCCTGCTATCACTACGCGACGAGTGCGCCCCTTGAATTTCAAAGCGAAGCGAGAGTGGCAACGATGGTGCTTCACGGTCCACCGGCCGCCCCCCTTCCGGGTTACGCTTTTCGGGGAATGCGCTCAGCTAACCCCCCAGCTACACTTTGTCCATGATGCCAACACGGAAGGAGTGCTGATGACGAATCGGACCAGTGAAGGATGTGCGCCAGACCTGGTCCAACGCCGCTGGAGTGGCTGAAAGGAGCCCCATGTGGTTGTTAATCATGGTGCTACTAAATATAGTGCCGGGACTCGATAACATCACGGTGCTGAACACGTATGCCACGTCTGAGGAATGCCAGATTGAACGTAATCGTATAGGCTTTGAGATGGCCGCAGCGTATCCCTACGACCGTGATTTTCTTATTGCCTGTCAATTGAATCCGAAGCACAGCTCATGAGAGCGGCTGAAGGAGGACGGGGGAGTCAGTGGCATCGAAGCTGAGGATGAGGGTCTACCTACGTGCTGCCTCATGAAGCCGAGTACGTTGCACACTCAATTGCTCAAGGGCATCAGGATCTCGCAGGGAGGCTTATTCTAGGGGAGCGAAGAATCAAACCGCAAGACGAGGGTGCTAGAAAATGATGGCATTTCTCGGAGGTATGAACCTCTCGCATAAACTTCTGCTGCTGAGGCGGATAAATGGGGCACACCCTTGAAATCCAACGAGGAAGACGAATCCGATAATGAGGGCTATCGCTCGTGCATAAAGCGCTGAAGTCATTCGCCTACCTCTTGAGTAATCCGATCCCTATCGAATTCCCGTCGAATGGTTCTCACCTGCGCACGTCCAACGAGGGCCTTCGCAGGCCGCGCATTCCGCGAGCAGGAGGATGCCTACGCTGCTCTCCCTTCATTCGAACAATCTCCGAAACGCCGTCTTGATGTGGGCTAACCCCTCGCGCAGGTCGAGATCAATGGTGTCGGCTTTCGCCTGAACCGCCTGGCGCTTTTCCTTCAGCTGAGTTTTGAACACCTGCAGCTTGGTGAGCAGTTCCTCTTTCTTTGATTCCAGCGCGACCTGCTGTTTAGCCTTCTCACTATCGAACCGGCTCTTCAGCGCCTCAAGCTCGGCCTCAAGGCCGCTCGCGCGGCCCACGAGATCCTCCCACACCCTGCCCGATTCGAACGCGGCTCCTTTCAGTTTCTGGTCCGCGATGGATTCAAACTCGCTCAGGGCCTTCAGGATCTTCGTCCGCTGCTCCTCGAACATGTCGCGGGCATCCGCTTTGCCGAGGGCCAATTGCACTTGGAGATGCTCGAGCTTGGTCTGCACCTCGGTCTTCGCCTGCGCTGCCATCTCTTTCGACTTCTGCACCTCCGCCTGAACCTGCTTGAGCACATCCCGCAGCTGTTGCTTACGCTGCTCCAGCCGCTGCAGCGCCTGGTCTTTCGTCTGCGTCAGCTGCGCTTCCAGTGCCAGTGCCTGATGCTCCAGGGCATCCAGCTTCTTGTCGATCGAAGCTCTCAATTCGTTGATGCGAGACATAAAATTCTCCTGTGTGACATGGCGATGTAACCGGCTAGCTCTTTCCCCAACATGATCTTCCAAGTTCCCTCGCCACCTCCATTCACTCCAAACACATGGTGGTAGTCCAGTGGTTGGTAGCCTCACTGTCCGTTTTGCTCGTCACTGGCGTATCCACCACGATGTGGCATGTCAGCATGCCGTGTGTTCTTTTGTCCGAGGATCTCC
Organism: Nitrospira sp.; assembly: GCA_005239465.1. Lineage (GTDB taxonomy): Bacteria > Nitrospirota > Nitrospiria > Nitrospirales > Nitrospiraceae > Nitrospira_D. The sequence goes on along the minus strand of SPAW01000022.1, from coordinate 39,148 downwards.
TGCTCCGCCTGAAACCAGTCATCAAGGGGGCCTTGACGGATGCGTCGTTCGTAGTGTTCGTAGGCTCGTGTGGCGATCTGTTCGTGGAGATTTGCTGACACGGAAGGGGTGTCAGCACCAGATTTCGTTCGGCGGGCGGGTCTTTGGCGCATCGTCTTCGATTGGGTCGGTTTCTTCGATTTCATGGGGTTCCTCCCATGTGATCCATCACGCATCAGATCGGTCACGGAAAGGCTAGGCCGTCCGTGGGCAGGTGTCAAGGGAGTGGAAATGTTTCATGCCATTGTCAGTTTCTAAGTGAGAGGGGAAATCATGTGCCCACTTTGAGCAACTTCAAAAAGGGGTATTTCAGTGGATCGTATTAAGGTTGATTGCAGATGTTCTTGATAGGAGCGGCAATCCCTTCTCCCATTCAGGTGATTCACTCCAGCTTCGGGAGTACAACGGGGTGACGAGGATTAGCGGCCTCGTCTTTCAGAAGGAAGGCCGGAAGCTCAATCATACCGATCGGGTGATTCGGCAGCTCTGCCAGGACCAGAAGATCGAGAACTTCGTGTTCCACGATCTCCGGCACTATGCCGTCACCAACCTGACCGATGCGGGGGTGGATACCGAAACGATCATGAAGATCGTCGGTCATTCCTCGGTCGAAATGTTTCTCCGCTACTGCACGATCAAGGCGGAGAAGTTAGACGCCGCCATGACTCGCCTGAACACGTTAATAACACGGCGGGAGTCCGCCGCTCGCCAAGTCCCTGAATTCGCTGCACTGTAGAGTGGGTGGTGCCGAAGCCGGGATTTGAACCCGGACACCCTTGCGGGCGCTAGACCCTGAATCTAGTGCGTCTGCCAGTTTCGCCACTTCGGCGTTACGGCACGCTGAAAATGCCCCCCAACTTCGTTCTCAGTCGTCGGCTTCACTGCGACGTAGCAACAACGTACGCCTCGTTCGCAGACTCCCTGCGGCCTCGTTGGAGACCATTTTGAGCGTGCCAAGAAATCTGAAACTCCAAGGAGCCGGATTATCCTGAATTTTCGTGAGCTCCGTCAAGCAAAGAGAGACACAATCTTTTGAGCTAGCGAGCCGCTCGGACCGCTGCATCGTTCATCACCCAACATCCCGCCGATGCGATGTCCCGCTGATCTCCGCTGATGATGATCCGCTCCCGCACCAATCCGGCCGCAGCCAGCAACGAGGCGGCGGCAATCCGCGGGGCTTCATCGGCGATCAGGACGTCGAATCGTACACGGCTGAAGAGGGGGTCGCTCGCGACTCGAGTTGGCGTCGCAGCCACCAACCGACGGTTTTGCATGAAGGCCTGCCGATTCGTATCTTCTTCGGCAGCCAATAACTCGCGGATCTTCTTGGTCCCTCCCAACTTCGCGATGTCTTCTTTGAGGTCGTCAAACTCCTGACGCATACCTCTTGGAACGGCCGCTTCCGGGACGAGCTTCTGAATGCGGACTTTCGCAATGTCGAGTTCCTTAGTCAGATCGTCGATCAGCTTTTGATAGAGCACACGGTACTGCTGGAGCGATTCCACATTCTTCCCGACGGCCTGCATCCCCAGACGACGCAACAGTGGGAGGTTCTCATACTCGGTGAGGGTGGCGACAACCTCGGCCATCTTCGCTTGTAGCTCAATCAGCTGGGTCAGGAGACGCCATTCGAGTAAGCGTACCTCATCCAGGTCCTTCTGTTTTTGTCCTTTATGGGCCAGAAAAGGCGCGAGCTCCCGGAATCGCTCGTATTTGCGTCGCAGCGAGGCTTTCTCGGTTCGAGACTTCGCATAAAACTGATGCATTTGAGCTTCGAACCCCAGCTCCGGAAGACTGATGCCGCCACTTTGTGAGGTGATCGGCATTTCATACCGACTGATCCACATCTTGTAGCTCAGACCGCCGGCTTTCATCGTACGCGCGATAATGCCCACGACCTCGTCAGATTCCTGATGGTCTGGGCTGATCAATAGAATGCGCTTGTTCGCGCGAATCAGTTCCATCGCCAGGCTCGCTAGCTTTTGACGACGCAGCAACCGGTCGTCCAGCCACATGGTGGTCAGAACGGACGAGGTAGAATAGGAAACCTGTCCACCATCTTCTGCCGTCTGGAGCAGAGGAACCAAGCGCTCGGAAGGGCCGAGGTTATATGCATTTGTCTTCGTGACCATCTCCTTCAACCGTATGACCGACGTGCCAAGAAGGCCGGACAGGTCTGGGATGAGCGTCACGGAGGGCACCGAGCCCCCGAGGGCATCGATCACCTGTACGACGACTGTGTTGCCCGCTTGGCGCAGGACGACCCCCTCTGTCGGTTCTATCTCGTCGGAGGGAACGATGGACACGGGAAGATCGACCGAAAGAGAGGCTCCCGGAGGCAAGATAAACTCATACAGATGGAGCCCCCCGATTGTCTGGACGCGGCGACCCTGGGAAGCCACGATGGGAACATCATGCCCGGCATCGCTGATCCGTTGCCGTTCGGCTTCAAGCCGGGCTATCCACAATTCAATGAGATCTTTCGCTGTCATCACCACTCACATTTCTATATTTCAATACGCGGGGAACCTATGATAAAGGCGCGCCAGCATAGCTGTCTACCACAGGAGCCACTTCCGATGCGCGACATCTAGGCCCAGAGGTCGCCCTTGTCTTCACGACCAGAACTTGTCTAGAATGGGCCGCTTCGTGCGGCTTCAGGGGAGGATTCGGTGAAGGGCTTGCGGTTTGAGCGCATCGGGCGGGGTCGTCACTACAATGTGGTCTTCCACATCGGCAGCACTTATGTTCCCGTCAGCGACGAAACCGTCGACGAATTGAAAGCCCAGAGCCTGCTTCCTGCAGAGCGGTTCCTCACCTTACTCGTCGATCGCATTGGGTACTCGTCCTACCTCAAGGACCAAATCCGCGCCGAGCTGAAGAGCTCCGGTGATCCGGTGACCCAGATCACCGTCCTCCAAGGCGCCATCCGCGAACTGTAATCGGCTGCTGAAACAGGCGCCAAACTTCGTCCTCGGCTCGAAAAATCATCAACGTACCCCACACGGGAAAAGGGCTGTTCTGACAGCTCGGGGTGGGCGGGTGAAAACCGCTACGCCTCTGGTATTTTCTCGCCTGCGGCATTGTTGACCACCTGCTTGAGCAACCGCGCCAAGCCGTGGCTGCCTGTCGCCAGCCTGTTTCTTATCGGTGCAGGTAGGCGCTTAACGAGAGGATCCGGACGCCGTGAGACATCTCGACCGCCAGCATGGCCTTATCGCCGGTCACAATGGCTTTTGCTTGTCCGGCAATCGCACACTCGAGAACCCGATTGTCCGGATCGTCCTCAAACACACTGACTCGTTCTTTCGGTTGAATCAATTCTGCTAGCTCTGTGAGGAAAAGAGCCGTACGACCCAAGGCATCCGCATCGCGGCTGAACTTGCGAGCCAGGGTGGTGAGGAGTTCGTCGAGGATGGGTTTGGAGATCAGTAAGGTATCGTGGCCGTCGAAGATCCGCTGCATCGCTCGATTGGCTGAAGATCCGGGGAAGACGAACGCCGAGACGTAGATGTTGGTATCAAAGACGACCTTCACGGTTTCGCGAGATATCGCTGAAGATCTCGGGCGGTGAGAATGCCTTTGGCTTTCGCCTTCTTACTCCAATAACCTTGGATGGCTCTGAATTCCTGTTCGAGCCGCTTGTGTTTGTTCTCCGAGACGAGATCCTGCAGGACCGCGAGCGGGCTTTTCCCCTCACGCCGAGCAAGCTGATCCAACTCTTTCGAAAGCGCTGCAGGAAGGGCCAGTTGTCGTCTCGCCGCTGTCGCCATAGTCACACCTCTTGCGGCCTGAATCCTACCACGCGGGTCTAAACGCGTCTACATCGCCATCCGAATTCCCTGCGGCCTGGCTGGGCGAAACTTCCAGTTGCCGTCCACTACCATGTTCTTACGACAGCGCTTGAGAAATTGCGTGCCAAAACATCATGCCTACAAATACCAATGCGGCAATGATCGCCAAAATCCAAGCTAAGACCGTTCCGAAGGCAAGGAATCCAAATAGCCTTCCAGTAGGCCTCTGCTCTACGCCCTATAACTTGCCAGTCCGTTACGACAAACGAGTATCGCGGATAGTTCTCTCGCTTCTTTGGCTCATCTCCACCCCTTTGATAGCCCGAGATAAAATGTGACGTCGGTATTTCAATAATGATGCTACAGACTTTTCGCGCTAGCGTTTTAACATGCTCTGATATGCCCATTTAAATATTCCCGCTCCTCTATCTCCCCTTTTTCCACTCTCTAGGAATAAGAGCGGCGAGCTTGCTCCTTCCACTGCGGGCGTTCAGCGAGCACAGAGACCGACCTGTTTGCCCAACCCTCAATCCGGCACCTGCCCTTCCTGGAAAAGCTGGTTCATGATCGCGTTTCGCATCTCCGGGTCCCGGTAATATTTCACGGCCTTCGTGTAATTTTCCATCGCGCTCTGGCGCTTGCCGCGGACCGCGTACAGTTCGGCAATGCCATGATAGGCCCGAGGATCCTCGGCATTGCACTTCAACGCTCGACTAAATAATTCTTGGGCGTCTTGGAACTGTTGTTTCCTCAGCGCAAGCCAGCCCAGCGCCGAGTACGCCGAGCCGAAATCCGGGTTAGCTCCCAGTGCATCGCGATAGGACTTCTCGGCCAAATCCAAGCGTCCTCTCGTTTCGTACAGCCCGCCCAGCGCGAAGTGGACCTCCGCGTCTTGGGGATTCAGCTTCAACGCTACTTTGTAGGATTGCACCGCCGGCTCCATCTTGCCCTGTTCTGCCTGGGCACAGGCGAGGTTGGTATGGGCTACGGGATTGTTTGGATTAATCTTGATGACCTCGCGATATTCCTTGATCGCCATTTCCAGCCGGCCCTGCTCCTGATAGGCCACGCCAAGATTGGTCCGCGCCGGCACAAAACAGGGGGCGAGGCGAACCGCCTCGCGGTACTCCTTGATCGCCATTTCGAGACAGCTGGCCCGTTCATGAATCTGTGCCTGAAAGTAGTGAGGGTAGGCGGACTGGGGAAGCAACCGTGCGGCTTCTTTGTATGATTGCATGGACTGCTCTGCTTGCCCCGACTGCGCCAAGAACAGGCCCATGATTAAGTGGACGTGCCCGTTCTCTCGTTGACCCTCCAGGAGCGCATCCACCCAGGCTTTGACCGCGGCAATATCGCCTTCAGCCTCTAAGCACAATGCATGGGTCTTCCATGCGTCGGCGAACTGACCGCTCAGCAGGTAGACAACGTTCTGCGCAAAGTGCGGCCGCGGATCTGTGGTTCCGGCATTCGCTTGTTCCTTGATCCAAGCAAGCGCTTCGGCCAAAAGCGTATCCCACGCTCCAGCCATGATGGCCGCTTCGCTCTGTTGTTGATGGGTGGTCATGAAGCGCGGGCCGATCCTACCGCGTCAACGTGTCTTGAATATCCGGTGAAGTGGCCTGGATGCGTTCGCCTAGGAAGGGAAATCGTTTGGCGAGCTGCTGCTTTATCTGCCAGGCGACAGTGCGATAGGACCAGTGGCCTTTTACGCCAGATCGGAGCTTGCTGATGTACTCCGCTTCCGCATAATCCATCTTGAACAAACAGCGGACCTTGAAACCGAACGGAATGGCATAGAGCGACGCTTCCTGGTCTTTCTTCTTGAGCAACTCGATGTCGTTTCGCACGGCATCCATGGCCTGCCGGTATTCCTGATCCAAGCCGGCTTCAACAAGTGGCGGCGGGACATCGTAGCCGTGAAGGGTCGTGAAGTTCTGTTGGATTTGCTGACAGCGCCGGTGGCGATGCATATCCCGCCACGCGCCGATATCCATCAGGATGTCGAAATTGAATGCGTAGCCGCTGCGAAACTCCTTGATCAATTCGTCGTAGGGGCCGCGCTGTTGGGTAGCCACGTCGATCGTTGCTTGCTTCTGTTTTTCCGACCAGCCTTGCACGACTTCGAGGATTTTCTGGTACGGCGCATGCGTGACTCTGTAGAGCAGCGTGGTCACGACTTCGTCGAGCGGATGATGCGGCTCGACCAGATCGACCGACTCCACTTGACCCCAGTTACTCGGCTGGTCAAGTCCGGTCGCGCGTAAGGCTTCCTTCGCATGGCGGGCCAGATCGGAGTACACCGACTCTTGATAGGGATTCGCCTTCGCATGGCACGCGAGCGTGGGCGCCAGGGGGTCGGCAAGCCCGGCGGACTGTCCGCAGAGTTCGCCCCAGAGATTGACGGGCGGACGCCGGCAGGCCTCTTTCAAATCGTCGCCGATGGCCCGCAACTCCGGCAGCTGAGAGGACAGCAGGCGGGTGATCTGTTTTTCCAATGTGCGGATGCTGACCACCTGACCAACATTGGTCTTCGCCGCGAGGGGGAGCAGATAGCGGGTGACATCAAACGCCCGAGCAGCGATCGTTCGCTGGTAGTCAGCCGGCTTCATCGACTCGGGCCGAGGCTCGCGTTCGGATAGAAATTTCGTCAGCGGATCGTGCAACAGGCGATAGATTTCGGACAGGCTGCGGAGGATGCCCTCGTAGACCGCTTCCGTTTCGCTGCCTCGAATCCGATCCGGCACGAACCAGCGGCTGGATGCAAAATTCTGATAGCGGCTGGATTTGGCCTGACCGTCCCAGAGGGGTTCGTCTTCCAACCGAATGGCGGCGAGCTCGGAGATGTCTTCAAAACAGATGATGACATGGCCTAGGTCGGCAATCGAGGCATGCCCGTAGTCGAAATAGAACTGATCCCAGAATTTTTCCGAGGAATGGCCGTGGACCCACTTGATGCTGCTTTCGATGGAATCGGGCGAGCGGCTGTAGCGGGCAAGAGCGTAGGCGGATTTTTCCGGCGGCATGGGAGCAATGGCGACCACACGGCGACTGGTTTGATCTTGGCTCATAGGACGCTGCCAACAACTGTCGGATGGACCCGACAGGCGGTACACAGTGTAGGCCGCGCACTATACCCCTCGTGCCAGCGAGGCGCAAGGTCCGCTCCGTTGACTTGCTGCGGAAAGCGCCGCTATAGTCCCGCACGAACCGTGAGGCGTGAAACGTAAGGCGTGAGGGATGGTGGATTCTGCCGATTACTCCTGACGCCTCACGCCTTACCCTTAACGACATCCAAGACGTGATCAAGGGCATTAAAGGCGTCAAAGACTTGTTGCCGGAAGAGATGCCCCGCTGGCGCTTCATCGAAGAAACCGCCAGGCGGTGGGCAACCGGATATGGGTTTCAGGAGATCCGCATCCCGATCTTTGAAATCACCACTTTGTTCGCGCGAAGCATCGGCGCCTCGACCGACATTGTTGAGAAGGAAATGTACACGTTCCAGGACCGGGATGGCACGTCGTTGACCCTTCGCCCTGAAGGGACCGCTGGGACGGTGCGGGCGTACATCGAACATAACCGGTCATCTGATCCGGTCCCGCAGAAGTATTTCTATTTTGGGCCGATGTTTCGTCACGAGCGGCCTCAAGCCGGGCGCCTGCGCCAGTTTCACCAGTTCGGCGTGGAATCGTTCGGCATGGCCGATCCGCGTGCCGACGTGGAAGTGATTGCGCTGTTGTGGCGAATTCTTTCCGATCTTGCGCTTCCGGGTCTGACGCTAGAGATCAATAATCTCGGCTACACCAGTGATCGAGATGCCTATCGGCCTCAGCTCATAGCATATCTCCGGCAACAGGATGTTGCCTTGTGTGGAAATTGCCGCCGCCGAATTGAGACAAACCCGCTGCGAGTCTTGGATTGCAAGGTTCCTGAGTGCCGAGCCGCGACGGAGCCGGCTCCCCGTCTCGCTGACTCTCTTTCAGAAAAGGCTCGCGCGTACTTCACGGGGGTCTTGGCCGGCCTTGATGCGATTGGGATCCCCTACCACTTGAATCACCGGCTCGTTCGCGGGCTTGATTACTACTGTCTTACAACGTTCGAGGTCACGACGACGAACCTGGGTGCGCAGAATGCGGTGGGGGCCGGCGGTCGGTACGATGGGCTCGTCGAGACGCTCGGAGGTCCACCGACCCCGGCTGTCGGTTTTGCTGTTGGGCTGGAACGGATGGCGATGATGTTGCCGGAAACGGCTCTTGCATCGGCTCCTGGAGCTGCCACTGTCTATGTCGCTGGCTTCGGTGATCGGGGGTCAGCGGCTGGTCTATCGGCTCTTGAGGAACTCCGCCTGGTAGGAATCCGTGCTGTCTCTGACTTTCGGTCCATGACATTGAAGGCTCACTTGCGACAAGCCGACCGGCTTGGATGCAGATTTACCTTGATCGTCGGGGATGATGAAGTGACCAAAGGATTTGGTGTTCTTCGTAACATGGAAACGAAGGTCCAATGTGATGTGGCTCTCCCCTCTCTCAGTCTCCATGTTTTACCTATCCTTCGCGGCTCCTGATTCACAGTTTTTCGGATTGACTTTCCTCAAAAAACCTCTTAGTCTTAAAGACACTAAATATCATAAGTACATGATTATTTAATATAAAATCCTGTGGATTCGTAGGATGAAGCGTAAACTCGGTCTTCTCCTTTCTCTTCCCCCTTCACATAGCAGTGTCGCCACTGTACATGGCCTGGCACAGGCAGCCTTGGAAGCCGGTCATGAGGTTTATCTCTACCTCATTGATGAAGGGGTTAAAAATGTGCATGCTCCTCAATATCAAACTCTGGCTCGATCGGGTGCGAAGATTTTTGTATGCGCGTATGGTTGTCAACAGCATCATGTCTCAACTGAGAATCTCAATCCAAGCATTTCTCTTTGCGGTCTTGTCGTTCTGTCTGGAATCATTGACGCCTGTGAGCCTTTTTTATCATTTACCTGAGAGATCTCAGTTTCATCATGGCTAAGAACGTTGTTGTCGTCATTCAAGAAGATCCTCGCAAAACACATAGACCTGTTGAAGCACTGCGCATTGCTCTTGGTCTTATCGCGGGATCTCACGCGACCACAGTCGTCCTCTTAGGTGATGCTGTTCGTCTCCTCTCTGAGGACAGGGATGATATTGTTGATATAGATATTCTCGATAAGTACCTTCCCTCTATTGAACACCTTGAGATGCCTTTTATTCTTCAAACAGCAATAGATAGATCGACTATATGTGGGAAATTCCGTACTCGATACGAAACTGATGAGGGTATTCGCTCCCTTATTCAATCGATGGATCGAGCTCTCATCTTCTAATCGGCTGTCCAGGAAAGTCATTTCATGTCTCCTCTTGTTTATATTCTTCGTAGCCCAGCAGATACTATACAATCTGCACTTTATCCTCTTACCGATTCTCGTATTGTGATTTTTGGTGTTGAGGGCGCAGTTAGCTCAGTTGTTCCATCGCAGCCTGTAGAAGTTTTACACTTAAAAGATGTGTCGCATTTCAAGGCGAGAGAGAGATTGACGTACAAACTACTTCTAGATGTTGTTGTTGGGGCGGAGAAGGTGATTATCCTCTGACTTCTGAATCTTTTACTTAGAGAGAAAGATAGTCGTCGGAGTCGGAGTAAGAGTAGTAAGGAAAATAGTGGGGATAGCCGTGATCCGGTTGTTTTGGTAGAAGAAAAATGAGTCCATACTTAAGAATAAGATTGCGGATTTACTCTTAATGAAATGAGTATGAGTTGTGGGTAGGTTGTTGAGATGCTCGTCGATAAGAAAAGCAACTCGACAACACACAGTACGACATGCTATTGACCATCTCCTCTAGTGTCTAAAACAGTTCAGGAACGACTGAGTTATCCACAGGTGTGAATAATCCTGTGTATAGGAATTTGAGTGGTTTATGAGCGTTGACACGGTTTGGCAAGAGGCGCTTCATTACATCCAAGGTAAGGTCCCAAAGCAGGTCTATGACACCTGGTTCATCCCTGCACATTTGGATCGGATTGAAAACTCGACGGCGCACATCGGAGTCCCCAATAAATTCTTTGGCGATTGGCTGCATACGCATTATGGCTCCCTTCTGGCAGAAGCAGTGGCGACAGCTCGGGGCGGAGGAGACTTGGCAGTGAGTTTTGTGGTCTTTCAGAAGCCCTCCACACGCCCGGTCGAACCCCAAGCCATCCTCAATGCCGCCCGGGCCGGCAGCCAGTCAAAGGCCCGCCGGGGGATTCAACTCAACCCGAAGTATACATTCAAGAATTTCGTGGTGGGGGCCGGCAATCAGTTTGCCCATGCGGCCTGTATGGCGGTGGCAGAACAGCCTGGGAAGGCCTATAACCCCCTCTTCATTTATGGCGGTGTGGGGCTGGGCAAAACCCACCTGTTGAATGCGATCGGAAACTATGTGGCCGAACGAACGGACCTCCGTATCGCGTATCTGACGACCGAGCAGTTTACGAACGAGGTCATCAATTCCATCCGGTATGACAAGATGATGGACCTCCGGAAGCGCTATCGGCACATCGACATGCTCATGATCGATGATATTCAGTTTCTGGTTGGGAAAGAGCGGACCCAGGAGGAGTTCTTCCATACCTTCAATGCCTTGTACGAGGGACATAAGCAGATCGTCCTTTCCAGCGACCGGTTTCCCAAGGACATGCCGGATATTGAAGAACGCCTGCGATCACGGTTCGAATGGGGACTGATTGCAGATTTGCAGCCCCCCGATGTCGAGACTCGCATCGCGATCTTGAGGAAGAAATCGGAGGATGAAGGGGTCACGCTGCCGGAAGACGTGATTCAGTTCCTCTCCACCACGATGAAGAGCAACATCCGCGAGCTGGAAGGCAGTCTGGTGCGATTAGGGGCCTATGCGTCACTGACGGGCCAGGTCATTACCCTGGACATGGCAAAGAACGTCCTCCGCGATCTTATAGGGGACAAGAAGAAAATTGTCGCGATGGACGATATTCAAGAAGCCGTGTGCGCTCAGTTCCACGTCAAAATGACCGAATTGAAATCCCGCCGTCGGAGCAAAACGCTCGTGCATCCTCGGCAGATTGCGATGTATCTGTGTCGCGAACTGACCGATGCCTCATACCCTGAAATCGGACGCCAATTCGGGGGCAAGGACCACACGACCATCATTCATGCCTGCCGCCAGGTGGCGAAGGCCAAAGAGACCGATACGGCGTTGAACGCGACGCTCGAAACGTTGAAAGAACAGATTCTGCGGAGCTAAGGGCTTCCCCTGGGAGAATGCGCCATGAAAGTACGGATCGGGCGAGACGAGCTACTGACCGGACTCCAACGGGTCCAGGGCGTCGTGGAAAAGCGGAACACGATGCCCATTCTGTCGAACATTCTGCTTGAGGCCAAGCAGGACGGCGCGGAGATTGTAGCGACGGACCTCGAAATCGGCATGCGAGGTCTGTATAAGGCGACTGTGCTCAAGACCGGCGGCGTGACCATATCCGCCCGCAAGCTGTTCGAGATCATCAAAGAACTGCCGTCGGGTGAAATCGAGTTGACGGCGGGGGACAACAACTGGACGACCATTCAAGCCGGGAAGAGCCAATTTAAAGTTGTCGGATTGCCCAGCGCGGAGTACCCCGCGTTGCCGGCAATCGAGCGCGAAGGATTGACGCCCCTCTCGGGAGATGGTCTCCTGGAATTGATTCGCAAGACGCTCTTTGCCGCCGGCGATAACGATGCCCGCTATATTCTGAACGGCCTGCTGGTCACCCTCGTCGTCACCGACAAAAAAACCGCGCTTCGATTGGTCGGTACCGACGGCCATCGCCTGGCTGTGGCGGAACAGGAAGTGGGCAAGGCCGGCAGCAAGGGAGGTCCGCAGGAAATCAAGGCGATCATTCCCAAGAAGGCCGCGCAAGAAATGCGGCGCCTGCTGGAAGAGGGGGGAGACGGTGAACCCCTCATCGGCTTTACCAAGAATCTGATGATCTTTCGCAAGAGCGGCCTGCTGCTGACCTCCCGGTTGATGGAAGGCAACTATCCTAACTATCAACAGGTCATTCCAAAAGAAGGCGGCAAGAAAATCAGCGTGAATCGGGTTGAACTGGAAAGTGCGTTGCGCCGCGTGTCGGTGCTGTCCAAGGATAAGGCGAGTGCCGTGAAGGTCTCGTTCGCGTCGGGCAAGATGACCCTGTTTTCCAGTAGTCCGGATTACGGAGAAGCAACCGAAGAAATACCCGCGCGCTACGAGGGGGAAGCCCTCAACACGGGGTTCAATGCCCGCTATCTTCTGGATGTCTTCAGCGTGATGGACGGGGAAAGCATCTCGTTGCAGATGGAAACTCCACTTAGTCCTTGTTTGATCCAGGAATCCGAGAGTCCTGGGTTTAAGTGTGTCGTGATGCCGATCAAGATTTGAGTGCGTCAACCGTCGAATGTGCGCACTGAGATCTGCATATCCGGCTCCCACGATTGACGTTTGACCCCATGGCATGTGTTTGAGAACAGGAGACGGATGGCCACCGAAGAATCCATCACCAAGCCGAAATCAGACAGCTACAGCGCAGATCAAATCAAAGTCCTCGAGGGGCTCGATGCGGTCCGGAAGCGGCCGGCGATGTACATCGGGAGTACCAGCGTCGACGGGCTCCACCATCTCGTCTACGAAGTCGTCGACAACAGCGTCGACGAACACATGGCCGGGTTCGGTGAGGCGATCGAGGTCACGATCCACATCGACGGCAGTGTGACGGTCGTCGACAACGGACGCGGCATTCCCACGGGGATGCACTCCACCCAAAAGAAATCCGCCGCTGAAGTGGCGCTCACCATGCTCCATGCGGGCGGCAAGTTCGAGCAAGGCGCCTATACGGTCTCCGGTGGTTTGCATGGTGTCGGCGTCTCGGTTGTGAACGCGTTGTCAGAGTGGCTCGAACTAGAGATCTGGCAGGACGGCCAGGTGTTCGAACAGCGGTATGAACGCGGCAAGCCCGGCGCGCCGCTGAAGGGCACGGGCAAGACCAAGCGTCGCGGCACCAAGGTCCGGTTCAAACCGGACGGCCAAATCTTCGAGACGTTGGAATTCAGCTTCGATGTGTTGGCCCAGCGCCTGCGCGAACTTGCCTTCTTGAACAAGGGCCTTGAGATCACCTTCAGGGATGAGCAGAAAGAACCGGTCAAAGAACAGATCTTCCTCTATAAGGGCGGCATCGTCTCCTTTGTCGAACATTTGAACGAGGCGAAAACGCCGCTGCACAAGCCGATCTACGTAAAGGTTGAAAAACCGGAGATGGTGCTGGAGGTCGCGCTTCAATACAACGACAGCTACGCCGAGAACCTGTTTTCCTTCGCCAACAACATCAATACCAAGGAAGGCGGCACACACTTGGTGGGCTTCAAGGCCGCGCTCACCCGTACGATTAACACCTACGCGAACGCCAACGACTTGCTCAAGAAAGACACCGAATCGCTCACCGGTGACGACGTCCGTGAAGGGCTCACCGCCGTCGTCAGCGTCAAGGTTCGCAATCCGCAGTTTGAAGGCCAGACGAAAGCCAAGCTGGGCAATAGCGAGGTAAAGGGAGTTGTTGAGGCCGCGGTCAACGAGGCCTTGGGCAACTACTTTGAGGAGAATCCCCCGGTCGCTCGGAAGATCATCGGCAAGGCCATCGACGCCGCCCGCGCTCGTGAAGCGGCGCGCAAGGCCAAGGACCTGATTCGGCGCAAGAGCGCGCTCGACGGCGGGTCGCTCCCGGGAAAGCTGGCCGATTGTTCGGAAAAAGATCCGGCCCTAAGCGAACTCTATATCGTCGAGGGCGATTCAGCCGGAGGATCCGCGAAGCAGGGACGCGATCGTAAGTTCCAAGCGATCCTACCGCTCAAAGGCAAGATTCTGAACGTCGAGAAAGCGCGCTTCGACAAAATGCTCTCGAGCGACGAGATCCGGACGCTCATCATGGCGCTTGGTACCGGCATCGGCCGCAAGCGGGAAGAAAGCGACAAGGCCGACAAGGACACCTTCGACATCTCGAAGGCGCGGTATCACAAGATCATCCTCATGACCGACGCCGACGTGGACGGCAGTCACATCCGCACCTTACTGCTGACATTCTTTTTTAGACAGATGCCGGAGCTGATTGAACGCGGCTATATCTATATCGCCCAGCCTCCCCTCTTCAAAGTGAAAAAGGGCAAGATGGAGCGATATCTCAAGGACGAAGGGCTGTTAAACGAACACCTGGCCGATCTAGCCGTCGAAGATGTCGAACTCTATTTGGAAGGGACACAGGGGTATGTGACCGGGCGGCGGTTGCTGCCGATTCTCAAGAAAATGATCGCCTTCGAGACGTTGCTCGGTCGTCTGAACAAGAAGCTGCACGAGGCCGCGATGGTGCGCGCGTTCGTCGATGAACCGGGACTCGATCGCGAGCTTCTCAAAGATCAGGCGGCGCTCAAGAAAGCGGTCGCCAATGTCAAGAAGACGCTGGCGGGGATCTTCCCCAAAGTGACACCGACGTTCGAGATCCTCGACGACGAAGAGCATCAATCGAACAAAGTGGCCTGTCGGATGCATGCAAATGGCATTACTCATGGGCTGGACGTGACGCACGACCTGGTGGGTTCTGCCGACTTTCGTGAACTGCAGAAGCTGACTCCCTCCGCCATTGGGCTGGGCCGAGCTCCCTATAAGCTCAAAGCCAAAGGGCAAGAAGACCACTATCAGTCGACGGACGAATTGGTGAAGGCCATTTTAGACATGGGCAAGCAGGGGTTGAGCATCCAGCGCTACAAAGGTCTTGGGGAAATGAATCCGGGGCAGCTCTGGGAAACCACCATGAATCCAGAAATGCGCACGCTCTTGAGGGTCACACTCGAAGACCTCACCGGTGTCGATGAGATCTTTACGATTCTCATGGGTGATGAGGTCGAGCCGCGACGGAATTTCATTCAAACACACGCGCTCGAGGTCAGAAATCTAGACGTCTAACGTCGTTCGTGAAACGTGAAGCGCAGGCGGAGCAGGCCTCCTCAACCTTACGTTTCACGTTTCACGAGATACGCTTCACGAGGACCCAATGCCCCCTGACGAACGTTTAGGCCATATCGCGATTGAAGACGAAATGAAGTCGTCCTACCTCGATTACGCGATGAGCGTGATCGTGGGACGAGCGCTTCCGGACGTCCGCGACGGGCTCAAGCCGGTCCATCGCCGTATCCTCTACGGCATGAACGAAATGGGTCTGGCTTCCAACCGAGCCTACCGCAAGTCCGCCAAAATCGTGGGCGAGATCATGGGGAACTATCATCCCCATGGCGATACGGCAATCTACGACACCCTCGTCCGCATGGCGCAGGACTTCAACATGCGTTATCCCTTGGTCGACGGCCAGGGCAACTACGGATCGATGGACGGCGATTCGCCGGCGGCCATGCGCTACACCGAGGCGCGCATGACCAAGCTCGCAGAAGAGATGTTGGCCGACATCGACAAGGAAACGGTCGACTTCGGTCCCAACTACGACGAATCGCGGCAGGAGCCGCTGGTCCTGCCGACCAAGGTGCCGAATCTCCTCATCAACGGAGCCGGCGGCATCGCGGTCGGCTACGCTACAAACATCCCGACGCACAATATCGGCGAGATCATCGACGGATTGCTCCTTCTATTGGAAAACTCGGACGTTACGATCGCCCAGTTGATGAAAAAAATTCCCGGCCCCGATTTCCCTACGGCCGGATTTATCTACGGCATGAGCGGCATCAAGGAAGCCTATGAGACGGGTCGTGGCCTCCTGAAGCTGCGGGCGAAGGTGGTCGTTGAGACCGACGAACGCACCGAGCGTGAGCGTCTCATCGTCACGGAAGTTCCGTACCAGGTCAATAAGGCCAAACTGATTGAGAAGATCGCCGAGCTGATCCAGGACGACCGGATTAAAGGCATCTCCGATTTGCGCGACGAATCGTCGGATCGTGAAGGGGTGCGGGTGGTGATCGAGCTGAAGCGGAACGAGATCCCGTTGGTGATCTTGAACAATCTGTATAAACACACCCAGCTGGAGACGACGTTCGGCGTCATCATGCTTGCCCTGGTCAACAATCGTCCCGAAGTCCTGAACCTCCAGCAGATTCTGCATCACTTCCTTGATCATCGTCGCGAAGTCGTGGTGCGGCGGACGGCGTTCGAACTGCGCAAAGCGGAGGAACGGGCGCATATTCTCGAAGGGCTCAAGATCGCCCTCGACAATCTCGATGCCGTGATCACACTCATTCGGCGGTCGCAATCGCCCGACGAAGCCCGCGCCGGCTTGATGCGGCAGTTTGCCCTAAGCGAACTCCAGGCCACTGCGATTCTTGATATGCGGCTCCAGCGTCTGACGCGGTTGGAGCGCACCAAACTCATTGAGGAATACCAAGAAGTGCTCAAGCAAATTGAATATCTCAAGTCGGTCCTGGCCAGCGAGGCCTTGGTGCGGACCATCATCAAAGGCGAGCTGACCGAAATCCGCGAAGCATATAAGGACGAGCGGCGTACGCAGATCGTCAAGGAAGAGGCGGAGATCAGCCTCGAAGATCTGATTGCGGAAGAAGAAATGATCGTCACAATTTCTCACACCGGGTACATCAAACGGAATGCCGTGTCGCTTTATCGCGCCCAGCGACGTGGCGGCAAGGGCAAGATCGGGATGGGCATCAAGGATGAGGATTTCGTCGAGAATCTATTTACCGCCTCCACGCACGACTCCCTCCTTTTCTTCACCGACGCCGGAAAGGTGTATTGGCTGAAGGTTCACGAAATTCTGGAAGCCGGCCGGGCCGCCAAGGGCAAAGCGCTCGTCAATCTGCTCGCCCTGTCGAGCAGTGAAAAGGTCACGGCGACGTTACCGGTGAAAGAGTTCCGAGACGACCGGTATATCGTGATGGCCACGAAGAAGGGCGTCATCAAGAAAACCGAATTGTCCGCCTACAGCAACCCGAGACAGGGCGGTATCATCGCGCTGGGATTGGAAGATGGCGACAAGCTCATTAGCGTCCATCTGACTGATGGCCATCGCGAGATTCTCCTCGGAACCAAACAGGGCATTACGATTCGATTCAAAGAGGAAGAAGTAAGGCCGATGGGCCGCACGGCCTACGGGGTCAAAGGGATCACCCTCGAAGAAGGCAACGAGGTGATCGGAATGGAAACGATTACGCCCGACTCCACCACCTCGATTCTGACCGTGACGGAAGGCGGCTACGGCAAGCGGACGCCCGTGGGCGAATATCGCGTCCAGGGCCGTGGCGGCAAGGGCATCATCAGTGTGAAGACGACCGAGCGAAACGGCTTGGCCGTCGGATTTCTGCAAGTGCGAGACGACGACGAAATTATGCTGATGGCCGCGCAGGGCAAAGTGCTTCGCTGCAAGGTGGACGACATCCGCGAGATTGGCCGCAATACGCAAGGCGTTCGCATTCTCGATCTCGATGGCGATGAGGACCGCGTGGTGGGTGTCGCCAGGCTGGCAGAAACGGTCGAGCGTGAGGATGCGGCCCCGGAGGACACATCCGAGGCCTAATCTGCCTGGTCCGAGAGGACCACTCATCTGGGCCACGCTAGTTCTTCAATGCACGAGCAGGTATCTTCTCCAATGCCTCCCTCCGGTTCCAAGAACAAGAAGCCGCTGGATATGGTCGTCAAATTGGCGCTCGGCGTCCTTGTGGGGTCCTTCGCCCTCATCTGGGGAGGCATGTATCTCAGCCGCCCCGATCGATCAATTCCTCCCTATACCGTCGGCTCTCAAATCGGCCATGTAGTTGCGACGCACGTTCCTACGGGGACGACCGAGCAGCAGATTGAATCGTTGCTGAAGCGTTTTCGAAAGGTCGGCCGCCAGACGCACAATTTTGCCTCCATGAAGGTTCACCCCACGACATCGGGCGATCCCGGAGGCCGGTATAGGCGGATCGTGATCTATGTGTTTGACGACGGTGGATGGACTGAACCGGAGGCACTCGCGAAATATGTGGCCGGCGATGCGGCGGTCGCCAAGGAGTTTGAGAAATCGGTTCGGGGGTACTATCGACTGCAGGATCAGGAAGAAGAAAGAGGAGTCGGTCCCGTGCCCAAGAGCGGTGAGGTCTCCGATATCACGCGCATACTGTTCAAGGGACGTGTGACGGACCCCTTGCCGGTGGATGCGGAGCCTGAGACGGATAACTCGATATCACCTCTGTAAACCGCTCGCGGAGACCGGGATCCTGTATGGCAGCGGTATGCGATGATGCTTCAACCCGTGCGACCTCGGCTAGTGGGGACCTCTTATCGGCGGCGGGAGTTGCGGCAGAAACCCCTACATGCGAGGGGATCTCCCCCACGCGGAGCACAATCTCCGTTATAAATTCCGTCCCGGCGTCCGCATTCATCTTGGCCAGGAGCGTGGGTTTCAGGAAAGTGAGCTGTTGGAGCCATACGGAATTCTGGACGATCAGATAGAGCTTCTTGAAACGAATCTGGGCCGGCCAGGTGTGCGAGGCGATGGGCTCACCGACGATCTCGTGCCAGTGATGCTGCAAGCGGAGTTCGAGGAGCCTGGATTCGAGACCAAGCCGCTTGGCGAGACCCGAGAGGATGGTACCGAGTGAATCGAGTGCACCGGAGCCAGGCATGCGGCATCTTAGGCCGTAGTGAAGAAACGGGTCAAGGCGTCGGTCTTCCAGGAAGCCCATGACGAAAGAGACGGTAGATCAACATAAAGTCATTGCTACCAACCGAAAGGCGTACCACGACTATTTCATTGAAGAGAAGTTCGAAGCCGGCATCGTGCTGCAAGGAACTGAAGTCAAATCCCTGCGGGACGGACGGGCCAACTTGCAAGACAGCTATGCTTCCGTCCGTGACGGGGAAGTCTTTCTTCATCATTGCCATATCAGTCCCTACAGCCATGGCAACATCATGAATCATAACCCGATCCGGGTGCGCAAGCTGCTCCTGCATAAGAAAGAAATCAACAAGCTGCTCGGCAAGACGCAACAGAAGGGCCTCACACTCATTCCTCTCCGCATCTATTTCTCCAAGCGCGGCCAGGCCAAAGTCGAACTTGGATTGGCGAAAGGCAAGAAGCAGTATGACCGCCGAGAATCCATCAAAACGCGCGAAGCCAGCCGCGATGTCGAACGGGCGCTTAAAGAGAGAAAGTGAAGCCGACAGGTCCTGTCACCGATCCAACCCAGCCGTCCTTGCACCCCGGACGCGGTGGGGCCCAGCTCCGTGCGGCTGAGTCTGAGATCGGCACCACCCGCCAGCTTCGTGAAGAGGGGAAGAGACAAAACTCGAATCGACACATGTGACAAGACATGGCATCCCCCCCCGCACTACTGCTCCATCACTCGCTGTGTTGGTGGCCGGGAAGAAGCCGCAGAACGGAATGTATTAAATCTCCTCGTTTCAGGGCTCGGTTGACGATACTCCGCGCCGACAAAGGGTTCTACGACCATACATTGTCCCGACAGGCTCCACTACCTTGAACTGGCGTCGTTAGCAGGAACGATATGCTACAGCAAACATAACGGGGATAAGAATTTCTGTTGGTTTGAGTTATGTCCCATCAGTTTTGGGCTCTAGAGGAGTCAGTTCAGGGTTGATTGCCTTATGCTTTAGTGCCCGGCCTCTGTCCGGCGTCGGATCGGTGATGATACCGTAGACTTCTCGCCCTTCGTGGCCTTCGGGCAGGTATTCGGTAATCGGCATCCCGTCTTCTCGCACAAATAGCAAACAGTGGCAGTACTTGTAGATCTGCATTTCGTCGCAGGCGCAGATCCAACGGCGCAGTTTGGCTTCTGCTTCCTTGGCCTTATAAAAATTGCAGGGGCAGAGCGGCTTGCCGAGTTCATCGACATGCATGGCCAAGCCTTGTACGACGGCCTCGGTCACGGCCGGATTGGGATGCATGATAGTCCCGCTCTTATCGGCGAAGCCCTTCGCGAACTTCCACATTTTATCGAGGCTCTCTTGCTTCGGCTCAGCCACCACGGGGTTGCTCCTCTCAGAGGCGACAAGTGACGTGAGCGGCTAGTTTACAAGGGGAATTCGCTCCTTTACAATTCATAACTTCGCCCGATTTGGGAAGGAGTCATGGCAGATTTTTCGACACAGAGAGCATTGAATGATCGGCTGGCCGGCGAGCTGGGGGCTGCGACCGCAGAGGCCCTCGTCGCTCGATTGGCTGGGGCGGCAGGCCAGTCGGATACGGCTGCGGCAGTGCTGACATTGCTGAACGAGCTGGAAGAGGTGTCTACGAAAGCAGCATGCGCGGCCATCGAAGCACTCCCTGAACTGGAACGGCGTGCCGGGCTGTCGCAGGTCACGTCCTGGCTCGATCTAGGCGTGGCTTTGGCGGAATCCTCCGGCGCTACAGCACTCAGGTATTTTAAAGACAGTCCGCTGATTATCGGTCTAATCGAACAGGCCGATGCGCGAGCGGCGATCCTAGCGATTGGGCTGGAAATGGCCGATCAAGATGCCAATGTCACGTTGGAGTATCTGAGAACCGCCCCGCAAATTCTCGCGGCTGTTCCTTCGAAACAACTGAAGCCGTGGCTTGAGATCAGCGTGGAGCTGACCAAGGTCGATGTGGTGGTCGGGCTCGAGTACATTCGCCAAATCCCCGCGCTGGCTTCCGTGCTCCCGATGAGCGAGGTGCGAAACTGGTTGTCGTTCGGCATGAAACTGATTGCGCCGAATAGTCTGGGGAAGCCCGACTACATGGCGACGATGGAATTCCTCAGGACAAGCCCAGTGATTCTTGGAGATATCGAGCATCCAGCTGTTCGCTCGAAGGTCGTGTCCTTGGGGGCGTTGCTAGCCGAGCACTCACCTGAGTCTGGTGTCGTCTGGCTCGCGGAGTCGCCTCGATTATTGCGCGCGCTGCCTTCGATGGAGTGGCAAGTCAAAGCTCTACAATACGGCTTGTTGCTTGGCGAGCAGGATGCGGAGGCGACGCTGTGTTATCTCCGACGCTTTCCGGAAATAATTAGACTGATCGGCGACGTACCTCAAGCCGTCTCGCGGTTCGAGAATTGGTTTAAGGCCGGAATGGAAGTGCTTGCCTACAGTCCGGTAGGCGCACGCGCCTATTTCGCGATGGAGTCACGGAAGGCGCTGCTGTCGGTTGAACAAGCGTTGAGCGGTGTTCCGCTTCGGCAGGTCGCCCGAAGGGTCAAGCTTTTTGTCCAGGGGCTCTGCGGCGAAGACGTCGCCATTACGGCTCTTCCTGATTCGATGGCGACTTCTACGGCCCGCGCCACGGTCAGCGCCGACGGACGGACGATTTCATTTCCGGCGCTGCTACGTCGCTATCCCACGGCCGAGGAGAACGAGCGATTGTACCTGGTGACGGCAGCGCATGAAGCAGGTCACTTGGAATTTGGAACGTATCAGCTCAGGCTTGAGCCTCTTGTCGATCTGGTCGACGTGGTGCGTCGGCGGTATGGCCGATCGAAACAGGAGATACCGGATACGCTTGCTGAACTGTTTCAGCTCTATCCGTACCCGCGACTCGTTCAGGATCTTTGGATCGTGCTGGAAGATGCGCGTATTGAATTCTTGCTTCAGGCCGAGTACCCAGGTCTTCGGCGCGAGTTGGTGCAATTGGCTGCTGAAGCCATCACCCCGCGGGATCCTGCTCACGGTTTGACGGTGAAGGAATTGATCGTCGATTGTCTGTTGCGGCTTTCGACGGGCGAATCGGAGGACTCCGCGGTTCCCCTTGCCGTCAAGGAGGAAGTCTTCATTCTCTGGAACATGTGTCAACCTGTTCTGAAGTCCACAGCGACGGCAGAGGACACGGTTCGTCTGGTCCATGACCTCTATGTTCGGATGGAAGAACTCTTAGCGATTCGTGCCGAGATGATCAAGACGGATCAGGTGAATAATGAGTCGCAGGAACGTGGGGCGGGGCTGACCGCATCGGAGCAAACGAGCGATGAATACCGTCCTGTGACCAATTGGGTCTATCGTGGTGCCATGAATCCCGAGTTCATCAAACGGGATCAGGAACAGTCCGAGCAGACTGGCGAACCGCAGGCGGAATTCGATCGCCTAGCCAGTCAGGGCGGCGGATCGAACGAGCGACCAAGCACCGGTCAGGGCACCAGGCTTGGGGAGCAGGAGCCCGCGAGCGGAGGCGTCCTCGTCAGGGGGCGGTCGTTGCCTTCCGTCGGAGAAGGATTGCTTTCGCTCGAAGTCGAACAGCAACCGATGCCGGAGACGACGGCTCACGGTGAACGAGCAGTCCATTATCCCGAATGGGACCACACGATTCAGGATTACCGGATGAATTGGTGTCGTGTCGTTGAGCGCCCGGCAGAGGCGGGGTCTGACGAGTGCGTGGATTCGACGCTCACGACCCACCGGAGTGCCATCAAGTCGCTTCGCCGGCTTTTCGAGAGCCTGCGTCCCCCGGCATTCCGCCGCGTCGCGGGGCAGGCAGATGGAGAAGATCTGGATATTGATGCCATGGTACGAAGAGCTGCAGAACTTCAAGCAGGGCTGGAAGGCGGCGATCGTATCTACATCAGGCGCGAGAAAAAAGAGCGTGATGTGGCCGTGGCTTTCCTAGTCGATGTCAGTGGATCGACGAGTCGACAGCTTGAGAATGGCCGGCGGGTGATCGATATTGAGAAGGAAAGCCTCGTGCTACTCTGTGAATCGCTGGAAGCGGTGGGCGATCAGTATGGACTCTATGCCTATTCCGGCCAAGGACGCGTCTCCGTCGATTTTCTCACGATCAAGGATTTTGACGATCGATTGGGAGCCTCCACGGCCCATCGGCTGGGGGGCCTTGACCCTCGGCAGCAAAATCGGGATGGCGCGGCGATTCGTCATGCCTCGGCCAAGCTGATGGCGCGGGAAGTGAAATCCCGCATCTTATTCCTCCTGAGCGACGGCCGGCCGCTGGATATCGATTACAAGGACGAGTATGCCTTGGAAGACACCAAGGCGGCGCTGCGGGAAGCCAGGCGAAATGGTATCGTTCCATTTTGCGCGACCATCGATCGAGAGGCGGATTTCTACGTGCGTCGCATGTACGGCGACGTGCAGTTCGCCGTCATCGATCGCGTGGAGTCGTTGCCATCGAGATTGCCGCGGATCTATCAGCGACTGACGACGTAGAAGACGTCAGGGGGTGAGGGGTAACGGGTAAGGGGTACGGAGAATCGATGGCAAATTCAATCGAGAGACCGACAGTTCCGCCATGGCTCTATAAGCTGTTTACCGGACATCAGTATCCCTATGTCCGTCGGCTGGCGAAGTTCGCGCAACCGGTGACACAAGGTGAAGATCGTCTGGAGCCTACAAAGGAGATGATCGAGGCCAAGTTCTGGGAAGTCTATCCTCGCTGCAGGGCGAAAGTGCTGCAAGAAGTGAAGGTGGGGATGATCGTGGTGTTTCATGATCTGGGCGAATATCCGGCCGGCGGCTACCAGGAACTGGTCGACAACCCGGAAGAGTTTCTGGCAAAAACGTACGGCAAAAAGAAAATTAAGGTGAATTTTTACGACGGCGATAATTTTGTCTGTACGATCAACTTCAAAGTGGCGGGCTGGACCGAACATGAAGGGGGGCACTGACGCGTCCGGAGCATCGTTTGTGCTCACGCCCCGCGCACGCATGGCGGAGGTTATCCCGTCGCCAGGAGTTATGAAATGGGCTCCGGGTCGAACAAGTTTTGTTTGGCGGTGCTCGCAGGTGGTGAGGGCGCGTCTTGGCGCGCCCAGGGTGGGCGGGTGAAATTGGCGCGCGCAGTGAACGATGCTCCGGACGCGTCAGTAAGGATGAGCGTAGGTGAGGAAGGGAACAAGACTTAGGAGTTGAGGTGGGATGATGGGGCGTCCGAAGATCACAGTGGTGGGTGCGGGAAATGTCGGAGGGACGACGGCGCAACGATTGGCCGAAAAGGACGCCTACGATGTCGTCCTGGTCGATATTGTCGAGGGAGTGCCGCAGGGCAAAGCGCTCGATATATCGCAAGCCGGACCGGTGTGCGGATATAGCACCCGAGTAGTCGGTACTAACAGCTATGATGAGACCGCCGGCTCGTCGGTCGCCGTGATTACTTCCGGCATTCCGCGAAGGCCGGGCATGAGCCGCGACGAGTTACTGGCGACGAATGCGAAGATCGTGAAATCCGTCGTGACCGAATTGGTGTCTCGCTCACCGGAAATTATCTTGATCCTTGTCACCAATCCGCTGGATGCCATGGTCCATGTAGCGCGTCGTGTCAGCGGGCTGCCCAAATCGAGAATCATCGGTATGGCCGGCGTGTTGGACTCCGCCAGAATGCGCTCATTCATTGCGGCTGAATTGAACGTACCGGGTCCTGAGGTGCAGGCGATGGTGCTGGGCGGACATGGCGATAAGATGGTGCCGCTGCCGCGTTACACGACGGTGAAGGGGAAGCCGGTCTCAGAACTGATGTCGAAGGAAAAGCTGGATGCGATTATCAAGCGGACGTGCGATGGTGGAGCTGAGATTGTCGGCTTGCTGAAATCGGGCAGCGCCTTCTATGCCCCGTCGGCCTCGGCGGTGGATATGATTGAGGCGATTCATAAAGATCAGAAACGGGTGTTGCCCTGCGCGGTTCTCTGTGACGGCGAGTACGGACTGAACAATGTCGTAGTGGGTGTTCCGGTTAAGATCGGACGTGGCGGAGCGGAACAGATTATGGAATATGAGCTGACGGTTGACGAGCGAGCGTCGCTGGAAGCGTCGGCAAACGCCGTGCGAGAACTCTGTGCGACGGTCGATCGGCTCATGGCGTAGCGAAATGGTCAGGGTCAGTGGTCAATAGTCACTGGCATGAACAGCAGGCCTCATTCTCTCTGTTGACCAATGACAAGTGACCTATGACTAACCTGCTTCGGTTGCTTGACATTCCGAGAAGGACTGCAGTACAGACATCGGCCTAGCAGTAAACCGTTTGATGAGAGGGAGCCATGAAATTTCTTGAAGATCCGATGCAGACGATGGGTGCCGGATTTGCACTCGCCGTCGTTTTGATAGTGGTGTACCTCGGTTTGACCGGCATTGGGGCGGGTGAAGCCGACTGGTTCGGCATTGTCATCCGCTGGATTCACGTCCTGGCCGGTATTATCTGGATCGGACTGTTGTATTTCTTCAATCTTATCAATGCCGCATTCTTGAAGAGCTTGGATGGGCCAACCAAGAATGCCGTGATCCCGAAACTGATGCCCGCCGCGCTCAATTGGTTCCGGCATGGGGCGACCGTGACGGTGCTCGCCGGGGTTATCCTGTACGGCTACATGTACTCCAAGGGCGGAACGGGAGCGGTCGCAGTGGCTATCGGTGGACTCTTGGGCATCATCATGATGGGCAACGTCCACGGGATTATCTGGCCGAACCAGAAGAAGATCATTGCGGCAGTCACAGCCGCGGCCCAGGGGACTCCGGCGCCACCGGAGATGGCCCAATGGGGTCGGACGGCATTGCTCGCCTCGCGTGTGAATTTCATGCTCTCGATTCCTATGTTGTTCTTCATGGGAGCCGGCAGCCACTTCAAATAGATACATCGCTCTCTTGCCGGTGGGTTGATCCCACCGGCGAGTTTCCCTTGCTCATCCTCTCGCCTTTCTCCGTTGCCCTCTATGCCTAGCATTGGGTAGGTCCCCTAGCCCTAAATGCTTGAGATTCAGGCCTATTCTAGGCCTGTTACCTTGACGGACATGGATGCGGAGCCGTATAGTACAACTTCTAATCATTGGATTTTTCACGCGAGACGGACGATGTCGATTGCCGCGGAACCATGCCTTGTCCAAAAGCTCGAGGGTGCCCCTTGGGAGATCGACGGGTATCTCAAAGTCGGGGGGTATGAAGCCTGGAAGCGTTGTGTCAAGGAGTTGAAGGCTGCTCAGGTGGTTGATGAGCTGAAGAAGGCCGGTCTGCGCGGGCGGGGCGGGGCGGGGTTTCCCACTGGAATAAAGTGGGACAAGGTCCTGAATCACCGGGTCAGAGAACGCTACTTTGTGTGCAATGCGGGCGAACATGAACCGGGGACATTCAAAGATCGTCACCTGCTGAAAACCATGCCGCATCAATTAATCGAGGGCTGCCTGATCGCTTCACACACGGTGCAGGCCAAGGCCTCCTATATTTATGTGAACCATGAGTATCATGAAGAACGTGAGAATCTGAACAAAGCCTTGGATCAGGCAAAGGAACGCGGATTTCTGGGCAGGAACGTGCTTGGGAGCGGGTACGATATCGAATTGGAGGTCTTTGAAGGCCATGGGAGCTACGTGGCCGGTGAAGAGACGGCCATGTTGGAGTCGATGCAGGGCCGTCCGGCCATGCCGCGGCAGAAGCCGCCGTTCTATCCAACGGACTTCGGCCTCTATGGCAAGCCGACATTGGTGAATAACGTCGAGACGCTCTGCAACATTCCTCGAATACTCTACAAAGGCGCTGCATGGTTTACGCAGGTCGGGACGGAAAAATGTCCTGGAACGATGATGTTTTCCTTGAGCGGCGCGGTCAATCGACCTGGTGTGTATGAAATGCCCATGGGGGTGACGATACGAGACCTGATCGAGCAATGCGGGGGGGGAGTGCCTGGAGGTCGGAAGATCAAGGCGGTGTTTCCAGGCGGTCCGTCCTTTTCAATGGTGACAGCGGATCAGCTCGATCTTCCCATGGATTTTGATTCGCTGAAGAAAGCCGGTACGGGGTTAGGCTCAGCAGGCGTGATTGTCGTGGACGATACGACCTGCATGGTTGCGAAGACCCTGCACTTTTCGGACTTCTTCAAGGACGAAAGCTGCGGCCAATGTCCTCCCTGTCGGATGGGCACTATAAACTTATCCGCGCTGATGGCCAAAATTGAAGAGGGCCAGGGGACTCAAAAAGATCTCGATAGCCTCCTTCAGCTATGTGGATTCGTCAAGGGCACTGGATACTGTACCCTGGTGACGGGCGCAGCAGTCTTGGTGCAAAGCAGTGTGAAATTGTTCCGCCAGGAGTATGAAGACCATATTCGCTTGCAGAGGTGCCCGTATGGAGCAGTACCGGCGGGTGTCGGAGCCCATTCCTAAGGAGGCGGTGATGCCACGGGTGACGTTCCTTCATCCGGAGGGAAAAAGCGGAGAGGTGGAAGTCAATACCTCACTCCTCGACGCAGCCAAGGCTCTGGGTATTCCGTTGAATCACGACTGTGGAGGGAATGCATCCTGTACTACCTGCCGAGTTGAGGTGCAGATGGGGCAGGAGCAGCTTTCCGAGATCGATTTTGACGAGCAAGACCTGTTGGATCGAGAAGCGTTGAGCGAACCGTGGCATCGGCTGGCATGCCAGGCGCGCGTGCAGGGGGATGTCATCGTGCGCGTGCCGGAGACCAAATGGGAGAACCCGAATACCGCGATAACAGAAGCCCAGGGTGTTGATATTCGGTAGAGAGGTGTTACACTAAGCCGACCCAGGTCGCAGGTTGCGGTCCTGGTGATATAGGAGGAAGACGATGGTTACGATTACAGCGGTGGCGGAACAGAAGATCAGAGAACTGATGGCCGAGGAGAAGGATGTGGTCGGCCTGCGAGTCTATGTCCGTGGCGGTGGGTGTCACGGCTACCAATATGGGATGGCCTTCGAGTCCAAGACGGCCGAGGACGACACGGTCATTGAAAAGGGCGACGTGAAGGTCATCATGGACTCCCAAAGCGCGCCGTTACTTCAGGGCGCGGAAGTCGATTACGTGGACAGCGTGCAGGGCTCCGGGTTCTCCATCAAGAACCCGCAAGCCAAGACGACCTGCGGCTGCGGCAGCTCATTCAGCTCATAAGCGGCGTCACGGGGTTGCCGTGCGAGCGCTGACGAGAGGGTTTGAACACGAGGCCAGGATCGCTCGATGAATGAGCGATCCTGGCTTCTCGTTCTTTACCGAGGCAACGGAAGACAATGTCCCAGGTGAACGTGACCAGGCGCTATCGGTTCTGCGCCGCGCACAGGCTTCACACTGATCACCTCACGCCTGAGGGGAATCGGGCTGCGTTCGGAAAATGTAACAACCCGAACGGTCATGGCCACAACTATGTGGTGCTGGTCACGGTCAAGAGCGGTGGGAGCCAGGAGGCTCGCGACCTTGAACGGCTCGATCGGGTGGTGAACGAGGCCATCGTCAGACGGTTCGACCATCAGGATCTCAATCGCGACCCGGAGTTCACCGAGCACACGACGACCGGGGAAAATCTAGTGAAACTAATCTGGGATTTGTTGGTGACGCGACTGCCGGCCGGGTGGCTCGAAAAGGTCGGCGTCATCGAGACCAGAGACAATTACTTTGAATATGCGGGATCGGCGCAGCTCACAGGGGAATCGCATGGCTAAGCGTGGAAGGGCACAGGGACGTCGGCGACCGGTCGAGGATGTAAGCGGGAGTGGGAGACCGGCAGATTTAGGAGTCCTGCAATCGTTGGTCACCGAGATGTTGCTCGCGCTCGGCGAGAAACCGGGACGCAACGGCCTGCTCAGGACCCCCGAACGGGTCGCCAAGGCGCTCGCCTTCATGACCCAGGGCTATCAGCGCAACGTCGACCATCTCCTGAACGGGGCGCTGTTTCCGATCGAGTACGACGAGATGGTCATCGTGAAAGATATCGATTTCTTCAGTCTGTGTGAGCACCACCTGCTGCCGTTCTTTGGCAAGGTCCATGTCGGGTATCTGCCCAATAAGAAGGTCGTGGGCCTCAGCAAGATCCCGCGCATTGTCGATACCTTTGCGAGACAGCTTCAAGTTCAGGAGCGGCTGACGGTCCAAATTGCCGAAACCTTGAACACAAAATTAAGCGCGAATGGAGTGGGTGTCGTCGTAGAAGCGCGACACCTCTGCATGATGATGCGCGGCGTGGAAAAGCAGAACACGTTGGCCGTCACCAGCTCCATGTTAGGTGCCTTCCGCAGTCAACCGCAAACCCGCCTGGAGTTTTTGAAGTTGATTCACAGAAGCAGCGTCGGCGATTCAGACTAATCCCCTCGAAGTCATCCTCTCAGCCGTTCCTTTCCTTCGCCAGGTCCGACGCAAAAGATCTTACGATCTGGGTGAACATGTCCGGCTGTTCCAGATTCGAGAGATGTGAGGTTCCTGGGATGACGGCCAGGCGTGATCCCGGAATCTGATCGGCCATGATCTTGGCGTCGGAGGGCGGGGTGGCTTGGTCTAATTCACCGACAATAATCTGTGTGGGACAGGCGATCTTGCTCAGAAGAGGAATCGAGTCGGGCCGCTCGACCATCGCCATGAGATCTCCCGTGATGCCGCTGATTTGGTTGCCTTCAATCATGGCTCGGACGTTCTGAACGATCTCCGGTCTTGCCTGGATGGTTGCAGGGCTAAGGAGTTTTGGAATCATGATGTCTGCGATGGCAGCCGGTCCCTTCTTGTAGGCCGTCTGAGCCATCCGGAAGCGCTCTTCTTTTCCTTCCGCGGTATCTGCCTGTGCTCTCGTATCGGCCAACACTAAGCCTTTCACACGGTCGGCATACTTTCGATAGAACGCAAATAGAATATAACCACCCATCGAGAGTCCTACGAACACCGCCTGTTGGATTGACAGATGTTCCAGCAGAATCCGAACGTCTTCGGCGGCCTGGTCGAGGGTGTGGTGTCGGAGCGGGGCATCCGATCCCCCATGTCCCCGTAGATCAATCGTAATGATTCGGAACTGTGACGAGAGCGCTTCTTCCTGCGCCGTCCACATGGTGCGGTTGAGAGGAAAGGCATGGAGAAAAACAACAGGCAGCCCCGTTCCCTTGTCACCGTAGGCCAATGTGATACCGTTCACCTGAGCCTTCATTCGTTCTCCGTTGAGTGTGCCCTTCGTAACATCGACTGTCGGCAGCGTCAAGAGCTGGACGGCGCCTGTTTGCTCTGATGAGAGGAGGCGTATAGAATCCCCGCGATTGTCGAGGACCTGCATGACCACCCATCGTGATCCTATTCCCGACCTTTTTGCCTCCCCCGAGGGCGAGAAAACCATTGAAGCGCCGTTGGCCGAACGTATGCGCCCGCGTGAGTTTGCGGATTTCGTCGGGCAAGAGGAGATCACCGCGCCGGATCGGCCCTTACGGCGCGCGATCGAAGCCGACAGACTCTCTTCAGTTATCTTCTGGGGACCGCCCGGCTCGGGCAAGACGACCCTGGCCCATCTGATTGCCCGGCATACGAAGACGCAGTTCGTCCCGTTCTCGGCCGTGACCAGTGGCGTGCCCGAGTTACGCACGATCATCAAGGCAGCCGAGCAGCGCCGGGCGATCAACGGCCAACGGACCATCTTATTTGTCGATGAAATCCACCGCTTCAACAAAGCGCAGCAAGATGCCTTTCTCCTTCATGTCGAACGAGGCACCGTCATTCTGGTGGGCGCGACGACCGAAAATCCATCATTCGAGGTCATCAGCCCGCTCCTGTCGCGTTCCCTGGTTGTCGTGCTCACGCCGCTTTTGGAGGAGGCGTTGGGTCGGATTCTTGATCGCGCGCTCACAGACTCCGATCGGGGGTTAGGGAAATGGAGGGCCCGCTTCTCGCCGGAGGCCAGGCAACGGTTGATCGCATTCGGGAACGGTGATGCGCGGGCGCTGCTCACGGCGTTGGAATTTGTGGTGATGCAAGCGCCGGCCGGATCTGATGACATGCGTCTGATTGATGGGGCCACGCTGGAAGCGGCGCTGGGTAAGAAGGCGCTTCGGTACGACAAATCGGGTGAAGAACACTACAACGTCATCTCCGCCTACATCAAAAGCCTCCGCGATTCTGACCCGAATGGCGCGCTCTACTGGCTGGCGCGCATGCTTGAAGCGGGCGAGGATCCGAAATTTATCGCCCGGCGGATGGTGATCTTCGCATCTGAAGATATCGGCAATGCTGATCCGTTGGCCGTCGTCGTCGCCACATCCGTCGCGCAAGCCGTACAATTCGTGGGGCTGCCGGAGGCTCAAATCAATCTGGCTCATGGCACGACATACCTTGCGTCACGGCCCAAAGACAACGCCTCCTATGTCGGTCTCTTGGAAGCACTCCAGGACACCAAAGCCCATGGAAATCTTGGGGTTCCGCTCCATCTCCGGAACGCAGTGACATCTCTTATGAAGGGGCTGGGATATGGGCAGGGCTACCGCTACGTCCACGACGATCCACAAGCTAAGGCCGAGCAAACCCACCTCCCCGAGCCATTGAAGGGAAGGCAGTACTATCGTCCCAAGCCTCAAAAATAGGGCCGATTTTGGTGGTTTACAATCTTTTCTAATCGGTTATACTTAGAACATATGAAGCGAGGTGATGCGAAACCGTCGGCCAGCGTGGTCGCCGCGAGTGAGCGGCGGAAGTTTGTGCGTGCCACACTAGTTGGTTCCGCGCTGGTGTCCCCGAAGAACGGCGGTCGGGCATGTACAGCCGTCCTGGATAATGTAAACAAAATCGGTGCCGGGCTTCATACCAAAGACCGCTTCCCCCCCAATGAAAAGGTGACCGTTTCACTTGCGTTCCTGGATTCCGATCGTGTCGAGCAACAGGAAAAACTCGACGGGACTGTTGCCTGGGTCAGGCCTTGGGAGAAGAAAGGATTCTTGATCGGGGTCGTGTGGGACGAATTGGTGACGAAAGAGAAGAACCGCTGGCTCTACTACTACCTCGAAGAAACACTCAAAGCCTCCGTCTAGCTCAACGCCCCCAGCTTTTGTTTCACCTCTTCCAATTCAGCCGACAGCGATTCCCAGCGTGTGGACAATCGTTCGAGGTCTCGTTTCCAGACATCCTGCTCCTGATGCAGGACATTCCACTTGCCGAATTCTTCATAGAGTTTCGGGTTGGCCAGTTCCACATCACGCGTTTTCACCTTGGCCTCCGCCTCGGCAATTTCAGCTTCCGCTCGGGACACCTGCTTTTCCAATCTCGCTTGTGTCTTCATGAGGTCCCGTCGGTCTCCCGCCGGTGCTTTTGTCCGGGCCTGTTGGGCCATCGCGCGTGTCGGGCCTGAGGATTTGGCCTGCGGTGTTCTGCCGAGCTCTTCGCTGGTTTCCTTGATCGATTCGAACTCCTGCGCCTTTTTCCATAAATAGTATTCGTAGTCGCCGATAAAGTTGCGGGCGAGTCCGTCCTCAATCTCAACGACGCGTGTGGCGATTCTCGCCAGAAAGGTCGGGTCATGAGAAATAAAGACAATCGT
Source organism: Nitrospira sp. (assembly GCA_005239465.1). Lineage (GTDB taxonomy): Bacteria > Nitrospirota > Nitrospiria > Nitrospirales > Nitrospiraceae > Nitrospira_D. The sequence continues at coordinate 7,099 of SPAW01000022.1, read as the reverse complement.
CCCGGGGAATTCCACCATCGCGTCAGTAAGGACGTCCACCGAGGCGGGATCCAAATGGTTCGTCGGCTCGTCCAGAAGCAATGTGTTGGCTGGTTCAACCAGCATGCGGGCCAGCGCGACCCGGTTCCGTTCCCCTCCGCTCAGGGCCTTGATGAGTTTTTTTTGATCAAGGCCGGAGAATAAAAAGGCGCCGGCGATACCGCGTAAAAAATTCATCTCTGCGTGCTTGGTGACTTCTTCGAGCGATTCGAGAATCGTATGCTCGGGGTTCAATGTTTCCGCCTGATGTTGGGCGAAGTAGTGCAATGTCACCCCGTGCCCCACGGTTCGCTTGCCTGTATCGGGAGGGAGGACGCCCGCGAGCATCTTCAGGAGCGTACTCTTTCCTGCGCCGTTTTCACCTACCAGGGCGATGCGCTGGCCCCGCTCCAACGAGAAATCGAGCGTCTCGTAGACCACCTTCTCGCCATAGCGCTTACTAACCCCGGTGAGTTCCAGCACCTTGCGGCCGCTTGTCGAAGGGAGTGGAAACCGGAATTTGACCCGTTTGGGATCGCGTTGAATTTCAATCATCTTGACCTTCTCAAGCTGCTTGATGCGCGATTGGACCTGGCTGGCCTTGTTGGCTTGGTATCGGAAGCGATCGACAAACTTCTGGACCCGCGCGACCTCTTTGGACTGACGAGTCGCGGAGGCCTGCAGCTGGGCATCCCGTTCCGCCCGGAGTTCGCGGAACGAGGAATAGTTGCCTCGGTACTCTTCGATCTTATGATGCCGTAGTTCCCAGATGTGCGTGACGACGCGATCGAGAAAGGCGGTGTCGTGGCTGATGATCAACAGCGTCATACCCGAGTTTAAGAGAAACTGCTCGAACCAGCGTTGGGTGGGTTTGTCCAAATGATTGGTTGGCTCGTCCAGCATGAGCACGTCGGGTTTCGACAGCAGCAGATGCGCCAACGCGACGCGCATCCGATAGCCCCCGGACAGTTTTTCGACCAGCCGGTCGAAATCGACCTCGGTAAATCCCAGCCCCATCAGGATGCGTTTGGCTTCGTGCTCGGGATACTCGTCGTGATGCGCGGCATCCAGGACGGTCTTGCCGGTGATGGTTTCGAGTTCCTGTGGGAGGTAGCCGATCCGAAGACGGGGCCGCTTGCGGATCGAGCCTTTGTCCGGCGACTCTTGCTCAAGGATCATGCGAAAGAGGGTGGTTTTACCGGCGCCGTTCGGTCCGACCAGGCCGACCCGTGAATTCGGGCGGAGATGCGCGGACGCACCGGTGAGCAGAACCTTCGTAGAGTATTGTTTGCTGACCGACTCGATTTGGAGCATGGCGCTAGTTCAGATTGTGACCAGGTTGAAAATATGCTGGAAGTCTCTATTCGTGGGAAGTAAGTACGATATCGCGATAACGAGCGCGGGGTTCAACAGAAGATTAGCGACAAAGTCCACATAGGGTATTGAGTATCCCTGCACACATTTGAGGTGCGGGAACGAGCAAGCTGGGTTTGGTGGAGCTGGCCGGGATTGAACCGGCGACCTCGTGAATGCCATTCACGCGCGCTCCCAACTGCGCTACAGCCCCACCCGTACGGTAATGGTCAATTTGAAATTTTAAATTAGAAATTGCGGCGTTAAGACGTTGCGGCATGCTAACACGCAGGTGTGGACCAGTCAAGAAAGTGAAAGAGCGTCCTTCGTCTGGAAACTGGCTCCCCAAAGGTGAATGGAGGTGCTGAAACGCAAAGTCGGTGAGGCAAGGCGAGGATTGGTATGGAGTCTTTCGGGAGGGGGATCGGCTTGACAAAAGAAAGGGCGGAACCTACCATGAGGCCGCTCGGCTCTGATCTCCCTATCGGGTCAGAGCCATTTTTTCGTGATGGCGCGGGACTAGTACTATGGGCAATCTCGTCATTATCGGCGCCCAATGGGGCGATGAAGGCAAGGGCAAGATCGTCGATATCTTGGCCCGGGATGCCGATATCGTCGTGCGCTATCAAGGCGGATCCAACGCCGGGCATACGGTCATCAACGAGCGCGGGACCTATATTTTCCATCTCATCCCGTCGGGGATTTTGTATCGAGGGACGACCTGTGTGATTGGGAACGGAGTCGTGGTGGACCCGGGGGCGCTGATCGAAGAAATGGATCAGCTCCAGACCAAGGGCATCATGATCGGCAAGAACTTCGCCGTCAGTCAACGCGCACATTTGATTTTGCCGTACCATAAGGCCATCGATCGGGCGTCAGAGCAATCGAAGGGGTCGCGGAAGATCGGCACCACCGGTCGGGGGATCGGGCCGTCCTATGCCGACAAGATGGCGCGGATCGGCATTCGCACGGGTGATCTGCTGAATCCGCCGCTGTTCAGGAAGAAATTGGAGGAAAATCTTGTCGAGATGAACTGGTTCCTGGAGCGGCTCTATAAAGTCGACACGTTTCGGGTCGACAAAGTCTTCGACCAATACATGGCCTACGCCGACCGTCTCAAGAGCCATATCGTCGATACGACCACCTTGCTGAATCGCGCGATCGAAAAGAACAAGACCGTATTGTTCGAAGGGGCCCAGGGCACGCATCTGGATGTGGACTTCGGCACCTATCCCTATGTAACCTCGTCCAGTTCCGCGGCGGGCGGCGCGTGCACGGGAACCGGCGTGGGTCCCACGATGATTGACGCCGTCATGGGCATTGCGAAGGTCTATACCACCAGAGTGGGCAGTGGACCGTTTCCAACCGAACTGACCGACGAGGTCGGCCAGGGATTACAAGAACGTGGGCGGGAGTTCGGATCAACCACAGGGCGTGCTAGACGGTGTGGCTGGTTCGATGCCGTCGTCGTCCGTCATGCGACGCAAGTAAACGGGTTAACCTCCCTGGCCGTGACCAAGCTCGATGTGCTCGACGGCTGCAAAGAGTTGAAGCTCTGCACCGGCTACAGACACGGCGGTGGGCTCTATAAGGAAATGCCGGCGGACCTCGAAGTGTTGACCGACTGCGTGCCCGTCTATCAACGGATGAAGGGGTGGACCGCCTCGACGACCGGGGCTACAACCTACAAACAGCTTCCAGTTGAAGCGAAACGCTATCTGGCCCGCATTGAAGACTTGGCGCAGTGTCGAATCGATATGATCTCGACCGGGTCGAAACGCGCGGAAACGATCGTCCTCCGCAATCCATTGGACTGTTCTCGCCGTCGTCCCGGACGCCGCTGAAAAACGTCAATGGTCATTCGTCATTCGAGAATGGTAACATGAGGCTCGCGTTTTCGACGGGTTTTCCATCTTGTCAATTGGCGAGTGACGAATAAAGTCTTCGCCGCAGAATGTTCAAAACGGCCAGCAACAAGGCCGCAGCGAGCGAAAACCCGAGGCGTGCCGGCGCTGGGTACGTTGCAGGGTTTGAGCGACGCGAGAACGAAGTTGATGGCCGTTTTCAGCATTCTGCGATGAGCCGGTAGCTCAGTCGGTAGAGCATCGCCCTTTTAAGGCGAGGGCCCTGGGTTCGAGTCCCAGCCGGCTCACCATCACAATCAACCACTTAGAAGCTCGCCTTTGACGCATGCTACGTATTGACCCTTAACGGTGTGCTAAATTTGTGCTAAAAGCCATCACAAACCATTGCACTGGACAGAATCAATCGACTGAATAGAAACTCTCCAAGCCGTCAATTATTCATAGGAAAATGGGGAAACCCTCGCAACAACGAGCTCTTTGAAAAATTGGCCTGTTTACCCTCTTAATCAGCGGGCCGTAGGTTCGACCCCTACACGGCCCACCAAATTTCTCAACAACTTAGACTCTGCAGCGCAGTCGGTGATCCGCCCGTGGGGTGAACCCCTCTGTTGAGACTGTTTAGAAGCCTTGGTGCTCTATTTTATGTAATACAACTTCGCCAGGATTCACCAAACGCTCAGGGTGATGCCTGCAACGGCGGAAGGCATCTCAGATCACGTCTGGTCATAGAACGAGATGGTGGAAGTGGCGGGATAACTACTTGATTGGTGCCGGTGCGGTACCTGGGGGAAGGAGTTACCAGTGAAGGAATCATCGAAGATCTTTCGCTGAGCGGAAGCTATATTAACGGCAATGCTCCCGTGTCCGTCGGGATGGCGCTCGCCCTGCAAATATTTGTGCCGGGAGACCCCGATCCGTTGCTGATTGAGCGCGCGATCGTGAAATGGGTCAAAGGGTCTGAGTTCGGGGTGGAGTTCGACGCGCCCCAGCCGAAGGTGGCCGAGCGAATCATCATGACCATCTCCACGCTGCTCAGGAGGACCAATAGACGTCTTCTAGAGAGAGCAGCGAAGATAGGAGTTTGTGTCGCCGCGAACTATTGCAGTTGCCAGCTACTCCGCTTCCGCCACTTCCATGGCGGCACTGAATGCGGATCTGCCCACAGTCTTGCCACTCGACGAGAAATGGTTGCTGACACCCGGATCCTTCCTGCCCCCGTTTATTACGCCCGGAGAGAATGCTGAACCCCAAAGGGATCTGGAATGATTTGCTTTGCAGCCAAACAGCACATGCTTGTCTGAATTTATTAGAACGATTTAGGTACAGCCGTTTGTCGCACAGCAGCCAGACCTTTCCAGTCTTCGATGTCTTGATCCGGTTTTTCTGCCCGATATTTCGCGTAGAGAGCAATACCTTCGGGATCTTCTAGAATATCGACCTGAACACCCTTTTGGCGGAGCATTTCTTCATTGCCCGAAGCACTTGTCACATCACCCACGACGACCCTGTTGAACTGGCGCATATAAATCAACGTCGCACACACATCGCAGGGGCTCAATGTCGTAAAAATTGTCGTCAGACTGAAATCGCAGCGCCCGGCATCTCGTATCGCGGATGTTTCACCATGATTGTACGGGTGGTTCTCCTGTACAAGTGTGTTATGCCCTTTGCCTAAAATCTGGCGGGTTTCATTACTGATAACCACACCACCAATCGGACAGCCGCCTTCCTCATATCCCTTCTGTGCCAACAGAACCGCGATACGCATGAAGTCCTTGTCCGTTAGTTTCTTGGAAAAACCTTCCTCGACTATCTGCGGCAAGCTTTTGGTTGGGAGGTGGGCAATAGTATTCAATACCTCATTTGTTACAGGCGTATTTTGAGTAATGAAAGCTTTCATGCCAATTCTCTCCCATCTTTAAAGATTGAAGTCACTTAAGCAACTGAGCAGTTGCTGTTCCCTTTTCTTCCCTCAGATAGCCTGGCCCGTCACGCGCCGCTCACCCACTCCTCTTCCTCCACACCAGCCGTCTTTGACGTGCGTGTGATTGACATTCGTACCATCCTGTAGAAGCACATCGGCAATCGTGCGCCCGTACTCATCACGGCCAGAGCTGTGGGGAGTGACTTCTTTCCCATAGACGAGGGTTGAGGCGGCTTGTTTTGCTCTCTTACCGTAGGCTTGGCCCTTATCAGGGCAGTCAATCCAGTTGAGACAGATGCGTTCCTGATGAGGGTTGTGCAGAACGTCGATGGTATCCCCGTCGAGGTCGAAAACAACGGGGCCTCAACACCCGTCAGATGACGCGTGCTGGGAGCTTCGGGTTGAGCACCTTGCGGGCACTTTCGGCACCGCTCACGGGTAACCGTGCCGGATTGAGTAACCCGATCTGTACCAAGACGCTCGCCTGATCCCAATAAATATGCTCGTGGGTAATCTTGCCATTCTTGACCCCGACAATGACCGCTACGGCCATTTCGACTCTCTTGCCCGTGGGCGGCACGCCAGGAAGCATCCAGTCGATCGCTTTGGTATGGGTAAAGCTGATCACCACTTCGTCCACGATTTGATCAGTTCCAATGGTCCGAGAGACATTCACCATTTTGACATCAGGAGGAAAGAATTTGCCAACGAGATGATTCCGATAGAAATCACGGACTCCTTGACGGCCCACCCCACCCATCATATTCGGAACATTATGCAGATGGGGATTGTCAGACATGGTGGCCATGGTAGTGTCGAGATCTCCGTCTAGCTCGGCCTTGACATGACGCTCCAAGAGGTTGTTCATGGCCTGTTGGGCTGCAGACAATTTATAGCTCATAATTGATACCTCCGTTGTTGTCTCCCGTGACGAACGCTGGTTCTTTAAGCCGAGGCCTGCCATTTGTCAACATTACGGTGGTCCATCGGCCAGCAGTACATCAGCAATGGTGCGTCCATACTTGTCCTTGCCGTGTGTCTGAAGCGTGACTGTTTTCCCGAAGATGAGTGCTGAGGCGGCTTGCTTGGCTCGCTTGGCGAAAGTCTGGCCTTTCTCTGAACAGCCGAGGCCGTTAAGACGGATAGTGCTCCCCACGCGAGTGGGGATGAACCTCTTAATGCATTATCACAGATAACTTCGTATGCCACTCCTATCGTAAGTAGCAGCACAGGATCAATGAATGTCGTGGGACAAACCGCCTATATCAATATGAACACAGTCACGTCAGGGGGAGGCAGCATAAAAGGTGGCTGGTACTATCTGGATTTCAAAATCATTGAAGAAAAAGATGCACCGTCTTACAAAACTGTAATTGACGCCGGAATAATTAGAGGGGACTTAAAAGAGTTTATCGATCAAAGGCGATAAACAGCTTTCATAACTTTTGTACTTTCCCTTCTCACATCTCGTCCTACATGCCGTCATCAGGCCGAGACGAGCGCTTCCCTGTTATGCTCGATATGCTTCTTGACCTTACCCGGGAGTGCTCTTTCGGCAAGCCGCAGCTCATACGTCTTCTGGAGGTTCATCCAGAATTCAGCTGTGGCGTTGGGAAAGGTCGCCAGCCGCACCGCCGTATCGCCCGTGATGCCGCGCTGCCCTTGATAATTGCCGTGATCCGATTCGCCGGCACTTCGAGGGCCCTGGCGAGCATATTCGCGTTGATCGGCGAGCCCGAGGGCTTCATGAACTCTTCTAGTAGGATCGCTCCGGGATGAACCGGCCGCATGCCGTTCTTGATCATCACACCTTCTCCGATCGAGATACCGATAACCTACTCGATCGTCTAGATACCTTCGTGCGGACCGTACCATATCGCTGTCCACGTGGAGCACGCCGCACGGTCACTTCCACATCTTGGCCCAGTAAAGAAAGATA
>SPAW01000021.1 GCA_005239465.1 Nitrospira sp. | reverse complement strand
CGGATCCGCTCAATGTTGTTGTACCGGCTTCGATTCTGCGGACTGTAGTGCGTCACCCGGGCGTCAAACGTATCACCGTCTATAACCCGAATGACATTGCCCCATAGCGTGTCAGCCATGAGAAATCTCCTTTGTTACCACGACCATGTTAGGTTTGACTCTCACCTGCCCGGTCATCAGCAGGTGAAACGTAGTTCGAGAGCTTTGCGCGGCATTTGGAGTCATAGTTTCCCAGTCGTTCCACTCAGCTTCGCCGTCTAGAGTGCGGGTAAATCAGCGGGCTGAAGCCTAAATGAATAAACGATAATCGTACGTTTCCGGTCCAAACCTGGAAAGTAACTGGCCAACGCGAGCTATTGCGCTCGAGCTCTCAAGTGTCGCCGGCATCGGACTGTATAAGTCGCAACTGTTCCAGTTCATCTTCGACAAGCCTAAGATTTCACTTCCAATTTGCTCGACTGGCGCGTGACCGACAAATCTGGTGACCTTGAGAGGCGCAGGAATCCTGGATTTCCCCTGGTAATAAGTCTTGTTATTTTCGATGAGGCCACGAACTGAACCATGAACCCATAACAAGCATTGATTTGGTCCTGCAACGAGGAGCGTCCCCCGCTTCACAGGGAAGAGATCCGTACAGTTCCTCCACTTGTTATAAGCGATGAAACGCCAGGCATCTTCGAACTCAATGGTCAGCATTTCGAGTTCGCTCACGCCTTGGAGGGCTTGGGTCAACCCCTCCCTCTCGCTCTTCAAAAAGGGTGTCCGCTTGTGAATCACGACGCGGCGAGGCAGCCTTTGGTATGTCTCGTAAAATAGCTGCCTCGCCTGTAAACCGACCTGAATCGCGTCATCTTTTTTGAGGTACGGGTTCCTGTTCCGCCAGACTGGATCGTGTATCCGGCTCAGCTGATAACGCAGACCCTGACCGGTGGCGTCGTACATGTGACAACATCCCAGGACAACACCCCCTTCTTCCAGAGCTCTGGGATAGCCGTATCCGATTCCAACGAAGACCGTGTCCGGATCATCGGTATTCAGGACAAATGGCGTCCTCGGTGACTTAACGTAAATGGCTTGGGCGAGCCACCAGAGCACCTCGCACTGATGTCGTTTTTGAAGCGTGTCCTCTCGCAGCAATTGAGTGCGTAACCCCTTCTGAGCGCCATAAGCCTTGAGGAAATCATGAAGGTCAAGTCGCATTTTCTCGTCTTCGACAATCTCAAAGGCTCGCCATGCTGTGGGGACAAACACGAGAACCACGTCAATCGACGCGACCTCTACGAGGCTATCGATCTGCCGTATGATCGCCCCTGCGATCTCCCTCTGACCAGAAAGGCAATCTGACTCATGAAGATTCAGCTTTGGTAAGGATCGCCACTCCTTATCGGTCGGATTGGGCATTCTCAAGGGAATACGATAGGCTTGTTGAAACCCCGGATAGGCGACGAGGTATTCCGATTTCGTCTCCACACTTGGATGGGCGACGGTAAGATTGCTTAGATACCGGGAGAGCGTGTGTTCATGTCCCTGTGGGCAAACGACACCGAGGCGAACTTCTCTAGTGAACCCTGCTTGGGTAAGCTCTAGGTCGTATGGCCCGTCGTTCACCAAGCCACGGAGAGGATGCACGTCCTTGGGGCGCACGCCTCCACGCGCAGAGCCGAACACGAGCTGAGGTTCCGCAAGCGTAACCGCTTGGAAGACCTCACCAGGCTTGTTGGTGAGAGCTCTCCGTGACGATTGTGTGCGCAAGAGTATGCGTGCCAATACAGGCGGCTGTGAGAGTTTGAAAACAAATCCGTTCTGGGATCCGGGTGGGTAGGAGAAGCTTTTGGAACCAAGGGAACCCAGAAACCGGGTTCGCCAGGCTTCAAGAGCGTCGTCGTAGTTCTTATTCCATTGCCTGCCGAGAATTTGGCGCTTAAGTTCCTTGGCGGTGTCCGCGGGAGCTTCGGCCCCGTCCTCACCTGTCACATGGAGGCTCGGAATCAGGTTAAGAAAGTGCATGCCCTTTGCGCGGTTTAAGGATAGCCTTACCGCCTCATAGGCCCTGTAGCGACGGCCCCCGTGAGGGACAGTCTGGTATTTGGCCCGATCCCACAGCACGGCTTTGCCTTTCGGCTCCAGGCCCGCTGCTTGTGCTACGGACTGTTGAAGCGCCTGCAAGAGTAGGGAAACCACGACAGTATCGGAACTGAATAGGTCACGTTCATCCAAAGGGACCCTTTCAACCTTTGACTTGATCCGCCCATTGAAGACCTCCGTTATTTTCTCCAGCTCTCCGATTGCCAGTACCTTTCCTTTGAGGAGGCCTGCAACGATCGGCGCACATGCCACAGCTTCACGCAGTTCTTTCCAGGACGTAATCCCATCGACCTCTAGTTGGAATAGATCACGCGGAAGCTCGATGGGGTAGCCGTTGCTTTTGATCCAGTCATCGTCAGGATGAAAACCGACCAACGCGAAGGGAGACCTTTCAGGAGCCTCTGCACTAAGAAGACCTTCGACTTCGGCGGCTTCTGGGCCTGACCGATAAATGAACCTTGCGAGGCGGACGAAGAAATTGTCAAAGCCATCAATTGGGACAATGTGCGCCTCGTAACCGTTGGACTTTGCTTTCTCGACCAGTGCCGCGGCCCGTGGTGAGATCTGATTGTCGCGGAGCATGCACCAGTAGAGTTCCCCTCCTTGAGCCTTTTCGTTAACCGCAGTCTCCAATGCCTTCATCACACTTTCGTCACGGCCTCCATAGCCGATTATGATCAAGGGCTGGCGTCGTACTTGGTCGATGAATCTTTCGCGCAACGTAGTATCAAGGGCATTGGTTTCTGCCTCCGTATTCTGAAGGCGATCGTAGCGGTAATCCCCGTGCAGACATACCACATATACGCACTCGTCCCCGGCACGGAGGTCCTGGACACGAAATGAGGTATCAAGGCCAATCTCTTTCAGCGGGCGAGTATGATGTGGTTTTCGTGCCTGCTTGACTAAGCCGTCGAAGTTGGTGGTCCAGATCGATTGGAAGTAAAGTGAGTTCTGAAGGATTGCGAGGAGCTGGTAACCTGCTTGTGGAACTGCGCCAGAAAATCGTCTTTCGAAGAGGGCACGCCTGTCGTCCTGCTTCGGATAGGCGTGTTCAATGTAATAGCTATACTCTTGTGGATCATTCGCAGGAGGAAATGTTCTTTGCTGATCGAGCCACTTTTGGATCTTGTCCTGGACGCTCGGCAAAGAGACGTCGGCGAGCAGGGAAGGAGAAAGATGGGGATTGCCGGACAGGTAGATTTCTCGCTTCCACTCCCAAATACATTGGCTCGATGTCGGAATCCCCGAACTGGCTGATGCGCCGGCACCGAGGAGCAGAACATATTTCCCTCGCGGCGATACCGATATTGACCTTATCAGTGCTTCTTGGTCGAACGGCATGTCCATCTATCTTCGCCCCTGCTTATTGCCGTTTGCGAAACTTCTCTACGTTATACGGGCCGTCTGCATCAATTCGAGATGGCTGACTCGAACCTGCCCGGTCATCAGCAGATGGAGCATGGAGGAGAAGAGGGATTTCAGTGAGTCTCTCCTCTGCTCCGCTGTGAGTAACCGTTTTCCGACAGCTTCCAATGCTGTAGCTATCTCGTCCTGCTCGATTCTCGATGGCACAGGCACGAGAAATGATCCGACATCCTCAAGGCTAAGGTTGGCTCTTGCGATCTCCTTTTTCTGGCGGTGCATTTGATTGAGACCAGCTTGAGACAGAAGAAAGGACATCAGGAAGAATGGGTTTAGGCTGTTGGGTGTAAGTCGCACAAGTGCAACCGCCTGGTTGATGTTCGCACCATGCAGGCGGGAATCGGCAACCGCAGCTCTCCCGATCGAGGCGCCAACGATATTGATGAGCACATCGCCTGGACGAAGAATTGATCGGCGTTCTTTTCGATTAAACTCTTCAGGTAAATAGGCCATCTCTGACAGTAGCAACTCACCGGGTCCGACGTTCTGACTCCGTACAAATAGGACCCCGCTGTCGCAATAATCAAAGCCCTGCCAATTAGGCGATGATCCCTTAGTGATCAACTCTGCAATCTCTCCCAGCCTCACCACTTCCCAGCTCTCCGGAATCTCGCCGATCTCGGTCTGCTTGGAAGGCCGCAGTTTTCCAGCAAGAAGATCATCCATGCCAATCGATTCTCCTCCCGCTTTCCTTGCCCTCTCCCTAAGATCCTTATCGTTGGTGACGAGAACCAAGCCTTCCTTGATAGCAGTTTCTGCAATCAAAGCGTCGTGCGTATTTCTAGCAGCGCTGCCGCGGAGATTTTGAAAAGTGTTCCCGTCTCCTAGTCGAGCCTGGTCCAAACGGCTCACACCGATGACAAAACTCGCGGTTGGGAGTTGAGAGTGAACCGAGTCAGTGAGGACCTCTTGCAGGCGAGTACGCCGCTCCTGGTCGGAGCATCGCGCAATCTCATCCATTTGGATGTGTGTGGCGTAAATCTTAGTGCCCTTAGGCAGAACAGCAATATTCAGCCTTCCGTCGATCAGATCATCAAAGACGTTGGTATCGAACATCAGCCCCTTGACGATGCCCTCGCGGAACAGTCTGGCCATGGTCGCGGCCTTCAGTTCTTTAAGTGTGGCGACGAGCTTGTCCTGCACCTCCACCGCCGCCTGAATCTTGGACAAAACCGCAGCAATGGCGCGCTGCTCCGGATGGGGTGGAATAGGGTACGAGAAACGGGCGATATCACCCCATGATGTACGTGGGTGGTTGACACCTGAGGTTGTGGCTACAGCGTGAGCCAGAAATGCTGCCATATGCAGAAGAAAGCTGAGATAGCAGGGATCGGCCATCTCACTATGTGATCGAAGTGGGATGATGTCGGTTGAACATACGCCATCAAAGTCCGCAAGGGCCGCCTTGTCCAAGTATGGTCGAAGTTTCCCGTAGAGTACGTCTCCAACGTAGAAGCGGCTCTTGGTGCTCCGAAGCTCTCCGTCATTGCCCCAGCGACGTATCCGCTGCGATCCAGGATCGATGTGTTCAAGGCCAACATAGCGATTGGCACCAGTCGAAGAGGGCTCCACGAGTTCGCGGCGAGGAGAACAAAGCTCTTCAAGAGCACGTTCCTTCCAATCCATCAGAGGTTCGTCCATCGCTTCGAGAGCCACCTCTACCCTCCGTGGTTAAGCCAGGTCCGATACCCCAATCCCTCAAAAATCTCTTTCAATTCCCCATCGAGTCGCTCAGCTTCGGCATCAAGCTTTGCCAGTTCGTTCAACAGTGTTTGGATGTCACGGTGCTCATTGGCTATGGCGGTCTCGATGTAGCGGGAGGGGATTAGGTTATAGTCGTTCTTCTTGGCGATCTCTTCGACGGAGACGACCTTGATGAAGCGCTCTACCTCTTTGCCTGCGTGGAACGCATCGGCGACCTTCCTGATGGCTTCGTCTGGGATAAAGTTCTTCGGGCGACCTTTCTGAAACTCATTGCTCGCGTTGACCAGGATGATTTTGTCCTGAAGCTCTTTGGGCTTCTTGCAGTTGAGGACCATGATGATGCCTGCAGCTGTGGTGTTGTAGAACAGGTTGTCCGGGAGCAGGATCACGCCTTCGATGAGGTCCTGGTCCACAAACCACCGGCGAATTGTCTTCTCCTTGTTTTCTCCTTGGCTACCGCTTCCCCGACTCGCCGCGCCCGTGTCAATGACCATCGCGGCGCGGCCACGGGCATTCAGAGAAGCATGCACATGCTGAAGCCACGCCCAGTCGGCGCTGGAGGCCGGCGCGAACCCGCCACGGCTCGTAAAGCGCTCGTACGGATCATTCTCATAGGTGGCCGGATCAAAGTTGTCTTGGTTCCACATCGGATTGGTCACCACGACATCAAACTGGCGGAGACTCGATCCGTCTAGAAACTTGGGGTTGGTCATCGTGTTGCCTCTGACGATCTCCCCCGCCATGTCATGAAGCACCATGTTCATCCTGGCGATGGCGAATGACGAGCCGGTGAGTTCTTGCCCATAGAGCTTGAGCGGGCGCGCAATGGTGCGCTCGCGTTCATTCAAGGCCAGTTCGCATTTGATCAGCAGTCCACCTGACCCGCCGCAGGGGTCATAGACCTCCTCTCCCTGCTCCGGCTCCATCAGGTAGGCGATTAGCCAGCCCACTTCCTTCGGCGTGAAGAATTCGCCAGCGCTTTGTCCTTGGCCCTCGGCAAACTTGCGCAGCAGGTACTCATAGGCGCGTCCAAGAAAGTCCGGCTCCACATTGTTGAGGCCCAAACGGTAGCGGGGATCGCTGAGCAGTTCGATCAGCCTCGAAAGCACGTCATCGCTGATCTCTCGCTCGCCGTTGCGGGTCTCGTTGTAGTCCACGATGTCAATGACACCTTGGAGCGAGGGATTGGCTCGGGCGATGGCTCGGACCGTCGCGGTCAGTTGCTCACCCAGGGTCTTGGGTTTCTTGCCTTCAGGCCACTCGAACTTCTGCCGGCCGCTTACCACCGGCCACGTGGCCTCCGGTGGGATGTAAAAGCGGACGAGGCTGTGATCTGCTTCCAGAACAGCCAGCGCGGTTTCTTTGCTGCCGTACGTTTCCGTGAGGCGGGTGACTTCGTCCTCGAAGACATCTGAGAGTCGCTTGATGAAGACCAGTGGCAGAATGTAGTCCTTGAATTTCGGAGCGTCCTTCTCACCACGGATAGAACAGGCCGCTTTCCAGAGCAGACCTTCCATGGACTTGGTGTCGAGCACTGCGGGACTTGAGTCCTCGGATGGCAGTCTAGCTCCTCGGCGGGAGCGGCGTGACGTGACGGCGATTCCTGTGGGATGAGAGATTTCTCCATGATGGCCGAAGTGGAGTTCGTAGAGATCGAGGTACTTGGAGCCAAGACCTTTGACGAATTGCTCGATCGCGTGGAGAGCAAGACCGTCGGGTTTAGTCTTGCCCTTCTCCCATCGGTTAATCGTTGGCAGCGAGACGCGAAGTCGCGCAGCGAGTTTTTCCTGGCTGACACCGAGTCGCGATCGCAATTCGTTCAGCAGCCCTGGAACATCGAGCTCATGCGGATTCATCTGGCACTCCTTGCTTGATGTGATTATATAAGATAGATCATGTGATAAGTCAAGTGATGAATAGCTTGAATCATTGAAAATGCTACAAAATGCTTGTAAATCAATAAGTTACTGTTTTTATTTTTCATGTGTTTAAGTGTTGATGATAAATGGTTAGCACTGCATCAGCGCCAAAAGTCACCCCTCAGGGGAGGACTGTCTCACCAAGGGCGGAGCGAAACTCCGTCGGAGGCTTGGAGCAGACGGATGGAGCCGCCCGACTGGGAGGCGAGCAACGCGCACGGGCGGTTAAACGTCTCGGCCCTCGGCCTCAAAGTAGGTTCGAACTCGCGTCAAGAGGCTCGACCATACCGCACTTCGTGCGACCCGACGCCGCGATCAGCCGCGCCCGCCCACGATCCCGACAGGGCGCGATCCTATTCCGTGCCCGAGGACTCGGGTCTCTGGGGTCAGGCATGCGTATTGACTTATTGTTTCTATGGCGGAACGAGGTGGGGCGCGCGGCGGGGATGCACAGCACAACCAGCTTCCGGGTGGCGAGGGTGTCAGCGGGCTGGCCTGATGTCTTCGCGATGATTGATGCTGCTCAGCGGGGTGGCTCAAGAAGGAGAATGTCGGTGCGGAAAGCCCACGTGGGCAGAGGGCATCTCTAAGCACATCTTGAGGGGGACTGGCTCACCACGGGCGGAAGCAAAAGACCCAGAGTGGCTGAAGCCGCCCGATGGCAGCTTAATCCATGTAGAAGTGTGGCCGAAGCTGATCTTCCGGAATGAATCGGGAGGCCTGTTGAAAAATGGCTCGCACTGTTCCGCTGTCGAGCTCGCCATTCAGCCCTTTGTCCATGCGCATGATGTCGCACGCGGACTTGATCAGACTGCCGAGTTGCTGAGCAATAGTGAGAACTTGGACGTTCTTGGTCTTGTGAGCCATAGGACGCTTCAGGAGAAAAGCTCTGTCCAGTAATTGTTCAGGCGCTCGATGGCACTCTCAATCGTTGCCTCTTGCAAGTTCAGGTTAGTTGCTACCGCACTATAGGTTGCTACCCAAGCAACAGGTGGGATCTCGATGCGATTCGGAATTCCGTGTGTCCCTCGTGACTTGAAAATTTCCCTCACCGCACTCGTCACCGTTGATTCATCAGGAAGTCCTAGCTTCATCAGCAACATGATATCGGCCAGATCTTTGACCCTTGTGTTGATCCTATCCTCGAATGGGCGGGTCAATGCATGGACTTTTTCCGAAAAATGCTGTGCTCGTGAAGTGGTTCGAATGGTCGCTGGAGAGATGCCGGCAAACGAAAGGAGGTCGCTCCCTGTCAGTTCGTCGAAAGGTGAAATGAGGGGATCGCCCAGTCCTACGTCCACTCTGATAGCTTCAAACCGGCGCCCATCCAGCCGGGCTTCGACGGCATATCGGTAGGATTTTAGGCCTGGTATTCCGAGTTCTTCCTCGCCGCTCTCAGGGACAACGAAGGCAAAGTGGTCCATGGCGGCTGCTGATAGATCCTCTCGGAGCTTGCGCGCCACTCCTGCCGAGGAGACTTCCGTCGAGTTGAAATAGCCGAGGTCCACTCCCAGGTCTAGGTCCTTCGTCACGCGAGCGCGCTCGCCGAGTCGCAGTTCGAGCGCGAAGCCACCCTTCAGGACCCAGGGGCTGTTCTTTTCCTTTTGGAGCCTGGCCATGCAACGCTCGAACACTACTCGTTTCCGCAGCCGGACCAGGGGTTCCCCCGTCTGCTGCTCGCGCTGTCTCAATCGCTCTTCTAGCGCCTGTCGGAAGGCGGCGGATGTGGTATATCTCACCCTGCCTCCCTCACAGCAAGCTGCAGTGTGACTTGGGTCGTCGGGTCGATCTCTTTGGGTATCTTCCCCAAGTAAGCAAGCAACGCCTTCCGGTCTATTAGCCCTTTTTTCAATGCATCTTTTGTCACGGCCGTGAGCCGTTCCGGGTCCAGGTGTTCTCGCGCCAGGTCCAGAATGGTTCGGAGCGGCGTCGTGATCCGAAGTCCATCGCGCGTCTCTATCTCCGATTCTTCGAGTCGCGCCCTGTGGAGGATCACAGCACTCGGCCCTTTCTTGCGGAAGCCTGGCGGCACGGTGAGGTTGGTCTTCGATGGGAGCACATCGCCCAGGTCATAGATGACCGCGGCTGATTCGTGGGAGATGACCCCCTGCTTCCGGCTCCAGAGCCACCAGCGCATCAGATCCTCGTGACTGGATGAGGGAAAACGCCTCAGACGGTAGATGCCGCGGTCTACGCGAACCCAATTCCCCCGCTTGACATGGAAATGCTGGTGAGCAGTGCTATAGCCCAATGCCGACGCATCTGCTGAGGTGAAAAAGCCTCCCTGACTTTCCGCCAGCGCATACAGGAGATCCAGCCTGGCTTCTTTTTTTGCCATGCAGAAATGCTAAATTAAATTTAGTAAAGTTGCAATGCTTAAAATAGATCATGGAGAAAAGCTAAATTTTGTTTAACCTTTTTGCTTTTTAAGCGGCATAGAGGAGGTTCTGGAGTTGATTGACCGCTTCCTTTAGATTTTCAAAGAATGCTGGGGTCTCAAAGAATGCTGGGGTCAGGCATGCGTATTGACTTATTGTTTCTATGGCGGAACGTGGCGGGTGTCACGCGGCGGGGGTGCTCAGCTAATCCAGCTTCCGCGTGGGGGGTGTCAGCGGGTTGGGGGGCGTGGGGCTATCGGCTACCGGTTTTGATCTCAAACCGGGGAATCGGCACTCCCGTGACCCGGGAATACAGTACGAGGGGGTCCAGATCGGCCCCATTGGGCCAAACAATTGTCCCAAGCTCTGGATGGACACGCACCTGCACGAAGGTGGCTCGATCCTTTAAGGGAGCGAAGATTCCCTCAAACTTGATGACCTGTTGGAGATCAACTTCCCCTGTCGCCCCGTCTTCAAAACGGAGGCGGAGCCGGTATCCGTCCAAGGGCTGTACCTCAACGATATCCTTCAGCATCGCTTACTCCAAGGGTTTGATCTTTTTCAACGGCGCCCGCTTCTCCGCCAGTGCCCAATCTTCCAACAACTCTTCGCGGTGAAGGGTCGCCCATTCTGTGACTAACCCAAGTGCCCGAGGCGGTAGATAGCCTTCCACCATCACCGGCGTTTCAATGACCATTAATAGCCTTGTCCTCACCATAGCGCACATGAAAATGCGGCGGTGCATGGTCATTGTAAAACATGGCGATGACCATCCCGAAGAAGCGGCTGATTTCTGGCATCGGCCAGCAGTCTATCTAAATTGCTCAATGAAAGCTATGAAGTCGGTCACAGGGGGGGCCGCCGGGGGCGGCAGGGCAAAGGTAAAAGGGCAAAGGGTAAAAGTGTCGGAGTATTGCGGAGGAGGGCCGGAGGCCGGCAAGGTAAAAGGTAAAAGTTGGTGGCGGCTGGGCACGTTTTTTTAACGCGATATCCGAAAGGCGAAGCGCCCGGTGCGCCTCCTCTTTGGTGAACACGTAGCGCCCTGAGGATTGCAGGGCTTCAATGAACGCGCGTGCGTTGGCCGGCAGCGGTGCCGGTTTAGAAAGGTCGCGTTTTCTGCGACTTTTTGAAACTGATCTGGCTTTACCTCTACGCATCGGTCACATAAAGTAGCATTTTCTGCGACTTTTTGAAACTGAGCCGTCATAGAACTGGACACTGGGGGACGGGGGAGTTCCCTGTGGGGGACGGAGGCTCTCCGGGCGCTGAAAGCAAGATGCACAGCGGGAAGCCTTGACCATTTTGGTAGGAGGGGCGGGGCTGAGGCGCGGTGCAGGGGGAGTGCCTGAGCGGAGCGAAGGACACGACTACAGGCGTTCAAAATAGGTTCGAACATGGGCCGAGAGGGTCCATCCACCATACCGCACTTCGTGCGACCCGGCGCCGCGATCAGCCGCGCCCGCTCACGGTCCCACCGTGGCACGAACCTATTCCGTGACCGCTACAGGATGTCCTCGCATCCTCGCTCCCTCCACTGGTGTACGGCTAAGGAGGAGGAGAGAGGGTATCGCTAACTACCGCCAGGAGACACTAGTCTGGCTGGGTGCCGGATCCTTCTCTTCCGATCAGAAGATCATAAGGAGCGAAATCGTCGCTCAATTCAACCCCTGGCGGCCATGGTTCAGCCCGACGAGAGTTTAGCAGCGCGATCGTTTCCATCGGTAATTGCCGATTCATCGCCAACTCCGTAACTTTCGCGACGATGTGATCCGGTAAGCCCGTTTCGATCGGACGACCACCAAAGAAAATCAGATTCTCGGCTTTTGTCTGCCCGGTTTTCCACGGACCCTTCACGGCAAAGGTTTCAACGACCGGGAAGGCTCGTCTCATGGTTTGTACCACCGCCGCTGCCCGAGCCATATCCCCTCCCTCTCCAGACGACGCCAGATTGACTGCGACCATCCCATCAGGATTCAAGTGCGCCCGCACGGTCGAGAAAAACTCCACGGTCGTTAGATGGAAGGGGATCATGTGTCGCGCAAATGCATCGACCCAGACAACATCGTAGGTTCGATTCGTCCCATTTAGAAAGGCTCGCCCATCTCTCACCGACACATGGTGGTTGGCAGGAGGATGATAGTCGAAATATTCTTCCGCCATGCGCACGACGGTTGGGTCAATCTCCACCACGTCGAGCTCAAGCGTAGGCCAGTACTGCGCCAGCCATTTTGCCAATGACCCGCCGCCATGGCCGAGTATGAGCCCGCGTTTTGGCTCGGACGCCAATGCCAGCGAAGCCACCATCAACTGGCTGTAGGGGAGAAAGAGCGAGACGGGATCGGATTTCCACATCACGGCATGAAAGGTTCGGTCCAACACGAGGTAGCGAAAGAGTTGATCGTCACGAATGCGGACCTGTTGATAAGGGCTATCCTCTTGATACACCGGTGCGTTCAATCTCTGGATCGGATGCAGAGCCAACGATCCCAACGCCACGGAACATACGAGACCCAGAAACAGCATAAGTGGACGCGCGGTCATTCCCTTCGATAGCCACAACAGACCGAGCCCAATTTGGATTCCACCCAGCCAAGCCACCAGGGCCTGACTGCCGATCCACGACAGGAGAAAGAACGCGGTTCCCCAGGTTCCCATCAAACTGCCGACGGTCGACAACGCGATCATGCGCCCCGTGTGGCGACCAAGATGGTCCATGTCTGCCACCGCCAATCGCAACATCGCCGGCAACACGCCACTTAGCCCAAAAGTAGGAGGCGCAAGGAGTACGGTTGCCGCAAGGCACGGCCCCCATCGAGGGTCCTGCACAAACTTCTCGACCTGAAACAAGACGGGCTGGCTGCTCCAGGCAACGAGAAAAGTCCAGCTGCCTGAAAAGAGCAACAGGCAAGCCAGGACCGCTCCACCGGAATAGCGATCGGAAATCCAACCACCAAAGGCATACCCGCTGCTCATCGCAGCCAAGATCACCCCGATCAGCGCGCCCCAGACATACAACGAATTTCCGAACACGGGCGCAAGCAGGCGACTCCCGAGAATTTCGAGCGCCATCACCACCGCACCCGTCAGAAGAGCGGTAAGGAGGAGGAACCAGCGAGAGATTCTTGGAGATTCAGTGGCCATTGACTAGACGGAAGGGAGAATGAATTCAAAAGTCCGCCAACAGGATTGAACATATCTTTCATCTTTTTCCTTCTCACGCACTCGAAAGGGCGTCGGATTCTACTCAACGCGTTTTCCAAGAGTCAACGAAACAACCCCTTGCCCCCACCTAGCACGAAACAATGTTGCAATTCGTTGCTCCTACCTATCCCAATTGCTATACTTCGACCCGGCTTCATCCAATCTGAGGAGAGCATCCCATGCATATTAGTGTTATTGGAACCGGCTACGTTGGACTCGTGACAGGAGCCTGCTTCGCCGAGTTCGGCGTCAACGTCATTTGTATGGACAGCGACGCACATCGGATCGCCTCACTGGAAAAAGGAAATGTCCCCTTCTATGAACCGGGTATTAAAGAGTTGGTCGCCAAAGGACTGCGGGAAAACAGACTCACTTTCACAACCGATATTGCCAAAGCGGTCGATCAAGCCCTGGTGATCTTCATCGCAGTGGGAACCCCCCCTCGTGGAGACGGGTCTGCCGATCTTTCGTATGTCGAAGAAGTCGGCAGCGGGATCGCTCGCCATATGAAGGGCTATAAAGTCATCGTGACGAAATCCACGGTTCCCGTTGGAACCGGGGAGACACTGCGGACTGTTATCAAGGAGCATCAAACCGATGTCTTTGGGTTCGACATCGTTGCGAATCCAGAATTCTTGCGCGAAGGGTCTGCCATTGAGGACTTTTTGCGGCCCAATCGCGTCGTCCTCGGCACTGACAGTGAGCAAGCCGTGGCGATCATGAAAGACCTCTATCGCCCGTTGTACCTCATCGAGACCCCCTTTGTGGTAACAGACATCCCTACCGCCGAGCTAATAAAGTACGCATCGAATGCCTTCCTTGCCACGAAAATTTCCTTCATCAACGAAATAGCGAATCTGTGCGAGCAGGTAGGGGCGAATGTCCAGATGGTGGCAAAAGGGATGGGACTGGACAACCGAATCGGCTCGAAATTTCTCCACGCTGGACCGGGATTCGGCGGATCGTGTTTTCCAAAGGATCTGGCTGCCCTCACTCGGATGGGAGAAAAACTTGGCTCTCCCATGCAGATTGCCCAAGCAGCCTGGCAGGTCAACGCACAGCAACGCATGCGGATGGTAGAGAAGATTCGTGTGGCCGTCGGATCATTACGAGGAAAGACGTTGGCCATGCTAGGGATGTCGTTCAAACCCAATACTAACGATGTGCGAGAAGCCCCAGCCCTCTCCATCGCCCAGACGTTGATGGATGAGGGTGCCACCGTTCGGGTCTTTGACCCTGTGGCGCTCGAAGACTCGTGTCGAATCTTACAGGGGCTTATACCTTGTCGCGACGCCTATGATGCGGCTGAAGGGGCTGAAGCTTTGGTGATCGTGACGGAGTGGAACCAGTTCCGCAATCTTGACTTTGTAAGACTCAAGACTCTCATGCGAAAACCCATTCTGTTTGACCTGCGTAACATCTATGACCCGCAGCGGATGGCCCGGCTTGGATTCCAACACATCTCTGTCGGCCGACCTTGCAAGGGACCTCAACCAGCCTGAGACGTCACCCGTGACGGCTACTAAGTTAGCCTAGGCAACTCGACCGATGTCTCCTCTTTCACCTTTGGCTTGTACCCCATCCGGTCCAAAACTTTCATAATCCGGGTCTTCAACCGATCATCGGCGTCGGCCAAGGCCGTCGCCAGCGGTTCGACGGCCGGCTTGCCGATCTTCCGGATAATCTCCGTCGCGGATTGACGGATCTCATCTTCTTCCGACACCAGCAGGGGAATGAGCGAAGGCACGGAGCTGCCGCCGAGCTTGATCAAGGAATCATAGGCGCGCTGCCGCACATCGCCGACTTCGTCGCTCAGCGCCCCGACAAGCGGCTCGACAGCCCGCTGATCTTTGAGTTCGCCCAGTACTTCCGCCGCATACTTGCGATTCAACCAATGCGGATCCTTGAGGTCGAGCAACATGGTGTCGGCCTTGGCTGCGTTGGGGTCTTTGGCGCGAATCCTGAAGCTCTTGGCGACGCGCTTCCCGCCTTCTTCCACAACGCGGATTGTCGCGCCGTCTCCGACCTTGAGCTTCTTGAGATCCTCAAGCGCTTCTTCGGCAACTTCCAGCACAACTGTCTTGCCATCGTAGGCCAGGAGTTCGACTTCGAGCTGCTTGGCCTCCGGGTTCACCGCAACTACCCGTTCGGTCACCAGATTGAAGCCATCCTTCTTTTCTCCGCCTTTTGGACCGATCTGAATCAACTTCGCTGGAGCTTCATCTGCCATGCCAAGTATCCTTTATGTGAGGTCAATCGTTATGGTTTCGATTTCCAGCCGAGACTGGCCAACACGCCTTCGACCGTTTCCTGCACCATCGTATTCTCATCTTCCAGCAACGGCAGTAACGACTCAATCGCCTCTTTTGCTCCGAGCCGAGCGAGCGATTCGGCTGCGTTGCGCCGGACGAGCCAGTCTTCATCTTTGAGTGACTCGATCAGCGGGCTGATCCCGCGTTGATCGCCGATTTTCCCCAACGCCTCAGCCGCATGACGGCGTACTATCCAGTTGTTGCCCAAGAGTCCGTCAATCAGCGCCTCGACCGCCCGGGTATCGCCGATCTTTTTGAGCACGCGCGCGACATCCTCCCGCAGGGTGCTGTCCGCGAGCGTCTCGATCAATCCGGGAACCGCGCCCGGATCGCCGATCCGCTCCAACGCCCAAACGGCAGCCGTTCGCACGGCCCCATCCTTGTCCTTGAGCGCCTTAACCAACGGATCGACCGCGCGTGGATCCTTGAGCTTACCAAGCGCCGACGCCGCCTGTTCCCGAATCGCCCACTCATCATCCTGCAACGCCTCGAGCATCGGCTCGACGACCGATGGCCCAATCCGAACCACCGCGCTGGTCGCAGCTTCCCGAATCACCACATCTTCATCGGCCATCAAACCGATCAAGCGGGGGATCGCATCCGCGCCCGTCTGGCCGAGACTCGCGATCGCATGGTCGCGCAAGGCTTCATTCTCATCACGCAACGCTGAGATCAGTTGATCAATCCGATCGGATTCCGTCTCGTTACTCATCCTCATCCTTCCCTTCCTGCCCGATGACTTCCGTTCCGGCTAAGGCCTCGAGTTTATCAGCGATCAGGCCCGCATTGTAGGCCACCAATCCATCGCGATCCGTTCTCAGCCGATCAAAGAGTTCCTTGTGCGGGCGCAGCACCTCCACATCCTTGATCTTGGCCAGCGCCTCCATTGCGTAGACACGAAGGGGCCGGATCGGGATCGCTTCCAGATACAGCTGGGTCGGACGGGCGTCGCCGATCAATCCCAAGGCCTTGATCGCCAATTCTTTCACTCCGGTATCCTTGTCGAGCTCAAGCCGCTTCATCAGCGGCTCCACCGCCCGCACATCTGCAATTTTCCCCAGCAAGTCTGCCGCCGCCTCGCGCACGAGCCAATCATCGTCTTCGAGGTATTCCATTAAGATCTCGACGCTCGGCCTCCCGATGCCCAAGAGATTGATCACCGTCGACATCCGGGCTTCTTCCCGCTCGCTCCCTCCCTCGACCGCGCGAAGCGCGTCGAACATACTGTCGATTCGCTCACGAATCGCTCCGAGTTTCTTCAACGTCCCAACGGCGATATCACGAACCGCCGGCTGCCCCATTGCATCGATAAAGGCATCGACAGAACGCGGGTCTAAGAGTTGATCGAGCATCGCCGCCGCCGTCACCTGCGCCTCCGGATCTGGGTGCTTGAGCATCTCGCAGAGCGGGATCACGGCGGTCGGTATGGCCCCGACGAGATGCGTCATCAGCTGCCTGGCCTCCCCCTCTTGGCTCTTGGGAAGCAACGCCACCAAGGCCGCGGCGGTGTCTGTATCGAGTACCCCGGCCATCTGCTCCAATGCCGTCGCACCGGCCTTGCGCACCGCTTCGTCTTCGTCTTCGAGTAGGCCGACGAGCGCCACCCCTGCCTGCGGATCTTTAATACGGGCCAACATCGCCGCAGCTTCTTTTTTCAAGTCGGTCGTCCCGGAACGAAGAGCCTTGGCCAGCGCCTGCACCGCCCGCGGACCACCAGCCACACAGGCTGCGGTGGCCCGCATCCGGCGCCAATCCTCTTCGTGGATCAGCTCAGAAACCAGTGTCTCAATCGTTTCCTTGGGCATGGCTTGCTAGAAGGCAAAAGGTAAAAGGTAAAAGGAAAAGAGACGGAACCCGCGATTTCTATATTCTTCCATTTTGCCTTTCTACTTTTTCCTTTTACCTTATCCTTCCCGGCCTCCATCCCACCAGCGCCAGTGTCTCCTTTACGTGATACCGCACATTTTCATCCCGCGGTCCGGTCAACAAGGGAAGGAGCAACGGGATCGCTTTTGCCCCAAATCGTACCAGGGCCGCAGCCGCCTCCGCTCTTGTGAATGTGGGCTCCAGCGCCGCCACCAGCGTGGGGAGCGACGACTCGTCGCCGATCGCGCCCAGAGCTCGCACCGCGGCAACCTGGGTGATGACTTCCTCATTCCACTGATCTCCACAGCCCGCGGCCGCACGCGTCACTTTCGGAGGATTCACCCCTGTTACGACTTCGATCAAAATTGGCACTGCCCGGCGATCCCCGATGCATCCGAGCGCCTCAACAGCCAACGTGCGAAGCCCCGGTTCTTTCATCACACTGAACAAGAACTCGACGGCTTGCGGATCCCCGATGTCTCCCAGTGCGCGAATCGCATCTTCACGAACGGCGGAATCCCCATCATTGAACAGCGCTGAGAGTAGCGGCTCCACCGCTTTCTGAGATTTCGTTTTCCCCAACGACTCCACGGCATGCAGACGAACCAGCCAATCTTGGTGTGTCAACGTGTTCAACAACGCAGGGATCGCGGCTTCACCCATCGCCGCCAACGCCGTGGATGCCTCTTCCCGAACCGCTTTCACTGTATCCTGTAATAAAGGGATCAAGGACTGAATCGATCCGGGATCTTTGATGCGTCCCACAGCTTTCGCCGCATGCATGCGAACAATCCAATCCGAACTGCGCAAGGTTCGAACAAGAGGATCGAGCACACGCCCGTCCGCAATTGAAGCCAAGACTGCCGACGCGGATTCTTGCACCGATAGTTCAGGATCAGTAAGGCAAGCTCCCAAGGCAACCACGGATGGCTCTCCAATGGATGTCAGTGCCCCCATTGCCGCCTCCCGCACTGACCGATCTCGGTCCCGGAGGATCGACACAAGTGGACAGACCGCTCGGGGGTCTTTCAGACCACCCAACAGGATGGCCGCTTCCTCGCGAATTACCCAGTCCTCATCTCTGAGGGCGGCAATCTGCTCTGCGACCGGATCCCCCACTCGAACCCTCCTGAATTGAGCCGATGACCCTAACACAGGGTTTTTCGCAGGGTCAACGAAGGGGGGAACCCTGTGAATCCCCCTCTGGAAACTTGGCTCCAAAGAGTTCAGTATGAAATGGCAATCCCCATCCCGTTCACATCTTGGAGGTCATCATGACTCACCCTGGACAGTCATTACCACTGGGACGATCGCTACGCTTTGTGGCCCTAGTGACCCTATTGGCCGCGCTCGTCTTGGCAGTTCCCGCTGCCCAGGCCTATGAAGTCTGGCTCATCGACCAGTCCGATACCGGGAAAGAGAGTGGAGGCTTCCTATACATCTACAACGGCGCCCAGCTGGCAGCCAATCCCTCTTCGGCCAAACCAACTCAGACCATCGACTTTTCAGGCGAGATCGGCAAGTTCTGTGAAGAGGCCACGAAGAAAGCGGTCCGGCGTCCCCACATGCTCTTCTTCAACGCCAGTCAGGACCATGCCCTTATCTCATTTCTGAGCGGACAGGTCTTATTTATGGATGCGGCGACGAAGAAACCAGAGGCATGCCTGTCGATGGGAAAGAACGTGCATGCCGCCTGGCCGACGCCGAATCAGAAGATGGCGATCGCCGCCAATATCGCCGAAAAGAAATTCATTCGCATCTGGACGGACTACGCAGCCCACAAGTACAGCTTCGACCCCGACAAGGATGTCCTCAACTTAGCTACACTGGAAGGCGGTGAGCGCCCGGACACCTCGCCGATCTGCCCGATTACCGAATCGTCCAGCCAGTATGCTTTCGTCACCCTCCGCGGAGGAGGACTCCTGGTTGTGGACGTGACCACAACGCCGCTCAAGGTCGTGGCCACAATGGACAATAACCAGATCCATCCAGCCGGCTGTGGCGGCATTCAATCCGGCGGCACGATGTACATCAACTCCGGCGGCGGCTGGCCGGTGGCCCCTTTGTCGTATGACGTGTATGCGCTCGACATCTCGAATTTGCCCAAATCAATCTCAGCCAAGCTCGTGTCGCAACGCGATGACAAGTTTGCCGACTCTCACGGGATGGCGTCCGTTGGGCGCTATGTATGGAGTGGGGATCGAGCCGGGAACAACATCGAAATCATCGACACGTTGAGCAACCTGAGCGTCAGTTCGGTGGATCTGGTGACGAGCGCCAACGCGGATCCGGCCCCGGACTTGATGGATGTGGCGCCGGATGGTCAATACGTTTTCGTCGGCCTGCGCGGGCCGAATCCATTGACCGGCAATGACAAGAATGCGAACAACGCCAAGGGCACGATCCCAGGCGTGGGAGTGATTCATGTCGATGCAGACGGAAAAGTCGGCCACTACAAGGGCCAAGCCGCCATCACGAACATCAAGGATGGAACGGAAACCGCCGATACGCACGGGATCGCGGTGAGGAAGTAACGGTCATTCCCGCAGGATGTTCAAACTGGCCGCCCAGCAAGGCCGCAGCGAGCGAAAGGGACTGTCGCGGCTCGACTGAGCTCGCCGAAGTCCCTTCCGACCGGCGACTGTCCCTGTTTGCATAGCGGGACAGGCACGGCTCGACTGAGCTCGCCGAAGTCCGGCAATGCCGGAGCCAGTCCCCTAAGCTTCTGAACGATGCGAGAACGAAGCTGGCGAGCTTTTTCAACACCCTGCTAGCTGGACTTGGCCATGTCTCCCGATGGCCCAAACCGTCCCGTATCCCCCAAAGGCCGATCGACGCGGAGATTGTCCGCTTGGCTGGAGCTGATCTCGACTTCCTCGGCAGGGGGTGACCAACCGAGCTTCTCCAAGGTTTCGAGTACGATCAGCCGAAGCGCGTCTTTAGCGGTAAGCCGGACCGACGCATAGGAGAGCACCCGCTCTTTTTCAGCTTCAACCTCGGAGGCTTTGGGATCGTAGAGAAAGGCGATCAAGGGCTCGATGGCCGTGTCGCCGATCACCGCCAGAGCCGCCGCCGCTTTTTCCCGCAACACACCGTCCTTCAGCAACATGATCAGATCCGGAATCACGCGGGGATCGCGGAACTGACCGAGCGCCGTCGCCGCGGCTTCCTTGATGAACGCATCTTCACTCACGATGCAACCCGGAGTCGGCGAGCCTTCCTGTTTGATTCCTTTTCCCTTCAAGGCATCCAATACGGCGGGTAGAGCACGAGGGTCGCCGATCATGCCGAGCGAAGCAATGGCATGTCGCTTGACCGCTCCGTCCTTCATGGCTTCCATCAGCGCATCGATCGCTCGTGAGTCGCCGATCATTCCCAAGGCAATCGTCGCATCCTCGCGAACGGCCCGGTCCTGATCTTTCAAGGCGGCAATCAATGCATCGACCACCTTCGCATCGCGCACCCAGCTCCGGCCGATTTGATAGTCGGTTGTCATGCCTCCCAACGCGCGGGCCGCATGGCATCGAACCACAAAATCCTTGTCCTTGAGGCTTTCAATGAGCGGATCAACCGACGGTTGACTGATGTAGACGAGTGCAGTCCCCGCCGTTTCGCGCACAATCTTGGAGGAGTCCCGGAAGAGCTTGATCAAGGCCGGGACGGCTTTCGGATCACCGATTTTGCCGAGGGCTTCAGCCGCCGCGCTCTTGACCGCGCCATCGCGGTCGCGACAGGCTACGATCAGTGCATCGACGGCTTTCGCACCTTTGATCTCGCCTGCTGCCTTGGCGGCATGTTCGCGCACGCGCCATCGTTCATCCATCAACGCGGCGATCAGGCGGTCCAGCACCGCCGGCCCCATCTTTGCCGCCGCTTCAACCGCCTGATTCCGGACTTCCATGATGGAATCGTTGAACAGACCGACGAGGGCTTCGACGGCCTTTGGACCGCCGATTTTCGCCACGCCACAGCCCGCGTAGGCACGGACCGACCAGAAGTCATCACTGCAAGCGCCGACCAGCGCATCCAACGCTTTGTGATCGCCCAGGTCTGCCAACGTCTTCGCCGCTTCTTCGCGCGTGGCATCGTCGACGTCTTCCAGCGCTTCTAAGAGATCTTCAAGCATATGAGCCATCGTTAGCCCGCATTGTTCATGACGGTTCGTGACGAAATGGCGGAGTCGCCTGGCGAGACGGGCACGCGGAGGCGCGAGGGACCGAGGCATACTTGAAACAGTATGTCGAGGTCGCGAGCGGCGAGCCTGCCCGCCTGCGTGCCGAGGAGCCGCAGGCAGGCTTGTCGGAGCCGCGAATCCGCCGTTGCAGTAGAAGCGTCCATGAATAATGCGGGCTAGGGTTTCTGCTCGTAATAGGCGTCTCGTTCGCCCCCGTGGGGATACGTGCGTGTGCAGCGCACGACGAGAGTGTGAGTCCCACGCCCCTCAATACATTGATCCAACGACTTGGCAAACTCCAATTTCCCCTCGAGGTTGACCACGAAGGGAAAATCGAAGGTGAAACTGATGAACTTGTACTTCCCCGGCTTCAGCGCGAGCTCCCGACGCTCGGTGGTTTTCGAAGCATCGAGCGACTCGGGATCTGAGTTGTAGATCGACGGCGTCACCCCCGGTACCTGCCACCATGAGGGAGGAACCAGGTTCGTGGCATCGATGGTGATCGTGTGTTCTTTGAGATGAGCCGGAGGCGGCCCCCCGGCAAGCCCTGTCCCGGTGGAGGCCACCGTCACCAGCCCCACCATCAATCCGCCACATACTAAGGGTCTGCGCCGTATCAAAAAATCGTGGAGCATGGTTCATTATTGTTTCTTGGAGGGCGGAGCGGCTGAGGCGGCCGCAGCCGTTTGGAAGATTTCTTCCACGGCCTTGCTATCCCATTCGGTATGCGTCTCTAGTCCGAGGATTCGCATCACCGTCGCGCCGGTGTCGATGATCGAGACCGGCTGATGGATGACTTGACCGTGCTTGATCCCAACGCCTGAGACGATCCAGGGGACAACCGGTGCATCGGTCGTCGGAGCATCGGCCCCTGGATCGGTTCCTTGCCCGCTGAGGGCCGTGACGACCACGGTCGTGCGGTCTGAGAGCGTGTATTCCTTGAACAGATCCAGCACGGACTTGATCGCCGTATCAACCGTCCGCAACGCATCGCGGTACTCCTTGGAGTTCCAGCCATGAGCCACTCCGGCCCGACCGGCCTCTGGGAGATGAACGACCAACAAGTGCGGCAGCGAGAGAATCGCATGCCCATACCCATGGCCGCTCGTCGCTTTTCGAAAATATTGCCGAATGAATGCCACGATCTTATTGGGACTACATTCAGGCCGCAACGCCCCGCACAGTTGATAATCGGTATAGGGCTCAGGCCGCGCGAGCTGGTACAGCGACTCATCCATATAGAAAATGGCACTGTCGCGGCCCCCGCTTAGATCGAGATAATCGAACATACTGGGGGAACGAGGATAGCCTCGGCTGAATTCAAAGAAGTTCCAGTTGATGCCGTGCTTCTCCACCGGCAGACCGGTGATCAAAGACGCCATAGTCGGGAGCCGGAGCGCCGGCTTCACCCCGGTCGCGGACCAAGTCACCGACCCCTCCTTGACCAGCTTGCTCAGGCTCGGCATCGTGCCGCCCTTGAGCGAATCTTGGCCAAATCCCTCCAGGACAAAGAGGATCACATGTTCACTGGGAGAGGCAGAGACCGCGGTTCTCACTCCGGGTGCCGGAGCAGACTGAGCAGAGGATCCAACGGTGGTTTCAAGCAAAACCATCAAAAAACCGACAATGATCGTGTGATGACGCCAGGAGGTGCTTACCATAGGAAATTCACAGGAAATTCACGCCTTGTGCTCCAAAGAAACGTGTGAGCTACCCTAGCACGCGAATTTTCTGGAAGGCAAGGTGGGCCGGAGCCCCAGCCGGAACGCTGGCGAAACGGAGTTCCCGGTGTTATGCTGAAACCGTTCGATCATTCAAGGTTGCGGTCAACCAACGGGGTCTTGGTGCGTCAGTCCTCTTAGTAGCACGGGGGAAGGCGATGCCCGGTCGATCAGATCAACAGCCGTTGACCGCGGACTCCCAATCCCTCGGACAGCTTCTTCTCCATTCCTTCTTGCTTGTACTCGTTGCAGCTCTCGTGACCACATCCCCGGCGCTGGCCGAAGTCCGGATCATCAACGCGCAGGGCGAGCATCGAATGGGAGACCGAGACACGCGGGAGGATGCGATCCGGCTCGCCACCGAATCGGCCAAGCGGAACGCGCTCGAACAGGTCGCCACCTACCTGGAAAGCGTCACAGTCGTGGACGGGATGGACGTCACCAAAGACGAGATCCGCACCTACACGGCCGGATTGGTTCTTGTGCTTAACCAACAAACTGATACGACGCTCGACGGTGAGACGATCGTCGTGAAAGTCGACCTCGTGGCACAGATCGATACGGAAGAAGTCGGTCAGGCCATCGCGGCACTACGGGAAAACGAAGATGCTCGTGTGCAACTGGTGGCTTTGAAACAAGAGAATGAACAGCTACAGCAGGATCTCGATGCCGCAAACCAAACCTTGGCGAACGCGTCAACCCCGGATCAAGCGCAGCAGGCAGCCCTACAACGGCAAGAGATTCTCAATCGTGTCCAATCCAACGCGATGGTTTCACAAGCCTGGACGGATTGGGTGTTGGTGGCGCCGGTTGTCTATTCCTATCCCTGGGTCGGCCCGGCACAGACCCATGCACTCTTAAACGCCGCCCGCGGTCTGTACCCAACCAGCCCGCATGTCGTGGTCGCGCAACAAGTAATCACAAGCAAGCAGCCACCGGCTCCGCCGCAACCGCCCACGCCGTCTGCGCCTGGAAGTAGGCCGCACCAGATGCCGAGCCATGAAATTGTTCCTCATCCTGGATCACCGGGCGTGCCACGCACATTGAACGAAATCACCCATACAACTCCAAGAGCGCCCCCCCAGATTGGTAACCAACCACTTGTCCAACAAGGACAAGGATCTCGTCACCTGACTGATGTCCATCAACTGAACCCCTTCCTGCCATCCTCCGCCGGGCAGTCGCAGCAATCCCGATCCTCAACGCGCATGCAGCAGTTTCTGCAACAGAACGGAGGGCTCGGGCGGCCTCCTGGCTCTGGCTTCCGCCCATTTAGACCTGGGTCTGCACCACGAGAGGCCCCAGGCGGCCAACCGCCTGCGGCCAGACGATTGCCGCCGACTTTCAACCAGATCCATCCCCCAATGCTTCAGCAGGCGCCACGCGCTCCCTTTCGGTTGGCACCACACCTGCCCGGTGCCGGGGGACAGGGTGGAGGCGGAGGCCGAGGGGGTGGGGGCGGAGGGGGTGGGGGCGGAGGTGGTGGAGGTGGCCGTGGAGGAGGGCGGGGGAGGTAAGCGGTGAAGAACGGGATTTGGATCGTCGTCATTGCGGTAAGCGTATGGAGTAGCACGGGGTTGCTGGTCACACATGCGCATGCAGCTGAAACAGGTGATGTCAGGACGCACGCCGATCGGTCCTTCGATCAGCTCAAGCACCATCAGGATCACAATGATGCGGCCAAAACCCCCGGTGTCATCCGGCATTCGACTGAAGCAAACAGCGGCGCTTATTCCTCAGATCAGTATTGGATCGGCAAAGGCCAAGGCGATTTGGCCAAGGGCAAGGTCGTCTGCCAGCGTGTGTCGGAACTCTCGGCCCGGACCGATCTGGCCAAGCAGATTCGCGTGATGGTGAAAGAACACATGGTCGATCGCGTGCGTGAACGGAGTGGCCGAGAAACTGAACAGGACATCGAACTCACGCGCGAAGAAATCGTCCAGGAGTATCTACAAGGTGTGAAAATTGTCGATCGTCAGATCGACGAAGAGAATAAGATCTGTACCGCCACTGCCGTCATGCCCAAGACCCCCATGCAGCCGAAGCAGGCAACCGACGCGGACACGGTGCCCCTTTCATCCCGTTAGTCGAGAACTCCGTTGCAAGTCCACTTCTACTTGCGGTAGATACGCCTTCCCATGCCGCACGAGAATAACTTCCAACACGATGAACTCTCGCGGAAGAGCCCCGGTGAACGACTCGCCACAGCAGAGCTGACATCCGGCGTGCAGCCGGAGTCTCCGGCATGGTTTGACGCGACGGCTCAGTGCGGAACCACGCTGGCCCAAGCCGGTGTCCGGGCCATCGTCTTGCTCCACGGATCGATTCACGGTACCGATGTGTTCGGAATGCAACGGTTGGATGAAGCCGGCGGGCTTAAACGGGGCTATTCAAGAGGCGTCTCCGGTGTCGATGCTCTGCTCACTGCCATGCGCGAAGGAGGGAACGGCATTCCTTCGCTTCCTGGTGGGCTCACTCTGCCACTCGCCAACGATGAGGCCACAAAGAAAATCATCGACGAGCAGGTCGGCGATGCAGGAAATTTCACGGATGCCGCAGTCGGATCATTCCAAAAGACAATCAACAAGAGCCTCGCGAAACCAATCGCTTGTATCCGCTATCTCTGGTCTTCAGAACACCACCACCTTGGCCGCGCGATGGCCGCCGTTCGCCTGCTCGCTGAGCTGCGAACGATCTGCGACAGTCAGAGTCTCGGCAAGGGAGACAGGATTATGGTTGAAGCCCACGGGCAAGGCGGGTTGGTTCTCGCGCTGGCTTCGAATCTGCTCTGCCCCAGTCCCATCACCGGGCGACCGAAGCTCTTGGGCATCCTTGCATCCTATGCAGAACAGAACGGCAAAGCGGACCTAGCCGCCGCGATTCGGCATATCGAACCCCTGCTGGCCGCCCATTCGCTGCTGAACGGCGCGAGCCTCGATGTGGTGACAATGGGCACGCCGGTGCGGTACGGATGGGATCTTTCCGGGATGGGAAAGCTTCTGCATGTGGTGAATCACCGGAATCTCCGGACCGACGACAAGACCTGGCTCGCCAAGATGGAACTTCCGCAGATCACGATGGAAATGCCGATTGCGTGGGGTGGAGACTATGTCCAGGAACTCGCCGTAGCGGGGAGCGACGCGATGCCGAAGACTGAAACGGCGAAGGCGGCGAATAAAGCCCTGTGGGAAATCGTCGAACCCTACGATGGTTTCGAACGCTGGCTGGAATGCGCCCGCCGGGCCGTACGCTTTCCCAGCGAAGGCCGGTGCCTCTTGGTCGATTACAAGGACTGCACCAACTCCGCCAACATCCGCGAACACTACTACGGCCACGCCGCCTACACACGCACGAACGCGATGCTGTTCAATACCACTGAGATCGTCCGCTGCCTGTATTCCGCATAAGGCTGTCCCATTCTCTCACACCCGCGAAAACTGGCTCTGGGTTTTGGCTAGCCGAAGGCATGAACCGACGAGAGGCACAGGTTTGAACGATACAGACAAAAAGAACGGTTCCAGGTGCCGATTATCGAGAACAAATTCCTCCCCCAAAAACTCTCCGAGGCCCCATCGATTTCTCAAGGATTTTGACTTATCCTAGGGGCCAGCTCAAAAGGAACCTTCAGGGTCGTCGAGAAAGACTCATGCTGTTGGAACTCAGGGTCGAGAGCCTGAAGGAGGATACGTGATGAATCGCGAATGCATACGGAAAGGGCGGGAGTGTTGATTTCCCACCGAGAGGAAGGATCACGATGAAGCTGCCCATTAAGATCTCATTGCGGCACCGGGGGAAAGTATTGGGGCTGGACAGCGAGGCGGAAACGATGACGCTGCTCGGCCCAACAGGCGAACCGCTGGGGGCGGTGTCGTGGGAAGCCGTCATAGATTTCATTCAGGGCTCTGTCAAAGATGCCCGATCCCATCGAGCCGTCCGGAATTACCCTCGCAGTCGTCTCGCGGCGAAGGTGCGCTACTTGACACCGGACCACAAACACTTCGACAGTGTCACCTGCGAGATCGGCGGAGGCGGGGTCTTCATCGAGACCCGTCAACCGCTGCAGTTAGGGACAGCCCTCGAGCTGGAGCTCGTCCTGCCTGACGGTCCGACCGAGCCGATCAACGCACAAGGCAAAGTGGCCTGGATCCGGCCTGGGGAGGAGCATTATGTATTCTTTCCGGGAATGGGGGTCCAGTTTACCGAGATTTCCGAGAAAGGGCGGGCGCGCCTTGTGACCATGGTCAAGGCCCTCGATCAGGCGCGCCAGGGGAGTTGAGCCCCTCCTTCTGACGTTGAGCGATGCCCGAACTGATTCTATCGGAGGAATGGGGAAGGCTAAAGTTCTGATCTCGCGCAAACCTTGGCTGGAGTGGGCCTGATTGAGTCTGAGTAGGCTGCAGGAGGGTCGTGAAAACGGTTTCCTAAACCGCGGGCCGACCCGTCCAAGCTTGTAACTTGGACGAGAATGTTGTCTCCTCCAAAATCTGAACTCTTGGGGATCCAGTGGGATCAGAGTCAGCACTTGACACCTCAGGCAAATGAGAGTTAGGGGAGCGGAAGACCCAGCCTCAGCAATCCTTCACTTCTGAAAGATCAGCCTCGGCTCTGTCATATCTCCCATCGACACCGCCACCAGTTCCCACCCGCTTGCTCCAAACTCATTTAGCTTGGTTTGCATATTCTGGGTGTCAGGAAGCACTTCGACGATTTTGTACTGAAACCGTTTCGGCTCTTGAGCCCTCGCCGTGAACGGTTGCCCCATGAGAAGCAGAAACCCCAACGCACCAAGACTCACGCCTGCGATCAGCCACGCTACCGAAAGACGTACGTTCTGCATATCTCCCCTCGCTTTGCTCTGTGTTATGGATGGGCCACTCGCCAGTTCTTGCCGACCCCCTCAAATCCACTTTGAGCGTCATGGACAGTCCGGGTTGTTTCCTCTTATGCCGGCTTTGGGAAATACATCGCCAGCAACTCAGCAGTCGTCAGCACTTGAACCGTAGTGTCATCGAAATCCTTATCGTTGGTCCATAGCGGTCGTTCCAACGCAATCGCGAGCGCCAAGATCTCCACATCGCGTGGATCACGATGCGCGATTTGCATCTTCGCCTTTTTCAAGGACTGGCGATACATCTTGGGCGAGTAGACTTTCAAGGGCAAGAGATCCAGCGCATAGAAGAGAAACTCACGGCCCACGCCCAATTTCTGCGCCATTTGCGGGACGTAGGCCCTGACTTCTTCGAGCACTGAGCCAGCAACGGCAAACTCTGCGATATCCGCCTCAAAAAACAGGCGCTTTGCTTTCCCGCCGGGTAGCGTGGAGAGAATCGGGTTAGCGTCGACGACGAGTTTTTCTGGCTTTTTCGAAATCGGCAAGAATGGCGTCCTCGGTGAGACCACGGCCCTTCATCGAGGCCCGAATCTCATCGGTGAGCGTCGAAAACAAGTCTCTCTTGATTTCAAGCGGGAGCGCTTCACCGACAGCAGGCAGAAAGAATCCGACAATTTTCCCGTGTCTCGTCACGATGATCGGCTCTTCCTGTTTAAGCAGGCTTGTCGCGCGATCACGAAACTGTCTGACAGTTGCGGTTTTCATGTGGCCACCATTGTGGGCACAGTGTGACACGGAGATCTTTTCACCGTCAAGTCATTCTACGGGTGCGCGACTCTCCAGTTCTTGCCGACACCCAAATCCACCTTGAGCGGCACAGATAGGCCAAGCTGCTTCCCCACGCCTTCCATCTCCTTTTTGACCAGCCGCTTCGCTTCGTCCAAGTTCTTCTCCGGCACCTCGAAGATCAACTCATCGTGGACTTGGAGGATCATCTTGGTGTGGGGTTGGTCTTGGTGCAGCTTCTTGTGGACATTGATCATCGCCACTTTGATCAAGTCTGCCGCCGAGCCTTGGATCGGACTGTTGATAGCCATGCGTTCGCCGAAGCCGCGCTGCACCGGATCGCCACTCTGCAGTTCGGGAATGGGCCGGCGGCGGCCGAGGATCGTGGTGGTGTAGCCCTTCTCCTTCCCCTCGGCAATATTCCGATCCATGAGGGCGCGCACGGCTGAAAACTTCTCAAAGAACGTCTCGATGTACTTTTTGGCCTCAGCTTGCGAGACGCCGATGTTCTGCGAGAGGCCGAAGGGGCTGATGCCGTACACGATGCCGAAGACCACGGTCTTAGCCGCGCGCCGCATGTCGCGCGTAATCTGACCGGACGGCAGGCCGAAAATCTCCATGGCCGTAGCCATATGGATGTCTTCTCCTTTTGCAAACACGCTGATCAAGCGCGGGTCTTGCGACAGATGCGCCAAGATGCGCGGCTCGATCTGGCTGTAGTCGGCGCAGAGCAGTTCGTGGCCCTTCGGGGCAATGAAGGCCTCACGGATGCGCAGGCCGTAGTCGCCCTTCACGGGAATGTTTTGCAGATTCGGCTCGGTGGAGGAGAGCCGACCAGTTGCGGCGACGGTCTGGTTGAGTGAGGTGTGCAGCCGCTTCGTGTCCGGATGAAGCAATTCAGGCAAGGCATCGACATAGGTGGATTTGAGCTTGCTCAGGCTTCGATAGTTCAGAATCTGCGCCGGCAAGTCGTGCTGGGTGGCGAGCTGCGTGAGCGTGTCCTCATCGGTCGAGTAGCCGGTTTTCGTTTTCCGGCCGGGTTTGAGCCCGAGCTTCTCGAAGAGGACCGTCGCCAGTTGCTTGGGCGAATTGATGTTGAACTCACCGCCGGCCAATCTTGCGATCGTCTCCATCATCCGGTCGAGTTCGCGTTCCAGTTCTTTGCTCAGCGCGCGCAGTCCTTCGACATCCAACAGAAAGCCGTTCCGTTCGATCTCGGCCAGCACCGGCACAAGCGGCATTTCCACGTCCTGAAACAGAGTCAGGCTCCCCTGCTCCTTGAGCCGATCAAGCATGAACGGGGCGATTTTCGCGATGACGCCTGCGGCCTCCGCCGCTTTTTCCTGTGAGCCGGTGTCCACATCGAATAATGATTTCAGCGCTTTCGTCTCTTTCTCGTTCCCGCCCAACCGGTGCCCCAGGATCTCCAAAGCGAGCGTATCCAATTGATGATCGCGGCGGTTAGGGTTCAGCAGATAATCCGCCACCATCGTGTCGAAATAGGGGCCCGCGAGGATCACGCCAATGCGGTGAAAGGCCAACAAGGTCTCCTTCAGATCATGGACGGCTTTGGTCCTCGTGGTCTCATGCAACAGCCTGGTGATCGGCCGCATGTACTCGTGGACGTCGAGCGGAATGAACGCCGTCTTCTCTCCTGACGAGAGCGCGATCCCTTGCACCTCTGCCTGCACCCCAGACCCGCCGGAAAGCAGGCACTGCACGGCCAGGGTCTCGTTCTTCGGCAAGGACTCGACAAAGGCCTGGGCCGCTTTTTCGTTCCGGATGATCTGGGTCTCAACCTCCTGTGTCTTCGCCGGGGCGGTCGAGGCCTGAATCGACTTGAGCAGCGTGGTGAATTCCAACTCTCGGAGCAGATCGCTGAGCTGGTCTGCGTGGGGCGGCTTAATCTGGAACGCCGCTGGATCGAATTCCACCGGACTTTCGATTTCGATCGTGGCCAGCCGACGACTCAACCGCGCATTCTCGGCCTGTTCGACCAATAGGGCTTTGACCCGTGGCGGTGTGACCTCGTCCACACGCTGCAGGAGCTCTTCGATGGTCCCGAACTGGGCGATCAACTTCATGGCCGTCTTTTCGCCGATGCCCTTCACGCCGGGAATGTTATCCGTAGCGTCGCCCATCAGACCCATGATTTCGATCACCCGCGCCGGTTCCACCCCGAATCGCTCGCGGCACTCCGCTTCACCGAACCATTTGTCTTTGACAGGATCGTAGATACGGACGTGCGGCGTGAGGAGCTGATACATATCTTTGTCGCCCGTAACGATCGCGACGTCATAGCCGGCCTGCTCGGCCTTGTGGGCCAGCGTGCCGATGAGATCATCCGCTTCATAGCCGGCCTTGCGCAGCCCTGGAATCGCGAGCGCCTCGACGACACGATGGATGTAAGGAATCTGCGCCTTCATCCCGTCTGGCATGGGCGGGCGCTGGGCTTTGTATTCCTTGAATTCCTCATGCCGCAGCGTCGGCCCCTTTTCGTCGAAGGCCACGGCCAGCCCGTCCGGCCGGCGTTCACGAATGATCTTCAGCAGCATGGTCGTGAACCCGTAGACCGCGTTGGTCTGGAGGCCTTTGGAATTGTTCAGGGCCGGGAGGGCGAAGAACGCGCGATAGATGTAGGCGCTGCCGTCAATGAGATAGAAGGTCGGCATGGTGAAGGCAAAAGTAAAAAGGCAACGGGTAAAAGTTTCGGCTCACTTTCTACTTTACACTTTTAACTTTTCACTTATCAGGCGCTATCGCGAGTGGCGGCTTGCCGAACTTCTCGCGCATGCCGTTAATGACATTCAAAATGGTCGGCTGCCCGATCAGCTTGGCTTCGAGTTTGCGCTTACCGGGAAAATCCAACATAGAGATCCCGATGAGCATGGTCAGAATCCCCTGGCCCGGCAGAAACAACATCAGAAAGCCGGCTAAGAGAAAAATCGCCCCGGCGAGGTTTTTGACGAGGTGGCCCATCACACGAAGTACCGGATGGTGATCTTCCATCCAGGGCCGCGGGACTCGGATATCGAAGAAATCAGCCGGCAGGCGTACGAGGATGAATGGGATGGCAAGCAGCGACCCGACAAAGAAGACGATGGACAGGACTGTCAGCGTAACCAGCGTTTCGGTCGAGACGTACTGTTGAAACGTTGAAAGGAGACCGTCCATCGGTCGGCATCCTAGCATGCGCCCCTGCGACCCTCAAGGCGAAGGAGGCCACAGTCCTGTGTTTACGCAGCCACGGACGGCGGTTATAATCATCCCGCACGGAGCCTGTTAATGAATCCTCACAGACGCCATTCGACGACTTTCGGACTCCTTCTGGCCCTGGTTTTCTTTGGGCTTCCTGTTGGCTATGCGGGAGAGCCATCCTCCGCCCCCGCCCCCGGCGAAGAACTCCAGATCGAGATCACCAAGAAAGGTTTGGGCAAGCAAGTGGTGATCTTCCAGGGTGCGAGAGAATGGTTCATGCTGATTGAAGTGACGCCGGAGAACTCCGTCGTCGTCCGGCAGGAAAAAGACTACGATACATATCTCATCGATGAGAGCGAAACCCACGATCGCCCCATGACGCCTGGCGAAGTGGACGTAGCGATTGCCGATTACGTGAACAGCGTGAAGACGCGCGCGAAGAAGCAGTAGCCCCCCATGTCACAGAATAAAAAATTCGTCATCTTTGCCCACAACGCCACCTACGATAAACTCCACCAAGTGGCGACGCTCGGCATGACCGCGGCGGCGATGGGCAAAGACGTGATCATCGTGTTGCTGTTCTGGACGATTAAGAAGCTAGCGGAAGGCAAGATCGACCAGATCGATTTCCCGCCGGAATACGCCGGGTCCTCCGAGGAAGTCGCCCGTCTCTTGAAGGAAAAGAAGGTGCCGAAGATTTCAGAGATGTTTCAGGATGCGAAACGTGTCGGGAAGTTTCGACTGATCGCCTGCAGTGCCGGCCTGGAATACATGGGCGTGGAGAGTGCGACCGTCGAAAAGAACGTCGACGAAGTCCTGGGGCTCCCGGCGATCATTTCTCTCACAGCAGGAGCGGAGACGACGCTGTTCATCTGAGTCGGTTCATCGGTTTGTCTAGTTTGTTTGGTCTATTTGGTTCAACTAGATAAACCAGAAAAACCAAACAAACACGTCCTTCAACGCGACCGTTTCACGCCCACCCGATCGCAACACTCCGTAAGTTTGCACTGGCTGCAGAACGGCGAGACCGGCTGGCAGAGGTTCTGGCCATATGGCACGAGCAGATCGTTGAAAGTAATCCAATATTGTTTGGGCAACTTACGCCGCAGAGCCTGTTCGCTTTCCTCCGGCGTCTTCGTTTTGATATAGCCCCACCGGTTGCTGATCCGGTGGACGTGAATATCAACGCAGATTCCGGGCTTGGCGTACCCGACCGTCACAACCAAATTCGCCGTCTTCCGGCCGACCCCCGACAGAGTCACCAGCTCGTCGATGGAATCGGGAACTGTCCCGCCATAGACATCAAGCAGCCGACGACAGATTTGGTGAATCGATTTGGCTTTCGTCCGGTAGAAACCGACAGGGTAGATCGCCCGTTCAATCTTCCTGAGCGGCAGCTTCAACATGGTCGACGGTGTGTGCGCCAAGGCGAAGAGCCGGTCACTCGCTTCACTGGTGGTCTTATCTTTCGTTCGGAGACTCAGGAGACAGGAAATGAGGATGAGGAACGGATCGCGATTGGATTCCCGGGCTACAACGCCAACGACCGGTTCCTGCCACTGGCGAATCTCCCGCTTGACGATCCGTATCGCAGCATGGATTTGGTCCTGACGCATCGGAATAGGATCGCGCGGGATACGGACTGACGGGGGGATTGCTGGTGGAGCAGAACGATGGCGATGCCGTCGATTACTCGGGCCTCCGTTTCGACAACCACTTCTGACGGCGCCGTTGAGCCTCGCGTTGCTTCGCCTTTTTCCTGACGCTGGGCTTCTCGTAGAAGCGGCGGCGCTTCAGTTCACGGAACAAACCCTCACCCGCCAGCTTCTTCTTGGCAACCTTCAGAGCTTTTTCAACGTTGTTATTGAAAACTTTGATTTCCATCCGGTCCGACTTTCCACTTTCTCAGGCCGTGCCTGTCTGCATCCATGACACTACTTACTCGGGAAACGGAGTGTAGCATAGCCCCCTCAGTTCCTCAAGACTTCGCTTGGCCTTTGTGATCCTGGGTCGGAAGATATCATTAAGCTGCTGATTTGTTTGTGCTTTTACATTCACCTGTGTAGTATGAAGCCCCGCGTCCGCTGCCGCAATTGCCATGATCATCGCTACCGTCAAGTCCGAACGGATGGATGGCTTTGCCGCCTTAAGACAGGACTGAATCGCCCACCCCGCATGACAGGCAATCTCGGCAATTTCCAGTGGGACCTCTGTGGCCTTCTGCCATGCAACAGCCATTTCCGTCGATCTCTCGGACCTCTCTTTTGGAATCGTACTGGTCCGAGACACCTCTGGATAGGCCTCAACGTCTGCCTGGACGAGGGCATGGAGTCGCTGGCTCAACTGAACCAACTGTTGCTGTGACTCAGTTTGATGGCCAAAACGTGCCCCCATCACGCCCAAGGAAGCCGCCAACGCTCCAACGAACGCCGCCACGCTGCCGCCGGCGGGAGTCGGTTTCACGTCCGCGACTGCCTCCAAAAAATCAGAAAGTGTCTGGTCGCGCTCAATGCCCCCTGGACATCACAACTCCAATCCTCGTTTCCAGAACCTGTGCTGAATCGAATCGCTCGAGCTGTATTGATGCAGCAGAGGTCTGATCCAACGCTGCTTGAGGCACCAGCCCGATCAGTTCGCTCCCGATAATCTCGACGCCGCGTTTCGAGGCCTCGGTTTTCACTGCCTGAAATGCCGTATGCATGGAGGTGACCCTATAGTCTGTGAGGTTCATCGCGACTTGGACCATGCCGCGACTGGCCAACTTTACTCCGATCGCCTTCAGACAGGGCAATCCGCCGTTCGAATGCCGAATGGTCTTCGCGATCGCTTTAGCCACTGTCAGATCATCGGTTTTCAGATTCACATTGAAGGCAATGAGCGGTTGGCGTGCCCCGATAACGACCGCTCCCGCCGTCTCATGGAGCCGCTTGGGACCGAAATCCGGCGCCCATGTGGGATCTGACACAATCCGTGACGCAAGCCCCTGCAGCCCTCCGCGTCGGATGTTCTCCAACTTCACATGGTCCGGATGCGTTGCAGCTTGTTCATAGAAAAAGACAGGAATTCCCAAGTCTGCGCTCACTCTCTGTCCGATACCGCGAGCCAGTTGAACACACTCCTCCATGCTCACGTCTTGAATCGGGACGAACGGCACGACGTCCGTCGCGCCCACACGCGGATGCTTACCGTCATGCCGGCGAAGGTCGATGAGCTCCGTGGCGACCTTGATGGCGCGGGCTGCAGCCTCGCCCACCGCCTCAGGCGGGCCCACGAACGTAAGCACCGCCCGATGGTGGTCCCCATCCATCGTGTGATCCAGCAACCAGACGTCGGGCACAGACTTCACCGCCGTAATGAGGGCTTGGACAATAGTGGGATTCCGGCCTTCGCTGAAATTTGGGATACATTCGATAATCTGCGGCATTGTCTCTCTATCAATGAAACGACGAAGCCGGAGGGGATCTCCATTCCCTCCGGCTTCATCTCATCACGAGTGATCGAGATCGTCGAGTCGCCGCTACTTCGTCTTCTTCACGAAGGCTTTGTAAATTCGGCCTGACGTCGCCTGCTCTTCTTCCATGCCCATCATATGATGCCCGGTGGTTTCGCACCAAGCCGGCATATCTTTCTTGATGCCTTCGTCGTCGGACACGACTTCCAGCACTTGCCCCAACGTCAACTCCTTGATTTTTTTCGATGTGAGGATAATCGGCATCGGACAGAAGTACCCAAGGGTATCGAGCTTTACATCGGCCTTCATCGTGAGATCCCGTTTATTTGGTTTGTATGGTTTCTCTGGTTGCGAACCCACGCACCAGACGACCAAATGAACCAGATGAACTAGATGAACAAGTTTACGCTGCCTTGCTTCGCTTCCGCCAGATAGGTCGTCACTCCGGCGAACTGGTCGATGCCCTCGATCAACGTATCCTTGGTAATCCCCATGAGGCCCATCGTGGTTGTGCAGGCAATGAACCGTACGCCTAAATCCAGGGCCATCTGCATCAATTCAGGGACACCCGGCATCCGATTTTGCTTCATCACCTTCTGCATCATTTTGGTGCCCAACCCACCGAAATGGAATCGGGACAAAGGGAGAGTTTCGGCGCCGCCTTTATTGAGCACCCCGAACATCCGACGAAGCCAATCTTTCGCGGAACTGGCCGTTCCCTTCCGGCGAATGGTATTCAACCCCCAGAAAGTAAAGAACACGGTCACTTGCATTCCCATCGCTGCCGCACCGGTGGCGATAATGAAGGCGGCCATCGCTCGGTCGAGATCACCGCTGAGCAAGACGATTGTCACTTTGTCCGGCTTGGATGCTTGGAGCTGCGCCAACGTCGCCGTCGGCTCTACCTGCGTGGCGATCATGGTGTCACCTCATTCACGTGCGCAAAACATTCGTTGGTCGTGTGTGTGAACAGAATAGTATGGGGTCCTTGGGGGTGTCAAGGAACCGAATTGAGTCATCTAATTACCGCGCGAGCCCTCGTTGCGACAGCTATGTTTCTTACCCTCCGGTCCGCATCATGCGGCACCATGGAGGGCACCATGGAGCGGAGCGGGATGGGGCCACACTCGAAGCGAGAGTACGTGGAGTCGAGCGATGTGCGCGATCGGCAGAGTCACCGGACCGAGAAGCAGCGGATTGTGGATGAGTTCATGCGGGTCTGTGGCTACCACCGCAAGTACGCCATGGGGCTGCGCAACCGGCCCTTGTCCATCCCGAGGCCTCGGCGGCGGGCACGGCGCGCGCCGCACTATTCGGAAGCCGTCATGGAGGTCCTGGCGCAGCTCTGGGCCGCATCGGGCTATGTGTGTGCGGTGCGCCTGAAGGCGGCCCTGCCCCAGTGGCTGCCCTGGCTGCGCCGGCGCGTGACGCTCACGGCAGTGCAGGAGCGGCAGCTGCTGGCCATTAGCCCCCGGCAGGTGGAACGCCGCCTCAAGGCACGGAACCAGCGGCTGACGCG
>SPAW01000020.1:10147-27350 GCA_005239465.1 Nitrospira sp. | reverse complement strand
CTGCCGCGTACGCGGTAGCCGGCGACGAGGCTACTCATGCCTCGGACCACCAGGAGGACATTCTCGAGTTACCCGAGGTCCATGTCCACGGCCTCTCGCTGAACAAAGATCAGCAACTGGGGCCGGTTGCGAAGGCGACGCCATGGCCGGGTATTCCCTCCGCGCTCGATGGCAAGGAACTCGACGATTGGATGAAAGCCCGCTTGTTGGTATCGAAGGAGGCCAAGGTAACGGTCGTTGTCCTGGAACCATGCAAACATCG
Source organism: Nitrospira sp. (assembly GCA_005239465.1). GTDB lineage: Bacteria > Nitrospirota > Nitrospiria > Nitrospirales > Nitrospiraceae > Nitrospira_D. The sequence continues at coordinate 27,088 of SPAW01000020.1, read as the reverse complement.
GGAGCTGACGCAGGCCGGCATCGCGGCGCTCGGCAAGTGGACGTTCGATCCGCAAATGAAAGACGACGATCCCATCGATGGAGAACTCACCATCCGCATTCATTTCCGAACTCGGTAATTAGAAGAGTTGATGGCGAATGGCTGATGGCCGATAGCGCAGACAAGAATCCGGATGACCAGATAAACCAGACCAACCAGACAGACCAGATAGACCAGACAGACCATCTCCCGCCGTTTATCGGTTGACGAATGACGGGTGACACTTTATCGTCGCACATATGAGCGTGGACGAATCTCTCTTTCTAGCCATCAACGGGCTGGCTGGCCGCTCGCCCGCCCTCGATCAATTCTTTCTGCTTCTCGGGACCCGCAGCACGCTCTATCTTCCGGCAGGGTTGGCGATTGGTTATTGGATCTGGGCCAATCGGCGTGAAGCCCTGATGAGCGCTCCCTTCCTTGCTGGAGTGATTGGTCTTTCGGATTTTCTCGGGGGGCAACTGAAATGGGTCGTGGAACGGGTCCGACCCTGCCGCGCGCTGAGCCAGGCGATCACCGTTGAGCCGGGTGGCTGTGGAGGATTGTTCAGTTTTCCCTCAAACCACGCCGTCAACACCGCGGCTGCTGCGGCGTTTTTTCAAGTGCTCTATCCGAAATCGGGCTGGCTATCCTGGCCGATCGTGGTGTTGGTAGGAATCGCTCGAGTGTATGTCGGGGCGCACTATGCCACGGATGTGTTGGGTGGATGGCTGATTGGAGGATTGCTAGGGACTGGTGCAGCGTGGCTTCTCTTGCAGTGGCCTCGATTTCGACAGCGAGCGATACCTGCTCCACAGGTCAATACAACCTAGTCTCGTCTCGGCAACTAACCCTCAGCGGCTCTCCCGTCCTTCTACACAAGCTAACAGTCCTGCTTCGTAGCGGGCCACATCATACCCGCGTCCGATCAGCACGAGAGCCGGTTCCGGTTCATCCAACAACATGACCGGTGTGATCGTCGCCTGGCCTGGCGGCGCGTATTGGAATTCTTGCAGCTCCGGCTCTTTCGCAAACCGGAAGTAGCCCTTCGCCCGTTCGAGTTCCTTGGGCAGTGTTTTGATCCAGGCAAGAAACAGTCGGCGATTCAGCGGACCGGGCAAACGAATGGTCGTGGCGATGGGATGGTAAGGCGCGCGGGGATGAATGCCGGATGCGGGAGATTTGCTAAAAACCACATTGGTGGGTACTGCCGTTCTGGGAGCGGCATGCTGGCCCAACAGCGCTGCGGGATCGACGCGTGCATGCGAGGTTTCCCACAGACGCGCATAGGGGTTCTGCTTGAGAATCGTGTCTCTGAATGCTTCCCAGTGGCCCGGCACATAGAGATCCCGCTTGTTCAGAATCAGTTCGTCCGCACAACGGATGGCCTGGGTCGTCACATAGGCGCTGGAGCTGCTTTCTTCACTCGAGACCGGGTGGAGGAGCGCAATGACCCGTTCAAGCGTGGCCAATCTCGCGGTGTAGAGATCGGTGACGGCATCGATGACTTCTGCCGGATCGGCCAGGCCTGAGCACTCCAGAATCAATACGTCCGATTCATAGTCTCTTACTAATTGTGCGATACCCCAGGAGAGGTCTTCCTTGGTATCGCAACAGACACAGCCGCCTGCCAAATTCATCACCTGTTCGGCAATCGTGCCGGCACGGGGGCCGTCGATACTGATTTCGCCGGCCTCATTCATGAGTACGCCGACCCGTCTCCCGTACTCTTTCCAATATTCAAGCAAACGCATCAGCAGAGTCGTTTTGCCGGCGCCGAGCGATCCACAGAGCATGTAGAAAGGGACGGGCATTTTACCGCTCCAATCGAGGCATCAATCCGTGTGGTACCAACAGAGAATGTATTCTACCGAGAGAAGAGAGCTCTGAAAAGATCAATGACGGTGTGCGAGGGTGTCGAGTTCACGATGCTGCTTGGCTAGTTTTCCGAGGTCGCAATGCACGTCGTCGGGATCGCAGCACTCGGTTTCCAGTTGGATGGTCATGTGTTTGATGCCGAAGTCCGAGGCGATACGAGTCTGAACCAACTGTAGCAAGTCGAGGGGCGTGTGATTGTCATCGATCAAGACATGGCAGGTGAGCATGATCAGGCGCGGCTCTACGGCCCAGATATGGAGATCATGCACGTTTTTCACGCCCGGGATGGCCTCAATGGTTGCTGCTACGTGGGACGCGCTGATCTTTGGTGGCGTGGATTCCAGCAGCACCTCCAACGATTCTTTGAACAGCGGCCAGGCTCCCTTCACGATCGCCCCCACCACGAGCAAGCTGACGAGTGGATCGAGCATTGTCCAGCCGGTCAGCAAGATTGCTCCTCCGCTGATCACCACGCCCAACGAGACCCAGGCATCTCCCAGCATATGCCAAAAGGCGCTACGGATGTTCAGGTCATCCTCCGCGCCACGCCGCAGCAGCAACGCAATACTGAGATTCGCCGCAAAGCTCACGGTGGCAATGGCCATGACCCATCCGCCATCGACAGCGACCGGATGCAGCAATCGCTTGATGCCGACCAGCGCGATACCGCAGGCTGTCAGCAGCAGAATAAACGAGTTGAGAAACGCGGCGATGATGCCGGCACGGTGGTACCCGAAAGTCCGTTCTTCCGTAGCCGGTTTGGCCGTGAGGAGATGTGCGTATAGGGCGAGGAAGAGCGACCCTTGGTCGATGAGATTGTGCCCGGCATCACTCATCAGCCCCATACTGTTCAGGATGAATCCGCCGACGAACTCAGCCGCGATGATGGCGGCATTGAGCGCCAGCGCGATATACAAACGGCTGCGGAGATGTTCATAGGAGGCAAGAGCGGTCATAAATAATAGTGTCGCATGAGCTGAGTGGTGCAGCAAGCGTTCAAACGACTTTTTCGACGTTACTGCGGTTGTCCTGCCGGCATTTGACGGAAGCGTTCGCCGAGGACCGGGTAGTTGGATCGTCCGATACCGAAGTTGCTGCTGATAGGATCAGCGGCCACCATTCGCACCAGATTCGTCGTGGGCGTAGGCTCGTTTAAGTGCAGGTCTTGGGGAAGCACTTCTTCAGCTGGGATGGCGAGGCAGGGCAGGGGATTGAATAAAAAAGCAAGCAGCAGGAGAAGTCGAAGCATTAGGCCGGCCAGGTTCATTTCACTTTAGTGCCGGGATCGACTTCTTCCAGTATGGTGGCGAGGCCGTATACTTCGCTGTCGCCTGCGGCCAGTACCATGCCTTGCGATTCAATGCCCATCAGCTTAGCCGGTTTCATGTTGGCCACGATGACAACGGTTTTTCCGACCAGGGCTTCCGGCTCATACTTCTTTCCGATGCCGGCCACGATCTGACGCTGCTCGCTGCCGAGCGAAACTTGCAACTTTAACAACTTTTCCGACTTCGGCACTCTTTCGGCACTCAACACTATAGCAGTCCTGAGTTGAATCTTCTGGAACTCGTCGATGGTGATCTGTGCAAGCGTTCCAGCAGCCGGAGCTGCCACGGCTGGGGTCGGTGTCTGCGGCGAGATAAGAGTTGGAGCAGGGGTGGCAGTCGTTGGCCGCGGGGGCGTCGGTGTTTCACTCACGGTCTTATCTCCTTGTGGTTTTGATTCGATACGGGGGAATAGCGCGGTACCTTTTTGGACCCTGATTTCGGCAGGCAGGTGGTTCCAATAGGTATCGGTAACGGTATTTGTTGTGATGGGCTTCTGAAAGTCTATGTCCAGACCTATCTGATGGACGATGTTTTCCGCAGTCGATGGCATGAACGGATACACATGAATGCATAGCAGGCGTAGTGTATCGGCTGCGCGGTAGAGCACTCGATTCAGTCGCACCTGTTGGTTTGGATCCTTTGCGAGAGACCATGGCGCTGTTTTCTCGATGTACTGATCGCACGCCTGGACGAGTTTCCAAATCAGCTCAAGTGTACGATTGAATTCCAGGAAAGCAAAATGCTGACCTGAAAAATTGTGCGCTTCAAGGCCTGCCACATTCAGATCTTCAGTGAATTGATCATCAGGGGAAGGACATGGCGGGACTCGTCCGCCTGCGAATCGCTCGATGAGGGTAAGCGTACGGCTCAAGAGATTACCAAGTCCGTTAGCAAGGTCGCTGTTGATCCGGGCGATCATAGCCTCTCTCGAAAAGTCCCCATCCTGACCAAACGGCACTTCTCTCAATAGAAAATATCGGAAGGCATCGGCGCCAAATTCGTCGACTATCTTGTTGGGATCGACCACGTTGCCGCGGCTCTTTGACATCTTCTCTCCATCGACAGTCCACCAGCCGTGGGCGAAGATCGTTGCAGGAAGTTTCATGCCCAAGGCCATGAGCATTGTGGACCAATAGACGGCATGGGTTGTGAGGATGTCTTTCCCGACCAGATGCACTGATGCCGGCCAGTACTGCTCGAAGGAGGGAGTCGGTCTCAAGTACTCGAGTGCCGACACGTAATTTACCAGCGCGTCGAACCAAACGTAGGTCACGTAATCCTTATCGAACGGGAGATCGATCCCCCACGAGAGACGCGATTTTGGTCGGGAGATCGATAGGTCTCCGAGCTTCTGCGTGGTCAAGAATCCCAGGACTTCATTGCGACGCGACTCCGGACGGATGAAGTTTGGATGTTGATTGATGTGGTCGATCAGGCGATCTTGGTACTGGCCCATTTTGAAAAAGTAATTGTGTTCACGGAGCTTCTCGACGGGGCGTTTGCAGTCGGGGCACAGCCCATCAGCGACATCTTTTTCGGTCCAGAATCGCTCGTCGAAGGTACAGTACCATCCTATATACGAGTCCTGATAAATCAGCTGCTTATCGTAGAGATCTTGAAGACATCGTTGAACGACAGATTTATGGGAAAGATCTGTTGTTCTGATGAAGGCATCGTTGGAAATGTTTAAGCGTTTCCAAAGGGTCTGAAACTGAGGGGCCAGCTTGTCGCAGTGCGCTTGCGGATCGATCCCGGCTTTCGCTGCTGCCTGTTGAACTTTCTGGCCATGTTCATCGAGACCAGTCAGAAAGAACACATCGCGGCCTCGCAGACGCCAATAGCGCGCAAGAACGTCAGCCGCCACCGTGGTGTAGGCATGACCGAGGTGCGGGACGTCGTTGACGTAGTAGATGGGTGTTGTGATGTAGAAGGTTTTTGGCGTGCTCATGGTCGAGCAGAAAGATACCAGGTTGGTGGCGACGAATCTAGGAGTCTGTCCGAGTCATGCCATTCTGCTGCGGCAAACGATCTGCGGGCATCTGCGTCGTTCTCGGCCCGAAAAAGTCCTCACCGTATTCCAGCGAATACGCCTCCGGTTTTTTCGAGCCTGCGGCCTCGCATCTGCCGGCAGCTCCTGTGCCTCGCTACGAAGGATGACTCAGACAGACTCCTAGGCGGGCACTCCGGTTGGAGAGAGTCCGAGCGCCTCGCGCAGACGGAGTAAGATCGTTTCAAGCGCCATGTGCAGATTCAAGTGGCGCGTCGCGCTCTGTTCGATCCGTTCGATTTCTTTGAGTAGCTCCAGCAGTGCGTCGAGGTCAGCTTGCTGGGCGTAGTCCTGCAACTGACTCAGCTGGTCCAGGTGGAGAATGTGATCCTGGTCGCTTCCGACGTGGACGAGGACGAGATCGCGAATCCATCGACTGAGCCAGCTAAGAATTTCCATGCCGCGATCGGCTTTCGCCAAACTTTCTGACGCTGAGAGAATGGCTGTGGTCGATTTCAGAGTGGCAGGGGCTACGAGGTTGAGGCATTCGCGCTGTCGCGCACGCAGGTCCGTCAGATCTTTTGTGAGGGCCTCTCCGATACGTTCTTCCGTGAAGAGGGCGAGGAAGCGCGCATCAGCCGGAGGAATTTCTCGTTTCAAAATCAGCGCCGCTTCCACCTGCGTCTGAGCGGGATTGGTAAATCGTAGCGACTGGCAGCGTGAGCGAATGGTGACCGGCAGCGCCTGCGGTCGACTGGAAATCAGGATGAACAAGCCGTGTCCAGGGGGTTCTTCCAGCGTCTTGAGGAGTGCATTGGCCGCGCCGATTGTCAGACGGTCGGCATCATCGATCAAACAGATTTTACGTTCTCCCATGAGAGGCCGGTAGATGAATTGATGTTCGATGTCTCGAACCTGCTCAATCTTAATCTGCGGTGTCGCCAATTCTCGGTCAGGCTCGATGACGACATAGTCAGGATGAGTCCGGGCGGCAGTCTGCAGGCAGGAACGGCACAGGCCACAGCTGTCCTGATCATCAGCCGGGAAGGGATGCTCGCAATTCAATGCTTGAGCCAGCCGCGTGGCGGTCAGAAATTTCCCGATGTTTGCTTCGCCATGGAAGAGGTAGGCATGGGCCAGGCGCCCATGGCTTAGGGCTGCTTTGAGCAGCGCAATCGGCCGTTCGTGACCGGTGATATCTCGAAAAGGCATAGGTCAGCGTCGTCCTCGATCTCTTGCGCGCGATGTTCGTAACCAATCCAGCACGAGTGTTTCCATCGTGGCTGCCACTAAGTCCGGTGGTTGCCGAGCATCCAAAACCTTGATCCGTCGAGGTTCGCGTCGCGCCAATTGTAGAAATCCAGCGCGGACTTTTTTATGAAACCGTTCGGCCTCTCGATCGAGGCGATTCTGAGTGGTGGCTAGGCCCTGCCGTCGCCGGAGTCCGCTTGCGGCTGGGATGTCGAAGAGCAAAGTGAGATGTGGCGCGAGCTTGCCCGTCGCCCACTCGTTCATCGAACGCAATAACTTAAGGTCGAGTCCGCGTGCGTACCCTTGATAGGCCATCGTGGAGTCTGAGAATCGGTCGCATACCACAATCTTGCCGCGTTTGAGGGCAGGCTTGATGACATGATCGACATGTTGCCGGCGGGCCGCAAGAATGAGCAGGGCTTCTGTTTCCGGAGCAATGACTTCCGCCGAACTGTCGAGCAAGACGCTGCGCAGCCGCTCTGCGACAGGGGTACCGCCTGGTTCTCTCGTGTGCAGGACTTCGTAGCCTTGTGCAGCAAGCAATCGGCAAAGACGAGGGGCTTGCGTCGTCTTACCGCTTCCTTCTCCCCCCTCCAGCGTAATGAAGATACCCGCAGTCTTTTTTTGTGCGGTTGCCAACAGTAGCTCCTGAACGAGTCAGCGATTTGGGGGGCGATCCTATGCCAGGCTCAGGCGAATAGCAAGGCAGGACCAATCCGCTGCGATAGTCAAAAAGCGCATGGATTGTGGCGATTTGCATTGAAGGCCTTTCCTGTAGGCTCTGGCCTATGGCCTTTCTTCAACTGCCTGCCCCGCAAAGGAGGGATAGAGACTCAAAGGGCTATGCGATAGGCTCCAACCCAGATGGATCGCAGTCAGGCTCAGAATGGAATCGCTGAGATCAACCTGGAGGAACACATGACAAAGGGAATCATTCTTCTCGCGACTTTGTTGCTATATGGCTGTACCTGGAACGACTATATTTCCCCGGCAGGAAAGTCTGTTGCCGACGCCAAGCGGGATTTGTGGGAATGCGAGAAGGAGGCTGGCATGGCTGCTAGCCAGGTGTTCTTCGTGCATCTGCAGGAACTCCAGGACCACTGCATAGAAGTCCGGGGCTACGAAGCAGCGACAAACTAAGGATGAGGTCACCAGTCTCGAAAAGGCCACGGAGTTTCCGTGGCCTTTCTTTTTCTAACTAGGTCGGGCAACGGCTAGCACAGGCCCTAAGGCGGTTGAGGACAGTACCAGCCACTTCGAGTAGCGTCACCCGCATAACCCATTGAAAATAGCAATAAAAGGCTTGCGGCACCTGGGAAAAACTCTGTAATATGAGCCACCACATTATAGGGCCTGGTTCACGGCCAAAATCTATGCTCAAGACCGCCTTAAAACGCTACTTTCTCACGGGGCTTCTTGTCGTCACACCCATCTGGGGAACGGTCCTCATCCTGAAGACCCTGTTTGTCACTGTGGACGGCATTCTGGGGGATGTCCTAGCTCAGCTGGTTCCTGATCATTATGTCCCGGGGCTGGGGATTATTGCGCTGATTCTCTTAATTTTCATGGTCGGATTGTTTGCCGCCAATTTTTTAGGCCGGCAGATCGTGAAGCTCTGGGAAGATTTGCTCAACCGGCTGCCTCTCGTGCGGGGGATTTATTCCACCCTGAAATCGATGATGGACATCCTCTCCTTCTCAGATCGAGGGTCCTATCATCGTGTGGTGCTGATCCAGTTTCCCAAGAACGGCCATTATTGTTTTGCGTTTGTGACCGGCGTGACGAAGGGGGAGGCAACGGTATTGGGCCAGGACCCGTTGATTCATGTCTATGTCCCGACCTCGCCGAATCCGACATCCGGATATTTTCTCTTGGTACCGGAACGGGAAATCACGTCAGTCGATATCACGGTTGAGGAAGCGATGAAACTCATTGTCTCGGGAGGACTCTATACGCCGTCCACTTCAATGGCGTCGGTCTTGAAGGCGGATGCGAAATGGGGCCAGGTCAAACAGCCGGATATTGGCGTGCCGATCGGATGAGTGAATTCTTCCATTGATCCATTGACGATTGATTCATTTCCATCAGTTCAATGAAACAATTACGCGATGAACATATGATTCAATCTTCCATTCCCGGCCTGGGTGTCATCATTATGGCGGCGGGAATGGGCAAGCGGATGCAATCCAAGCTGACGAAGGTCCTCCACGCGATTGCGGGGAGGCCGATGGTACTCTATGTCCTCGATGTCGCCTGTCGCTTGGCCGATCGGGGAGTCGCCGTCATCGTCGGTCACCAGGGCGCCGACGTTCGAAAGGTTGTCGAAGGCGCAGATAGTCGCGTGGTCGTGGTGGAGCAAGCGCAGCAGCTCGGCACGGGGCATGCGGTGTTGCAAGCGCGGGCTACATTTTCTGCCGATCCCCGCCGAAGGCCGTCACGGTATGTGATTCTAAACGGCGACACGCCGCTGCTCACCGAAGCGACCGTGCGGGATCTCCTGGCGGTGCACGACGAACAGAAAGCAACCGTGACGGTGCTGACGGCGGTGCTCGACGATGCAGCAGGCTACGGACGCGTCATTCGCCGTCGTCGCGACGAGTGGTTGCAAGGCGCCGCTGACAACAGCGTGCAGAAGATCGTTGAAGACAAAGATGCATCCGAAGACGAGTGCGCAGTACGGGAGATCAATGCCGGAACGTATGTGGTCGACGGCGAGTTTCTTTTCCCCGCGCTGGACAAGCTCAACCCTCGGAACGCCCAGGGCGAGTACTATCTTACGGACATTGTGCAGATGGCGGTCGAGCAAGGGCGCACTGTGGCTGCACTGTGCCTGCGGACGATCGACGAAGGGGTAGGGATCAACAGCCGAGTGCAGCTGGCGGCAGCGGAGCGGGTGATTCGCCAACGCATTCGGGATCAGTGGCTCGAAGCCGGGGTGACGATGCAGGATCCCTCCTCAGCCTGGATCGATGCCGGAGTTGTCATCGGCCGGGATACGGTACTCTATCCGAATGTGACGCTTGAAGGTCGAACGGTGATCGGCGAGGACACGACCGTCCATTCCGGGGTGCGTATCACTGATTGCGTGATCGGCAACCACGTGGAGATTTTGGATCACTGTGTCCTGCGGGGCTCGCAGATCGACGATGATGCCCGTCTCGGGCCTTTCGTGCATTTGCGTCCCGGTGTGCTGGTTCGGCGGAAGGCAAAAGTCGGGAATTTTGTCGAGATGAAGAAAACCGAACTGGGTGAAGGATCGAAGGCCAATCATCTCAGTTACCTCGGAGATGCGAAAATCGGCAAGGGTGTCAACATCGGTGCGGGAACCATTACCTGCAATTACGACGGAGCGCACAAGTATCAAACGGTTATCGAAGATAGAGTATTTCTGGGGAGTGATACGCAGTTGATCGCACCGGTGACCATTGGAGCGGGATCGGTTATTGCGGCTGGGACGACCGTCACGCAGGATGTGCCGGCCGACTCGTTGGCGATTTCCCGAGTGACGCAGGTGAATCGAGCAGGCTGGGCGGCCAAACGGCGGGCTATGCTGGCCGCTGGCACAGTCGGCGGGGGCTCCTCGCCGTCCCATAGGAAGCTGACAAGCCTGAAGGTTGACAAGGCTTCAGGCAAAACGAGTCATCAGAACGGGAAATCGTCTAAAGGCCGGTCGCGATGAGACGCTCTCCTTGTCAGCCTGTCAGCGGTGCAAAGAAGCAAGCAAGGCGGCTGACAGGGACCAGGCTGACAGGTGCAAGGTGAGAAGGCCTGAAGAGCTGGCAGTTCACCTGTTAGCTGGCCTGCCTGTCAGCTTGTCATCGGTGCAAAGAACCAAGAAACATGGGCTGACAGAGCACATGCTGTCAAGAGAAAATAAAGAAGGCAGAAGATCTGACTGGCGGCATGTTAGCTTGCCTGCCTTTCAGCTTGTCAGCCTGTTACTCAGGAGTTAGAACGATGTGCGGAATCGTCGGATACGTCGGCAATCAGGACGCGGTTCCTATCCTCATGGATGGATTGGCGAAGCTGGAGTATCGAGGCTACGACTCATCAGGGGTCGCCGTGATGCAGGGAGACAGGATTGCTGTCAGGCGGAGCGTGGGCAAGTTGGTCAACCTTCAAAATTCGCTCAAGGAGAAAGAGCTGAAGGGAACGGTCGGCATTGGTCACACCCGTTGGGCCACGCATGGGAAGCCCTCTGAGCAGAATGCCCATCCGCATCGGTCGAAAGGCTGCGCGCTGGTGCACAACGGCATCATCGAGAACTATCAGCCGCTGAAGCAGCAGTTGGAAAAAGATGGCTACAAATTTGAATCGGAAACCGATACGGAAGTTGTCGCGCACCTGATCGATAAGCATCTTCAGCAAGGACAAGGGTTGGCGGACGCGGTGCGTTCTGCCACGAAAGATGTGCGTGGCAGCTATGCGCTGGCCGTCATCTCCGAGCAGGAGCCCGGGACGTTGATTGCCGCGCGGTCTGGATGTCCGCTGGTCGTGGGACGAACGAAGCACGCGTCCTATGTCGCGTCGGATGTCATGGCGATGCTCGCCCACACGCGAGAGGTGACATATCTCGAAGAAGGGGATGTGGCGGTCGTCACCCAAGACCACGTGCATCTCACGGACGCTGAAGGTCATGCCGTGTCGCGCAATCCGTCAAAAATTACCTGGGATGCGTCGGCGGTGGAGAAGAGCGGCTATCCGCATTTCATGCTGAAGGAGATTCACGAGCAGCCCCAAACCATTCTCGATACGATGCGAGGACGATACTCGTACGAAACCGGCGAAGCGGATTTGACGGATATCGGACTGACGCCCAAGGAATTCGCCGCTGTGGAGCGAATCTGGATCGTGGGTTGTGGGACTTCATGGCATGCTGGACTGGTGGGGAAGTATCTCTTGGAAGAAATGGTACGTACCACAGTACAGGTCGATATCGGCAGCGAGTTTCGGTATCGCGATCCGCTCGTCGGGAAGAACGACTTGTGCATTACCATTTCCCAATCTGGAGAGACTGCCGATACGCTTGCCGCCGCGCGGGAAGCCAAGGAGAAAGGCGCCCGCGTCGTCTCCATCGTGAATGTGGTAGGCAGCACCTTGGCCCGTGAATCGGACGGCGTGCTCTACACCCATTGTGGGCCGGAGATTGGCGTAGCCTCGACGAAAGCGTTCACTGCGCAGTTGACCGCGCTCTATCTCCTGGCATTGCATCTTGCGCGAGTTCGTAATGTGATGAAGGTGGCGGATGGGAAAGCCTGGCTGGACCGGCTCGTCCGGCTTCCCGCGCTTGTCGAGCGGGTGCTCGGGCGTGAGGCTGAAATCGTGGCCATTGCCAAGCGGTACTACAAGAAGCGGAACTTTCTGTTCCTCGGGCGCGGCATCAACTATCCGATCGCGTTGGAAGGTTCGCTGAAGCTGAAAGAAATTTCCTACATCCATGCGGAAGGATATGCGGCGGGCGAGATGAAGCATGGCCCGATCGCCCTCATCGATAGGGACATGCCGGTGGTGGTCTTGGTGCCGCACGATCGGCTGTATGAAAAAACGGTGAGCAATCTCATGGAAGTCAAGGCGCGCCGCGCGCCGGTGATTGCATTCGTGGCCGAGGGTGAGCGGGAACTGTGCAAGATTGCCGATGCGGTGTTTACCATTCCCGACACCCATCCGTTGATCTCGCCGATTCTCTTTACGATCCCGCTACAGCTGATGGCCTATCACATCGCCGCGTTGCGTGGCGCGGATGTGGATCAGCCGAGGAACTTGGCAAAAAGCGTCACGGTGGAATAGGAAAAGACTGTTTGTCTGGTTTGTTTAGTTTCTTTGGTCAAACCGGATAAACCAAACAAACTAGAGGAACCATCCCGTGCAGGTCAGTAAACAGGACGTTGAAAAAGTCGCGAAGTTGGCCAGGCTGGAAGTGACTGCGGCGGAGAAGGAAGCCTTCGCCAAGCAGTTGAGCCAGATCCTCACCCATGTCGAAAAACTGAATCAGTACGACACAAAGGGGATCGAGCCGACCTCGACGGTCATGGGACGGGTGAACGTGTTTCGGGAGGATGTCGTGCGACCGTCGTTGCCGACCGACAAGGCCTTGGCGAATGCGCCGGAACGTGAGGCGGACGGGTTTTGTGTGCCCAAAATCATTGAGTAGGATCGCTGGAGAGGGAGAGGAGATAGAAGAAGGTATGTTTCGACAAATGCTACGTTCGAAAATTCATCGCGCCACGGTGACCGGCGCGCATCTTGAGTACGAAGGCAGTCTGACCATCGACCAAGACTTGATGGAGGCGGCCGGCATCCTTCCATACGAAGCCATTATCTGCTCCAATTTGAATAACGGCGAGCGGTTTATGACGTACGCGATCAACGGCAAGCGGGGGAACGGGGATGTCATTTTGAACGGACCCACGGCTCGGAAAGCGGCGGTCGGGGACCAAATCATTATCTTTTGTTATGAGTACTACGGCGAAGAAGAAATCAAAAAGCATGTACCCAAGGTCGTTCGGGTGAATGAGAAGAATCACATCGTGAATGCAAGCTGACGTGAATGCAAGCTAACAGGCTGACATGACTGCAGGGAGACAAGCTGACATGAGTACAGGGCGACAAGCTGACAAGCTGACAAGAGGCATTGTGTAGAGGCGCCATGTCAGCCTGCCGCCATGAAACTTGTCAGCCTGTCACCTTGCACGCCTGTCAGCCTGCGCGCCTGCAGCCCTGTCAGCCTGCCGGCATGCAGGCTTGTCAGCATAAAGACCATGTCTATTCATAAACTCTCGCTCTGCGATCTTCAGGAGAAATTTACGGCTGGTGAAGTCACCGCGGCGGAAATCGTGCGCGCATATTTCTTGCGGATCGGCCAAGTTGAGACGAAGATCAAAGCCTTTGTCACGCAGGCGAAAGAATCGGCGTCGGCGCAGGCGGAAGCCTTGGACCAGAAGCTTAAAGGATGGCGGAAGACGAAGCCGCTGACGGGGATGCCTCTCGCGATCAAAGACAACGTGTGTACGGAGGGGGTGCCGACGACGTGCAGTTCGCGCATGTTGCAGAACTTTGTGCCGCCGTACGATGCGACAGTGGTCGCCAAGCTGCGAGCGCAAGAGTACATTCTGCTGGGCAAAACGAACCTGGATGAGTTTGCGATGGGGTCATCGACAGAAAATTCCGCTTTCGGTCCCAGCCGGAATCCCTGGAACCTTCACTGTGTGCCGGGCGGATCAAGCGGTGGGTCTGCGGCTGCGGTGGCGGCAGACGAGTGTGTCGCTGCGCTCGGGTCCGATACGGGCGGGTCGATTCGGCAACCGGCGGCGTTCTGTGGGGTCGTTGGGCTGAAGCCGACCTATGGGCGGGTGTCGCGGTACGGTCTCGTCGCGTTTGCCTCATCCCTCGACCAGATCGGTCCCATTACGAAGGACGTCTCGGACGCCGCGTTTCTGCTTGGCGCGATTGCCGGTCACGATCCGATGGATTCCACGTCAGCGGATCTTCCTGTTCCCGACTATATGAAGGTGCTGAAGAAGATGGACCTCAAGAAATTGAAGGTCGGCGTGCCGATGGAATTCTTTGCCGAAGGGCTCGACCAAGAAGTGGAGCAGGCAGTCAGAGCCGCCATCGAGGAATTGAAGAACCTTGGCGGTGAGATCAAGGAAATCCAGCTACCTAGAACCGATGCAGCCGTGGCGGTGTACTACGTGGTCGCGACGGCTGAAGCCAGTTCGAATCTCGCCCGCTTCGACGGTGTGAAATTCGGTTTGCGCGCGAAAGAGACGAAGGATCTCCTCGATCTGTACATGAAGACGCGGCAGGAAGGGTTCGGGCCGGAAGTGAAGCGCCGGATCATGCTGGGCACCTACGCGCTCAGCGCGGGGTACTATGATGCGTACTATGGGAAAGCCCAGGCTGTGCGGACGTTAATCTGCCAGGACTTCGAGGCGGCGTTCAAGGATGTCGATTTGATTGTGACGCCGGTGACACCGACTCCTGCTTTCAAGCTCGGTGAGAAGAGCGAAGACCCGTTGCAGATGTATTTGTCCGACATCTTTACGATTTCGGTGAATCTGGCCGGGCTACCGGCGATTGCGTTGCCCTGTGGATTCAGCAAAGCGGGGCTTCCGATTGGATTGCAGCTGATCGGACGAGCCTTCGAGGAAGAAACGATGCTGCGAGCCGCCCATGCCTACGAGCAATCGACGCAGTGGCATCTCAAGCGCGCAATGGTACGGTAAGTCTCGCGAGTGAGTATCAAGGGGTAAGGGGTAGCGGGAGGAATATTATGACTATCGTTGAAATCGCCGCCATTTTCGTGGCCGTAGCCTTTGCCGTGTTGGTTGGGTACTTGGTGCCGGTGCTGATTCAGGTCCGCAAGACCGTCACCGAGTCGGAACAACTGTTCTCAAAACTGAATGCCGAGGTGCCGTCGCTCGTGGTGGAACTCCGCGCCATGAGCCAAAACTTGAACGACCTCACAGATCAGGTGCGTGGAGGCGTGGAGCATGCGGCGGTGTTGCTGCATGCCGTGGGCGAGGTCGGTGAATCTGTGCAGGAAGTCCATAATGTCGTTCGCGGATCGAGCGGCACGCTCCTGACGAATGTCGCGAGCATGGTGGCAGGATTCAAAGCGGCGACGCAGGTGATGCGTGACCGCATGAAACATGAAGGAGAACCACACAATGGCGGATGAACGCGGGTCTTCAGCGGCAGTCCTCTTGGCGTTTCTCAGCGGGGCGGCCTTAGGCGCAGTGGCGGCGTTGCTACTGGCTCCACAGTCCGGACGCGAGTCGCGCGAGCAGTTGCGCGGTTATACCAGGCGGGCAGAGGACAATCTTCGGGACCTGGCCGGCCGCGCCGGTGAGGCATTTGAAGAAGTGGTCGATCAAGGCAAAGAGTTTGTCGATACGAAAAAGTCGGTTCTGCGGGAGGCGTTCGATGCCGGGCGTGAAGCGATGAGGCGCGAGCGTGATCGCATGCGTGGCGAGGAAAAAGGTTGAGATGATCTATGAAGTGGTCGTCGGCGTGGAAGTGCACGCGCAACTGCGGACCAGGTCGAAAATGTTCTGTGGGTGCGGGACGACGTTCGGGTTGTCTGCTAACAGCCAAACCTGTCCGGTCTGTTTGGGGTTGCCCGGGACGCTGCCGGTGATCAACAAGGCGGCGGTTGAAATGGCGGTCCGCGCGGGGCTGGCGTTGAACTGTACGATCGGTGCAAATAATCGATTCGCCCGCAAGAACTACTTCTATCCCGATTCACCGAAGGGCTATCAGATCTCCCAGTACGAGTCGCCGATCTGCGAGCATGGCTGGATCGAGATCGCCGTCGGCGACGGCAAGAAACGGGTTCGTATCCGGCGCGCGCATCTCGAAGAAGATGCCGGCAAGAACGTGCATGAGACTGGAACGAGCGGGAGCCGCGTGGATCTGAATCGGGCGGGCACACCACTGTTGGAAATCGTGACGGAACCGGACATGCGATCCGCCGACGAAGTGGTGGCCTATTTGAAAGGCCTTCGCGACATTCTGATGTATCTCGAAGTCTGCGACGGCAACATGGACGAAGGCAGCTTCCGGTGCGAGCCCAATCTGTCGATCCGTCCCTTGGGTCAGAAAGAATTTGGGACGAAGGTTGAGCTGAAGAACATCAATTCGTTCAAGTTTGTGAAGGACGCGATCGAATACGAAATCAAGCGGCAGACGAAAGTCTTGAACGAGGGCGGCAAGATTCAACAGGAAACGCGCCTCTGGAATCTCGATCGTGGTGAAACGGCTGTCATGCGCTCGAAAGAAGAGGCGCATGACTATCGCTATTTCCCAGACCCAGATCTCGTCCCGCTCAAGTTGGACAAGGATTGGATCGAGGGATTTCGCGGCACGGTGCCGGAATTGCCTGCCGAGCGAGCCGCGCGGTTCGCCACCGAATATAAATTGCCCGAGTATGATGCAGGCGTGCTCACGGCCTCTAAAGGGATTGCGGATTACTTTGAATCCTGCGTGAAGCTCTTCAATCAGCCGAAGACCGTCAGTAACTGGGTGATGGGGGAACTTACCAGAGAGTTGAACAACTCAGGGACCGACGTGAGCGCATCGCCTGTTTCCCCGGAGCGGCTCGTCAGTTTGTTGCAAATGGTGGACAAGGGCACGGTCAGTTTGAAAGTGGCTCGCGAGATCTTTCCTGAGATCTATGCCAGTGGGAAGACACCGGAGCAGATTGTTCAAGAGAAAGGACTGACTCAGGTGTCCGATGAGGGTGCGCTTGAAAAAATCATCGATGAGGTGCTGGCAAAGAATCCGGTGCAGGTCGCGCAGTTCAAAGAAGGGAAACAACAAGTACTGGGCTTCCTGGTCGGGCAGGTGATGAAGGCGAGTGGAGGGAAGGCGAATCCGGGGAAGGTGAATGAGTTGCTGAAAAAGAAACTAGGAGCTTGATGGTTGAGTGGCAGACAGTCCTTCGTGTCCTCGCTTCGCCGAGCGACCCTTCCGGGCTCGCCC
>SPAW01000020.1:0-10116 GCA_005239465.1 Nitrospira sp. | reverse complement strand
GAATTCCCGCAGCCACGGTCTCCGACCATGGTGCTTTGGTCAGTTCCAGCTTTCCTTCTCGGCCGAGCACGTTGGGTGCCCCGCTCTTTCAGCGAAGTCCGCTCAGGACCGGCTGCCACTCATCTTGAGGCTGCTACTTCTTCAGCGTGAGGGGTGGGTGGATGGAGAAAAGAAAGAAGAGATGGAGCCCAGTGGTTCCCTTTCGCTGCGGGCGGACGGATGCCTGGTCGGCGCCACCCGCGTTCTTGGATTGAGCGGTGTCCGGCGTGATATGAAGTGCGATCGGTGTGGATCGCCCATGAATGAAAAGATGGTGACCTATACGATTCAACTGGACGACAAATTAGTTGTCGTCGAGCATGTGCCTGCCAAGGTCTGTGACCAATGTGGGGAGAGGCTGTATAGCCCCGATACCGTTGAGCGCTTGCAGAAGACGGTCTGGGAGCAACGGTCGCCTTCACGAACGCTTCAAACTCCAGTATTCGACTTTGCAACGAAGTAAAAACCACGAGAGCCGAAACTGGTTATAGACCCGTGCAACTTTTGAACTTTTAAACTTGCTAACTTGCAACTTTCCAACTTGTTAACATGTTAACCGGAGCGAAGCGATCATGAGCGCGATTAGAGTGATTAAAGGTAGGCAGATCATTGATTCACGTGGGAATCCGACGGTCGAGGCGGAAGTGACGCTTGAGAGTGGTGCGACGGGGCGGGCAGCAGTGCCGTCCGGTGCGTCGACCGGCGAGAAGGAAGCGATTGAGCTGCGCGATGGCGACAAGAAACGCTGGATGGGCAAAGGTGTCTCGAAGGCCGTTGCGAACATCAGCAAGGTGATTGCGCCGGAGTTGCTGGGGAAAGACGCCTTCGATCAGGCGGGCATCGACCACGCCATGATTGCGCTGGATGGGACGAAGACCAAAGGCAAGCTGGGTGCGAATGCGATTCTTGGCGTGTCGTTGGCTGTGGCAAAGGCGGCGGCGGCTGAAACAGGCCAGCCGCTCTATCGGTATCTCGGCGGCACGAATGCGCGCGTGTTGCCGGTGCCGTTGATGAACATCATCAACGGCGGGGCCCATGCCGATAATCGGCTCGATCTCCAAGAGTTCATGATCATGCCGGTTGGTGCCGGCAAGTTCAGCGAAGCGCTTCGCATGGCCACGGAAGTGTTTCATTCGTTAAAGGCGCTGTTGAAAAAGAAAGGGCTCAACACGGCGGTGGGCGATGAGGGCGGGTTTGCGCCGGATCTGCAATCGAATGAAGAAGCGCTGAGTCTAATCGCGCAGGCGATCGAAGAGGCCGGCTATAAAACCGGCCAGGACATTGCGCTGGCCCTGGATTGTGCGGCGAGCGAGCTGTATGAGAAGGGGCGCTACGTACTCGAAGCTGAGAAGAATCCGGAGCGCTCGTCGGAAGAGATGATCAGCTATTATGGGAAGCTTCTGGACCGCTACCCGATTCTCTCGATCGAAGACGGCTTGAGCGAGTTGGATTGGAAGGGCTGGAAGATGCTCACGGAGAAGCTAGGCAAGCGCGTGCAACTCGTCGGTGACGACATCTTTGTCACGAACGTAGAGATTTTCTCGAAGGGAATCAAGGAAGGGATCGGTAATTCGATCTTGATTAAGCTCAACCAAATTGGGACGTTGACGGAAACGCTGGATGCAATCGAGTTGGCCAAGGGGTCCGGCTATACGGCGATTATCTCTCACCGATCCGGTGAAACTGAGGACACGACGATCGCGGATGTGGCGGTGGCGACGAACTGCGGCTTGATCAAGACCGGTTCGTTGTCGCGAACGGATCGAGTGGCGAAATACAATCAGTTGCTCAGAATCGAAGAAGAGTTGGGCTCGGCGGCGGTCTATCGTGGCCGCGAGGCGGTGCGAGTCTGAGTTCAAAAGTTAGAAAGTTGAAAAGTTCAAAAGTACTAGTTCTACGGGTCTTCCCAACTTGCAACTTTCAAACTTGCTAACTTTCAACTTGCGAGCTGTAATTTGCAACTTTCAAACTTGTTAACTTTGTAACTTTCCAACTGGGTCACTTATCAGCTTGTTAACTTGCAACCTTGAACTAGTAGCCTGATAGGTGAATTGACACATGATCATTAAGCGAAATCGTGGGAGGCAGTGGCTGGACTGGCAGCGGCGCATGGTCGTCGTGGCACAAGTGCTCGGGGTAGGCGCCTGTGTCTGGTTGCTTGTCGCGCTGTTTTTCGGCGAGATGGGGCTGCCTCGTTACCTCTCGATGCGCAACCATGCCGGTCAGTTGGAACAT
Organism: Nitrospira sp.; assembly: GCA_005239465.1. Taxonomy (GTDB): domain Bacteria; phylum Nitrospirota; class Nitrospiria; order Nitrospirales; family Nitrospiraceae; genus Nitrospira_D. The sequence goes on along the minus strand of SPAW01000020.1, from coordinate 7,842 downwards.
GAACTCTCGGCCTTGCGCAGAGAGAATGCCTCGCTGCAGGGTGACATCGCTCGGCTGCAGCACGATTCGGCGAAGATCGAGCAGTTGGCCAGAGAGCGGCTGGGCTATGTGCGTAAGGGAGAGACGGTGTACCAGTTTTCGCCCGATCCCGCCAAAAAACAGGAGCATCCAGCGAAGCCATGAAGTTCGGAACGGTCGCGATTATCGGGCGGTCCAATGTGGGCAAGTCGACACTCCTCAATCGCCTGCTGGGTGAAAAGATCGCGATTGTGTCGGATAAGCCTCAGACCACACGGACTCGAATTTTGGGAGTCGCGCATGTGCCGGGGGCGCAGATTGCGTTTCTCGATACACCCGGTCTGCATAAGCCTGAACACTTGCTGAACCGGAGAATGGTCCGTACCACGGTCGAGACGTTGGAGGAAGCGGATTTGCTGTATATGCTTATGGATGCCACGAGCTTGCCGGGCCCCGGCGATTTAGCAGCGATCAAGCATATGAAGGAGGCGCTTGCCAAGCGGCCGCGACCGGTGATTCTTGTCGTCACCAAGGTCGATCTGGTGAATAAGCAGAAGTTGCTGCCGGTGCTGGAGAGTTATGCCAAGTTGTTTGCCTGGACCGATGTGGTGCCGGTCTCTGCGCAGGTCGATGACAATATCGATCGGTTGCTGGCTGTGACGGTTCCCTATCTTGAGGAAGGGGATGGGGCCTATGGTGACGATGTGGTGACGGATCAGAGTATGCGGACGCTGGCGGCCGAGATGATTCGCGAAAAAGTCCTGCAAGCGACCGAGCAAGAGGTGCCCTACTCTGTCGCAGTCGAAATCGAGGAATTTGTTGAGGAAGGCAAGTTGGCGCGGATTCGTGCGACGATTCTTGTGGAGCGGGAAACCCAGAAAGGCATTTTGATCGGGAAACAAGGTGTACGCTTGAAGTCGATCAGCACGCAGGCCCGGCTGGATATGGAACGGCTGTTCGGCATGAAGGTGTTTCTCGAAGTCTGGGTGAAGGTGAAAGAAGCGTGGCGCGAGGATGAGCAGGTTTTGGTGGAGTTGGGCTACTGATGCAGCCGACTGAACGACCAGTAGAACCGCGGCCAGTAGACCCACGCCCGCGCGCGTCGGAGAAGGATTTGCTGCGTGAAACGCTGCGCGATCAAGCCGAGCGCGGACAGACGAAGTCCGACATCGTGCTCCAGTCCGTCCAGAAGTTATTGCGACGTGGAGCGATCACGAATCTCTCCAAGATGCTGGGGCGGATGCACCCGGCCGACGTCGCCAAAGTCGTGACCCACCTGTCCCCTCCAAAGGAAAAGCGAGAAGTCTTCGAGCTGGTCCGTGGCGAAGGTAAGCGCGGCCAAGTCTTGAGCGAGCTCGACGGTGACAGCATTCAACAGGTCCTCACGGATCTGCTGCACTCCGACGTCGCCTGGCTCTTGAAAGACCTCGGTCCCGACGACGTGGCGTACATTCTCGGATTCCTCCCGGAAGAGCGCGGCAAAGAAATTCTCGCCTTGATGAAGACCGAGGATTCGACCGAGGTCGCCGATATTCTCAAGTACCCCAAGGATACGGCCGGCGGGATCATGACGACCGAATTTTTCTCCCTGCCGGAGGATGCGACGGCGCAGGAAGCGATTCGTCGGCTGCAGCAGGCTACCGACGCCGAAATGGTATTCTATATTTATGTGACGGACAAAGACGAGCATCTGGTCGGGGTCCTCTCGCTTCGGCAACTCTTGACGGTTCCCCCGGCGACGCCGCTGAAGAACATCATGGCGCGGGATGTGATGAGCGTCGCGGTCGACATGGATCAAGAGGAAGTGGCGCGGCAGGTGGCCAGTTATAACTTGTTGGCCATCCCTGTGGTGGAAAAGGATGGCACGCTGGTTGGCATCATCACGGTCGACGACGTGGTGGACGTCATCCGGGAAGAAGCGACTGAGGACATGCTGAAGATGGCCGGCGCCATCGAAGAGGATACGGGCTCGAAGTCTTCAAGCTTCGGCTCGGCGCGGTTGCGGTTGCCTTGGCTCTTCACCAATTTGGTCGGCAGTCTGTTGTCCGGCGCGATCCTCTGGTATTTCCGCTATACGATTCAAGAAGTCGTGGCGATCGTCAGCTTTATTCCGGTCATTGCGGCAATGGGAGGCAACGTAGGATTGCAGTCCTCGACGCTGATTATTCGCGGATTGGCGACCGGTCTGGTTGAACTCACCGATATCTGGCCGGTCTTTTATCGCGAAGTGAAGATCGGCTTGGTCATGGGCCTGGCCTGCGGCATGACGCTGACGGTGGTGGGTTGGGCGTTGCACCAAGGATACTTGGGCATGGTTGTCGGGGTTTCGCTGATCATCGCGTTCCTCGTGTCGACCAGCATGGCGACGATCATGCCGGTTGTCCTCAAGCGCATGGGCGTCGACCCGGCCGTCGCGGCGGGTCCTTTCGTCACGACGGCCAACGACATCACGGGCATCACCATTTATCTCACCTTGGCCACACTCTTCTTGGAACATCTCCGGTGACGCTCGCCGACGTGAGATCATCACTCTGTCGGACACCGCGAAAGGGGTTCTTGCCATGCCGCTCGTAAAGACGACGGCGATCATCTTACGAAGCCGCAAGTGGGGCGATGCCGACCGAATTGTGACGTTCTATGCCAAAAATTTAGGCAAGATTCGTGGGGTGGCCCGCGGAGCCCGTCGTCAGAACAGCCGGTTTGGCGCCGCGCTTGAGCCTTTCACGCTGTGCCGACTCAATCTGTTTGAGAAGGCAGGCGACTCGCTGTTTCGGATTTCCCATGTCGATCTGGTGACGTCGTTCCAGTCGTTGCGCGAGGATCTCGACTTGATGGCCTCGGCGGCACGGATGGTCAATGTGGTGACTGCGGTCACGCCCGATGGAGATCCGGATCCGCTTTTGTTCGACACGCTCGAACAGGGACTGATGTCGCTTCACCAGAACCGTGACCCGGCGTTTATGGCCTTACTGTTTCAGATCAGGCTGTTGGGGCTGACCGGGTTTCGTCCGCAGACTGATCATTGCGCTGCGTGCGGGAAAACTCATTTGGTCGGAGACCCACAATTTTCGCCGATAGCGGGCGGACTCGTGTGCCTGACGTGCGCCGCGCGTCAACGAGTCCATTGTGTGGCCCTCTCGCGAGGCAGCCTCTCGTTTCTCCAACAAGCCATTCGGTTGGCCCCCGCTCTCGTCACTCGACTCAGAGCTACCGGTCGGGTGCGAAGTGAAGTCGAGGAAGCGATTGATGAATATGTGACGGTCGTCGCGGGCAAGCGGTTGCCGCCGGTTGATTTCTTGTCGCCTGCGTTGAGGGGGACTGGCTCGGCTCGACTGAGCTCGCCGAAGTCCGGCATTGCCGGACTTCGGCGAGCTCCCCTCGACAGGCTCGGCCTGCGATCGTTCGACCCAGAGGCTCTCGACGGGCGAGCTCAGTCGAGTCGGGCCTGAGCTTGCCGAAAGCAGTCGAGCCGCGACAGTCCCTTTCCAGGATCTTCGAGGTAACGCCATGACGGCCGTTGCGCTTGAGCCCCGAGATATGGAGTGGCTCGACAAAGGGGTATTGGGTATTCAGTGGAATGACGGCCACAAGGGCGTCTATCCGGTTCGATACCTGCGGCAGCACTGCCCTTGCGCGGCCTGTGTGGATGAGTGGACGGGAGAGCGTCGTCTTAAAGCTGAAGATGTGCCGCTGCTGATCATGCTGCAGGATATCCAACCGGTCGGTCGCTATGCGTTTCAGTTTAAATGGAGCGACGGACATGATACCGGTATTTATGCCTATTCGTTGCTGAGAAAGTTGTGTCAGTGCGATATCTGTCAGCCGGTGAAACAGGTCGAGCCCAAATCCAGGCGGCTCATGTGATGCCGAGAACTCAAAGCGTGATGAATATGCTCTTAGCTCCGGCTCGTACCTTTCAGAAGACCGCGCGAGTGTTTATTACGCTCGGTAGTCTGCTGGCGCTCGTTGATGTGGGGGGCTGCAAGGGGCTGCCGACGCTGGAGCAGCAGGAACTGCTGGTGCGAGCGAATAATCTCATGCTGGAGCATGTCACCACCAGGGCGGTGGTAAATGTCTGGGGAAAGCCACCCCATCATCATAGCGAATTCACCCCTTTCTTTGTGATGCCGGATCGAAGCATGATTCCCCGCTCTCGTGTGGACACAGGGGAGCCTCCAAAGGGGTGGGAGTCGATGGTGCATGCAGGGGAAGGCGTCTTTTTTGCGTATCCCGATCGCGGATGGCTGTTGGTATTCCTCGATGAGCTGCTGGTCTACAAGGAAGAACTCAAGCCAGAAAAGATGCAAGCCCTTGTTAGGGACTGGGCCTACCAGGATCGATTCAGGACCAGGCTCGATGAGGCTCCAGCGCCTTAGACCACCGCGTCTCGCGAAGCGTGTGAGTTCAAAAGTTAGAAAGTTGAAAAGTTGGAAAGTGCTGGTTTCGGAGGCCTTCCCAACTTTTAACATTCAAACTTGCTAACTTTCAACGTGCCCCGTGACGCGTATCGCGGTTCCCGTACGAAACTCGCGAGACTTGCGCGAAAAGCGGGACTGGTCAGAAACTTCATCATCCCGAGTCGCGCCTGTCGCGCACTTCACGCGCATCTCGCGAAACCTGGAACTTGCAACTTTCTAACTTGTTAACTTGCAACTCGCAACTTGCAACTCGAAACTCAGGATCGCTCCATGCCTCCAACTCCCTCAGCAGATTGCTTGAATATCGTGATGGCAGCCTCCGAGGCTGTTCCTTATGCCAAGACGGGTGGATTGGCTGATGTCGTCGGCGCGTTGCCGCTGGAGTTGATAAAGCTTGGGCATCGGGTGACGTTGGTATTGCCGGGCTATCGGAATTTCGTAGCCGGGCGTCAGTCTCGTCATCCGGCAGTGCGACTCCATATTCCCACCGTAGGAAAATCGGTAAAAGTGACGCTGGAAGAAGAGATGGTGCCGGTCACAGCAGGCCTTCACCCGCTCCGGGTGCTGGCAGTTCGATACGACCCCTACTTTGATCGTCCAGGACTCTACCAAGATAAACGCGGTGATTACCCGGACAACCTCGAGCGGTTCACCTTATTTTGCCGGGCGGTCCTTGAAGCGGTGCGCTTTCTCGCCGGCATGCGCGGGGAGTCGGTGGATGTTCTCCATTTGCATGATTGGCAAACGGCGCTGTGCGCGGTCTACCTGAAAGCTCTTGCCCAAGAGCGCAAGGGACTTGGACGTCTCAAGACGCTGTTGACGTTGCACAATGTCGGTTACCAGGGGGTGTTCCCGGGTGAGCAGTTTGTCCAGACGGGACTTCCTCCTGCCTTGTTTTCGCCGAGCGGCCTCGAGTTCTACGGATCGGTCAATTGCTTGAAGGGTGGAATCATTTTTTCAGATGCAGTCTCGACGGTCAGTCCCACCTATGCGACGGAAATCATGACCAAGGATTTTGGCTGTGGGCTCGAGGGGGTGCTCGCAGGTCGGGTCGAGGAAGTGCAAGGTATCACCAACGGGATCGATGTCACTGTATGGAATCCAGAAACCGATCCGTACTTGCCGGCGCATTACACCGTGGCTGATTTGTCGGGCAAACAGGCGTGCAAACGAGCGTTGCAACGAGAACTCGGATTGCCAAACCGTGATGTGCCGCTCTTGGCTGCGATTGGTCGCCTCACTCCGCAAAAGGGTTTCGATTTGTTGGCGGAGATCATTCCTGAGCTGATGGCCTTGGACGTTCAGATCGCACTGTTGGGGACCGGCGATCGTCACATGGAACAACAGTTTCTTGCTGCGAGGGCCAAGCATCCTGAGCGCATCGGCATATTCATCGGCTTTGACGACGGACTTGCTCATCGTATTGAAGCTGGTGCAGATATGTTGGTGATGCCTTCTCGCTATGAGCCCTGCGGGCTGAGCCAACTCTACAGCCTCCGATACGGCACTGTTCCGATTGTACGGCGTACCGGAGGATTGGCTGATACCGTCATCCCATTCCGACCATCGACGGCACAGGCCAAGCTCGCGACGGGCTTTCATTTTATTGATGCCTCGACCGATGCCTTGCTCTCGGCGATCTTGCTGTCGCTGCAAGTCTACAGAGAGCACGATGCATGGCATTCACTTATACAGGCGGGGATGAAAACGGATGTGTCTTGGACGCAGGCAACGAAACAGTATGTGCAGTTATACCGTTCGATAGTTGAAGGGGATGAGAATACGACTAAGGAGTCTTAAGCGAGACGTCGATCCCTCGATCAAGTTCCGTCAGAAATTTCTTTGCTTGCAGGACGTAATACGGGGACACGTCTTGGTGCAGCGTGACGACTGAAGCAAACACGTCGCGAGCCAATTCGATGCGACCCTGGTGAAGCGCGAGTTGCCCTGTGTGGAGGGAGCAAGCCGCAGTCATGGCTCTGACATCGACAGCAAATCGGCTCGTGGGGTTGGTTACCTGGTATTCAAATATGGTCAGCAACGGTAGGACAAATCCCTCATTCCTGTCGTGAAACTGAACGGCTGCAATGAGCCTCTTCATATCGGAACTCGCCTGGCTCAAGTCAGAGGCTACCTTACAATCGGTGTAGGTTGCCCACAACGACATGAACCCGGTGTTGTCCAATACTGCCGGCTTTGGTGAAGGATTGGATTGGCAACCAGAGGCTAGGAGCATCACTCCAAGCAATCCGAACGCAAATCTCTGACTCAACGCTGCTCTCTTCACTGTTTCATCTCCCCCAGGGCCACGCTTTACAACAAGTGCTTAGGGACATTGCAATCGCTGGACCGAACAGAAAATCTATTAAGTCATTGATTAATTGTATTAAAGATGGTTGTAAAGGGATGAATCTTGTGTGAACGACTACTCACTGTGGTGTCTTTGACACAGATGGAAAGTGACGAAGGAGGGGGTTACGCATTAAAGACTTGCACTAGAATTCCAGTCCGAGTTGTGGCGTTTGTTTTTCGCATGATGTGTTTGATGTGTTCTTTCACTGTTTGCTCGGTGATTTGGAGCGCATTAGCAATTTCTTTATTCGTCCAGCCCTTTGCCAAGTTTTCAACAACGGCCTGTTCCCGATTGGTCAGCTGGAATCGTTCTCGAGCATGCTCCGTATTCAAGTTCTGTTTCCGCCCCAATTCCTCCATCGTAATCACGAGCCGGGCATGCTGAACACCGCCTCGGTCCGGTAGGCCAAATCCTCTCAGGAGGATTGGCTGGTTTGGATCGCCCGCCACACGTTTAAGCTCGAACTGTTCCCAATCTTTCGCTTCAGTGCGGATGTGCAAGGCCTTGACGATCTCTCCACAAAGCTCAGTGAGGGCTGTGGGCAGGACTCCATGGGCTGCTTTTGCGGCGTTGACCCCATGCTCGACCGCATTGATTTTCTTGGCAAGTTCTGAAGCCTGCCGATTCATGTGAAGGAGTTGCATGGATGCCGAAAGCACCACAATCCCAGATCCTGCTCTCTGATCGGCAAGGGCGTCTGTTTGGTCGAGGTTACTGGTAGGTTCGGCCATAAATATGAATTCGGTACGTTTCAGGGATTAGTCAGTATTAATTGTAGACAACCAAACAGGTTCTGCTCGATTAGGACTCGATCTTGGTCGGAGTAGAAATACTACCTAACCCTTTCGAGGTAGTCAACATATACCTTCGAGAAATCAGCCTACATCATCGGTATTGTTGGTCCTGAGGGCGACACTTATATTCGCCATAACGCTGTGGGTGAGAATTTCTCAGGCGAGATGCTGTCAGAGATGGGCTGAGCAGGATTAGCAATGTCGCCGCGCTAGATAAGATTGGGGGCCATATCAAATTGCAACGCACAAAAGCATGGGA